>NZ_JBYRJB020000002.1:0-517124 GCF_058349865.2 Microbacterium altimontanum | reverse complement strand
CGACACCGTCCTCGAACTCAGCGCATAACCCCTCAGATCGAAGGACACCGCGCTACACCACTACTCGGGACTTGACCGCTGCCCGTCAACGCTGGCGGAGTACAACCTGCAGGCCCGCTCCTGCAGCTGCCCACGACACTGCTGCAGCTGCGCGTCGGTGAGCCGGCCGAACCTGTCGCGACCGCGACGTCCGACGAGTGCCGATGTGCTCCGCCACGCAGCCCCGATCGCATCCCGGTACCGCTCCGACGCCCATCTGGTTCTGCAGCGCTGGGCTCTTGGGGATTACGCCGCGTGCCGGTTGCTTGGACGTCGGGCCGCACCGCCCGTCGCGCGTCCGTCAGGCGTCGACGCCGAAGGCGCGCAGCAGTGGGACGCGGGGGATCATCCGGCGCGGGCCGAGTTGGATCGTGGGGATGGTCCCGTTTTCGATGCCGAGCTTGATGGTGCGGTAGTCGACGCCGACGAGCTTCGCGGCATCCTTCATTGTCAGTGCCAGACAGTCTTGTGACCGGTTCATGGTCCTTCTTTCCTGTGAGCCAGCAGTGTCAGTCCCCCTTCGTGGCAAGGTGTCACAGGCGTGAGCCAAGATCGACAGTCTTCTTCGCAAATCGTCGGCGACCTGGAATAGTGGGCTTCATGGCAGACGTCCAGGCGTATGACTTCAGCGACGAACGCGTTGGCCTCGGCAGTGGGGTGACACTGCCGAAGTCCTGGCATGCGCGCGTGTCGGGTGAGCAGGACGTGCCCGGCACGATCACCGTCCGCGTGGAGTGGGATGACACGCTCGGACGCACCGCCGTCGTCTTCGCTGCCCTCGAGCGCGAAGCGGAGGGTGTCGATATCACTAGCCAGGTGCTTCGCGAGGTGCGAACGCACTGGATCATGACGAGGTCAGCTCTCGATGTCGTCACCGTCAACGTCGGCACTGAGGACGGCGACAAGCTTGATCGCATACCGGTGCGCGAGTTTCTCAGTCGCGTGCGGGCGCATGAGGAGCGCGAGCCCATGGAGACCTTGCACGCCGCGATCTCCGTCTATCGCGTCGCGACAGCAATCAGCTATCCGCCGCTCAAGCTCGTCGCCGACACTCTCCAGATCAGCCAGAGCACCGCGACCCGCCTCATGAGTCGCGCGCGCGACTCGGGCCTGGCTCCAGAAGTCCGCATTCAGGAACCCCGACGGGCGCCGGCGGTTGACCCGTACAATCCGGGCAAGCCATACGACCCTGCGGCGCCCCACCAGGGACCCACGCAGCCCGGAGGCCCGTCAATCGGACGCTGAGCGGCCTGCCAGCGCTGCCGCTTGACGGCCCACTCGGAGGCAAACATGGTCAAAACGTGGGCTTGAGCACAATGCTCACCTGAACGGCGCTTCGAGGACAACTGTTCAGCAATGTGCTCATTTGCCACTCATTGCCCTACGGTCGACCTCCAACGCTCGCCAGGCTCACGTCTTGGTTGCTCGCAACCCCTGATTTTGCAACAGTTCTTGCCCGCATTTTGCCCGCAAACTGTTTGCGGCACACTGTCTTCAACGGTCGCTCGGTGTTGCCTGAGCGCTCGAAGATCCGCGTAATTCCGCGGTTCCTGCAGGTTCCGGTTCGATTGAGCATTATGCTCAGTCGTGTTCGAGTCCCTCCAGGGGCATAGCATTTGCCTCTGCCTAGCGATCACCGGCTGCTCGGTTGTCCATGCCCTCAGGCGTTCTCACCGCACACGCGAGTTGGGCGGCGGAGCCCCCCGCTCCGCCGCCCAACGTGCACCGCGACGCCGGCTCACACCGCGCGCAGCGGACGCCGCGCACGGTCGACCATCAGCCAGACGAAGCCCCCGGCGATCGTCATCCCGCTGAAGGCGTGCAGTGCGCCGAACCACGGGCTCACCGCGAACCCGAGGCCGACGAGCAGCCCCTGCGCGCCCCACAGCAGCGCCACGAGCACCAGTGGGATGACCCACGACTTCCAGTTCGCCCGCGACAGCACACCGCAGACCAGCAGCGCGATCGCGAGGTACGACAGCACCGTTCCCGTGATGCCGTGCATCGCGTACGCCGCGATCCCCGCTTCCTCGTCACCCGGGTTGAGCGCGAACACCCAGAAACCGTACGCCGCGAACGCCACCTGGCACGCGCACGCGACCACGCCGATGATCGCCCCGATCAGCACGAGCCGATCGAAGACCACCCGCCACCCGGCGACGGCGTTCGCGCCGGTCCGGGGCTGTTGTACTTCAGCCGTTGCCACAACGAACCTCCTTGTTCAGAACACGCTGCCGAGCAGCCTCTTGCTTGAGGGAGAGGCGATGACAGCGGCGCCTGATACCGGCCCTTCCAAAGCGAGGCAGAATTCGACCGCGCCGAGCCGAGGCATCCCTCTCACCGGCTCCGCAGCCGACTAACGCGCATCACCGACGCGACGTCTTTCTGCCGGTGTCTTGACGGAAAAATGCGGCCCCCTTTGGATGGATCGCGAACACCGAGGAGCCTCTGCCGGCTCACGAAGGACGTGACCGGCGGCGGGACACTCCGCCTCTCGACGCGCGTCCCACGCGCGCCATTGTCGTGCGTCCGCGCGGCATTCGACGCAGAAGGAGTCAGCAATGAAGCGATGGCGATCCCTGGCGTTTGCGACGGTGGCGGCGCTCGCCGCTGCCGTGCTCGCCACCTCTCCGGCGGGTGCCATACAGGCACCCCATGCCGCTGCGGACCGGCCGCAGGCATCCCCGACAAATGGCAGCGCGACGTACTCGAACCCCGTCAGCGCGGGAGTCGTCGACACCTTCCCCGATCCGGCGATGATCCGCGGCAAGGACGGCGCCTGGTACGCGTACGGCACCAGCAATCCGATCCGCAACAGCGCGGGGGAGAAGGGCGAGCACATTCTCCCCGTGCTGCGCTCGACCGACATGGTCACGTGGAGCTACGTCGGCGACGTGTATCCCGCCGGCGCGACGCTGCCCGCATACTGGGCCGGCGGCACACGTCCGTGGGCACCCGACATCCGCTACGTCGACGGTCAGTACCACCTGACCTACTCGCTCTCCAACGGCGGCGTCGCGCTGCTCACCGCACCGACTCCCACGGGCCCCTGGACAGATCGCGGACTGCTCATCGGCAGCGCCGCCGTCGCCGGCTGCCCGACCGGCAACATCGATCAGGCGATGTTCACCGACGCCGACGGCACGCACTACCTCTACTGGGGCAGCTACGACGTCATCTGCGTCTCGAAGATGAACGCCGACGGCACCGCCCTGACCGGCCCCGTGACCCAGGTGGCCCAGGGCCGGCGCATGGAGGGCGGATACGTCGTGCGCCGCGACGGCTTCTACTACCTCATGTACTCCGACGCGGGATGCTGCGACGGGGCCTTCAGCGGATACACCGTCAAGGTCGGCCGCAGCGAGAGCCCCACCGGTCCGTTCGTCGACGATCACGGCGTCGACCTCATGGCGCTGTCGAGCAAGGGCGGCTTCGTCCTGACCTCCAACGGCAACGGCTTCGCCGGCGTCGGGCACAACGCCATTCAGACCGACCTCGCCGGGCAGGACTGGCTCGTCTACCACGCCATCCCCACCGACGACCCCGACTTCCCTCCCGTCGACACCCGCTCCGGCAAGCTCAACCTGTCGAAGCGGCCCCTCATGATCGACCGCCTCGACTGGATCGACGGCTGGCCGGTGGTCAACGCCGGCGCTGGTCCCTCCAGCGGTGAGCAGGTCGCTCCGGTGACGACGCCGCAGGTCGGCACCGACCTCGCCGGTGGTCTCGACGGCTGGAAGGACCAGGGCCGCGTCGACGTGGCGACCGAGGCCGACGCGGGCGCCTTCGTCCGGCTCGCGGCCGGCGCATCCCTGACCAGCCGGGAGCAGGCCGACGGCGACCAGCGCGTGCAGGCCGACATCCGCTTCGCCGTCGCGGGAGCGAACGGCACCGCAGGGGTGTCCATGGGCGTGCGCGGCCAGAACCACGCCACCGCCTGGATCGACCGCTCGTCCCGCGAACTGCGACTGGAGGTCGACCACGGTTCGATGCACGCCGAGCAGACGGCGGCCCTTCCTGAGGACTTCGCGTTCGAGGCATGGCATGTGGTGACGATCGAATGGCGCGATCACCGGCTCACGGCCGAGGTGGCCTCCGACACGCTGCGCGAGCCGCTCGCTGCCGTCAGCCTCTCGGCGCCGAAGCAGGCGACCTCGCACGGATCGATCGGCGTCACCGCCCGCGGGGCGACCGTCGACGGCGACAACCTCAGCTCGACCACGCTGTACACGCCGGTCCGCGAGCGCGTCGCCGACCCGACGCCCGGTGCGCTGCTGAGCGCCTACTCCGACGAGTTCGCCGCCGACGGCGCACCGACCACAGGCGACGGCGACTGGACCTGGGTGCGCAAGCCCGCGACTGGCCCCCTCGCCTCGGACGGATCGCTCGTCTGGCCGACCCAGTCCGCCGAACTGCACCTCGGCAACAACACCGCATCGGTGCTGCTGCGGGATGCTCCGCGCCAGGACTTCATGGTCGAGACGAAGCTCACGTTCGACGGAACCAAGGCCGCGCAGCAGGCAGGCCTCGTGCTCTACGAGACCGACGATCGGTACCTCAAGCTGACCCACTCGGTGCTGCCGCTCAACCGCAAGCCCGGGCAGTTCCTGCACCAGACCGAATTCGGAAAGGAGATGGAGCGACCGACGGCGACCCCGCCGGCGGCCGTCGCCAACGGCCCGATGTTCGGCGCTGCCCCCGCTCGCACGACCTGGCTGCGCCTGTACGCCCAGCTCGACGAGGACGCCCACGAGTGGGATGTGCGCATGGCGTCGAGCACCGACGGCGTCGACTGGCAGTGGGGCGGAGTCTGGTCGATGGCGACGCTCGGCGACCTGCGCATCGGCCTCATCTCGATGAACTCGACCGGCGCGACCGCGCAGTTCGACTACGTACGCACGTATGCGATGGGCGGCGCGGAGCGCGCGTTCCCGACCAGCTGGCCCGTCCCGATGTCGTACGGCCTCGCCGACGATCGCGAGGAGCTCGCACCCCGCGAGGACAACTCGATGGTCCTCGACCTGGAGCTGCGGCCGCAGGATGCCGAGCTCGGGCGCGTCTGGATGCGTGACGCCTACGTGAATCGGTTCGTGGTCGACGGCAAGACGATGTACGTCGCGACCGGCACCACGCGGGCCGAGGGGCTCACCAAGGCGGCGCCGTGGAACGACGGCATCTACGTCTGGCTCGCACCGTCGCTGCAGGGTCCGTGGAAGCTCGCCGACACGACGAAGCTGCGCCCCGACCAGCCGAAGGGAAAGGTCTGGTCGCCGGAGTTCGTCGATGAGAACCGGCCCGGGCACACCGTGGTCACCGACTGGCAGAAGTACAAGAACCCCGACGACCCGGCCACCCGCGCCGGCAACGCGTGGGCTCCCGAGCTGCACTACATCGACGGCAAGTGGTATCTCGTCGCCTGCATGGGCGATCAGAGCACCCTGACCGGATCGTTCATCCTCGTGAGCGACGCCGGCCCGGCCGGCCCGTATCGCAACATCGAGGCGAATCTCGATCATCCGCTCGGCGAACCCGTGCGGGCGAGCAATCCGCAGTACTACCACATCGACGGTGGGCTGTTCGATGACGGCGACAAGACGTATCTCGTCCTGCACAACGCCCTCTACTCGGAGATGACGCCCGACATGGAGAACCTCGTGACGCCGACGAACCTGCCGAAGTTCACGGAGCGGGCCTACGACCCGGAGCCGTACCTCGAAGGCGCCACGGTGACGAAGGTGGGATCGAAGTACTACCTGATGCACGCGGCCTGGTCGTGGAAGCCGACGCCCTCCGCTCCGCCCACGTACCAGGCGGGCACCGGCCAGCGGTACCAGTACGACGCCATCGTGGCGGTGGCCGACTCGTTCGAGGGGCCCTACACCGCGAGATACACGGCGGGGGTCGGCGCCGGCCACAACAACATGTTCACGGATGAGCACGGCGATCTGTGGATGACCTTCTTCCGCAATCCGGCGAACGGCTACTGGGCCGATCCCTCGCGCATCGACGATGCCGCGGTCGCCGGCGTGGTGAAGCTCGAGCGCAGCGGCCCGCTCGGGGAGGTGATCGCGGTCGCGCGGCCCACGGCCGACTGAACCGACGCATCCGGCCCACGAAGGGGGCGCTCGCCGACGAGGCGGGTGCCCCCTTCCGCATTTGCCGGACACGTTTTGGTAACGGGCCGGAGAAATCGGAGAATCTTTTTGTCGGATAGTTGACGGAAAAATTCGAGGTTGTCACGATGGCACGCATGTCGATCCCGACCGGAGCCCACGCGCTCGTGCGACGCACGCACGAGGAGCGGGTCCTCGTCGCGCTGCGCACGCACGGTGCGCTGAGCCGCGGCGATCTCGCCGCCCGGGTCGGTCTCTCGCGCACGACCCTGTCGGAGATCACGGCCCAGCTGCTCGAGCGCGGGGCGATCGTGGTCGCCGACACCGATGCCGCGACCCGCGCGGGCAGTGGACGCCCGGCGGAGCGACTCGCCCTCGATCCCGACTCGGGACAGTTCCTGGGCGTGGACTTCGGTCACCGGCGGGTGCACGTCGCCGTCGCCGACGCCTCGCACGAGGTGATCGCGCAGGGCGCGCGCCGCTACGACGACGACACCCCGTGGCCGGAGCGCATCTCGATCGCGTTCGACCTGATCGACGATCTCAGCCGCGACACCGGTGTGCACTTCGGTGCCCTGCAGGCGGTGGGGATCGGCGTGCCCGGGCCCTATCGCGCATCGGGCGCCGGCATGCCCACCGTCACCTGGAAGCGGCAGGTGACGCCCGACGGGGTGGACCGCGCCTTCGAGGAGCGGTTCGGCGCGCCAGTCGTGATCGACAACAACACGCGGCTGGCGGCTCTCGCCGAGGCGATCACGCGCCCCGACGCCGTCGATAACCTCGTCTACCTCCGCCTCTCCGACGGCGTCGGCGGCGGTCTCGTCGTCGCAGGACGCCTCGTCACCGGCGCCCGCGGGTTCGCCGGCGAGCTCGGGCACGTCACCGCCGAGCCGCACGGCTGTGCCTGCCGGTGCGGCAAGCGCGGATGCCTCGAGACCATCGCGTCGGTCCCCGCCATCCTCCAGGCGTGTCGCGCCGCCGGGGCCGACCTCCACTCGCTCGACGACCTGGCGGTCGCCGTCGCCAAGGGCGATCCCACCGTCGACGCGGTGCTGCGCGACGTGGGCTCGACGATCGGCCGCGTGCTCGGCGCCGCGGCGATGACCCTCAACCCGCGCGAGGTCGTGATCGGCGGAGAGATCGTGCACATCGCGCCCGTGCTCGTCGAGCAGGCCGCGGCGACGCTGCGCTACGAGCTCTACTCCATCCCGTCCGACGAGCCGCAGATCGTCCGGCCCGCCCAGTTGCGCGACAGCGACGGCGCGCTCGGCGCGATCGCGGCGATCTTCCACCAGTCCCCGCTTCTCGTGGGGTACCCCGACCCCACGGCATCCCCCCGGCCCGCCCTGCAGCAAAGGAGCGCACAGTGACCGCGACATCCCACCCCACCCGAGGTCTGCGATGGGCGGTGTGACCGACATGACCGATTCACCGGAGCGCACCGCCGAGCGCGCCGTGGCCGCCGGCGGCACCGCCACGCGCGCGCTGGCCGTCGGCCAGCCGGGCGGACGCCGACGCCGGCCTTCCAAGCAGGCGTGGCTCATCGCCCTGAACATCATCTCGGTCGTCGGCGGCATCGCCATCTGGTGGCTGCTGGCGATGACCGGACTGCAGCTGCCCACCCCGCCCGAGGTCGTGCAGAAGGGCATCCAGCTCTGGCAGGCCGGCATCCTGCAGCAGGATGTCGTGGCCAGCCTCGCGCGCGTGCTCGGCGGATTCCTGCTCGGCACCGCCGTCGCCGTGCCCGTCGGCTTCCTGATGGGCTGGTACACCGTCGCGCGGGGCATCTTCGAGCCGTGGATCCAGTTCTTCCGCACGATCCCGCCGCTCGCACTGCTGCCGCTCGTCCTGGTGCTGCTGGGCATCGGCGAGGTGCCCAAGGTGTTCGTGATCTTCCTCGCTGCGTTCCTCGCGTGCGTGATCTCCACCTACCAGGGAGTGGTCAGCGTCGATCGCACGCTCATCAACGCCGCCCGTGTGCTCGGCGCCAAGGACGGCACGATCTTCGCGCGCGTCGTCGTTCCCGCATCCATCCCCTTCATCCTCGTCGGCATGCGGGTCGGCCTCGGATCGGCGTGGGCGACCCTGGTCGCGGCCGAGCTGCTCGCCGCCCAGGCCGGACTCGGATACCGGATGCAGCAGGCGCAGATCTACTACGACCTCGCCACGATCTTCGTCAGCATCGTCATCATCGGAATCCTCGGCCTGGTGATGGACCGGCTGCTCCTGTTCGCCGAGAACAAGCTCACCGGATGGCAGGAACGGCGATGACCGACACGATGACCGCCGCGAAGATCTCGGTCCGCGGCATCCGCAAGACCTTCCCGCTCAAAGACACCGAGTTCGTTGCCCTCGACCACGTCGACCTCGACATCGCCGACAACGAGTTCGTGACGGTCGTCGGGCCCTCCGGCTGCGGCAAGTCGACGCTGATGAACATCCTCGCCGGCCTCGAGGAGCCCACCTCCGGTGAGGCGATCGTCGACGGACGCGAGGTCTCCGGCCCCGGCCCCGACCGCGGCGTGATCTTCCAGCAGTACGCGCTGTTCCCCTGGCTCACCGTGCGCAAGAACGTCGAGTTCGGGCTGAAGGTCGCCGGGGTGCCGCGCGCCGCACGCCGGGAGCGCGCCGAGCACTTCATCCGGATGGTCGGGCTCGAGCAGTTCGCCGATGCGCTGCCCAAGATGCTCTCGGACGGCATGAAGCAGCGCTGCGCGATCGCACGGGCCTACGCCGTCAACCCCGCCATCCTGCTGATGGACGAGCCCTTCGGTGCGCTCGACGCCCTGACCCGGGTCAAGCTGCAGGAGCAGCTGCTCGAGACGTGGAGTCGTGAGAAGCGCACCGTGATGTTCATCACCCACGACGTCGACGAAGCGGTGTTCCTCGCGAACCGCGTCGTCGTCATGGCGGCCCGCCCGGGTCGCATCTACGACGTGATCGACGTCGACCTGCCCTACCCCCGCACGGAAGACGCGCGACTCAGCCCCGAGTTCCGGGAGCTGCGCAACCGCGTGTGGCACTCCGTGTACCACCAAGAACCCGGCATCGACGCCGGAAACGCGTCGCACTGAGACGCCCGAACCCGACGAAGGGAACCCAGCAATGCGCATGACACGAAAGATCCTCGGCGTCGCCGCGGCCGGTGTGGCCGTGGCCCTCGCCCTCACCGGATGCGCCGGCGGCGACTCCGGCTCGACCGGCAAGGCCGACAGCGCCTACAAGGACGTCATCGACGTGAACTTCGGCTACATCCCCGACTTCAACGGCACGAGCCTCCTGGCGATCGCCCAGGACCAGGGACTGTGGGAGAAGTACGGGCTCAAGGTCAGCCCGAAGAACTTCACGAACGGACCGCTGCAGATCCAGGCGCTCGGCACCGGCGACCTCGACTTCGGCTACATCGGCCCCGGCGCCTTCTGGCTGCCCGCATCGGGTCAGGCGAAGATCGTCGCGATGAACACCCTCGGACAGGCCGACCGCGTCGTGGCCGAGCCCGGGATCGACTCGATCGACGGGCTGCGCGGCAAGACCGTCGCGTTCCCCGAGGGCACCTCCGGCGACATGATCCTCACCCTCGCGCTGCAGAAAGCGGGGATGACGAAGAAGGACATCAAGGCCGTGCCGATGGAGCCCGCTGCGATCGTGGCCGCCCTCGCGTCGAAGAAGGTCGACGGCGCCGGCTTCTGGTACCCCGCCCTGGCGACGGTGAAGAAGCAGGTGCCCGACCTGGTGGAGCTCGCCAAGAACAGCGACTTCAAGGACACCGTCGCCTTCCCGACGGCCTTCGTCGCCGGCAACGACGTCGTCGCCAAGCAGCCCGAGAAGGTCGACCGCGTGCTCAAGGCGCTCCGCGAGGCCACCGCGTATCGTGCGGCCCACCCCGAGGAGGCGATCCAGCTGACCGCGAAGTTCTCGGCGCTCGACCCGGAGCAGGTGAAGGCCGACGCCGGCAACGTGCAGGTGCTCTCGCTCGACGAGCTCGACTCGCTCACGAAGGACGGAACCGTCGACAAGTGGCTGACCAGCATGGTCGACTACTTCGTCGGCGCCGGCAAGCTCCCGAAGGCCGTCGAGCCGTCGAGCTTCTACACCGGCGACCTGTTCCTGAAGGCCGGCGAGTAAGACCGAGATGCCGAGCAACATCCTCTTCCTGATGACCGATCAGCACCGGGCCGACACCCTCGGTGCGTACGGCAACGCGCTCGCCGCCACGCCCGCGCTCGACGAGCTGGCCCGCACGGGCACGCGCTTCGACCGCTGGTACACGCCGACGGCGATCTGCACGCCCGCCCGGGCGAGCCTGCTGACCGGTCAGGCCCCGTTCCGCCACCGCGTGCTCGCCAATCACGAGCGCAACGTCGGATATCTCGAAGACCTCGCGGACGGCACGTTCACGTTCGTCGAGGCCCTGCGAGAGAAGGGGTACAACACCGGACTGATCGGCAAGTGGCATGCCGGCACCGAGAAGAAGGCCGCCGACTTCGGCTTCGACGGCCCCGAGCTCGCGGGCTGGCACAACCCGGTCGACGATGAGGACTACCTCGGCTACCTCGCGGAGCGCGGCCTGCCGCCCTACGCGATCAGCGACCGCATCCGCGGCACGCTTCCCAATGGTGGGCCGGGCAACCTGCTGGCTGCCCGGCTCCACCAGCCGGTCGAGGCGACGTTCGAGCACTACCTCGCGACGCGCACGATCGAGATGCTCGAGCGGTACGCCGCCGACCTCGAGCGTGACGGCAAGCCGTTCTTCCTCGAACTGAACTTCTTCGGGCCGCACCTGCCGTACATCGTGCCCGACGAGTACTTCGACATGTTCGACCCGGCCGCCATCGAGCTGCCGAAGTCGATCGCCGAGACCTTCGAGGGTAAGCCGCCCGTGCAGCGCAACTACAGCGCGCACTGGACGTTCGACACCATGCCGATCGAGGTGACGCGCAAGCTCATCGCCGTGTACTGGGGGTATGTCGCGCTGATCGACCAGCAGATCGCCCGCGTGCTCGCGGCGCTCGGGCGGCTGGGCCTGGTCGACGACACGACGGTGTTCTTCACATGCGACCACGGCGAGTTCACCGGTGCTCATCGCCTGCACGACAAGGGTCCGGCGATGTACGAGGACATCTACCGCACGCCCGGCATCATCCGGGTGCCCGGTGCACCGGCCGGCCAGGTGCGCAGCGAGTTCGTGTCGCTGCTCGACGCCACGGCGACGATCCTGGAGCTGGCGGGCATCGACCCGGCACCGGCGGTCGATTCGCGCAGCCTGCTTCCGCTCGTCAACGGCGAGCAGCCCGAGTGGCCCGACGACATCGTGTGCGAGTTCCACGGGCACCACTTCCCCTACCCGCAGCGGATGCTCCGCGACGAGCGCTACAAGCTCGTCGTCAATCCCGACTCGGTCAACGAGCTCTACGACCTGCGGACCGATCCCGACGAGCTGCTCAACGTCTACGATCACCCGGAGATGGCGCCGGTGCGGGGGCGGATGATGCAGCGGCTCTACGGACTCCTGCGCGACCGCGGCGACAACTTCTACCACTGGATGACGACGATGTACGACGTCGGATCCGTCGATTACGACCCGACGCAGTCAGGACTCGACGAGACGACGTACCAGGGAGGTGAATCATCCCCCGCACGGACCGTCCCAACATCGTCCTGATCCTGACCGACGACCATGCGGCGCACGCGATCAGCGCCTACGGATCGGTCGTGAACAGCACTCCGCGCATCGACGAGCTCGCCGATCAGGGCGCGCTGGTGGAGAACTGCTTCGCCACGAACTCGCTGTGCTCGCCGAGTCGCGCATCGATCCTGACCGGGACGTACAGTCACATCAACGGCGTCACGACGCTCGTCACGCCGATCGACGCCGGCCAGCCGACGTTCGTGTCACAGCTGAAGGATGCGGGCTACCGCACGGCCGTCGTCGGCAAATGGCATATGGGCGACGGTGCTGGGCATGATCCGCAGGCGTTCGACTACTGGGACGTGCTGATCGAGCAGGGCGAGTACCACGACCCGCGATTCCTGAGCGCCGACGGCCTGCGGACGGTGGAAGGGTATGCCACCGACCTCATCACGGACCTCGGGCTCGATTGGCTGGAATCGCTGGGCGACGACGAGCCGTGGTGTCTGCTGCTGTGGCACAAGGCGCCGCATCGGCCGTGGCAGCCGGCCCCGCGGCATTCCGACCTGTATTCCGACCCGATCCCCGTGCCTGCCACGTGGAACGACGATTATGCGACGCGCACCTCGTCGGCGCGCCGCGCGGCCATGCGCATCGCGGAGCACCTCAACGCCGAAGACCTCAAACAGGATCCGCCGGCCGGCCTGTCCTATGAGCAGGAGGCGCTGTGGAAGTACCAGCGCTACATGGAGGACTACCTGCGGTGCGTCGCCGCCGTCGACGAGAGCGTCGGTCGGGTCATCGATCGGCTGCGCGATCGCGGCGAGTTCGACAGCACGCTGCTGATGTACGCGTCGGATCAGGGCTTCTTCCTGGGCGACCACGGCTGGTTCGACAAGCGGTTCATGTACGAGGAGTCGATCCGCATGCCGCTGCTCGTCAGCTACCCCGACCGCATCCCGGCCGGAGGTGTGCACGACGGGATCGTGACGAACGTCGACTTCGCGCGGACGATCCTCGATGCCGCCGGCGTCGAGGCGCATCCCCGCATGCAGGGCAGGAGCTTTCTGCCCGATCTGGCCGGGTCACCGGCATCCGACCCCGTCGACGGCTTCTACTACCGGTACTGGGAGCACGACGACGTCTTCCACAAGGCGCCCGCGCACTACGGCTATCGCACCCGCCGATACAAGATCATCTACTTCTACAACGACGGAATGGGTCTGCCCGGCACCGGCGACTTCACGTACCCGGGGGAGTGGGAGCTGTACGACCTCGAGGCCGATCCCGACGAGCTGCGGAACGTCGCGCACGAGGCGGCATACCGAGAGGTCTTCGACGACATGCGCGCACGGATGCGTCGTGCCCAGCTGCAGGCACAGGATGCGCCGCACCCGAACGAGGGCGGGCTCGGCGGCTGAGCGCTGCTCGGCGGCGGCCATCGGCCGCGCCTGATGCCATCCGCGAGACAATCGCCTCGTGCACAAGATCATCCTCGACTGCGATCCCGGCCATGACGACGCCATCGCGATTCTGCTCGCGGCCGGCAATCCCGAGATCGATCTGCTGGCGATCACGACCGTCGCCGGAAACCAGACGCTCGAGAAGGTGACGCGCAACGCGCTCGCCGTGTGCGCCGTCGCCGGCATCCAGGTGCCGATCGCGCGCGGAGCCGATCGTCCGCTCGTCGCGCCGCCGCGGGTCGCCGGCGACATCCACGGGGAGTCGGGGCTCGACGGGCCGGTGCTCCCCGAACCGACCTTCGACCTCGACGAGCGCCACGCGGTCCAACTGATCGTCGACACGGTCATGGCGCACGACCCCGGCGAGGTGACGCTCGTCGCGACCGGGCCGCTCACGAACATCGCCCTCGCCATGCGCACGGAGCCCGCGATCATCGATCGCGTCGCGCGCGTCATCGTGATGGGCGGCGCGTACACGCGCGGCAACACGACCCCGGTGGCCGAGTTCAACATGTCCGTCGACCCCGAGGCGGCGGAGGCAGTCTTCGACGGCGCGTGGGATGTCACGATGGTCGGCCTCGACCTCACGCATCAGGCGCTCGCTACCACCGAGCTGCGCGAGCGCGTGCGGGCCGTCGGCGGACCGGTGAGCGACTTCGTCCTCGCCATCTGGGAGTTCTTCGGCGAGCGGTACCGCACGGTGTTCGGCTTCGAGCATCCGCCGATCCATGACGCCTGCTGCGTCGCTGCGGTGATCGACCCCTCCGTCTTCACGACCGCCGCCGCCGAGGTGCACGTCGAGCTGCGCGGCCAGTACACGCGCGGCATGACCGTCGTCGACTTCGCCGACGTCCCCGCGATGCGCCACGGCACCGGATCGGACTACCGGACGGATGTCGCGCTGCAGCTCGACTGGGCCAAGTTCGCCGACATGGTGGTCGCCGCGGTCCAGCGGCTCAGCGCGAATTGAGTCGCGTGCTCGAGAGTCGGTGACTCAGCCCGAGATCCAGGCGAGCAGCTGAGGGAGCAGCGGCCCGAGACCGATCACCGTGGCGAGAAGCGCGGTCATGCCGAGTGACGCCCACGTCAGTCGCACGCGCCTCGCAGCGCGTACCTCACGTTGCAACGCCTCGAAACCGGTCAGATCCGCGGCCGTCGTGGCGGCTCCTGGCGCCCACGTCGTGGCGAGGGATGCGGCGGCTGCGATGCGTGCGCGGATCGACGGGTCGATTCGTTCCGGCTGCCGGCGTAGCCAGCGTACGAACTCCGTGTCGCGCAGGACGACCACATCGGCGGGGCGCTCCTTGATCGTCAGCTGTGCGGCGCCGGCGATCACGACAAGCGGTGTGACCGACGCATCCGCCCCCGTCGCTGCCGTGAGCAGGCGCGCCGCACGTTGTCCCTCGTATCGCGCGTTGCGGATGTGGTCCGCGCGCTGCCCGTTCACGAGCAACCGGTGGGCGCCGACCCACACCTTCGCGCCCTCGCCGTTCCTGGACGGGCCCGAGGCCGCCTGCCCGTCATCGCGCGTCGTCGTGCAGCAGCTGGAACATGTTGTGGTCGCGCCAGCGACCGTTGATCTTGAGGTAGCCGGGCGCGACGCCGAACTGAGTGAAGCCGTTCTTGCGCAGCACCGCCTGCGAGGCGAGGTTCTCGGGCACGGTCTCGGCCTGCACACGGTGCAGCTCGAGCCGCTCGAACGCGTACGCGGTCGCGAGTCCGACGGCCCGCGTCGCATGGCCCAGCTGGAGGCGGTCCGCTCGGATCCAATAGCTCATCGCGCACGACTGGAACGCTCCGCGCACGATGCCGTTCAGGGTGAGCGCGCCGAGCAGTTCGCCGCCGCCGGTGATGACGAACGGGGCGGAGCTGCCCGCCTCCAGGCTCGTGAGCGCTCCGCGTGCCCGCCGCTCCTGCTCCCGCTCGGTGAAGAAGCTCTCGGCGCGGGTCGGTTCCCACGGCTGCAGATGCTCACGGTTCCCGTGGAGCAGGGTGGTGAGCGCGGGGACATCCCCCAGCTCCAGGATCCGAAGCGACGTCATCGTGCCTTCTCTCGCGGTGCGGCCAGGACACATCGAATTCTCCCGGGCACATCGAACCGCCGCCAGTTCGACGTGCCGTCGAAGAAGTCATGCCACCTCAGCGGGCGCCCGGTGGCCCGGGGCAGCGGCAGACCGCCGAGCGGACTGACGCTACTCCTTCACGGCGCCGGCCGTCAGGCCCTCCACGATCCAGCGGCTCGCGAACGCGAACATCGCCATCGTCGGCAGGATCGCCAGCACGGCGGCCGCCGCCATCGGACCCCAGTCGATGTTGAACGTCGAGATGAAGCCGTTCAGCGCCGCCGGGATCGTCTTGTTCTGGTCGGAGTTGATGAGGATCACCGACAGGAACAGCTCGTTCCAGCAGTTCACGAAGTTGAAGATGAACGCCGCGATGATCCCCGGCATCATCACCGGAACCAGCACCCGGAACAGCGCGCCCAGGCGGGAGCATCCGTCCACCATCGCCGCCTCTTCCAACGCATCCGGCACGTTCTCGAAGAAGCCGCGCAGCATGATCGTGCAGAACGGGATGCACATCGCCACATACACGAGCATCAGCCCGAACCGGTTGTCGACCAGGCCGAGGTTCGCCATCATCGCGTACAGCGGGCCCAGGGCGATGAACGCCGGGATCATCTGCGTCACGAGGAACGCCACCAGGACCGCCCCGCTGCCGCGGAACTGGAACCGCGCCAGCACGTAGGCGCTCAGCAGCGCGATCACCGTCGCCGTGCCCGCCGCCACCACGGCCACGAGCGCCGAGTTGCCGAGGAACACCCCGAAGTTGTTCGTCTGGAACAGGCTCGCGTAGTTCTCCAGGCTCGGCTCGCCCGGCCAGTACTCGAGCGGGTACCGGTTGATCGACCCGGGCGCCTTGAACGACGTCACCAGGATCCAGTACAGCGGGAAGAACGTGATGACGAGCCAGACGGTCAGCCCGATCGCCTTGCCCACGCCGCCGGGCGTGAACCGCTTCGCACTGCGGCCGCGCAGCCGCGGCGGAACCGTCGCGACCATCGTCGCGGGAGCCGATGTCGTGGTCATTTCTTGTTCACCCGTCCCATCGCCATCAGGTAGAACGCGCAGAACACCAGCAGGAACGCCACCACGATCAGCCCGATCGCACTCGAGATGCCGTAGTTGCCCTGCTGCGTGAAGCGGATCATCCACGTCGTGATGATGTCGGTCTGGTTCGCCGGCCCGCCCCCGGTCATCGCCCAGATGAGATCCGGGAAGTTGAAGATCCAGATCACCCGCAGCAGCACCGTCAGGAACAGCGTCGTCGACACGTACGGGATGACGATCGAGAACAGCTGTCGCGCCTTGCCGGCGCCGTCGAGACTCGCCGCCTCGAGCACCTCATCCGGCACCGACTGCAGCGCCGCGAGGATCATGATCGCGAAGAACGTCACGCCGTACCAGACGTTCGCGATGATCACCGCGGTCATCGCCAGCGTCGGATCGGCCAGCCACGGGATCGGCTTCGAGATGATCCCGACGCCCATCAGCATGTTGTTGATCACGCCGAACTCGGCATTGAACATCCAGCGGAACAGCAGCCCGATGAGGAAGCCCGACACCGCCCACGGGTAGAACACCAGCGCCTGGTAGACGCCCCGGAACCGGAACCGCTTCTTCAGCCACAGCGCGAGGATGAACCCGATCACGAACTGCGGGACGATCGAGCACACCACCCACACCACGGTGTTCCACGCCACGGTCGGGAACACCGGATCCTGGAAGATCGTGACGAAGTTCTGCAGCCCGACCCACGGCGTCGACGTCAGATCCCAGACGTTCCAGTCGCGGAACGCCATCTGCGCGCCCTGCAGCATCGGGTAGTACGTGAACCACACGACGAACACGATCGCCGGCGCCATGAACGCCAGGAGCGTGAGCGCCGTGCGAGCGCGGAAGGTGCGCCGCCGGCCGGTGCCCACGGGGGAGCGCCGGCCGGCGGCGCGGCCCTCGGTGCGAACGGGGGAGATGACAGCCACGGTCGTCCTACTGCGCTGCCAGCTTCTCGGTCCAGTACTTGTCCCACGAGGCGAGCAGCTCGGTCGTGGTCATCTTGCCGAGCAGGACCCGCTGGATCTCCTGGTCGGACTTCTGGATCCACTCCGTCCACCAGCTCACGCCGCGCGGCTGCGTCACGTTGATGTACGTGTCAGGGCTGTCGGTCATCGTGACGTAGCTCTTCCACGGGCCCTCGGTGTAGAAGGAGTCCTTCGTGGCGGTCGTCGTGATCGGCACGAGGCTGTTGCCCTTCGCGAACTCCGTCGCGGGCTGGCCGGACGTGAGGAACTCGACGAGCTTCACCGCGGCATCCTTGTGCTTGCTCGACTGGGCCACGCCCCATCCGGCCGTCGCCAGCGGCTGCGCGGCCTTGCCCGTCGGCCCGACGAGCAGCGGCGCGGTCGACCACTGGTCGGCCTTCAGCGTCGTCGACTTCTCCACCGTGCTGATGACCTCGGGGTCCTGCAGCAGGAACGCGGTCGAGCCGTTCGTGAAGCCCTCCACCATCTCGGGATAGCCCCACGAGATCGCCGACGGCGGCGACGCCTTCTTGAACAGCTCGAAGTAGGTGTCGAGCGCGTCCTGCGCCTCGGGCGCCGAGAAGATCGTCTTCCCGTCCTTCAGCAGGAACGCGTTGCTCGTGTCGAGGTCGTCGGCGACGTACGCCTCGATCGCCGCGACGACGTTGCTGTTGGCGTTCTGGCCGCCGCGGAACGCGTAGCCGTACTGGTTCTTCTGCGGATCCTGGATGGCGCTCGCCTGCTTGAGCAGGTCGTCCCAGCTGTGCGGTGCGGCGTCGAACCCGGCCTGCTTCACGAGGTCGGTGCGGTAGAACAGCGACAGCCCGTAGAAGCCGTAGGGGATGAAGTACGAGTGCCCGCCCTGCTGGGCGACGGCCTTCGCGTTGTCGGTCAGGTCGCCCCATCCCGACCAGTCCTTCAGATCCGACGACATGTCGTAGATCCACTTGTTGTTCGTGAACGGGCCCACCGTGATGTCGCGGACCTCGAGCACGTCGATGCCGGTGCCCGACTGCAGCATCTGCTGGATCTTCTGGTCGGCCTGCTCGGTGGGCGGCGAGACCAGGTGCACCTTGATCTTCGGGTTGTCCTTCTGGAACTGGTCGAGAAGGCCCTGGATGAGCTTGGTGCGGGCCGGATTCGTGAGCGACTCGACCATCTGGAGGGTGACGGTGCCGTCGGCCGAGTCTCCCGACGAGCCGGAGCAGGCGGACAGCGCGAGGGCGGCGACCATGCCGGCCCCGACTGCCGCGACGATGCGGGTGCGCTTCATGAGCGGAACCTCGATTCTGTGTTGGGGGATTTCTGGGATGTCAGACGTGCCGGGCTCGGCGCGCCTGGGCCTTGCTGACGATGCGCGGAACGCATCGGTCGATGAACGCCGCGATGTCGTCGGGCGTCGTGTAGAGGTGCACCGACAGGCGGAAGTAGCCGATGCGGCGGAAGCTCGTGAACGCCGTCTCCACGGCGGCCTCGTCGAACATCTCCATGCGCAGGTCGTCGGCGTCTTCGCGTGTCACGCCCATGCCGTCGGGCAGACGGATGAGCCGCATCGACGGCACGGGCATCGCGACGTCGGTGAGCGCCGGCGCGTCGACGTACGGCTGGAACGCGTCCGCGAGCGCGGCGGCTCCGGCATCCGCCATCGCCTCCATCGCCGCCCGCGTGCGCTCCCAGCCGTACTCGCGCTCGATGAACTCGATCGCGTGCGGTGCGGCGATGTAGCTCGTCGCATCGATCGTGCCCTGCGTGTCGAAGCGCTCGGGGTACCGCTCGTTCGCGCCCCACGAGTCGATGAGCGGCCAGAGGTCGTCGCGGTCGGCGGCCGTGGTCGCGAGCACCGCCGCGCCACGCGGCGCGCACGGCCACTTGTGGAGGTTGCCGAACCACCAGTCGCCGCCGGCCTCGCCGACGGGGTCGGGGAGGAGGCCCGGCGCGTGCGCGCCGTCGACGAGGGTGCGGATGCCGTGGGCGGCGGCCTCGGCGGCGATCGCCGGCGTGGGGAACCGGCGCGCGGTGGGCGAGGTGATCTGGTCGACCACGATGAGGCGGGTGCGGTCGGTGCGCGCGGCGCGGAAGAGGGCGACGACGTCATCGGATGTCGCAGCCAGCGGGATCTCGACGGTGCGCAGGGACGCGCCGGTGCGCTGCGCGAGCCGCCGGGCGCCCATGGTGACGGCGCCGTAGCCGTGGTCGGTCACGAGGATCTCATCGCCGGGCTGGAGACGCAGGCTGTTGTAGACGACCGTGGCGGCCGCCGACGCGTTCGGAACGAAGACGAGGTCGCGCGCATCCGCCCCGACGAAGGGAGCGACGGAGCGTCGCGCCGCCTCCACGCGCTCGGCGATGCGCGGGAACCACCCGATCGGGTTCAGGTCGGCTTCGCGTCGGAGGAGGTCCTGCACGGCGACGACTTCGGTCGGCACCGCGCCGAACGACCCGTGGTTGAGGTGCACGACGGAAGGGTCGAGGGGCCACGCCGCTCGCGCGCTCTCGCCCGATGTCAGCGTGAGTGGCTCGAGCAGGACCGAAGGGGACATTGGGCTCCGTCGTAGGACAAGTGTGCATCGTCGCGGGTGTTTCGAGCGAGTGTAGCGCGAAACGCGGCCGAGTTGTCAAACAACTTGAGGTAACGTGTGGATGACGAAATGCTGTGACGGATGCCGCGGCATGCGAAGCTGCGGCCGGGTCCGGACGAGGGGACTGCGCTGACGGCGGATGCCGACCGGCTGCGCGAAGGGGCGACATGGGTGCGACGGACAATGCGCTGGAAGGCCTGCGCGCGCTCATCGCCGAGGGCGAGATCCCACCCGGGGCGAAGCTCCCGAGCGAGAACGAGCTGTGCGAGCGGCTGGGCGTCTCGCGCGGCTCGCTGCGCGAGGCGATCCGCACCCTGCAGGCGCTCGGCGTGGTGGAGACCCGCCACGGCTCTGGGACGTACATCAGCGCGCTCGGCGCGGCCGACATCATCGGCAAGCTGTCGCTGACGATCGGGCTGCTGCCGCTCGAGTCGGTGCTCGAGCTCTACGAGATCCGGCGGGTGCTGGAGTCGCATGCCGCATCGCTCGCGGCGGCGCGGGCCGACGCATCCGCCGTCGCCGACATGGAGGGGATGCTCGCGCACCTCGAGGAGATCCCGGCCGAGGTGTCGTGGTCGGACGAGGACCACGAGTTCCACATGCGCATCGCGACGCTCGCCGGCAACCCGGCGCTCACGTCGCTGACCGAGGTGCTGCGGGCACGGTCGCGGGCCTACGGGATGTTCGAGACGGAGGACGCGCAGGAGATCAAGCGCGTGTCGGATGCCGGGCACCGCGCGATCCTCGCCGGGATCGCCGCGCGCGACCCCGCCGCCGCGTCGGGGGCCGCCGCGTCGCACGTCGCGCAGACGGAGCTGTGGCTGCGGAAGAACCGCCCGCGCCCCCGTCTCGCGGGCGAGTAGGCGGCCCCGCCGCCCACCACCCGCCCGCCGCGTGTGAGGTGGCACAAGTGGTCGGAATACCCGCCCCCAAAGCCGCCACTTCTGCCACCTCACGGGGACTGCGGGGTGGGCATCGCGAGCGTGGCCCTCGTGGGCGCGGGGTATCCGGCGTAGGGTGCGGCTGGAAGCCGTGCACGGGTGCGGTCGAGAGGAGAGCCATGAGCACGCGTTCCCGGATGTCGCTGCGAGACGTCCCCACGAGACTGGCCACCGGGGCCTACATCCTGCACTCCGGCATCACGAAGCTGAAGGCCGGGCCGGAGCAGATCCAGGGGCTCTACGGTGCGGCCACTGGGGCGTATCCGATGCTGAAGCGACTGCCGGCCGACCGGTTCGTCCGGTCGCTCGCGGCCAGCGAGATCGCCGTGGGCTCGCTGCTGCTGCTCCCGTTCATCCCGGCGGCCGTCGCCGGCGCTGTTCTCACGATGTTCTCGTCTGGACTGGTCGGGATGTACCTGCGCACGCCGGCGCTGCGCAATCCGGGAAGCATCTGGCCGAGCAAGAACGGCGTCGCCATCAGCAAGGACTCGTGGATGCTGGCGATCGGGCTCGGGATGCTGGTCGGCGCCGCGGAGAAGCCGGGGGACTGACCCAAGCCCGCCTCTACGTGAGGCAAACCCTGCTTTACGTCAGGCGTCTGAGGGCGCTGCCCTTGTGCGCGGCGATGTGGTCGGTCTTGTCGCTCTTGATCTCGTAGTGCGGGTCGTCTTCGCTCGCCCGGTGCGTGTGCCCCTTGTAGTCGAAGTCGCGGGTGTGGACCTTCGTGATCCGCCCGCTGACGTGGCCGGCCTCGGAATTCCAGGTCACGTGATCGCCGACCTTGAAGTGGTCCGTCATCGTTCCCTCCTTCGCTACGCGCTCCCGCGGTCGTCTCTCGCCGGTGGCGCGCTGATGGGGCAAGCCTAGAAGTGCGTGAGGGCGGTGTGTCACCTCCTGGCCACTATCTCGAAGTCGAGCGAAAACCACATAAAGCAACTCTTGTGTAATGTTGGAATGAGTTGTAATGTGTGGGAAACCACAGGAGGTGCGGATGTACGCGACGGAGCGGCAGGAGCTCATCGAACGGCTGCTGACAGACGAGGGACGCGTCGGCGTCCACGATCTGGCTCGCCGCTTCGACGTCACCACCGAGACCGTCCGTCGCGACCTCGACGCGCTCGAACGCGCCGGCGCCCTCCGCCGCGTGCACGGCGGCGCCGTGCCGGCCGAGCGCCACAGCACGGTGGAAGCGCCGGTCCGCGAGCGCGCGCACCGGCGCACTCAGGCCAAGACGGCGATCGCCGCGCGCGCCCTCGACGTCCTCACCGACGGCTTCCGCGGCTCGCTCTTCCTCGACGCAGGCACCACCACCGCCGCCGTCGCCGAGCTCCTCGGCGCGCGCCTCGCCGCGATCGGCGGCACCGCCGACGTCGTCACCCACTCGCTCACCCTCGCCCCCACCCTCGCCGCTGCCGACGACATCACGCTCACCGTCGTCGGTGGCCGGGTCCGCGGCGTCACCGCTGCGGCCGTCGGCGCGGGCACCGTCCGCGCGATCAGCGTCCTGCGCCCCGACGTCGTGTTCGTCGGCGCCAACGGCGTCTCGGCCGACTTCGGCCTCAGTACCCCCGACCCCGAGGAGGCCGCCGTCAAGGAGGCCATCGTCCGCGCCGCCCGCCGCGTGGTCGTCGTCGCCGACGCGAGCAAGTTCGGCGACGAATCGCTCGTGCGCTTCGCCTCCCTCGACGACATCGACGTCCTCGTGACCGACGCCGCGCCCACCGGCGAACTCGCCGCTGCGCTCGACCGCGCCGAGGTGGAGGTGTGGGTCGCATGATCGTCACCGTCACCGCCAACCCGTCGCTCGATCGGACGATCGTGCTGACCGCTCCGCTGCGCGCCGGAGCGGTGCAGGCCGCCGCATCCGCCCGAGAAGACGCGGGAGGAAAGGGCATCAACGTCGCACGCGTGCTCGCGGCCGCCGGCGCCCCCGCCCTCGCCGTGCTGCCGCTCGCCGACGACGACCCCTACCGCGCGTCGCTCGCCGCCGACCACCTCGCGATCAGCGCCGTGCCGGTCACCGGCCACTGCCGTGCGAACGTCGCGATCACCGATCCCGACGGCGTCACCACCAAGCTCAACCTGCGCGGCGCGTCGCCCTCGGCCGCCGAGCTCGATGCCCTCGCGGCCGCGATCGTCGACGCCGCGGAGGGCGCGCACTGGCTCGTGCTCGCCGGGTCGCTCCCGCCCGACGTTCCCGACGACTTCTACGCCGCCGTCATCCGTGCCGTCCGCGACCGCTGGGGCGCCGCCGCTCCCCGCATCGCGGTCGACGCCTCGGGAGCGGCGCTCGCCGCCGCCGTCGCCGACGCCCGTCCCGACCTCATCAAGCCCAACGACGACGAGCTCGCCGAACTCACCGGCACGGCGGCGACCGACGCCACGGACGACCTCGCCCTGCACGCCGCACGCCTCGCCCGCACCCTCGTCCCTGCCCGCGCTGGGGCGGCCCTGGTCACGCTCGGCGGCCGCGGAGCCGTGCTCGTCGACGCCGATGCCGCCTACGCCGCCGTGCCGCCCGCGATCCGGGTGCGCAGCACCGTCGGCGCCGGCGACAGCTCCCTCGCGGGCTACCTGCTCGCCGAGACCGCGGGCCACAGCCCCGCCGCGTGCCTTGCCGCGGCCGTCCGGCACGGGTCGGCCGCGGCATCCCTGCCCGGAACCATGGCACCCCATCCCCACGATCTCTCCGCCGCTGACATCCCCGTCACGCGGATCACCCTCTGAAACAGCGACCGACGGAGGTCACCATGTCGCACACCATCACTCCACCGCTCGTCAGCCTCGACGTGGATCTCGGCGCCGACAAGGCCGCCGTGATCCGCGCCCTCGCCCAGCGCGTCGTCGCGCAGGGCCGCGCGACCGACGCCGAAGCGCTCTTCGGCGACGCGTGGGCGCGCGAGCAGAAGGACGAGACCGGCCTGCCCGGCGGAATCGCGATCCCGCACGCGAAGAGCCCGGCCGTCACCGAGCCGTCGCTCGCGTTCGCGCGGCTGAAGCCGGGCGTCGAGTTCGGGGCCGACGACGGCCCGGCCGATCTCGTCTTCCTCATCGCTGCGCCGGCCGACGCCGCCGAGGCGCACCTCGCCGTGCTGTCGAAGCTCGCGCGCAGCCTCATGCAGGACGACTTCACCGGCGGACTTCGTGCTGCGCATACGGCGGATGACGTCGTGCACATCGTGCGGGTCGCGATCGGCGAGGAAGAGGCGACGGATACGCCGGCCGCCGAAGCGACCGCGGCGGATGCGTCCGCCCCGGGTGGAGCGAGGGATGCGTCGGCCGCCGGTGCGACTGATGCGCCCGCCCGGGGTGGAGCGGCGGATGCGTCCGCCGCCGGTGGCGTGACGAATGCTGCAGCACTCGCGGGCGCGGGTGGATCGTCAAATGCTGCAGCACTCGCGGCTGCGGACGGCGGAGCCGGCGCCAGCGACTGCGTAGGCGCCGGAGCGGCCGCCGGAGCGGAAGCGGCCGCCGGAGCGGGAACGGCCGCCGGACCGGGAGCGACCGCCGACGCGGCCGCCGGACCGGGAGCGACCGCGTCGGCCGCGGCATCCGGCGACCGCGCGCGCATCGTCGCGGTGACCGCCTGCGCGACGGGCATCGCCCACACCTTCATGGCGGCCGACGCGCTCACGGCGGCGGGCAAGAAGACCGGTGTCGACCTCGTCGTCGAGCCGCAGGGCTCGAGCGGCTACAAGGCGCTGCCCGACGACGTGATCGCTGCCGCCGACGCGGTGATCTTCGCCGTCGACGTCGACGTGCGGGAGCCGCAGCGGTTCGCCGGCAAGCCCGTCGTGCGGGCGTCGGTGAAGGCGGGCATCGAGCACCCCGAGCAGCTCATCGACGAGGCGGTGGCCGCCGCATCCGACCCGCACGCGGAACGCGTGACCGGTGCCGCCGCGACCTCCACCGCCGCGGCCCCGCCGGCGGAGTCGGGAGGAGCGCGCATCAAGCGCATCCTGCTCACCGGCGTCAGCTACATGATCCCGTTCGTCGCGGGCGGCGGCCTGCTCATGGCGATCGGCTTCCTGCTCGCCGGGTACGGCATCGCGCTGACCCACGGTGACGACGGCGTGAGCAACGCGGTCTACACGCTGCAGCACTACGCATTGTGGAACCTGCCCGACCAGGGGCTCATCTACTACCTCGGCGCGATCGCATTCCAGATCGGGAATATCAGCATGGGCTTCCTCGTGCCCGCGCTCGCCGGCTACATCGCCTTCGCGATCGCCGATCGGCCCGGCATCGCCCCCGGATTCGTCGCCGGATCGGTCGCCGTGTTCATGAACGCCGGCTTCATCGGCGGTCTGGTGGGCGGTCTCATCGCCGGCTACGCGGCCTACCTCATCGGCAAGCCCACCGTGCCGCGCTGGCTGCGCGGTCTGATGCCGGTCGTGATCATCCCGCTGCTCGCGTCGGCGATCGCATCGGGTCTGATGCTGCTCATCCTCGGCGCGCCCATCGCGTGGCTGATGGGGCAGATGACGACGTTCCTCAACGGTCTCAGCGGCGCCGGCGCGATCGGGCTCGGCATCATCCTGGGACTCATGATGTGCTTCGACCTCGGCGGACCGGTCAACAAGACCGCCTACGCGTTCGCGGTCGCGGGCCTCGCGGCCCAGACGCCGGCGAGCTTCCACATCATGGCCGCCGTGATGTGCGCGGGGATGGTGCCGCCGCTCGGCATGGCGCTCGCCTCGACGGTGCTCTACCGCCGCGGCTTCACCACGGTGGAGCGCGAGAACGGCGCTGCCGCCTGGCTGCTCGGCGCATCGTTCATCTCAGAGGGCGCGATCCCGTTCGCCGCGGCCGACCCGCTGCGGGTGATCCCGGCGAACCTCGTCGGCGGCGCCGTCACCGGCGCACTGTGCATGGCGTTCGGCGTCGCATCCCGCGCGCCGCATGGCGGCATCTTCGTGTTCTTCGCGATCGACCCGATCTGGGGCTTCCTCGTGGCGCTCATCGCCGGGACGATCGTCACTGCGCTGGTCCTCGTAGCGCTCAAGCGCTTCGTCGGACGGCAGGTAACGGAGGTCGAGCCGGCCGCGAGCCGGGTCGCAGTGCCCGCTTGACGCATCCATCGCCACTACTCGTTGAGACATCCAACCGAAGGAGAGAACCATGGCACAGCGCCAGGCCACCGTCGCGAGCAGCTCCGGGCTGCACGCCCGCCCCGCGAAGTTGTTCGTGAAGGCCGTTCAGGAGACCGGGATCCCGGTCACGATCTCGGTCGACGGAGGACCGCAGCTCAACGCCGGCAGCATCCTGTCGCTCATGGGTCTCGGCGCCTCGCAGGGCACCGTGGTCACGCTGACCTCGGACGCCGAGGGCGCGGATGCCGCTCTCGACCGGCTCGTCGAGCTGCTCGAGACCGACCTCGACGCCGAGTAAGCGGACTCCCGTCGCGCGCGTGCGTTCGCGGTGAAGTGGCAGAAGTGGCGGTTATCCCGACGAGGATAGCCGCCACTTCTGCCACCTCACGAGGTGGGACGGGGGCCGGACGGTCGTGACCCGGCGGAAGGGTCAGGCTGCGCGGCGGCCCTCGGCGGCGTCGGCGAGCAGGCGGACCGCGTGGGTCACGGTGTCGTCGAGCACCTGCGAGGGGTCGCCCTCGAGGTGGAGCAGGACGTGCCCGGTGCCGTCGGCGGTCGCCCACCCGATGTAGACGGTGCCCGGGTCGTGGTCGCCCTCGGGCTCCGGTCCACCGATCCCGGTGGTCGAGACCGCGATATCGGCCGACATGAGCGAGCGGACGCCCTTCGCGAGCTGCTCCGCGCATTCCGGTGAGCACGGGTCGATGCCGGGCTCCAGACCGAGCAGCGACTCCTTCACGTCGGTGAGGTAGGCCACGACGCCGCCGGCGAACCACGACGACGCATCCTCGCCCTCGCCGACCCTGCTCGCGAGCAGGCCACTCGTGAGCGATTCGGCGACCGCCACGCGCATCCCGTCGTCTGACGCTGCCTTCGCCAGTCGCTCGATATCGTCCAACCCGGGCTCCTCTCGCCGATGGTCTCATCATGGCGCGCACGCGCAGGCCGAGGTATGGGTTGACAACGACGACGGGACGGATGCGTCAGGTTCACCGGCACCAACTCAAGCTGGACTGGGCGTCGCCCATGTGCGTTCCCCGAGATTCGGCGGGAGCCGCACCGTCGCACCGGCGCTCAGCCTGAGTTGTTGCCGTCAGTCGCGGCTGAGTCAGCGTGTGCCGCAGCATGCAGCGTCACACGAGTGCGCCCGCGGTTGCAGCGAGCCGCCGCGGGGCGGAGGCGAGTCGTCGCGGGTGCGGGAGGCGATGGCCCGCCCGACGCGCGCGAGGGCGTCGGCCGACGCATCCGTCGTCAGAAGCGGATGACCTGGCGCACGGCCTCGCCCGCGGCGAGGCGGTCCATCGCGGCGTTGATCTCGTCGAGCGCGATCGTGCTCGAGATCAGCGCCTCGACGGGCAGCCGGCCCTCGCGCCACAGCTGCGCGTACATCGGGATGTCGCGGCTCGGCACCGCCGACCCGAGGTACGAGCCGACGATCGTGCGCGCCTCGGCGGTCAGCGTCAGCGGCGTGATCGTGCTCGTCGCGTCGGGGCTCGGCAGCCCCACCGTGACGGTGCGGCCGCCGGGCGCGGTGAGCGCGAACGCCGTCTCGAACGCACGCGGATGCCCGGCCGCCTCCACGACGAGCGGGGCACGGATGCCGCGGCCGATCGCCTCGTCGGGGGTCATGGCCTCGTCGGCTCCGAGCTCGCGTGCGCGATCGAGCTTCGCCGGAAGCGCATCGATGCCGATCACCCGGCCGTGCCCGAGCGAGACGGCGGTGATGAGGGCCGCCATCCCGACGCCGCCGAGGCCGACGACGATCACGTCCTGGCCCGGTTCGACCGCTCCGGCGTTGATCACCGCGCCGCCGCCGGTGAGCACCGCACAGCCGAGCACGGCCGCGACGTCGGGCCGCACGTCGGAGCCGACGACGACCGCCGAGCGGTGGTCCACGACGGCGTGCGTCGCGAAGCCGGAGACGCCGAGGTGGTGGCGCACGGACCGGCCGTCGCGGTGCAGCCGCGATCCGCCGGCGAGGAGGACGCCGTCGTTGTTGGCACGCGTCCCGCGTTCGCAGGGGAGCCGGCCGTCGGTGCGGCATGCGGCGCACTCGCCGCAGCGCGGCAGGAACGACATGACGACCCGGTCACCGACGGCGAAGCCGGGAGTCTCGGCGCCGGCCTGTTCCACGATTCCGGATGCCTCGTGCCCGAGCAGCATCGGCACCGGGCGGGGCCGGTTGCCGTCGACGACGGAGAGATCGGAGTGGCAGACTCCCGCGGCCTCGATGCGCACGAGCAGCTCGGTCGGACCGGGCGCCTCGAGGTCGAGCGAGCTGAGCGTGATCGGGCGCGACTGTGCGAAGGGACGATCGCGGCCGATCTCTTCGAGCACGGCTCCGGTGATCTGCATGCGGCCTCCTTCGGCTCTGCGTTCAATCTATCGCCGGGGATGGCGCGCCATCGGCCGGGGATGGCGCGCCTCGGATCGGCCGGGGCTGGCGCGCCTCGGATCGGCCGGGGCTGGCGCGCCTCGGATCGGCGCCGGTGGCGCGCTTCGCATCTCCGTGAGGCGAGGGGATTCGGCTGAGAGAGGGGGATTTGAGCCGTATCCGTCCTCTTCCCGGCCGAATCTCCTCCGGTCGGCGGTGTGGTCCGCGGGGGCGGCAGCGAGTCGGCGGGCGGTCGTACCCGGCCCGCGAGGCTCCCCGGCCGGCGCGGGATCAGCCGCGGGCGAGCCGCAGCGAGAACTCGATCGTCCCCTGCTTGTCGACCGAGACGAAGCCGAGTGACGGCGCCTCGATGCCGAAGTCGGCGAACGTGATCGGGATGCTGCCTGCGACGTGCGCGCCGTCACCGTCGAAGACGGCGTCCATCCGCACCGTCACGTCCCGAGTGGCGCCCGCGAGCGTCAGCGACCCGCTCGCCGTCACGGACCGGGCGACGCCCACCCGGGGAGCGGATGTCGCGACCACCGGCCCCGTGAGGGTGAACGTCGCGGTCGGGTAGCGGAACGTGCGCATCGCGGTGTTGCGGAAGTAGGAGTCGCGGCTGCCCTCGTCCGTCGTGATCGACGCGACATCGACGGTGACGGATGCCGCCGTCAGTGCGTCGCCCTCGACCGTCAGCTCGCCGGTGACCTCTTCGGTGCGGCCGACGACGGTGACGTCCGTGCCGTTCAGCACCTCGTCGACGCGGTAGCCGGCGAACGAGCCGTCGCCCACGGTCCAGGTTCCCTGCACGGCGCTCGGCGCGATCGTCGGGCCGCCGGTCGTCGCGGCGACGGTGGGGGCGGGCGCCGCCGTGTCGACGATCACGTCACGGTAGAAGATCGGCCCGGCGATCGCGGCGATGGCACCCACCGCGACGATGCCGCCGGCGATCCACACGAGGGCGCGCTTGTTCATCGCATCCAGGGTAAGCGGGCACCGTCGACGGATGCGGCCGAGCTGGCGTCCGGTCGGAGCGTTCAGCGTCGCTCGTGTGTGGTTGCCGCCCCACGGCGTGGTCACGCCGCCGGGGACGCATCACCGACGGAGGCTGCGCAAGCTGGCGTCCGCTCGCGTGCGTTCCCTGCCGCTCGCGTGCGGCGCCGCCGCCCCGACGCTCGGTCAGCGCCGACGCTGCGGACGCAGGATGATGCCGAAGATCCAGTTGATCACGGTGATGATCAGCGCGGCGAGCACGCCCCACCAGAAGCTCTCGACGCGCAGGCCCCAGCTCCACCAGTGCGTCAGCCATGCCGTGATCCACAGCAGCAGGCCGTTCACGATGAGCGAGATCAGCCCGAGCGTGAGGATGTAGAGCGGGAACGCGACGATCCGGATGATCGTGCCGATGATCGTGTTCACGATCGCGAAGATCGCCGCCACGGCGAGCAGAGTCAGGATGAGCTGGAGGGTGTCGCCGGGCGGGAACGCGATGACCTTGACCGTCAGCGCCGGAATGAGGGTCACGACCCAGATGGCGAACGCGTTGATCACGACGCGGATGATGAATCGCATCGGCCCAGTCTGGCATGCAGGGGTCTCGCGGGGCGAGAGGTCGCGGCGAACGGCGCCGAGCCGTTACGCCCCTCGGGGTGAGCTTCCCTCGAGCCGTTCTGCCCCGCGGCGTGAGCTCGCGCGCCGAGCCGTTCTGTCTCGCGGCGTGAGCTCGCGCGCCGAGCCGCTCCGCGCCGCGGAGTCAGTCCCGCGAGACGGGGACGTCCTTCATCGTCTTGATACCCGGGATCGTCACATCGACGCTGTCGGTCCCGTCAGGCAGCGGCGGCATGATCATCGAGATGAGCACCCCGGTGCCGTCGGAGCTGTCGGGAAGCGTGTCGCAGAGGCATCCGGTGTTCTGTCCGCTGACGTCCCGGGCGTTCGCGTACGTGTACGGCCGGTACGTCTTGCCGCTCGCGTCGACGAGCCCGATGTTGCGGGTGTCCTGGAACGGCGTGACGGCGAACTGGAAGGAGTTGATCCGCGCCTCTTCGCCCGACGCGGTGGCGATGCGCAACTCGAGCATCGTGGAGTCCGGCAGCGCGTCGAGGGAGACGACGTCGATCGTGACCGGCGTCTTGTCGAGGGAGTCGATCGTGCCGTCGGTGTGCGCGATCGAGGTGGTCGGCACCGTGGCGTCGGCGATCCTCCTCGCCACCTGGTCGACGCTCAGCGCGGTGGGCGTCGGGGTGTGCGAGGGGTCGGGCGTCGACGTGGACGTGCAGCCCGCGAGGGCCGCGATCAAGGCCGTCGCCGCGCCCACGGCGACCGCCGAGGTGGCAGCGCGGCGACGCATCCGGCTCATCATTTCTCCCCCTTCGTCGCGAACGACACCGTCACCCGGCGGTTGAGCTGCCGGCCTTCGGCGGTGGTGTTGTCGGCGACCGGGTCCTGCTCGCCGTGCCCGGCCGTCTCGAACGACACTCCGCTCGTCGTCACGAGGGGTCTGAGCGCCTTCAGCACCGAGCGCGCGCGAGCCTCGGACAGCGTCTGATTGTGCGCATCCGAGTCGACCGAATCGGTGTAGCCGTCGATCATCACCGTGCCGGTGCCGTGCGCGTTGATCTTGTCGGCCACGTCGCGGATCGCGTCCTTCGCCTTCGGGGAGAGGTCCGACCGGTCGTTGGCGAACAGCACGTCCGACGCCAGCGCGATCGTCGTGCGCGTCGGGCTCGTGGAGGTCGCCGCAACGGGATCGGCGACGTTCGTCGTCAGCGGCCGGGTCGCCTGCTTCACGTCACCGCCGGCGATGGCGGCCTCGTCGGGAAGGGCAGGCCAGGACCCGAGCGGAACGGGCGCTTCCGCCGTGGGACCCTTCGGCGGCGCATCCTCGACCGGAATGCCGGGGAGGAACGCGTATCCGCCGATGCGGACGGTGACCGTCTTCATGCCGGCCGGCAGTTCGGGCAGGATCGCGTAGCCCACGGTCGGCGTGCCGTTCGCATCGGTGCCGGTGAGGTCGCCGTTGTAACTGCAGAGACAGTCGCCGCCCGAGATCATCGGCTGATAGAGCGCGTTGTGAGCGGCGTCGACGATGTCGATGCGCGCGAGCGCCATCGCGGGGAACGGGTCGCTCAGCGACTTCCGCTTCATGAAGAACACATCGGCGTCGCCGGAGGCGTTCGGCGCGACCGCGTAGTGCACGAGCGTGCCGTGCGGGATCCGCGAGACGGCGAGGATTCCGACGTTGATCTGCTCGGCGCCGATCGTGACGAGACGGTACGCCGTCGCGGCTGCCAGCGGCGCCGTGGCCGAGCCGGGGTCGGACGGGGAGGGCGTCGCGGCGGCAAGGGGCCGGTGGTCGAACCCGGTGGGCGCGGATGCGGCGGCGGGAACCGCGAGGGTCGGCTGTGCGATCGTCGAGGAGCCGGATGCGGCGGCTGGAGCCGCGAGGGAGGGTTGCGCGATCGTCGAGGAGCCGGGTGCCGCGGCCGCCGGGGTCGCGAGGGTCAACGCTCCGATGACGGCCGCCGCTGCGGCGATCGCCTGGTGTCCTCGTCTCATGATCTCCACGGTTCCGTTCCCGACGTGCCGTGCGGCCGCGTCATCCGTTCGCCCTTGCACGGTAACCGCCGCCCCCGGACGGGTTCCATGGGCACATTTCCCCATCCGACTCATGGTGGCCGCCTCGACTCGCTGCGCTCGCGCAGCGAGCCGCGAGACGGCGGAGCGGCGTCGCGGGACCCTTCACCTGTCGCAAATCGACCTTCTTCGGTCGCAGGAAGGTCGATTTGCGACAGGCGAGCGGTCCCGGCCGAGCGGTCCCGCCCCGGCCGAGCGGTCGCGGCCGAGCGGTCCGGGCCAGCGGTCCCGCCGAGCGGCCCGGGCGGGACGCACCGGCGGGCCCTCGTAGACTCGGAGCGTGACCGAAGACGTTCCTGTCCGCATCCGCCCGGAGATCGCCGCACTGCCCCCGTACAAGCAGGGCAAGCAGGCCGGCCCCGACGCGTTCAAGCTCTCCAGCAACGAGAACCCGTACGAGCCGCTGCCCGCCGTCGTCGAATCGCTGCGGCGCACCGTGGGCGTCAACCGGTATCCGGATGCGACGGCCGCCCGCCTCCGTCAGGCGCTCGCGACCCGGTTCGGGGTCACCCCCGACGAGGTGCACATCGGCGCCGGCAGCGTCTCGATCCTCTCCCAGCTCATGCTCGCCGTCGCCGCTCCCGGCGACGAGATCGTCTATGCGTGGCGCTCGTTCGAGGCGTACCCCGGACTCGTGCTGATCGCCGGCGCCACTCCCATCGAGGTGGCGCTCACCTCCGACGCGCGCCACGACCTCGACGCGATGGCCGGCGCCGTGACCGAGCGCACCCGCGCCGTGATCGTCTGCAGCCCGAACAACCCGACCGGCCCGATCGTCACGCAGGCGGAGTTCGAGGCGTTCCTCGCGAAGCTCCCCTCCGACCTTCTCGTCGTGCTCGACGAGGCGTACGCGGAGTTCGTGACCGACCCCGACGCCGTCGACGGGATCACGAAGCTCGGCCGCGGCGACCACCCGAACGTCGTCGTGCTGCGCACGTTCTCGAAGGCGTACGGCCTCGCCGGCCTCCGCGTCGGGTACGCCATCGGACACCGCCGCATCCTCGACGCGGCCCGCTCCACCGCCGTGCCGCTGTCGGTCACCGCGCAGTCCGAAGAGGCCGCGCTCACGAGCCTCGACGCGGAGACCGAGCTGCTCGAGCGCGTGCACACGATCGCCGCGCGCCGCGACCGGCTCGCCGAGGCTCTCCGAGCGCAGGGCTGGCGCATCCCCGTCGCGCAGGGCAACTTCATCTGGCTGCCCACCGGGGACAGGACGATGGATGTCGCGGCGCGCTTCGAGGAGGACGGATGCATCGTCCGCCCCTTCGCCGGCGACGGCATCCGCATCTCCGTCGGCGAGGAAGAGTCTGTGGAGCGCGTACTGCGGATCGCGGGATCCGTTGTGGAGACTCTCCCATAACGCGATCAGGCCCACGGGCTAGCGTGGAACGGTGACCCAGACCCCCGACGCGACAGACGATCCGGGCCTGGTGCGGGTGCTCGCCGCCGACGGCACCTTCGCCCCCACCCCGGCCGCCGAGGCGTACGTCGACCTGATCGAGGCGCTCGACGACGTCGAACTCGAGCAGTTCTACCGCGACATGGTCGTGGTGCGCGCGTTCGACCGACAGGCGACGAACCTCCAGCGCCAGGGTCAGCTGGCCCTCTGGCCGCCGAGCTACGGGCAGGAGGCCGCCCAGGTCGGCTCGGCCCGCGCCGCACGCGCGCAGGACCACCTCTTCCCGTCGTACCGGGAGCACGTCGTCTGCACGATCCGCGGCGTCGACCCGCTCGACATCATCCGGCTCATGCGCGGGCTCACGCACGGCGGCTGGGATCCGACGGACCCGGCGAATGGCAACACGCACATCTACACGCTCGTGCTCGGCTCGCAGACCCTGCACGCGACCGGGTTCGGGATGGGTCTGGCGTTCGACGGCAAGTGCGGCACGGGCGACGTCGACCGCGACCAGGCCGTGATCGTCTACTACGGCGACGGCGCGTCGAGCCAGGGCGATGTGCACGAAGCCATGGTGTTCGCCGCGAGCTACCAGACCCCCGAGGTGTTCTTCCTGCAGAACAACCACTGGGCGATCTCGGTGCCCGTGGCCACCCAGGCGCGCGTGCCGCTCGCCGAGCGCGGCGCCGGCTACGGCATCCCGTCGCTCCGCCTCGACGGCAACGACGTGCTCGCCAGCTACGCCGTCACCCGGCGGGCGCTCGACGAGGCCCGCTCGGGGCAGGGCCCCCGCGCCATCGAGGCCGTCACCTACCGGATGGGCGCGCACACGACGAGCGACGACCCGACGAAGTACCGCACCTCCGACGAGGAGCGGTCGTGGGCCGAGCGTGACCCCATCGCCCGCATGCGGGCCTACCTGCGCGGGCGGGGCGCCCCCGACGCCTTCTTCGACGACGTGGATGCCGAAGCCGCCGCGGGCGCCGACGACGTCCGCGAGCGCACCACGGCGCTCGGCACCATCCCGACGTCGACGATGTTCGACCACGTGTACTCCGAGCCGCATCCGCTGATCGACCGGCAGAAGCAGTGGCTCGCCGGGTACGAGGCATCCTTCGAGGAGGGCACCCGATGACCGGCAACTCCTCACATCAGGTCGTTGAGCGAGCCGAGGGCGAGTCGGAACGCCCCTCTGCGGACGTCGTTCCGACTCGCTCCGCGCGCTCAACGACCGACATCCAGACCATGCCGTTCGCCAAGGCGCTGAACGCGGGGCTGCGCCGCGCGATGGAGGAGAACGATCGCGTCCTGCTCATGGGCGAGGACATCGGCAAGCTCGGCGGCGTCTTCCGCGTCACCGAGGGGCTGCAGGCGGCCTTCGGCGACCGCCGCGTGCTCGACACCCCGCTCGCCGAATCCGGCATCGTCGGCACGGCGATCGGGCTGGCGATGGCCGGGTTCCGGCCCGTGATCGAGATCCAGTTCGACGGATTCGTCTTCCCCGCGTTCGACCAGATCACGACGCAGCTCGCGAAGCTCACGAACCGGCACGAGGGCGCGCTGCGCATGCCGGTCGTCATCCGCATCCCCTACGGCGGGCACATCGGCGCCGTCGAGCATCACCAGGAGAGCCCGGAGACGTACTTCGCGCACACGCCGGGCCTGCGGGTCGTGTCGCCGTCGACACCCAACGACGCGTACTGGATGATCCAGGAGGCGATCGCCTCCGACGACCCCGTCATCTTCCTCGAGCCGAAGGCGAAGTACTGGCAGAAGGGCGAGGTCGACGCATCCGCCCCCGCCCTGCCGCTGCACGCGTCGCGCATCGTGCGCCGCGGGACGGATGTCACGCTCGTCGGGCACGGCGCGATGGTGACGACGCTGCTGCAGGCGGCGGCGCTCGCCGAGGGCGAGGGCACGTCGTGCGAGGTCGTGGACCTGCGGTCGCTGTCGCCGATCGACTACGGTCCGCTGCTCGACTCGGTGCGCCGGACGGGCCGGATGGTCTACGCCCAGGAGGCGCCGGGGTCCGTGTCGGTGGGCAGCGAGGTCGCCGCCACCGTCATGACCGAGGCGTTCTACGCGCTCGAGGCGCCCGTGCTGCGGGTGTCGGGCTTCGATGTGCCGTTCCCGCCCGCGAAGCTCGAGGGCGTGTACCTGCCCGATCCCGATCGCATCCTCGAGGCCGTCGACCGCTCGCTGGCCTACTGACCAACCGCCGCCTCGACCCCGGGGTGAAGAAGGGAACGACATGAGCATCCAGACCTTCGTGCTGCCGGATGTCGGCGAAGGCCTCACCGAGGCCGAGATCGTCAACTGGCGCGTCGGCCCGGGCGACGCCGTCGCCGTCAACGACGTGCTCGTCGAGATCGAGACCGCGAAGTCGCTCGTCGAGCTTCCCTCGCCGTTCGCCGGGACCGTCGGCGACGTGCTTGTAGGCGAGGGTGTGACGGTGGATGTCGGCACGCCGATCATCACGATCGCGGCGGATGACGCGTCCGACGCCGTCCTCGGGCAGAGCGCGCACGGTGAGCCCGAGACGCAGCCCGCGTCGGAGGGATCGGTGCTCGTGGGCTACGGCACCGGCGGGCCGGTCGCGTCGCGCCGCCGCAAGCCCGCCGAGCGCCCAGTGAACTCGTCGATCGGCGTCGTCGCGAAGCCGCCGATCCGCAAGCTCGCGCGCGACCTCGGGATCGACCTCGGCTCGGTGACGCCGTCGGGGCCCGCCGGCGAGGTCACCCGCGACGACGTCATGAAGCACGCGTCGCAGGCGAGCGTGTTCCGCAACATCGCGACGCCGGAGTGGCCGGACGTGCGCGAGGAGCGCATCCCCGTCGCGGCTTCGGCCGCGGTGGCGTCCGTCGGCTCGGACGAGGAGCACCGCGTTGAGACGATCCCGGTGAAGGGCGTGCGCAAGGCCACCGCGTCGGCGATGGTGGGGTCGGCCTACAGCGCCCCCCACGTGACGGTGTGGACGGATGTCGACGCCACGCGCACGATGGAGCTCGTCAAGCGGCTCAAGGCGTCGCCGGACTTCGCCGACGTGAAGGTGTCGCCGCTGCTGGTCATGGCGCGGGCGGTGATCTGGGCGGTGCGCCGCACGCCGACGGTCAACGCCGCGTGGGTCGACACCGACGGCGGGTCGGAGATCCGCGTGCGGCACTACGTGAACCTCGGCATCGCGGCGGCGACGCCGCGCGGGCTGCTCGTGCCGAACATCAAGGATGCGCAGAACATGACGATGCGCGAGCTGGCCCGGGCCTTGGAGAAGCTCACGCTCACCGCGCGCGAGGGTCGGACGACGCCGGCCGATCAGCAGGGCGGCACGATCACGATCACGAACATCGGGGTGTTCGGGATGGATGCGGGGACGCCGATCATCAATCCCGGCGAGGCGGGCATCGTCGCGATGGGCACGATCCGGCAGAAGCCGTGGGTCGTCGACGGCGAGGTGCGCCCGCGGTACGTCACGACGGTCGCGGGATCGTTCGACCACCGTGTCGTCGACGGCGACGGGATGAGCCGGTTCATCGCCGACGTGGCGTCGATCCTCGAGGAGCCGGCGCTGCTGCTGGACTAGGGGATGCGTCGTCGTTCCCGGAAGAGCGGCGAACTGCGGAGCGGTAAAGTTGAGAATGATTCTCATTACGGTTTAGGGTGGGGTGAGTGATGAGAAGCCGATTGATCCCCGCCGCCGCGCTCGCGGCCACCGCATTCCTCTTCGCCGGGTGCTCCGGTTCGACGTCGGCCGACGGCGGCGACGGGAAGATCCCGGTCGTCGCGTCGACGAACGTCTACGGGGCGATCGCCCAGGCGGTCGGCGGCGACGGCGTCGACGTCACGTCGCTGATCGATTCGGCCGCCCAGGATCCGCACGAGTACGAGGCGAGCGCCCGCGATCAGCTGCGCGTGGCGAAGGCTGCGGTCGTGATCGAGAACGGTGGCGGCTTCGACCCGTTCGTCGACGGTCTGGTCGACGCATCCGGCACGAAGGCCGTCGTCCTCACCGCCGCGACCCTGTCGCCCGAGTACCCGTCTGACGGCGATCTCGAGACGCATCACGACGACGCCGACCACGCGCACGATCATCTCGAGGGGTTCAACGAGCACGTCTTCTACGACCCGGCCGTGATGGCGACGCTCGCCGACAAGCTCTCGAGCGAGCTGGGTGCGATCGACCCCGAGGGGGCGGATGCGTTCGCCGCCAACGCGAAGAATTTCGACGAGGGCATCGATAAGGTCGAGGCCGATCTCGCGCGGCTGAAGGCGGCGCACGAGGGCACGGGAGTGTTCGTCACCGAGCCACTCCCGCTCTATCTGACCGACGCCGCAGGGCTCGACAACAAGACGCCGAACGCCTTCAGCGAGGCGGTCGAAGAGGGACAGGACGTGCCGCCCGCGACACTCCTCGACGCGCTCAAGACGATCTCGTCGGGGCAGGTTGCGGTCGTGATCGTGAACGCGCAGGCCGGCGGTCCCGAGACGGATCGCGTGGAGCAGGCCGCGAAGGATGCCGGCATCCCGACGCTGCGCTTCTCGGAGCTGCTGCCGGAGGGCGAGACCTACCTGAGCTGGATGGCCGACAACGTGCGACAGCTCGGTGATGCGCTGGGGTGAGGTGACGCATCCGGTGGGTGAGTCCCGGAACCGGGGGGGCAACTCGCGGGACCGCGGGGCAACTCGGGGGAACCGGGGGGCAACTCGCGGAACCGGGGGGCAAGCCGGCGAACCGGGGGGCAACTCGGCGAACCGAGGGGCAAGTCGGTGCGGTGGACGCCGGCGTATGTATGAGAACCGTTATCACTAAGGTGGACTAGTGGAATCCGAGCAGCCGGGGGCGCCCCTCGTCATCGAGCACGCCGCTCTGCGCCGCGGAGCGCGCACGCTCTGGTCGGGCCTCGACCTCACGGTGCGGCCCGGCGAGCTCATCGCCGTGCTCGGACCGTCGGGCTCCGGAAAGACCACGCTGCTGCGCGCCATCCTCGGCCTCGACCGGCTGAGCGAGGGACGCATCTCCGCGTTCGGCGAAGAGGTCCACCGCGCTGGGAACCGCCGCATCGGGTACATCCCGCAGCAGCGGCCCCTCCCGCGCGACACCGCGATGCGCGCCCGCGACCTCGTGCAGCTCGGCGTCGACGGGCACCGTTTCGGCCTGCCGATCCCACGTCGCGGCGACCGCGCCCGCGTCGACGACCTGCTCGCGGCGGCCGGGGCGTCGGACTTCGCCGACCAGCCGGTCGGGACCCTCTCCGGCGGTGAGCAGCAGCGTCTGCGGGTGGCGCAGGCGCTCGCCGACGACCCCAAGCTCCTGCTGTGCGACGAGCCGCTCACGAGCCTCGACCTCGCCAACCAGGAGGCGGTCGTCCGCATGATCGACCATCACCGGCGCGAGAGCCAGGCCGCCGTGCTCCTCGTCACCCACGACGTCAACCCGGTGCTCGGCAAGGTCGACCGCATCCTCTACCTCGCGGGCGGGCGGTTCACGCTCGGTGCTCCGCGCGATGTGCTGCGCAGCGACGTGCTCACCGACCTGTACGGCGCCGCGGTGTTCGTGATGCGCGCCGGGAACCGGCTCGTCGTCGTCGGCGCGCCGGATGCCGAGGAGTCCCACCATCACCACGAAGGCGAGCACGAATGAGCTGGGGCGACGTGTGGAACGCCATGTTCGGCGGGATCGCCGACTACGGCGAGATCCTCGCGCTCGTGTCGAACTCGGTCTGGGCGGGCGCCGTGCTGGGCCTCGTCGGCGGGCTCATCGGCGTGTTCGTGATGCAGCGCGACATGGCGTTCGCCGTGCACGGCATCAGCGAGCTGTCGTTCGCCGGCGCGGCCGCCGCCCTCCTGATCGGGGCGGACGCCGTCACCGGCTCCATCGTCGGATCGCTCATCGCCGCCGCGCTCATCGGCTGGCTCGGCGCCCGGGCGCGCGAGCGCAACTCGATCATCGGCGTGCTCATGCCGTTCGGGCTGGGCCTCGGCATCCTGTTCCTGTCGCTGTATCCCGGGCGCAGCGCGAACCGGTTCAGCCTGCTGACCGGTCAGATCGTCACGGTGCAGAACGAGCAGCTGGGATGGCTCATCCTGATCGGCGCCGTCGTGCTGGTCGGACTCGTGCTGATGTGGCGCCCGCTGCGGTTCGACTCCCTCGACCCGCAGGCGGCCGCCGCGCGCGGCGTGCCGGTGCGCTGGGTGTCGCTCGGGTTCATGTTGCTGCTCGGCCTCGTGGTCGCGGTCGCCATCCACATCATCGGCGCGCTGCTGGTGCTCGCGCTCGTGGTCACTCCCGCCGCCGCGGCGATGAGAGTCGCCGCGGGCCCGGTGGCCGTGCCGGTGCTCGCGGCGGTGTTCGGGTTCGTCTCAGCCGTCGGCGGCATCCTGCTCGCGGTCATGGGCGAGCTGCCGGTGAGCCCCTACATCACGACGATCTCGTTCGTGATCTACCTCGTGTGCCGTGCGGCCGGTGCGCGGCGCGACCGCGTCACCCGGTCGGCAGCGTGACGGCGTCTGACCGCTTCACGCATCGGCCCGTCAGCGTGTGCGGGCGCGCGGCAGTCCGATCGTGATCGTCGTCCCGCTCGGCGAGGTGTCACTCAGCTCCACCCAGCCGCCGAACCGGCCGGTGGTGTCCTGGACCAGCGAGAGCCCGATGCCGAACCCGGTCCGCCTGCCCTCCGCGGTACCCGGCGCGTGCGCGAAACGGTCGAAGACCGCCTCCCGAGCGATGCCGCGGATGCCCGGGCCGCGGTCGGACACGGCGATCCGCACGCGGCTGCGGCTCGCCGTCACCGCGACATGCACCGTCTCCCCTGCGGGGGAATGCGCCACGGCGTTGTCGAGGAGGGCGACGAGCGCTCGGTGCAGGCTCGTCTCGGGGATCCGCACCTGCACGTCGGCCGGGACGTGATCCGCCGTCACGCCGACCCCGCGGTCGTCGCCGAGCATGCGCATCGACGCGACCGCCGTCGCGACGATCGGTGCCAGCGCCACGGGCGGCTGCCGGCCCGACGCGGTCACGTCCACGGCGTCGAGCAGATCGGCGACGACGGCGATCAGGGCACGGGAGTCCGCACGCAGCTCGGCGACGATGTCGCGATGCGCGTCGTCGTCGCTGAGCGACCGCTCGAGGACCTGCAGCCGGGTGTCGAGCACGGCCAGCGGCGTGCGCAGCTCGTGCGACGCATCTGCGACGAAGCGACGCTGTCGGGCGAGCGCATCCACGAGCGGCGCGACGGCACGCCGCGTGACGATGAGGCTCAGCGCACACGCGAGGGCGATCGCCAGGACGCCGATCACGGCGGCGGCGGTCATCGCATCCAGCCCCCCGACGTCGATCGTCTCCTCGTGATGCCGCCGGTCCAGCAGGTCGCGGAGAGGCACCTGACTGAGGACGACGACGATCACCGCCGCGAGCACCGCGGCCACCAGGACCGCTGCGGCAACCGTCATCCACGCCCCCACGGCCCACATCGTGCGACGGACCAGGCGGGCATCGGCATCCGCTCGCCCGTTCATCCGACGCCCAGCCGGTAGCCCCGCCCGCGTACGGTCGTGACGATGTCGCGGTCGGTCTTGCGGCGCAGGTAGTGCACATAGGTGTCGACGGTGCCGGGAGTGTCGGTCGGCTCGAAGACGGCCTGGAGGATCTCGGCTCGCGTGAACGTGCGCCGAGGATGCTGTGCGAACAGCCGCAGCAGTTCGGCTTCCCGGTCGGTGAGGATGGTGCGGCCGTCGTACGGCGAGTACACGGCGCGCGAGTCCGGGTAGAACTCCCAGCTGCCGATCCGCACGAACGGCCCCTCGCCGTCGTCGTTGCGGCGGATGGCTCGCAGCCGCGCGAAGAGCTCGTCGAACTCGAATGGCTTGACGAGGTAGTCGTTCGCCCCGGCATCCAGCCCGCTCACCTTGTCCTGCACGGTGCCGAGGGCCGTGAGGATCAGAGCGGGGGTGCGCACGCCCGCGGCCCGCAGCCGCTCCACGATCGACAGTCCGTCGAGGCCAGGCAGCCGCCGATCGATCACGAGCACATCGAAGCCGCCCGACGCCGCCGCGGCGAGGGCGTCGTCGCCGTCGGGCACGAGTGCGACGTCGTAGACCTCGTCGAGCACGCGCGCCGTGAGCGGCCCGAGCTGCGGATCGTCCTCGGCGAGCAGCAGGCGCGGGCGCCGGTCGCTCATCGTTCGCCTCCCATCGCGCCGCCTTCCGCCTCAGAGAAAAGATACGACCGAACCGCCCGCCGATGGGGGTCAGCGCAGGAACGGGATGCGGACAGCCAGCCGGTTCACGGCCATCGCGACGACCGGGACGAGGATCAGCGACGCGATGACGTCGCTGGGATAGTGCGCGCCGACGTACACCCGCGACCAGGCGGTGACGAGAGCGACGGCGGCGGCGACCGCGATCGCGACGATCCGCAGACGACCGGTGACGAGAACGATCACCACGGCGCAGCCGAGTGCGGCGGCGAACGCGGTGTGTCCGCTCGGGAAGCTGTAGGTGAGCGGCTCGGGCGTGAGGCCGAGCAGTGCCGGGTCGGGACGGGGACGCTTCACCACCTCCTTGAGCGACTCGGCCACCGCCCACGGCACGGCGAGGACCACGGCCGTTCGGGCGGTGAGCCGCCACGATCTCGTGCCGAGGTAGGCCACCGACAGCACGACGAGGACCACGAGGATCGCCCCCGCGGGTCCGAACGCGACGGCGATCGCCCCGCCGGCGATCTGAAGGCCGGCGCCTCCGGCGTGCTGCACCGCGCGGATCGCCTGGTCCTCGGCCACCGACCAGGCCGGGTGCGCCGTGATCACGAAGCCGGCCGCCGTCACCAGGGCGAGGACGATCACGGTGACGGTGAGAGGCATGGCGAGGCGTGAGCGCTGCCGGGGAGTGACGATTCGCAGGTCCATGCCGCGAGCGTGTCGCCCCGGCTCTGAGAAACATCTCAGATGCGACCGGCGCACTGGTTCTCCTGACACGCGGACGGAATCCGGATCCGGGTGCGTCCCGATTCGTCCGGGATCCTTGCTTCTGGGTGGATTCTTAGAGCCGGCGGTTCACCCTCGGCTGGTGAGCAGGCGGAACGCATCCTCGAATCCCGCGAGTCGGGTCGCCGATCCCACCGTGTCGTTCTGGATCGCGAAGGGCGCGTCGACGGCTCTCGGCGAGGCGCTGTCGGACTACTCGATCCATGTGCTCCCGCCGGTGGTCGCGGTGCTGCTCGGATTCGTGCTGTTCATCGGCGCGCTGGCCCTGCAGCTGAGCCGGCGTCGATATGTTGCGGGCGTGTACTGGCTCGCCGTCGCGATGGTGGGCGTGTTCGGAACCATGGCGGCGGATGTCGTGCATGTTGTGCTGGGCCTGCCCTACGTCGTCTCGGCCGTGGGATACGCGCTTGCTCTCGCACTCGTATTCGTCGGCTGGCGGAGGAGCGAGGGCACCCTCGACGTGCACGCGGTCACCACGACCCGCCGCGAGGTGTTCTACTGGGCGGCCGTGGTTGCGACGTTCGCCACCGGCACCGCCCTCGGGGACTTCACTGCGGTGGGCCTGGGGCTCGGCTACCTGTCGTCGATCGCCCTGTTCGCCGTGCTGATCCTCGTGCCGGCGCTCGGCCGCCGGTTCGGGCGCTGGAACGCGGTGTTCTCGTTCTGGTTCGCGTACGTCCTCACCCGGCCGCTGGGGGCGTCTGTCGCGGACTGGCTCGGCAAGCCCGTCGCCGACGGTGGCGTCGGGCTCGGAGCCGGCTGGGTCTCGCTCGGGTTCGCCGTGGTGATGGTCCTCGTCGTGGCGGTAGCGGCTCGCAGCCGACGTCGGGCAGCGCCGCCTCTCGGCCGTCGTTACGGTGCCCCGGCCTAGACTCGAGTCATGGCGCAGCGGAACACCTGGCAGCGGGAGCGCGTGCGCGAAGCCCTGACAGACGCCGCGGGCTTCGTGAGCGCGCAGTCCCTGCACGCCACCCTGCGCGAGGAGAACACGGGCATCGGACTCGCGACGGTGTATCGCGCGTTGTCCGACATGGCGTCGGCGGGTGATGCGGACTCGCTGCAGAGCCCCGAGGGCGAGAGTCTGTACCGTGCGTGCACGAGCCCCGGCCACCACCACCACCTCATCTGCCGTTCGTGCGGGCTGACCGTCGAGATCGCCGCCGACGACGTCGAGGAATGGGCGCGCGCGACTGCTGCCAGCCATGGGTTCACGCAGGCCGAGCATGTCGTCGACGTCTTCGGCGTGTGCCCCGACTGCACGGCTCGGCGGGCGGCGGACCGGCGAGGCGCGAGCTGACGTGACCCGGACGGAGGACACGGCATCCGGACCCCGCCCGAAGCCCCTGATCGATCGGCATCCTCGTCGCGCGCTGGCGCTCGGCGCCGGCGTCGCCGCGGTCGCGGCGCTGTTCCTCGTCGACGCCCTCGCCCCCGGCCTCATGCCCGGCGTGCCGACGCGCGCGCAGGACGGCCTGACCCTCGCGCTCAGCGTGCTGATCGAGTCGCTGCCGTTCGTCGTGCTCGGGGTGGTGCTCTCGATCGTCGTGCAGGTGTGGATCCCGCCGGGAGCGATCGAGCGATGGATGCCGCGGCGCGCGTCGGCACGGCGGGCGGTGCTGTCGCTCCTCGGCATGGTGATCCCCGTGTGCGAGTGCGGCAACGTGCCGTTCGCGCGCGGGCTGCTCATGCGCGGGTTCACGGTGCCCGAGACGATGACGTTCCTCATCGCGGCGCCGATCGTGAACCCGATCGTCATCGTCACGACGCACCAGGCGTTCGGCTTCGGCGACGGCATCCTCGTCGCGCGACTCGTGGGCGGGTACCTCATCGCCAACCTGATCGGCTGGATCTACAGCCGGCATCCCGACCCCGATGCGCTGCTCACGGAGCGGTTCCGCGACACATGCGAGCTCGTGGTGCACGAGCCGGGCGAGAGGTGGCGGCGCAGCCTCGCGCAGTTCGTCGTCGAGCTGCGGGCCGTGATGCCGGCGCTCGTGGTCGGCTCCGCGATGGCGGGTGCGGTGCAGGTGCTCGTTCCGCGCGACGCGCTGCTGGCGATCGGCTCGAACCCGGTGTTCTCGATCGTCGCGATGGTGCTGCTGGCCATGATCGTGTCGATCTGCTCGAACGTCGACTCGTTCTTCGCGCTGTCGTTCGCGTCGACGTTCACGCCCGGGTCCATCGTCGCGTTCCTGCTGGTCGGACCGCTCGTCGACGTCAAGATGCTCGCACTGCTGCGCACGACGTTCACGACGCGGGTGCTGGCCGGAATGGTCGTCATCGTGCTGCTCGCGGCGTTCGCGATCGGCGTGGGGGTGAACCTTGTCGCGTAGCGCAGCGGTGTGGAACCGCTGGCTCGGCGTCGGTCTCGCGTCGTGCCTCGCCGTCGTGACGCTCGGCCTCGCGCTCACCGGACGCCTCGCGCTCTACATCAACCCGTCGTCGAACTGGTTCGCGATCCCCATGGCCGTGCTGCTGCTGGTCGGGGCGGCCGCGAGCTTCCTCCTCCCGCTCGGCGCGGAGGAGGACCACGGCCACGACCACTCCGCGAGTCCCTCGGCGCCGGACGAGCCACCGCGAGATCGTACGATCTCGCCGAGTGCACATGAAACCGCGCGCAGTTCGATGTTCAGTGGGCGAAATCGTACGACTTCGCGGGAAGCGGCCGCGGCTTCGCGGGAAGCGGCGGGCGCTTCGGCGAAGGCGGCTCGCCGAGCGGGCGCCGTCGTCGTCGGCGCGGGCGGGGTCGTGGCATCCGGGGTCATGCTGTCGGCGCTGCTGCTGCCCCCGGCCGCGCTGTCGGCCGAGATCGCGCAGACCCGCGACGTCGGCGCCGCGCCGCTGTTCGCCGGGGCCGACATCCTGAACCTGGCGACGCACGGCGACGTGTCGGCGTTCGGGGTCGGCGACTGGGCGAGCGTGTTCGCGACTGCGACGAATCCGGATGCGTTCGAGGGCGACGCCGTCACCCTCACGGGATTCGTCACCCCGGGCGACGGCGGCGCCTTCGACCTCACCCGCCTCGTCATCACGCATTGCGTCATCGACGCGCAGCCGGCGAACGTCCCGATCGCAGCGACGGGCGCGGCGCCGGCGACCGGCACCTGGGTCGAGGTCACCGGCACCGTGACGTCGACGTCCGACGGATCCCTTCAGATCGCCGCGACGAGCGTCAAGCGCATCGCCGAGCCGAAGGATCCGTATGAGTACTGAGGCCGGCACGCGCCGCGCCGCAGCCCGGCGCCGGCGTGGACGCGCGTTCGCGGCGACCTTCGCCGCGGTGATCGGACTGCTCGCGGTGCTCGGCCTCGCCGGCACCGCCGCCAGCGGCACGCAGGGCCCACGCGTGACGAAGGTGCAGATGGATGCCGATGCGGCGACCACCGCCTCCGGCGCGCGCCTCATCGTCACGATGAACCAGTCGCTGCATCCGATCACCGCAGATCAGGTGACGGTCACCCCCGCCGCCGACTTCACCGTCGACACCTCCGGTCGCGGAATGGGCGTGCGCTTCACGCTGCCGCTGCACGACGACACCGACTATACGGTGCGCTTCACCGGCGTGACCGGACTCGGCGGCGGCCCCGCGGCCACCGTCACGCAGCGGTTCCGGACGCCGAAGCAGCAGGTCTACATGCTGCAGCGCGGCGACGTCGAGGACCGCATCCTCCGCACCGACCTCACCGGATCCGACCCCGAGCCAGTGTTCCGCCACCCGCACATCGAGGACTTCCGCGCCACGAGCGGCCACCTCGTCGTCTCCACCCTCGACGCCCACGGCAAGGCCGCACTCGTCGTCACCGACCTTCAGGGGCGGCAGCAGCGCGACCTGCCGCTCCCGGGCGACGGCGCCGTCGCGGCGCTGCAGAGCGCCGACCGCGGCGAGCTCATCGGCTACACCTACTCCGACGCGAACCTCGGGCGGGAGGGCGCCCGCGAGAGCCGGCTGTACACCGCGTCGCTGAAGGATGCGGCGGCCAGCACTCCGCCCACGGCCGTCGCCGTCGGCGGCCGCGAGCAGCGCGTCGCGGACTGGCGGTTCGTGCCCGACAGCGACAGCATCCTGGTCCTCACCTACGACGGACGGATGCTGCTGAGCGGCGCCACCGGCACGGGAGCCGCAGACCTCGGTACCGGGAACGCCATCGACGGCATCGCCCGCGGCTCGTCGGTGGCAGTGGTGGAGCGCGCCGACGGCATGGTGACCGTCGACCTCACCGACGGGAAGCAGCAGGCGCTGGCGGCCGCCCGGGCGCACGGCCGCGACGTGCCAGGCCGGATGGGCGTCGTCGTCCCCGTGCCCGGGGAGGCCGCCGGATCCGTGCGCCCGTACAGCGTGCTCGACGTCCCCGGCGGTTCCGGCGCGGGGCAGGGCGTCGCCGAGGGCACCACCGTGTACCGCGTCGCGGCCGACGGTGCCGCGACGGCGGTGTTCGACATCCCGCCCACCGACGCGGTGATCCAGGTGTGCGTCTCGCCGAGCGCCCAGTACGCCGCCATCGCCGTCTCGCCCGACACCGTCGCGAACACCTACGACGACTACCTGCTGCCGATGCCGGACAAGGTCGTCACGCACGTCGTCTCCCTCGCCGATGCGCACGAGGTGCACTCGTTCAGCGGCTTCGGCATCTCGTGGTGCCAGACCCCGCCGCCCGTGGGGCAGTGAGCGGTCTCGAGTCCGTGCCGGCACAGCGGATGGGTCGGTTCGCGCGCGTCCTGCGGCCTCGCTCGGCGGCGTGAACGCTGGTCCGCGGCGTGCCAGGGCTCACTGGTTCTCCGTCACCCCCACTGCCGCGCGAAGGTCCGCAGCATGCGGCCGGGTTCGGTGACGGATGCGTCGAGCACGCGCGCCGCGATCTCGTCGTACTCGTCGGCGGCGAAGTATCCGCCGTCGCGGTAGAACGCCATCCGCTCGGTGAACGGCAGCGGCGTGGACTCGGGATGGAACTGCGTCGCGTAGAGCCGATCGCCCACGCGGTACGCCTGCACCGGGCACGCGTCGTTCGTCGCGAGGAGCACCGCGACGGGCGGCGGAGTGCCCGATCCCTCCTTGTGCGCGGACAGCGCCGTGAACTCCGAGGCGAGCGTCGCCGTGAGCGGGTCGTCGCGCCCGGCGTCGGTGAGCCGCACCACGGTCGGCCCGGTCGGCTCGGGGAAGCTGCGACTCACCTCGCCGCCCAGCATCCGCGTCACGATGCCGATGCCGTAGCAGGTGAACAGCGCCGCTGTGCGGGACTCCACCGCGGCGGCCGCCACCGTCTCGAGATCGACCTCCACCCGGCGCTGCACGGTCGATTTCGCCTCTTCGGCATCGCTGACGTTGAACGGGCTGCCGCCCACGAGGAATCCCGACCACCGCTCGAGCGCATCGGGAGGCAGCGGGTCGGTCGTGAGATCGTGCATCTGCAGCGACTCTTCGTCGAGGCCCGATTCGGTGCGGAATGAGGCGTACTCTGCCAGGGCCGCCTCGCGCTGCGGGCGCACGCACAGGTAGACCAGCGACATGGCGCGAGTCTAGGGCGCCGATCGCTCGGCGCTCGTGCAGCGCGGGTCGCAGAAGCAGGCTCGATCGACACCTGGTGGGCCGCAGCCGCTGCCCCCGGCCGATCCAGCCTGCTTCTCCGACGTTGGGGGCCGCAGAGCCACGTACCTGTGCCGCGGAGTGGACGCTCGCGTATCGTGGGGGCGGGCTCCCCGCCCGTCCGAGACAATGAACGAATCCGATCCCGCCGCGCCCACCGGCCCCGCCACGCCACCCCCTCCCGGTGCGGCCGACCCCGCCGCGACCCTCCGCCCCGCGACGCGCGCCGACCTGCTGGGGCTGCCGCTCGACGTCGCGCCGCGGCTGCTCGGCGGCGTCCTCGCCGTGACGGTCGACGGCGAGAGCGTGGCCGCCCGCATCACCGAGGTCGAGGCATACCACGGCAAGGGGACGGGGCCCGTGCCCGACCTCGGGTCGCATGCGCGCATGGGGTACACGCGCCGCAACGCGACGATGTGGGGCGAACCCGGCCACCTGTACGTCTACCTCAGCCACGGCATCCACTCCTGTGCGAACGTCGTCTGCGGGCCGGAGGGCGAGGCCGGCGGAATCCTGCTGCGCGCCGGCGAGATCATCGAGGGCGTCGACATCGCCCGTCGCCGTCGCCCCGCGGCGCGCACCGATCGCGAGCTCGCGCGAGGACCGGGCCGGTTCGGCGATGCGATGGGCCTCCGCCACGCGCTCCACGACGGCATCGACGCCGTCACGGGCGAGCCGCAGAACGGCGCCGCGGCGCACCTGCAACTGCGCATCGACCCCGAGACGGACGTCGCCTCCGGTCCTCGCGTCGGGATCGCCGGTCACGCCGGAACGGATGCGTTCCCGTGGCGCTTCTGGATCGCCGGCGACCGCACGGTGTCGCCGTTCCGGTGGGGGCGAGGAGCCGCGGAAGCGGCGGCCGCGGCGCAGTCGATCAGTCCTCCAGGATGAGACGGCGCACGGCGCGGGCCAGCCACGCGCGGTAGGCCTTCGCGCTCCATCCGGCCTCGACCACGAGCTGGGTGTAGCCCTCGGGCGAGATGAGGAACGACAGCTCGGCGGCGAGCTCGGCGTCGGGCCGCTCGCTGTGGCACAGGCCTTTCGCGCGGTACATCTCGATCGACGCGCGCATGTCGGCCTGCCTGTTGCGTTGCAGCTGCTCGAGCCGCCGGCCCACCTCGTCGTCGCCGGCGGCCGCTTCGACCAGGCGTGGCCAGAGCCACGCCGCCCGCTTGTTCGCCTCGGCGACGAAGGCGAGCTGGAAGTCGAGCAGCTCGTCGCCCTCGAGCGCCGCGGCCCGTTCGCCCAGCTCACGGCCGTGGAGGGGCCCCTCGCCCTCCGCGCCCGCGAACGCGTGGTCGAAGCCGGCGAGCAGGAGGGCCGCCTTCGGACCGTTCTGCTTCACCGTCTCGAGCGACACTCCGGCCTCCTTGGCGATGACGGCGAGGGATGCGCCGGAGTAGCCGGACGTTCCGAACACCTGCACCGCCGCATCGAGGATGCGCTGTCGCGTCTGGGCAGCCTGGGCTTCGCGCAGGGGAGAGACGTAGGGGGGCATTGACTTTCCTTAGAGGGTAGTGAATACTCCTGAAGTACTTTCAACCTACCATCGAAAAGGAGATGCCGTGCTCTCGCTTCTCATCTGCTGCACGCCGGTGCACGGGCACGTCACGCCCCTGCTCGCCGTCGCACGCACCCTGGCTGCTGCCGGACACGACGTGCGCTTCCTCACCGGGCGGCGCTACCGCCGCGCCGTCAAGGAGACCGGGGCGCGGTGGATTCCGCTGCCTGCCGCCGCGGACTACGACGACACCGACATGGATGCGGCGTTTCCCGGCCGCACGGGCCGCCGGGGCGTGGACGGCGCACGGTGGGATCTGCAGCACATCTTCCTCGACCCGGCGCCGGCGCAGCTGCGCGCCGTCGACGACGCGCTCCGGGAGCAGCCTGCGGACGCCGTGCTCGCCGAGAGCATGTTCCTCGGCGCGCTGCTGCTCCTGGAACGCCCCGCCGCCGAGCGCCCGCCGGTCGTGAACCTCGGCATCGTCCCGCTGGGCCTGCGCAGCCGCGACACCGCGCCCTTCGCCCTCGGCATCGCCCCACTTTCCGGACCGGTCGGACGCGCGCGGAACGCGTTCCTCACCTGGACCAGCGACCGCTTCGTGTTCGGCGGACTGCAGCGCTCGGCCGAGGAGATGGTGCGCCAGCTCACCGGACGCCGGCTGACGGAAGCCGTCATGAACTACCCCGCGATGGCCGACGCGATCGTGCAGTTCACGGTGCCCGAGTTCGAATACCCCCGCAGTGACGTGACGGTGCCGGTGCACTTCGTCGGCCCGGTGTCCCTCCACAATGCGTCGACGGCGCCGCTGCCGGACTGGTGGGACGACCTGCACGACGGACGCCCGGTCGTCCATGTGACCCAGGGCACCGTCGCGAACGGCGATCTCGAGGAGCTCATCCTCCCCACGATGCGGGCGCTCGCCGATCGGAACGTCCTCGTCGTCGCCGCCACAGGCGGCCGCGACATCCCGCAGTCCGACCTTCCCGCCAACGCCCGCGTGGCGCACTTCCTGCCGTACGACCGCCTCTTCCCGCTGACGAGCGCATTCGTCACGAACGGCGGCTACGGCGGGGTGCACTACGCGCTGGCGCACGGGGTGCCGATCGTCGCGGCGGGGGCGACCGAGGACAAGACCGAGGTGTCGGCGCGCGTCGCCTACACGGGCGCCGGCCTGCGCATCAGGCCTCGCGATGGCCGCGTGGCGCCGAAGCACATCGCCGCCGCGGTCGACCGCGTACTGAGGGAGTCGTCGTTCCGGGCCGCGGCACAGGGGATCGGGGCCGCGATCGGCCAGGCGCCCGGCCCGGCCGCCGTCGTCGAGGTCGTGCGCGGCCTCGTCGAGGTGCGCACGCCGTAGACCGGGCGGCAGAAATTCCCCGGTCAGCGGTCAGGAAGTGACTTCCTTGCGGAAGTGGGCTATGGTCAGCCGGAATACCCGCCAGCTAGCAACCAGGGAAGCGAGTATCCACGATGGCTGACAAGCACAACGCCAAGAAGGCTCCTCAGGCCACTCTCAAGGAGAAGCGGGCGCAGAAGAAGGAGCGCGCCGGGGAGAACATCGTCAAGTCGCGCAAGCGCTGACGTTCTGGGGGATGTCGCGCGACGGCCTGGGGGTGGTCGTCGGCGCGGCATCCCCACATCGTGGCCGGCTGCGGCATCCGTCGCCTGATCCGCCCGCGCCGTCAAGGCGACACGCCCACGCGTGATAGACTCGCTCTTTGTCTGCGCGCACTCCAGCACGCAGTTCGCGTTCCGACTCTCTTCGCTCATCGAACGACCGGTGAAATCCGGGCGGTGTGAGGTGTGGGCCGGAATGCAGACAAGGGATCTTGGGTGACGCCGTCCGGCGTCACGGTACAGAAGGAGACATCACCATGGCTGCAGTGTGCCAGGTGACCGGAGCGGTTCCCGGCTTCGGTCACAACATCTCGCACTCGCACCGCCGGACGAAGCGCCGCTTCGACCCGAACGTGCAGAAGAAGACCTACTTCGTCCCGTCGCTGGGCCGTAAGGTCACCCTGAACGTGTCCGCCAAGGGCATCAAGGTGATCGACGCTCGTGGCATCGAGTCGGTCGTGAAGGACCTGATCGCGAAGGGTGTGAAGCTCTGATGGCCAAGAAGGCACAGGACGTCCGTCCGATCATCAAGCTGCGTTCGACCGCGGGCACGGGGTACACCTACGTGACCAAGAAGAACCGCCGCAACAACCCCGACCGCATTGTGCTGAAGAAGTACGACCCCGTCGTCCGCAAGCACGTCGAATTCCGAGAGGAGCGCTGATCTCATGGCCAAGAAGAGCAAGATCGCGCGCAACCACCAGCGCGAGGAAGTCGTCGCCCGCTACGCGGAGAAGCGCGCTCAGCTGAAGAAGCAGCTCATCGACCCGAACGCCACCGACGAGGAGCGCGAGGCCGCTCGCGTCGGGCTGCAGAAGCTGCCCCGCGACGCGTCGCCGGTGCGTCTGCGCAACCGCGACGTCATCGACGGTCGCCCGCGCGGCCACCTCTCGAAGTTCGGCATCTCGCGTGTGCGCTTCCGCGACATGGCGCACCGTGGCGAGCTGCCCGGCGTGACCAAGTCGAGCTGGTAACAGCTCGCCTCATCGATCGAACCGAAGGCCGGTCCCACACGGGGCCGGCCTTCGCCGTCCCGCGCGGCCTGCCGATCGCGCCGCCGCCGGCGAAGGTACAGCTGGTGGACGAAGGTGTGGGAAACCGCCGTACCCTCGTCCACCAGCTGTACCCTCGCGGATTTGGGTACGAGGGACGGGGAGTGGGTGCGGAGCCGTCACCGCGGTCACTCCAGTCGCACTGGCCACAGACGCCACGCGACACGCCGGGGAAGTTGCGCCAGAAGCACCGGAAATCCGCATGATTCCGCGGAATCTTGGTACATTCGTCCCGGTCGCACTGACCAACCGGGGGGCAAACGTCCTTCGGTTCCCGTAGAGAAAGACGGCATGTCCGCCGTCTGGAGGACACACCCACATGGCTGACAAGTCCATCACCAAGACCGAACTCGTCGCGAGCATCGCCAGCGCCACTGGCCAGAGCCAGTCCGTCGTCTCCGGCGTTCTCGACTCCCTCTTCTCCACCGTGTCCGAGGCCGTGGCCAAGGGCAGCAAGGTCTCGATCCCGGGCTGGATCGCGTTCGAGCAGGTCGACACCGCCGCCCGCACCGGCCGCAACCCGCAGACCGGCGCCGAGATCAAGATCCCGGCCGGCAAGCGCGTCAAGGTGACCGCCGGCTCGAAGCTGAAGGCCGCCGTCAAGTAAGCAGCCTCGGTCGTCGTCAGTTCCGACGATGCCGAGAAGGGGGATGTCGCAGCTGCGGCATCCCCCTTCGTCATGTCCCGACCCGGCCGACACTCGGCGGCGCCGCTTAGGCTGGAGGGGTGATCCCGACCCCCACCCGCGACGGCACCGGCGCGCCGGCGCGCGGAGCCTCCGCGAGCCTCATCCCGGCGCGGGCGCTGCGGGTCGTCGGTCCGGCGCTTCTCGTGGCGGCAGCGCTGGTCGCCGCGATCTGGGCCCTCGCGTACGGCGGCGGGGCGGCCCCGCTGCAGCTCGGCGACCCGGGCCCCGGCGTGCGCTGGAGCCTGCCGCTCGTCACGATGGCCGTCAACCTCTCGGCCGCGGGCCTGTGCGGGTCGCTCGTCGTCGCCCTGTTCACGCTCAAGCCCGGCGAGAAGCCGTGGGAGATCGCGCTCACCGCCGCATCCGTCTCGGCCGGCGTCTTCACCGTGGCGGCCGGTCTCGTCGGCTTCCTCACGTTCGTCCTCACCTTCAACCCGACGATCGGGCTCGACAACACGTTCGGCTCGCAGCTCGGCAGCTGGCTCACCACCACCGAGTCGGGCCGCACCTGGCTCATCACGACGCTCGCCGGCGCGGTGCTCACGGTGCTGACCTTCGCCGTGCGCGGCTGGACGATGACCCTCATCACCGCGGGCCTCGCCCTCGCGGCGGTCGTGCCGATGGGCACCCAGGGCCATTCCGGCGACCTCGCCTCGCACGACATCGCCGTCACGTCGATGGTGATGCACATGCTCGGGGCGGCCGTGTGGCTCGGCGGACTGGTGCTCATGGTGCTGATCCGCCCGGCGATGGACCGTTCGGCGATGGCCGACGCGCTCGCCGGGTATTCGTCGATCGCGCTCGCAGCGTTCGTCGTGGTCGCGGTCTCGGGCGTGGCCCGGGCGGCCGTCGGCGTCGGCGACTGGGCTGGGCTCGCGTCGGGCTACGGCGTCATCGTGCTCGTGAAGAGCGCCGCCCTCCTGCTCCTCGGCCTGTTCGGCGCCGTGTACCGCACGCGCCTCATCTCCCGACTGCGGCAGGATGCGGCATCCCGCCGCTTCTGGGCCCTCGTGCTCGGCGAGCTCGTCATCATGGGCATCGCGAGCGGCGCCGCGGCCGCTCTCGCCCGCACCCCGCCGCCCGCCGGGGCGCAGACGCCGCTCGCGGAGACACCTGCCGAGATCCTCACCGGCGCGCCCCTGCCGCCCGCGCTCACGATGGGTCAGTGGTTCTCGGCGTGGAGCATCGACCTGCTGTGGCTCGTCGCGTGCGCGTTCGGCATCTTCTTCTACCTCGCGGGCGTGCGGCGCCTCCGCCGCCGCGGCGACAAGTGGCCGGTCTACCGCACGGTGTTCTGGATCCTCGGCCTCCTGCTGCTGCTCTGGGTGACGTGCGGGCCGATCAACGCCTATCAGGAGTACCTGTTCAGCGTGCACATGGTGGGGCACATGCTGCTCAGCATGGCGATCCCCGTGCTGCTCGTGCCCGGCGCTCCGGTGACCCTCGCGCTGCGCGCGATCGCCAAGCGGCGCGACGGCACGCGCGGAGCGCGCGAGTGGATCATGTGGGCGGTGCACAGCCCCTACGCGAAGGTCATCACCAACCCGATCGTCGCGGCGGTGATCTTCGGGGCGTCGCTGTGGGCGTTCTACTTCACCGACCTGTTCCGCTGGGCGATGTTCGACCACCTCGGGCACGAGTGGATGATCGTGCACTTCCTCATCTCGGGCTACCTGTTCGTGCAGTCGCTCATCGGCATCGACCCGGTGCCGTCGCGGCTGCCGTACGCACTGCGGCTCGTCGTGCTCATCCTGGTGATGGCCACCCACGCGTTCTTCGGCATCACGATCATGATGCAGACCGGTCTGATGCTCGCCGACTGGTTCGGCGCGATGGGCCGCACCTGGGGCGCGACGCCGATGCAGGACCAGTACGTCGGCGGAGGCGCCGCCTGGTCGATCGGAGAGATCCCGACGCTCATCCTGGCGATCGTGGTCGGCATCCAGTGGAGTCGCAGCGACGCCCGCGCCGAGCGCCGCGCCGACCGGCAGGCCGAGCGCACCGGCGACGCCGAGCTCGTCGCGTACAACGCGCGCCTCGCCGCCCTGGCCGCGAAGGACGCCCGCGACGCCGAGCGCCAGGCCCGCATCTGAGGCGGCTGCGCGCGGCGTGCGGTTGTCAAGCCGGGGGCCGGGATGCGTCGGCCGCTGCGGTCGCCAGCTGCGGCGAACCGACCTCAGTCGTCGTCGGGAGTCGTGACGCGGATCGACGCGGTGCCGCTCGGCGAGATGTCGATCGTGCCCACCATCGTGAACGGCACGTCCTCGTCGACGTGGCGCACGGATCCGTCGTAGATCGAGCGGATGTCGACGACGATGTGCGCGACGCCCTCCGTCCGGGGGATCGCCCAGTCCTCGCCGTGCGGCTCGACCGTGATCTTCGGCATCGACTCCATGGACCACTGCGGCGGACCGTCGATGCGGTTCTGCACGAGGTAGCCGAACGGGCAGCCGGTGGGCTGCAGCACCTGCTGTGTCGCGCACTGGCTGAGGAAGTCGCTCACCCGGTCCTGCACGACCTTGACGAATTTCTCGGTGGGCTCGGTCTGCACCTCCACGGGGACGTTCTTCAGCGGCGCATCCGAGATCACCGCGACCCCCGGCGAGTAGGAGATCGCCGTGTCGACGCGCACCGAGTACACGCCCGGGGAGAACACGAGCATCGGCACCGCGGCGGCCGGGTCGACCTGCGCACCGGCGAGAGCCAGCTGGCGCTTGTCGATGCGGAAGCCGTTGACCTCGAACGACATCGAGCCGTGCACCGTGAGGTCGATCACGGCGAGCGGACTGCGCGCGAAGCGCCACGTCGGAACGAATCCGATCTGGCCGTTGCGGGTCACCGTGAACGTCGTGCGGCCGGCGTGACCACCGGCGCGGTACGAGGCCGTGACCTCGGTGACGCCCTCGCTCGTCGATTCGCCGTCGATGCTCACGTCGCTGAGCTGCGCGAGCGCCGCCTGGCGCAGCAGCGCCGCCGACGCGTTGTCAGGGAGCCCGGCCGCGTCGAGCTCCGATCGGTCGACGGCGACGCCGGGAATGTGCAGCGCATCGGCCGCCCGCCCAGCCGACAGCAGCGACAGATACTGCTTCACGAACGCCGAGGGACTGTAGAGCTCGCGATACGCGACGTACCCGCCGAAGCCGAGCCCCCCGAGCAGCAGGACGAACACCAGGCCGATGACGGTGAGGTCGCGCCCCAGGTGACGGCGCCGGGCGGGGGTGGCCTCCACCCCGTCCGCCACGCCCTCCGAGAGGTCGGCAGCCTGCGCACCGCCGACGGCATCCGGAGCGATCACGGCGTCCGGAGCCTGCGGCGCGCGCGTCGTCGCTCCCGTCGCCTGATGCTCCACCGCCCCAGTCTAGGAAGAGCCTGCCGGGATTCCCCTGTGGAGCGACACTCGGCGACGCACGGCGCCCGCCTACCATGGACGGGTGAGCACGCCCGCGCTGTCCCCGGAACAGGAGGCGCTGTTCCGTCTGATCGAGGACACGCGGGAGCACGTGTTCGTCACCGGCCGCGCGGGCACCGGCAAGTCGACGCTGCTGAACCACCTCGCGTGGAACACGAAGAAGCAGATCGCGGTGTGCGCGCCGACGGGGGTCGCGGCCCTGAACGTCGAGGGGCAGACGATCCACTCGCTGTTCAAGCTGCCGATCGGACTCATCGGGAGGAAGGACGAGCCGCAGTCCGACGCGACGCGCAAGCTCCTCAACGCGATCGACACGCTCGTGATCGATGAGATCTCGATGGTCAACGCTGACCTCATGGATGCGATCGACCGCGCGCTGCGCACCGCGCGCGGCCGCCGGGCGGAGGCGTTCGGCGGCGTGCAGGTGGTGATGTTCGGCGACCCGTACCAGCTGGCGCCGGTGCCGCCGCGCGGCGACGAGATGCGCTACGTCAACGATCACTACCGCTCGTTCTGGTTCTTCGACGCGCACGTCTGGGCGGGTGAGGCGCCGGATGCGTCGGGCATCCTCGACATCGGGAGGCACGGCGCCGACCTGCAGATCCGCGAGCTGCGCGAGATCCACCGTCAGTCCGACGCCGGGTTCAAGGCGATGCTCAACGCCGTGCGGCACGGGCACGTGACGGCGGACATCGCCAAGATCCTCAACGACACCGGTGCGCGCAGGCCGCCGGAGCCGACGGATGGCGAGCCGCCGATCATCACGCTCGCCACCCGCAACGACCGGGTCACGGCGATCAACCAGCGTCATCTCCACGCCCTGCCCGGACGGTCGCAGACCGCCGTCGCCGAGATCAACGGCGACTTCGGTCGCGGCGACGCGTACCCCGCCGACGTCGACCTGCAGCTGAAGGTCGGCGCCCAGGTGATGTTCCTGCGCAACGACACCGCGTCGTTCGGCGAGGCGCCGCGCTGGGTCAACGGCACGATCGGCACCGTCACCCGCATCGCCGGCGGATCGGTGCGGGTCGACGTCGACGGCGAGGAGCACGACGTCGAGCCGACCGTGTGGGAGAAGTTCCGCTACGCGTACGAGCCGTCGACGAAGTCGCTCACCCGCGACATCGTCGCCGAGTTCACGCAGTTCCCGCTGCGGCTCGCGTGGGCCGTGACGATCCACAAGTCGCAGGGGAAGACGTACGACCGCGCCGTCGTCGACCTCGGCTCGGGGGCGTTCGCCCCGGGTCAGACGTACGTCGCCCTGTCGCGGCTCACCTCGCTCGACGGCCTCTACCTCACTCGCCCGCTGCGACCCCGCGACATCCAGGTCGACCCCGACGTGCGCCGGTTCATGGCCGCGGTGCGCGCCGCGGCATCCTGAACCCGGCCCGTCGCCGCCTTCGCGCACACGTCCGTGCCGGCGCTCGTCCCTGCCGGCGCGCTCGTCTCGGCCCGCCACGCCGCCGGCGTTCCCCAGATGAGGGGATTCGGCCGAGAGGAGGGCGATCGAGCTCGGAATCCCCTCCTCTGGGCCGAATCTCCTCCTCTCGGCGGAGCCCGGCCCGGGCGGGGAGCCTCTCGTCCCGGCGGAGGCCGGCCCGAGCGGGAGCCGTGACCGCGGCGCCGCCAGCGGGACGGGGCGTTCCTCCGAGAGCGCTGAGATCCGGCGTCACACGACGCTTCGCCGCGGGGCGGCGGCGAGGCGTGTGTTTGAATGCTTATGCACGTTCATCGGGGGGTGAGGATGCTGGTCCGCTCCGGAGTCAGACGCGTCGTCACCGCGGCGGCGGCCGCCGTCGTGCTCGCCCTCCTGGCATCCGGCTGCTCCGCCGGGCCCGACGCGGCCGCGCACGCCCTGCCCGGATCGGGCACGAACCTCCCCGACGACACGCGCGAGCAGATGGAGAACGCGGTGAAGGGCGCCATGGCGGCGACCGGCTCGTCGGGCGCGATCGCGGGCGTCTGGGCGCCGTGGAGCGGCTCCTGGGTCTCGGGGCTCGGCACCGTGGCACCGGGCGACAAGACGCCGGTCGACGCCGACATGACGTTCCGCGCCGGCCTGATCACCCGTGCGATGACGTGCGACGCCCTGTACGCGCTCGCCGCCGACGGCACCGTCAAGCTCAGCGACAGCGTCACCAAGTACGTCGCGGGGATGCCGAAGTTCACCGACGTCACCCTGGAGACGCTCTGCGACAGCACGAGCGGCATCGGCACCTACCGCGGCCTGCTCGACGACAACGAGCTCGGCAATCCGCAGCGCGTCTGGGACCCCCGTGAACTCGTCGGCTACGGCGTCGGCGACGTCGGCGGCCAGGTGCGCCCCGGCACCGAGTACAGCGAGTCGGACGCGGGCTATCTCCTGCTCGGGCTCGCGCTCGAGCGCGCCAGCGGCAAGAGCGCCTCGGAGCTGCTCCGCTCGACCGTGTTCGAGCCGCTCGGCCTGGGCGACACCGCCCTTCCGGGCCCGACGCCGGCCGAGCCCGTGGTCGGCTCGTCCGACCCGCTGCACGGCTTCGCCCTCACCACACGCGACAAGAACGGCGCCTTCGTCTGCGACAAACAGACCGACGTGACCGAGCAGTCGGCGAGCTACGGCTTCACCGATTCCGGTGTCGTCTCCGACATCGACGACATCGCGGCGTACGCGCGGGCGCTCGCGCAGGGCACCCTCGTCAAGGACAAGAACCGCTTCGCCGCGCCGCTTCCCGTCACGCCGGCCTCGCCGTCGTGGTTCACCACGGCGGGCGGCGCGATCCAGATGGGTCCGCTCATCGGCCAGTACGGGTCGTCGCCCGGTTACCTCGCCGCCGCGTTCTCCGACCCCACCAGCGGGCTGACCGTGGCCGTCGTGCTCAACAACTCCGCTGCCGGCCGCGGCGCCATCCTGAACCTCGCGCGCGAACTCGCCGCGATCGGCTCGAAGGCGCCCGCCGCCTCCGGGCAGAAGGCCCCTGCGGTGGGCCTTCCGTGGACGGCCGAGGAGTACCACGCCCTGATCGCGAAGACCGCGATCTGTGCGGCGAAGAAGTGAACGGCGCCCCCCGCGTGCTCGAGGTGTGCTGATGCGCGTGCCGCGCGGACGCGCCGCGGCCCTCTCGGCGGTCGGGCTCGTCGTCGCGGGCGAGATCTGCATGGATGCGGGCGCCGCCATCGCCGTGCTGGTCTTCCCGCAGGTCGGTCCGCTCGGGATGGTGATGCTGCGCCTCGTGTTCTCGGCTGCCGTGCTGCTCGTGCTGGCCCGTCCCCGCCTGCGGGGGCACTCCCGCGTCGACTGGGGCGCGGTGTTCGTGTACGGGGCGGTGCTCGCCCTGATGAACGGGCTCTTCTACCTTGCTCTCAGCCGCCTGCCGCTCGGCGTCACGGTCACGATCGAGGTGCTCGGGCCGCTCGTGCTCTCGATCGTCGTCAGCCGCCGCGCGTCGGCCTGGCTGTGGGCCGCCCTCGCGCTCGGCGGGGTCGTATGCCTCGGGGGCGGCGGATGGGACAGGCTCGACCCGCTCGGCGTGCTGTTCGCACTCGGCGCCGCGGCGAGCTGGGCGTTCTACATCCTCGCGGCCGCGCGCGTCGGACGGCGCTTTCCCCGGCTCGACGGACTCGCGATCGCGATGTCGATCGGCGCGCTGCTGTCGCTGCCGTTCGGCATCACCGCGGCTGGTGCCGCTCTGCTGCGGCCCGAGGTGCTCGGCCTCGGCGCGGCGGTCGCGCTGCTGTCGAGCACGATCCCGTACGCCCTCGAGCTCATCGCGCTGCGCCGGCTGCACGCATCCACGTTCGCGATCCTCATGAGCATGTCGCCCGCGATCGCCGCACTCGCCGGTCTCGTCCTGCTCGGACAGCTGCTCACGCCGCTCGAGCTCGCCGGCATCGTCCTCGTGATCGCCGCCGGCGTCGGCGCCGTGCGGGCCGGCGTCGCCGAGTCGTCTCGTCGCGAGGGGGAGCCCGACGAGGCGCCGCTCGCCGCGCCGGATGCGATGATCGCCGATCCGACGGGTCCGCTCGCGATCCTGAACGGGCCGCTCACCGGCCCGGTCTCGCTGCCGCCCCCGCGGCGCGACCCGGAGGAGCCGTTCGCCGAGCCGATGGCGTGAGGTCAGTCGCCCAGCTTCTGATCGGTGTTCGTGTAGACGATCTGGTCCGCGCGCGAGCCGACCAGGCCGAGGGTGACGCGCAGCAGCGTCGGGGTGACGCCGTCCTTCGGCGGGGGAGTATCGGCGCCGAGAGTGAGCGATCTGCCGTTCGAGGTCGTCGCGGTGAGCGAGTTCACGTAGACGGAGACGTCGCCGCGCAGCGCCATGCGGTCGGCCTTCGTGACGAGACTCGGCCCGGTCTCGGCGCGTACGGTGAGCGAGAAGCCGTCCATCGTGATGCTCTCGGCACGCAGGCGCAGCGCGGCGATGCGCGTGCCGTCGGCGAGCCGCACGCTGACCGGCGCGATGCCCTTCAGCCCGGTGAACGAGAGAGAGGTGACACCGAGCTGGGCCGGCGGCTGCGTGAAGACCATGCTGTCGTCCTTCGGCAGCAGCTTCAGGGGGATCGCCTCGGCCTTCGGTGTCTCGGTCTTCGGCACCTCTCCCTTCGAAGCTCCGTCGTCGTCCGCACCGAGACCCAGAGTCGCCGGGTCCTCCCCGGCCCCCGGCGCCGGCGGCACCGCGATGCCGGGAGCGTCGGGTAGGGGGACGGATGGGGTCGGCGTGGGGGTGCCGGTCGGCGTGGGGCCCGGGGTGGTACCCGGCCGGGGGCACGGGAGGATGATCGGGATGCACAGCTGCGCCGACGCGGGAGCCGGCGCGGCGATGCCACCGCCCACCGCGAGGCATCCGGCCGCCAACGCCGCCGCCCCGAGGAGGAGGATGCGCCGGCGCGTCATGCGACCGGGCCCGTCGTGGCGTCGCGGCGGGAGGTCGGGGCCGCATCCGTCGACGCTCTCGAGTTCCCCAGCGCGTCGGCATCGGCCGGCACACCGTGCTCCGCGCCGGCCGCGGCATCCGTCACGCCCTCCTCCCGCCCGGCCGCGGCATCCGCCTCTGGGGCCTCGGCATCCGTCTCTTCAGCCTTCGCGACCCGCGCAGCACGCGGCAGCCACGCCACCGTGAGGATGCCGCCGATGCAGCCGAGCAGCATGCCCACCACGAATCCGCCGAGGTTCACGCCGACGAGCGAGTAGACGGCGACGACGAGCACGAGCACTCCGTAGAACACGTGATGCGCGGGCATGAGGATCGCCAGGACGCCGAGGAGCAGCAGCGCGATCGGGATGACCGTGGCCTGGAACCCCTCGATGCCGAGCTGGATGCGGATGTTGGCGAGGTCGAGCTGGCTCGAAAGGAAGATCTCGACGCCCGCGAGCATCGTGAGCAGTCCGCCGATGAACGGCCGCGCCCGGCGCCACCCGCCGAAGCCCGACCCGACGGCCTCGGGGCGCCGGCGCGTGCCGTTCAGAAGCATCCCTTCGACCCGTCGGTCAGCGCGACCTTCATCCCGTTCAGGGTGAAGACCGACGCCTGCGTGCTCCAGGCGGTCTGCTGCACGCCCTTGATCGTCACGGTGTCGGCGTCCTGCGCGAAGTCGCCGGCCGTGCCCTTGGCGCTCGTGTGGACGGTGGAGGCGTCGACGCCGATGCGGATCGTGCTGAAGGATGCGTCGCCCTTGAGCCCCGTCATCCCGATCTGCAGGTCGCTCGCCGTCGCGGGGTTGTCGCCGCCGCCGGCGGTGATCTTGACGCCCACCTTGCCGAGCGGGGTGTCGGTCGAGACCGCCTGGCACAGGTCGTGCAGCGTCGCCTTCTTGATGTTCGCGATGGCGACGGGGTGCGCGTGGCCGTTCGTGTCCTTGGCGACGCCGGAGTACTGCGAGAAGCCCTCGCCCTCCAGCAGCGATGCACCGATCTGGAACTGACTGCCCGACACGGCGAACGACACCGGGACGGCGCCCTGGGCGACGCCGGCGGTGAGCAGCGTGACGGCCGCGGCGACGGGGATCGCGGTGAGAGCGACCCGTCCGCCGTGCGAGCGGGCGAAGGTGCGGAACTTCATCGTGCCTCCTGTTTCGACGGGGCGACGGCGGTGTCGCGCCCGTCCCCGAGCCTAGAGACAATTGACAATCAGTCAACAAGGAGGGGATTAGGCTTTCTTCATGTCCGCGCCCCGTCGCCGGAGGCTGACGCCCGATGAGCGTCGTGCGCAGCTCGTGGCGCTCGGCGTGAACTTCCTCGCCGATCGTCCGATCGACGAGCTCACGATGGAGACGCTCTCCGAGCAGGCCGGCGTGTCGCGGGCGCTCGTGTTCCACTACTTCGGGTCCCGCCAGGGGCTCCACCGCGACGTCGTCGCCACGGCGCGCGACAGTCTGCTGCGCGCGAGCGAGCCGCGACCCGAACTGCCCCCCGACGAGCGGATGCGCGACACGCTCACGCGGATCGTCGAATTCGTGCGCGACCACCGCGGCACGTTCTACTCGCTCGTGCGCGGTGTCGCGAGCGGCGACGCTGCCGTGCGCGCGGTGCTCGACGAATCGCGGGCCGCGAACGCACAGCGCCTGCTCGACGTGTACCTGGAGCTCGGCGTGCCCGACAGCTCGCTGCTGCGCGTCGCGCTGCGGTCGTGGGTGGGGTTCGCCGAAGAGGCCCTCGTCGAGCTCGTCGTCGAGGGCGGCGCCCCGGTCGAGGACATCGTCGCGTTCCTGGAGAAATCGGCCGCGGGCGTCGTCCAGGCAGTGCGGTGATGACGGATGCCGCTACCCGGCACGACCGACCGCACGTGAGACGATGGCGGTGCACCGAGCGAGCGGAGGAGGGAGACGTTCCGTGGATGAGAACGACAGCACCCGCGGTGTGATCCTCGTGGGAGTGCAGCCCGGCATGCCCGACGCCGTCCTCGTCGAGGCGGCCCGCCTCGCGCGCGATCTGGGCGCTGACCTCGTCTGCGCCCACGTCGACCTCGAGCGATACACGATCGGCGAGCATCTCGACGGGTCGGTCGTGTCGCGCTCGATCGATCCGGATCTCCCCGACGAGGGCGAGATGGACTTCGATGCCGACCTCGCCGCGCGCATCGACGGCCTGCTCGCGGGCTCGGGCGTGGCGTGGACCGGACGTGCGCTCGCCGGCGACCCGGGCCATGCGCTCGGCCGGCTGGCGGACGCCGTCAGCGCCCGCTACATCGTCGTGGGCACACGCGATGCCACGGTGCGCGAGACGCTGCGCGAGTTCTTCCAGGGCTCGGTCGCCTCGCACCTCGCGCATCGGCAGCACCGTCCGGTGCTCGTCGTGCCGCTGCATCCGGTGACCGACGGCGGACCGCTGCCGTGGGAGTGACCCGGCCGCTGCACCTGCGCTGGTCGTCGCTCGGGCTCGTGGTCGCCGGGGGCGCGATCGGCACGCTCGCCCGCTTCCTCCTCTCGATCGCGTTGCCGGATTCCGACGGCGTGCCGCTCACGATCCTCGCGATCAACGTCGTGGGGGCGTTCCTGCTCGGGTGGCTGCTCGCGTTCCTCGCCGCTGCGGGGCCGGATGCCGGTGCCCGGCGCGGCTGGCGGCTCTTCGCCGGCACCGGGGTGCTCGGCGGGTTCACGACGTATTCGACGTTCGCCGTCGGCGCCGACGGGCTGCTTCTGGCCGACCGGATGTGGATGGGGGTGGTGTACGCGGCGGCGACGGTGCTCGTCGGAGCCGCCGCATCCCTCGCCGGAATCGCCCTCGGATCGCGCTCGCGGCGCGGAGCGGGCGCATGACGGGGTTCGGTGCGCGACGCTGCCCGTGCACCGGGTGCCGGGGATGAGCGGGCTGTGGGTGGCGCTCGCGGTCGCTCTTGCCGGTGGCGTGGGGGCGGCGTGCCGGATGGTGCTCGACGGCGCGGTGAAGTCGTGGACACGGGTGCCGTATCCGCTCGGTACGACGGTGATCAACGTGACCGGGTCGTTCCTGCTCGGGCTCGTCACGGGCCTCGTCGCCGGGCCCTGGGCCGCGATCGTCGGCACCGGTCTGCTCGGCGGGTACACGACGTTCTCGACGGCGAGCTACGAGACCGTGCGGCTCGCGCAGGCGGGGCGATGGCGTGCGGCCGCCCTGAACGCGTTCGGCATGCTCGTGCTCTCCCTCGCCGCCGCCGCCCTCGGCCTCTGGCTCGGTTCCCTCGCCTGAGGGCGCGCCGCCCCCGCCGCGCCGCGCCATCGCCCCGCCTGCCCGGTCGCCGCGCCGGACCCTCGCCGCGCCGGCCGGACCGTTCCCCTGTCGCAAATCGACCTTCCTTCGCACGGGGAAGGTCGATTTGCGACAGGTGAGCGGTCCCTGCGGGGTCCGTGCGACGAGCGGTCGGGGGGCGCTGGCGTCGCGTCGCGACGCGTCAGGAGGCGGGCGGCGTGGGCTCGCCCAGCGAGAGCATGAGCCGGTTCGCCCAGTTGAAGAACCCAGCACTCTGCACGACGTCGACGATCGCCTGGTCGTCGAGTCCGACGGCGCGCAGCGCATCGATGTGCGCGCGGCCGAAGTGCGTCGGCGTCGCGGTCAGCGCCGCCGCGGCCTCCACGATCGCCGTCCACCGCTCGTCCTGCTCCCCGTCGATCCCGAGGTCGAGCAGACGCTGCACGTCATCCCGCCGCGACGGCGCCTGGAGCGACGCGAAGCGAGAGTGCACGCTCGCGCAGAAGAGGCATCCGTTCGTCCGTGACGTCGCCGCCGCCGACAGCTCGCGCTCGGCGCGCGCGAGACCGGCATCCGTGTTGTAGAAGATGTCGTTGTCGGCGCGCGTGCGGGCGCCGAGCACGACCGGGTCGCGCACGAGCAGCCGGAAGTACGGGCTCCCGGCCCGCGACCGCTCTACGAGGGCCGTGTAGTCGTCGTCGGTCAGCTCCTCGACGGGTTTCGGCTCGAGCCACGGCACCCAGCCGAGCTCCTCCTGCGTGAACGCGTTCGGCGGCACGAGATCGGGGTAGCGGATCACCTGTTCTGCCATTCAGATCGCCTCCTTGAGGGCGCCGAGTCCCGCGACGACGCGCAGCTGGAAATGAGTGAAGGCCACGAGCTGCGACACGGTGACCACTCCGTCGGTGCTCCAGCCCGCGTCGAGCAGCGCCTGCAGCGCGTCGGGGCTCGCGTCGCGTGGCCGGAACGTGAGCAGATGCGCGTGCTCGAGCGCCGCGGCGAGGCGCTCGCCGACGGCATCCCGCAGGGACAGAGCCGCAGTGAAGCGCAGCCCTTCCTCGTCCTCGACGCTCAGCGGTCCTTCGGGGTACGCGCCGTACGGCCCGGTGGTCGTCGCCGCGGGGAGCGCGACGTCGATCGCGTCGGCGACGGATGCGTCGAGGTCGGCGAGAAGCCCGCGGTAGTGGTGTGCGAGCTGCTCGGCGCGACTGAGCCCCGCGACCCAGTATCCGATCGCGACGCGCTCGACGGCGCTCGCGCGCTGCAGGTCGGCCGGATCCGTGATGAGCGCGTCGTACGTGGTCTGCGCGTCGCCGCGGGCGACCGGCCGCTTGCGGCGCAGGTCGTCGAGCGCGCTTCCGGGCGCCGCGCCCACGAGCGTGTCGATGAGGTCAGACATGGCTCTCCTGGAGGCTCGCGGCGGGGTGCCAGCCGAGTGCCGGAGCCACCTCGGTCGCGATGAGCTCGATCGATCGCAGCAGCAGCTCGTGCGGAGGATCGACCGGATGCGCCTGGAACACGATGTCGGTCGCATCGGCGAGCACGTGATCCTCTGCAAGCTCGGCGATGATCTGCTCCGGAGTGCCGACGTGCAGATCGAGCAGCGTGCGCAGCTCGTGCGTGCCGGCATCGGCCGGGATGTCGATCCCGAAGATGCGCGCGCCCGTCCTCGAGCGGTCGATCCCGCGCTCGAGGAGCCGTTCGGCGGTCGCGTCGTCGTCGACCACGACGAGGTTGCGGGATGCGAAGACCCGCGGTGCGATCGCCGGGGGGAGGTTCTCGCGGTAGGCGTCCACGACGAGGCGCTGCGTGTCGGCGAGCGCCGAGAATCCGCTGCCGACGGTGTGCGGCTGCGACTTGGAGAGCATGAGGCCCGAGCCGGCGGCGCCGATGCGGGCGGCGCCCTCGGGCGAGAACGTCGCCTGCCAGATCGTGTCGACGAGGTCGGGCGCCGCCGGGTACAGCGCACCGCCGTCGCTCGTCAGCACGTCGCCGCGCAGCGCGGAGGTGAGCTGGTCGAGATGACGGGCGAAGATCGCGGGGCGGTCCTTCGGGTCGTGGCCGAACGGCGGGAACGAGCTCGGCGTGCCTCCGCTGCCCACCCCGAGTTCGAGCCGGCCGCCGGAGAGCAGCGACAGCACCGCAGCATCCTCCGCCACCCGCAGCGGGGCCTCGAGCGGAAGGGTGATGATGCTCGTGCCGAGCACGATCCGGGAGGTCAGCAGCGCCGCCTGCGAGAGGAGGACGAACGGCGAGGGGAGCCCGCCCTCCGCCTCGTGGAAGTGATGCTGCGCGACCCACGCGGTGTCGAAGCCGGCCGACTCCGCCGCCGAGATCTGCGCGAGTGCGAGGCGGTAGCGCTCGGCGGCGGGCACGTCGTCGAGCACCCGCGTGAAGAAGCCCAGTCGCTGTCGTTCGGTCATCGGTCACCGCTCTTTCCCAGGTACGCCTCCTGGATCCTCGGATCGCCGAGCAGCTCCTGCGCGGAGCCGGTGACGGCGATCTCTCCGGTCGCGAGGACGTACCCTCGACTCGCGATCGACAGGGCGAGCTCGGCCTGCTGCTCGACGAGGAGCACGGCGACGCCGAGTTCGGAGTTCAGACGCGCGATCTCGTCGAGCACCTGGTCGACGAGCTTCGGCGAGAGCCCCATCGTGGGCTCGTCCATGCAGATGAGGCGTGGCCGGCTCATCAGCGCTCGAGCGAACGCCAGCATCTGCTGCTCGCCGCCCGACAGCGTGCCCGCCTCCTGCCGGCGCCGTTCGGCGAGACGCGGGAAGTGCGCACGCATCCGCTCGATGTCCTCCGCGATGCCGGCGCGGTCCCGCCGGGTGTGGGCACCGGCGTAGAGGTTCTCGTCCACCGTCATCTGCGGGAAGACCCGCCGGGCCTCCGGCACGCTCGCGATCCCCGAGCGGATGCGCTTGGCGGTCGCACGGTGCGTGATGTCGTCGTCGGCGAACGAGATCGTCCCCGCCTTGACCCGGTTGAGCCCGAGGATCGTCTTCATCGTCGTCGACTTCCCCGACGCGTTCCCGCCGAGCAGCGACACGATCTCCCCCTCGCCGACCTCGATCGACACGCCGCGCAGTGCATGGAAGGGTCCGTAGTACACGTCGACGGCGTCGACGGCGAGCAGGGCGTTCACTCGGCAGCCTCTCCGTCGACGCGGCCGGCGCCGGCCGGCTGGTCGGCGTCGTCGTGCCGCCGCCGCCCGAGGTACGCCTCGATCACCGCCGGGTCACGCCGCACCGACTGCGGGTCGCCCTCGGCGATGATCCGTCCGCCGTCCATCACGATCACGCGGTCGGAGACCGTCATCACCAGGTCGAGCTTGTGCTCCACGAGCAGGATGGTCTGCCCCTCGGCCTTCAGCTCCAGCAGCTGGGCGAGCACCTCGGCCGTCTCGGACTGGTTCATCCCGGCCGTGGGCTCGTCGAGCACCAGCAGCTTGGGACCCAGGGCGAGAGCGCGGGCGATCTCGGTGCGTCGGCGGTTCGCGTAACTGAGCGTGTAGGCAGGTTCGTCGCGCCGAGGCCCCAGGCGTGCCTCGAACCGGTCGATCTCGGTCTCGATCACCGCGTCGATCCGTGCACGCTCGCGCCGTGCTGCCGGCGTGCCGAACAGCGCCACGAAGAGTTCGCCAAGCAACGGGATCCAGCGCAGGAGGAACACGTGCGACAGCCCGCGGAACGGCCGGTGCGCACGCAGCGTGGGGTGGAGGCCGACCTCGATGTTGTCGGCGACCGAGAGAGTCGCGAACACCCGGCCGTTCTGAAACGTGCGCGCGATGCCGTGTTCGGCGATGTCGACGCTGCGGGCCCGGTCGATGCGCGCGCCGTCGAGCGTGATGGTCCCGCCGTTCGGGCGCAGCGCCCCGGTCACGAGGTTCAGCGTCGTGGTCTTCCCCGAGCCGTTCGGGCCGATGATCGACACGACCTCGCCGGCGGCCACGCGGAACGAGATGCCGTCGACGGCCCTGAGCCCCTCGAAGTGGCGCTCGAGATCCGCGACATCCAGCAGTGCCTGACTCATGAGTTCCTCACCAGGATCCCTCCCGGCCGGAAGCGCACCACGAGGATGAGCACGAGGCCGTAGACGATGATCCGCCACTCCGGAGCGAAGCGCAGAAGCTCCATCGCGCCGATCAGGATGATCGATCCGACGACGGCGCCGTACGGCAGGCTGATCCCGCCGAGGATCACGATCGTGACGACGAGGAGCGACATCAGCATCGTGAAGATCGTCGTGTCGATGTACGTGTACTGGTGGGCCAGCAGCGAACCGCCCACTCCCGCGAAGAACGCCGACACGGCGAACGCGAGCGCCTTGTAGTCGCGCACCCGCACGCCCGATGCGAGGGCGGCCACCTCGTCGGAGCCCACTGATGAGATGACCCGGCCGAGGTGCGAGCGGCGCAGCCGCCACATCACGAGCAGCGTCAGCATCAGCAGAACGAAGTCGATGAGGTAGTACGCGAGGGGAGTGTTCAGCGGGATGCCGGCGAACTGCGGCACCGGGATGTCGTAGATCGCCTGCGGCGCCAGCAGCTGGATGACCGCGACGATCGCGATCCCGAGGCCGAGCGTCGCGATCGAGATGTAGTGCCCCTTCACGCCCCAGATGGGGGATGCCAGCACCGACGCGATGACGGCGGCGGCGAGCCCGGCGAGGGGGAGCGCCGCCCAGAACGGGATGTGCGCGTACACGCTCAGCACCGCCGAGGTGTAGGCGCCGATGGCGATCGGGCCCGCCTGGCCGAGTGCGAGAACGCCGGCCTGCCCCGCCGTGACCGTGAAGCCCGCCGCGACGATTGCGTAGATGAGCACCTGTGTGCCGGTCGTGAGGAGGTAGTTGTCGGCGACGAGCGGGATGACGACGCCGCCGACCCCGAGCGCCGCCCACCATACCCAGCGGGGGATGCGCAGCGGCCGCCCCTTGCCGAGGAACGTGCCGGTGAGCGGCTCGGTGGAGATGAGCGGCACTTTGCCGAGCAGGCCGCCGGGGCGCACGATCAGCACGACGATCAGGATGACGAAGACGATGATCTGGCGGGCGGCATCGCCGAACGCGTAGATCCCGAATGCCTCGAAGATGCCGAGGACGAATCCGCCGATCACGGCCCCGACGAGCGAGCCCAGCCCGCCGAGCGTGGCCGCCACGAACGACGTCATTCCGATGTTGAGACCGGATGTCGGATTCACGACCCCGATGTACAGCGAGAAGAAGATGCCGGCGAGCCCCCCGAGCGCCGAGGCGATGACGAACGACAGGTTCTGCACCGGTCCGACCGGGATGCCCATCTGCAGGGCCGCTTCCTGGTCCTGCGCCGTCGCGCGGATCGCCCTGCCGGTCTTGCCGTACTTGAGGAACAGCGACATCGCGATCATCACGGCGGCGGTGACGCCGAGCATGACGATGTCGGACGTGCCGACGCGCATGTTGCCGATGTGCAGATTCGAGGTGGGAAGCACCTCGGGGAAGACCCGGAACTGCGCCGTGAATGCGAGCTGCGAAGCGCTGTCGAGGATCTGCGCGACGGCGTACGTCGACAGCATGGCGGCCAGCGGCAGGTACTTCGCCAGCGGCCGCACCACCGAGATGTTGATGACGAGCCCGAGCGCCGAGCAGATCACGAGGACGAGCGGCAGCGCGATCCAGAACGAGAGCTCCAGCTTGACGACGAAGAACCACGCGAGCATCGCGCCGAGTCCGAAGAACGAGAACTGGGCGAAGTTGACGACGTTCATGACGCCGAACACGAGGGAGACACCGACCGCTCCGAGGGCGTACACATTCCCCCGGAGCAGGCCGGCGATCAGAGTATCGAGCATGTGCGTTGTGTCAGCGCCGCCGGCTCAGCCGTTGTACGCGACCCACTTCCCGTCGCTGAGGATCGTCGGGGTGAACTGCGGGTTCAGGATGCGGCGCGTGGCCGGGTCGAACGTGATCTTCCCGTAGACGACGCTCGGCACGTCCTTGATCTCGGAGAACCCCTTGAGGATGCCGGCTCGCGTCGTGCCGCCGGCCTTGGCCGCCGCGACGGCGATGTTCAGCGCGTCGTAGGCGCCGGCCTCGAAGTTCGTCACGTCGGCGTCGTTCGGATACTTCGCCTTGAACGCCTTCACGAACGCCTGCACGGCGGGATCGGTGCTGGTCTCGATGAACTGCGCCCCGATGACCGCGCCCTCCGCGTCAGGAGTCTCGTCGAACGACTGCTCGTCCTGGCCGCCGTAGAACGTGCCGTCGTAGCCGATCGCGCGCAGCTGGGTGACGAGCTTCGCGGCGTCGGGACCATAGCCGATGTGCACGAACGCGTCAGGGTGACCGGCGACGGCCTTGGTGAGCGACGGGCGGTAGTCGTCCGACGTCGGGTCGACGGCCTCCGCGTCGGTGACCTTCAGCCCGATCTTGTCGGCCTCGGCCTTGAACGCCTGGTAGGCCGGGATGCCCCAGTCCGAGGTGTTCAGGTACGTGAGGCCGACCGAGTCGACGCCCTGCTTCTTGATGTAGTCGGCCGTCCACACGTAGCTGTCGCTGGTCGTAGTCGAACTCGACCACTGATACTCGGTGCCCTTGTCGGTGAACTCCGGGTTGGAGTTGTTGAATCCGTACTGCAGGAGCTTTCCGGCGGTGTAGATGGGGGAGGCGGGGATGGACGCCGCCGACGAGTAGTCGCCGAACACGAGCACGACGTCGGAGTCGCTGACGAACTTCTGCGCGACGGTGACCGACTGCTTCGGATCGGACTGCGAGTCCTCGTACTTCAGGGCGACGGGGTGGCCGTTGATGCCGCCGGCGGCGTTGACCTGCTCGACCGCGAGGTCGAACGCCTGCTTGAACTGCTCGCCGTACTGTGCGTACTGGCCGGTCTGCGCGGCGGAGACGCCGAAGTAGACGGTGCTGTCCGCCGAGTCGGAGCCGCGGTCGGCGGCATCGGCGCCGGCGAGGCTGCAGCCCGCGAGCGTCATGACGGCCAGACCCGCGACGGCGGTCGTGAGCAGCGTGCGTCGGATGATGCGTGACATGGGAACTCCTTCTCGGGTGTTCCCACACCGTGCCAGGACACGGCGAAGGTCTGCTCGTGTGTGTCGCACCGCGACGCCGTGTGACGCTGGACGACGTCGTGTGACCGTTTGCGTCGTCATGCGGTGTCACGCGGGGGCGCACGCCGAGCGACGACCGGGGGGCCGGGTGTAGTGGAGGTCCAGCCGCTCGAGATCAGATCGGGGTGTAGAGGACGATCTGCAGATCGGGTCGGTCGGACGGCCGCAGCTGATGGTGCTCGTACGTCACGCTCGAGCCGTCGGGCAGGTGGAAGACCCGCTCGCGCGATTCGAATCCGCCGATGTCATACGACTCCCAACCGGCGCGGAACTCCGGGCTCGCCTCGCTCAGCGCCGCCACGAGGTGGGCGACCTCCGGCTCTCGCACCGCTTCGGCGCGGAACTCGGCGAGGAAGCGCCGGCTCGTGACATCCCAGTCGTCGAGCAGCGTGCGCACGTACGGATCGGTGAACACGAGCCAGAGGAGGTTCCGCTCGCCTGCCGGCGCGTCGGCGATGCGCGGATACAGCCGCTCGTACGCGGCGTTCCATCCCGCGAGCCCCCAGTCGGGTGCGAGGGCATAGGCGGGATCCGGCAGGGCGTCCATGAGCCGCTGCACGTGCGCCGGCGCCGGCTCGACGCGCGCCGGGCGCGGGGGCGCGTAGCCGGCCAGGGACAGGACGTACCGGCGCTCGGCATCCGTCAGCCGCAGCGCGTCGGCCACGGCGGAGAGCACCTGGCGGGACGGATGGATGTCGCGGCCCTGCTCGAGCCACGTGTACCACGTGATGCTCACCCCGGAGGAGACGGCGACCTCCTCGCGGCGCAGCCCACTCGTGCGGCCCCGCGCCGCCGGGGGAAGGCCGAGTGCGCGGCGGTCGAGCCGTTCGCGGCGTGAGCGCAGGAACGCGCCGAGCTCCTGGCGACGGGGGTCGGACATCTTCCCAGGGTAGTACTCGCAGTACCAGTACCAGCGCCGTCTGGTGACGCATCCCACTACCACCCGAGAATCGGATCATGCCCGTACTGCGTTCCCGCACCGTGACCCATGGCCGCAACATGGCCGGCGCACGCGCGCTCATGCGCGCCTCCGGCGTCGACGCCGCCGACTTCGGCAAGCCCATCGTCGCGGTGGCCAACAGCTTCACCGAGTTCGTGCCCGGTCACACCCATCTGCAGCCCGTCGGCCGCATCGTGAGCGAGGCGATCCACGCGGCCGGCGGCATCGCCCGGGAGTTCAACACGATCGCCGTCGACGACGGCATCGCAATGGGCCACTCCGGCATGCTCTACTCGCTGCCGAGCCGCGACATCATCGCCGACTCGGTCGAGTACATGGCGAACGCGCACCAGGCCGACGCGCTCGTGTGCATCTCGAACTGCGACAAGATCACGCCCGGCATGCTCATGGCGGCGCTCCGCCTGAACATCCCGACCGTGTTCGTCTCGGGCGGGCCGATGGAGTCGGGTCGTGCGGTGCTGCAGGACGGGACCGTGCGCACGCTCGACCTCGTCGATGCGATCAGCGAGGCCGTGAACGAGAACGTGTCGGATGCCGACATCCTCCGCATCGAGGAGTCGGCGTGCCCCACGTGCGGGTCGTGCTCGGGCATGTTCACCGCGAACTCGATGAACTGCCTCACCGAGGCGATCGGCCTGGCGCTGCCCGGCAACGGCTCGGTGCTCGCGACGCACACCGCGCGCCGGGCGCTGTACGAGCGGGCGGGGGCGCTCGTCGTCGACATCGCTCATCGCTACTACGACGGCGACGACGCGTCGGTGCTGCCCCGCAACGTCGCGACGCCTGCGGCCTTCGCCAACGCGATGGCGCTCGACATCGCGATGGGCGGGTCGACCAACACGATCCTGCACCTGCTCGCCGCCGCGCACGAGGCGGGCGTCGACTTCGGCCTCGACGACATCGACGCGGTTTCGCGGCGGGTGCCGTGCCTGGCGAAGGTCGCCCCGAACGTCGCCGGCGACCGCACCTATTACATGGAGGATGTGCATCGCGCCGGCGGCATCCCGGCGATCCTCGGCGAACTGCGCCGCGGGGGGATGCTCGACGAGGGCGTGCATGCGGTGCACGCGCCGTCGCTGGCCGAATGGCTCGACGCGTGGGACATCCGCGGGGGAGCCGCCTGTGACGAAGCGCGCGATGTGTGGTTCGCGGCTCCCGGCGGGGTCCGCTCCTCGTCGGCGTTCAGCCAGTCGGAGCGCTGGCTGGCGCTGGACGAGGATGCGGCGGCCGGCTGCATCCGCGATGTCGAGCACGCCTACTCGGTCGACGGCGGGCTCGCCGTGCTGCGCGGGAACATCGCGGTCGACGGCGCCGTCGTGAAGACGGCCGGTGTGGATCCGTCGATCTGGACGTTCTCGGGCCCCGCGGTCGTGTGCGAGTCGCAGGAGGAGGCCGTCGAGAAGATCCTGCACAAGCAGATCGGTGAGGGCGACGTCGTCGTCATCCGGTACGAAGGCCCCAAGGGTGGGCCGGGAATGCAGGAGATGCTCTACCCGACCTCGTTCCTCAAGGGCCGCGGCCTCGGCAAGAAGTGCGCGCTCATCACCGACGGGCGGTTCTCGGGCGGCACGTCGGGTCTGTCGATCGGACACATCTCCCCCGAGGCGGCGTCGGGCGGCGTCATCGCGCTCGTCGAGGACGGCGACATCGTGTCGATCGACATCCCGACCCGGTCGCTGACGCTGGACGTGCCCGACGAGGTGCTCGCAGAGCGCCGGGAGGCGCTGCTGGCAGCGGCCGGGTACAAGCCCCGCACCCGTGTACGGCACGTGTCGGCCGCGCTGCGCGCGTACGCGGTGCTCGCGCAGTCGGCCGACAAGGGGGCGGTGCGCGACGTCGACGCCGTCGAGCGTGCGATGGCGCGTGCGGCGGAGGTCGACGCGACTGCCGTCCCCGCCCGGGTCTGACCCAGGTCCCTGAGCGAGGACGCTTCGACTCGCTACGCTCGCTCAGCGCGGGTCTGCGCGACGAGTCGAAGGGCGCGCGCGGGCGCAGCGCCCTACCCTGAGCGTGTGCGTGTTCGGCTCCTTGCTCTCCCGCTGCTGGGGGTGGCGGCGGTGCTCGCCTGGGGCGAGTGGGTGAACTGGCGCGCGAGCCGGCGGGAGCTCGGCAGACGCGGCTGGGCACCCGGCTCCGAAGCCGTCGTCGTGCTGGGCTTCGGCAATCGCGGCGGCCGCGCCAACCTCGTCAACCGGTATCGCGTTCGTGCGGGCATCCGCTCTCGCGACCCACGGGCCATCCGCAGCACTCTCGTCCTGTGCGGGGGAGCCGTCGCCGGGCGCGTGCCCGAAGCGCAGATCATGGCCCGTTACGCCCGCGACGAGTGCGGTTACAGCGGACCGCTGCTGCTCGAGAGCGAGAGCACGACCACGCGGGAGAACGTCGAGCGTGCGATCCCGCTGATCGAGGCGGCGGGCAGCATCAAGATCGTCTCCGACCCGCTGCACGCCGAGAAGGGCAGACGGTACCTGAGGATGCTGCGGCCCGACCTCGCCGCACGGCTCGTCCGCGGCCGCGACTACCGGTTCGGCGAGCTGATGCTGCTGGGGCCGGTCGCCGCGGTCGCTGGGCTCGTCGGTCTGCGAAGAGTGCCGGCGCACGCCGGTCAGTGACCGGCGTGCGGACCGTGACCGCCGGTCGGCGTGTGGGTCATCTGCGCCGCGCCATCCGTCGTCGACAGCGCGGGGGTCACCAGACCCGCGACGAGCAGCGCGCCCGTGGCCATGCCCACCACCGCCGTCCACGGTCGCCCCGCAGCCGAACGTCGCAGCCTGCGGCGGCCGGCGATGGCCGCACCGGCGACGTCGAGAGCGGTCGCCGCCGCCGCGGCGAGCGGTGAGCAGCCCACCGCGATCGCGGCCGCTGCCAGCATGGTGCCGGCGACGGCGGCGACAGCGGCCGTCCGCGGAGCCACGGCGCGCCCGGTACGGAGGCTCACCGCGCCCCACGCCAGCTCGCCCGCGCCCTGCGCCATCAGCGCTCCCATCACGAGCAGCGCCAGCCATTGCGGTCGACCGACCGCGATCGACGCGCCGAGTGCGATGTGCAGGAGGCCGGCCCCCCAGGCGAACAGCGCCGGCCAGGTGCGGCCGAGGGCGTTCATCGTCACGCCAGGGCTTCGCGGGCGGTGTCGCGCTCGGCTCCCAGCCCCACGGCCAGCAGCAGGATGGCGCTGGCGAGGTGCAGGAAGTGGTCGAACGTGTTCAGCGCCAGGATGTTCGCCGCGGTGCCGACGAGGAAGAACCCGACGATTCCCAGCAGCAGATAGGCGGCGCCGATCACGACGTTCGTGATCTTCGCGGCCCTGACCGAGACCAGCCCGAAGATGACCAGCGCGGCACCGATCAGCAGATGCGCAACGTTGTGCAGCGGGTTCACCATGAAGATGCCGAGCAGCATCCCGCCCTTCGTGGCGAGGAACGAGACACCGCCGGTCACGGCGAAGCCGAGAAGGCCGACGAGGATGTAGACGGCGCCGAAGATCACGGCGATGAGGCGGTTCGGGGACGTGCGCATGGCTTCCTCCTTCTTCACGGCGGCGGTTGCCGCTCAGAAGGACATTCGGAGCCCTGTCGGAATCGGATTGCCCCGTCGGAATCGGATTCCGTCGGTCGGCGCGAATCGGATCGGCCCCGGCCGAAATGCGGAGAAGCCTGGAGGCGGATCAGTTCGCGGGTTCGACGGTGAGCTGCTCGGGCTCGGGGATGAGGCGGAGGCCCGAGAGTCCGTTCGCGATGGTGGCGAGCGCTTCGAGCCATTCGCGGTTGATGCTCGGCTGCCTGCTGCCGTGGTACTTGAAGACGAGCGTCGAGTTGCGGTTGATCCACACCGACGTGCGGCCTTCACCGGTGCTGCGGTCCTCACGCCACGTGAAGGGGAACGGCTCGTCGCGCCGCAGCTTGTCGGCGATCACGATCTGAAGGTGCGCGAGAGTGCGGTCCTCGATCTCGAATTTCACTCGGCCGTCGTAGCTCAGGTAGCCCATCAGTTGTCGCCGCTCTTTCGGGTGGGGGCGCTCGGCCGGAAGCCGTGGTCGATCCCCCACAGCACGGCGTTCGCGCGGTTGCTCACTCCGATCCGGCGATAGCAGGTGCGGATATGCGTCTTGACGGAGTTGACCGACAGATGCATGCGTTCGGCGATCTCATCGTTCGACAGACCCTGCGTGATCAGCGCGAGCACCTCGCTCTCGCGGAGCGTGAGGCCCTCCTCGCGACCGGGCCAGTCGTTCCCGACGGGCGAGACGGCACGACGCGGACGCGGATCCTCCGGCTGCCTTCCGGTGTGCACCGCAATCAGCGCTTCCACGAGCTCTGCAGCGGGCAGCTCTTTAGAGAGGTACGCGTCCGCGCCGTTGTCAAGAGAGGCCTCCACGAGGTCGGGATCGAGATTCCAGCTGTAGACGGCGACACGACTCACTCGGCCGTCCCTGACGAGGGTGCGGACGTCCTCGCCATCGCCGGGGAGCGCGGCGAACGTGTCGTACAGCGCGATGTCGACGGGTTCGCCCACCCCTTGCTGCACGTCCAGCTCGACGACCGCGACATGGTCGGAGTAGTTCCGCAGCATCGCGGCGACGCCCTCGACAACGACCTCATAGTCGTTGAGGACGGCAACCCGGATTTGGTCCATGGTGCCACTGTAGGCTGCGGGACCTCACCCGCCGGGGTGAAATCTGCGCGGGCGCCGGCTGACACGCGAGCGCAGGATGGTAATCCCGTGTTCGGCCTCCTGACAAGCCCCGCCACGCCGCTGCTTCTCGCCTCTATCGTGGACGCTCTCGGACACCAAGGAGTCGCCATGACCAGCACCACATCATCCCGGCATGGCGACGGAGCGAAGGGCCGGAGCGCGGGCGCCGACCAGCTCGTGGCCGAAGCCCCCCGCCTCCCACGAGTCGAGCAACCCGCGAAGGACCCCGACATCGACGCCGATCAGGGCTACGAGCTCGTCGACTTCGACCGCTATGTCGTGACGCACGAGAGCCGACCCGTCGGATACGTGGAGGTCGTCCCGCCCGTCTTCGTCTGCTACCTCGGGGCCCACTATCCGTTCGCGGTCGAGATCGCGCAGGCTTACGACTTCGCGGTGGCCGTCGAGACGGTGCGCAGCGCCGCCCTCGGCGCCGACTCCGCGGGCTCCGCCCCCGAGCAGCCGCGCGTTCGGTGACGGCCACCGAGGCCTGGCCCGGGGCCGCCTACCCGCTCGGCGCGCGCTTCGACGGTCAGGGCACCAACTTCGCGCTCTTCAGCGAGAACGCCGAGCGGGTCGAGCTGTGCCTGTTCGACGACGACGGAACCGAGGAACGCATCCCGCTGCGTGATGTCGACGGCTTCGTCTGGCATGCCTACCTGCCGACCGTGCGAGCCGGCCAGTTGTACGGATACCGCGTGCACGGCGCCTACGACCCGGCGACCGGGCTGCGGTTCAATCCGAACAAGCTCCTCCTCGACCCGTACGCGATGGCGGTCCAGGGGCACCCCGACTGGGGCCAGCCGCTGTTCGGCTACACGTTCGGCGACCCCGACTCGCGCAACGACGACGACTCGGCGACCGTCATGGTCAAGGGCGTCGTCGTCAACCCGTTCTTCGAATGGGGAGCCGACCGCGCGCCGCAGACTCCGTACGCGGAATCGCTCATCTACGAAGCGCACGTCAAGGGCCTCACGATGCGGCATCCCGAGATCCCGCCCTCGCAGCAGGGAACCTACGCGGGCGTCGCGCATCCCGCCGTCATCGACCACCTCCAGCGGCTCGGCGTCACGGCGCTCGAGCTCATGCCGGTGCACCAGTTCGTCGACGACGGCGTGCTGCGCGAGCGCGGGCTGTCGAACTACTGGGGCTACAACACCCTGGCGTTCTTCGCCCCCCACAACGCGTACTCGTCGGGCGGCGACCAGGGCGAGCAGGTGCAGGAGTTCAAGGCCATGGTGCGCGCCCTCCACGAGGCCGGCATCGAGGTGATCCTCGACGTCGTGTACAACCACACCGCGGAGGGCAACCATCTGGGGCCGACGCTGTCGATGAAGGGCATCGAGAACCCGGCGTACTACCGGCTGGAGGAAGACGACCCCCGCTACTACACCGATTACACCGGAACCGGAAACAGCCTCAACGTGCGCAGCCCGCACGTCCTGCAGCTCATCATGGACTCGCTGCGGTACTGGGTCACCGAGATGCACGTCGACGGGTTCCGGTTCGACCTCGCCGCGACGCTCGCGCGGGAGTTCTACGACGTCGACCGCCTCGCGACGTTCTTCGAGGTCGTGCAGCAGGACCCGGTCGTCTCGCAGGTGAAGCTCATCGCCGAGCCGTGGGACGTCGGCCCCGGCGGCTACCAGGTCGGGAACTTCCCGCCGCAGTGGACCGAGTGGAACGGCAAGTACCGCGACACCGTGCGCGACTTCTGGCGTGGCGAACCCCAGGCGCTCGCCGAGTTCGCGGCGCGATTGACCGGCAGCGCCGACCTCTATGAGAACTCGGGGCGCAAGCCCGCGGCATCGATCAACTTCGTCACCGCCCACGACGGCTTCACGCTGCGCGACCTCGTGTCGTACAGCGAGAAGCACAACGAGGCCAACGGCGAAGGCGGTGCCGACGGGGAGTCTCACAACCGGTCCGACAACATGGGCGCGGAGGGAGACACCGACGACCCGCAGATCCTGCGCGCCCGGGCTCGTCAGCAGCGGAATCTCCTCGCCACGCTGCTGCTCAGCCAGGGCGTGCCGATGATCTCACACGGCGACGAGCTGGGCCGCACCCAGCACGGCAACAACAACGGCTACGCGCAGGACAACGAGACGACCTGGATCGACTGGGATGCCGCCGACCTGCCGCTCCTCGAGTTCACGGCCGCGCTCGCCCAGTTGCGCCGCGAACACCCCGCCTTCCGGCGCAGCCGGTTCTTCGACGGCCGACCCGTGCGGACGGAGGAGGGCGCCCCGCTGCCCGACATCGTGTGGCTGCGGCCGGACGCTAGCCCCATGCAGCCCGAGGATTGGGACAGCGGATTCGGCCGCGCGATCGGCGTGTTCCTCAACGGTCAGGGGATCCGCGAGCGCGACCGGCGCGGGCAGCCCGTCGTCGACCAGGACTTCATCGTGCTGTTCAACGCGGGCGACGAGCCGCTCGAGTTCCACCTGCCCGACGCGCGGTACGGCGAACGGTGGGACGTCGTCGTCGACACGGCCGGCGAGCTCGACAGCGCCCTCCCCGTCGACGCGAGTACCGCGGTCACTCTGCCCGCGAAGGCGCTGCTCGTTCTCCGGGCCGCCGGCGCCGGCGATGAGGAGGTCGATGTGTCGGTGGATGCGTCGCTGCGCGAGAATGCTGCGTCGCTCCGCGAGAATACGCAGCGAAGCGGCGACACCGGTTCGCCCGAGGAGGGACGTCGGGCATGACGCAGCGACCCGCGAGCACGTATCGGCTGCAGGTGAACGGCGCGTTCACCCTCGACGACGCGGCGGAGGTCACCGGCTACCTGCGAGAACTCGGCGTGTCGTGGGCGTACCTCTCGCCGCTGCTCGCGTCGACGCCCGGCTCCGACCACGGGTACGACGTGGTGGACACCTCGCGCGTCGACGAGGCGCGCGGCGGTGCCGACGGGCTGCGCCGGTTCGCGGCCGCCGCGCACGAGGCGGGCCTCGGCGTCCTCGTCGACATCGTGCCCAACCACATGGGAGTGGCCGTGCCCCGCACGAACCCGTGGTGGTGGGATGTGCTGCGCCGCGGCCGCGATTCGCCCCACGCCGCGGCGTTCGACATCGACTGGGATCGCGGCGCCGGCCGCGTGCGTCTTCCCGTCCTCGGCACGAGTCTCGCGGAGGCGCTCCAGCGCGGCGAGATCCGCATCGACCTCGCTGGATCCGACGACGCGCCGGATGGCACGCTCCACTATTTCGACCACGTCCTCCCGCTCGCCCCGGGATCGAGCGGGAGCGAGGACGATGTCGCCGCCGTGCTCGACCGTCAGCACTACGAGCTGCGCTTCTGGCGGGATGAGGCGACCGACCTGAACTACCGGCGCTTCTTCGCCGTATCGGGGCTCGCCGCCGTGAAGGTGGAGGACCCCGACGTCTTCGACGCCAGTCACCGCGAGATCCTCCGCTGGGTGCGGGAGGGCCTCGCCGACGGGCTCCGCGTGGATCATCCCGACGGCCTCGCCGACCCGGGCGGGTATCTCGACCGGCTCGCGGATAAGACCGACGGCGCGTACGTGCTCGTCGAGAAGATCCTGGAACCGGGGGAGCAGCTGCCGGCCTGGTGGCGCACCGATGGCACGACCGGCTACGACGCGCTCGGCGAGATCGACCGCGTGCTCACCGATCCCGCCGGGCAGGGACCGCTCGACGAGCTCGACGCCCGGCTGCGAGAGGAGTCGGGTCTGCCGCCGACGCCGTCGTGGGCCGACCTCATCCACCAGACGAAGCGGATGGTGGCCGACACGATCCTCCGCTCCGAGGTTCTGCGGCTGGCGCGTTGCGTGCCCGAGGTGATCCCGCACGCCGACGACGCACTCGCTGAGATCCTCGCGTGCTTCCCGGTGTACCGCTCCTACCTGCCGGCGGGACGGGAGCGCCTGCGCGCCGCGGTGAGCGAGGCGACACGGCGCCGCCCCGAGCTCGCGGCGCCGCTCAGCGCTCTCGAGCCGCTGCTCGCCGACCCGGCGCTCGAGCTCGCGCGCCGGTTCGAGCAGACGAGCGGCGCCGTCATGGCGAAGGGGGTCGAGGACACCGCGTTCTACCGGTTCACCCGGCTCGGATCGCTCACCGAGGTCGGCGGCGACCCGTCACTCTTCTCCCTCTCCGTCGAGGCTTTCCACGCCGCGCGCCGCAGCCGCGAGGCGTCGTGGCCGTTCGCGATGACGACGCTGTCCACCCACGACACGAAGCGCTCCGAGGACGTGCGGGCGCGGCTGACGGTGCTCTCCGAGATCCCCGTGCGGTGGGGGCAGACGCTCGCCGAGCTCCGCGCCGTCGCCTCCACCGGCCACGGGCCGATGGACGCCCTGCTCTGGCAAGCCGTGATCGGCGCGTGGCCCGCATCGGCGGAGCGCCTCCAGGCCTACGCCGTCAAGGCCGCCCGCGAGGCGGCGGAGTCGACCGGATGGTGGGATCCCGACCTCGACTGGGAGGCCGGGCTGACCGACGTGGTCGAGGCGGCCCACGGCGATGCGCGCGCCGCCGTGGAGCGGTTCGTGCAGGAGATCCGGCCGGCCGGATGGTCCAACGGGTTGTCGGCGAAGATCCTGCAGCTGACAGGTCCCGGCGTTCCCGACGTGTACCAGGGGACCGAGCTGTGGGATGCGTCGCTCGTCGACCCCGACAACCGGCGCGCCGTCGACTTCGCGCTGCGCCGACGCATGCTCGGCGAGATCGACGCGGATCTCGCGCGCGGCGTCACGCCGCCGGTCGACGAATCCGGCGCCGCGAAGCTGCTGATCACCGCCCAGGCGCTCCGCCTGCGGCGCGACCGGCCGGAGCTGTTCCGGCTGTACCGCCCGCTCCCGGCCTGCGGTTCGGCCTCCGCCCACGTCGTGGCGGTAGACCGCGGCGGCGCCGTCGGCGTCGCCACCCGGCTCCCGGTCGGGCTCCAGCGGCGCGGAGGCTGGGGCGACACGGTGCTGATGATGCGCGACGTGCCGATGACCGACGTGCTGACCGGCCGCCGATTCACGGGCGGCGCCGTGCCGGTGGCGGAGCTGCTGGCGGTGTACCCGGTCGTGCTGCTCGCGGAGGAGCCGTGATCGAGGTCTGGGCGCCGCAGGCGCACCGGATGCGTGTGCGCCGTGTCGATCCCGACGGCAGGGCCGTGACGGAGGAGGAGTTGACGCCCACCGGCTCGGACGGATGGTGGCGGTGCGCGATGCGCCTCGCGGACGGCGACCGTTACGGCTTCCTCATCGACGAGGATGACCGGCTGCGCCCCGACCCGCGGTCGCGGCGGCAGCCCGACGGCGTGCACGGGGCATCCGCGGCCTTCGACCCCGGCGCGTTCGCCTGGACCGACGCATCCTGGACCGGCCGGCAGCTCGCAGGCGGTCTGATCTACGAACTGCACGTCGGGACGTACACGCCCGAGGGCACCCTCGATGCGCTGGGCGAGCGGCTCGACCACCTCGTCGACCTGGGCGTCACCCACGTCGAACTGCTGCCGGTGAACGCGTTCAACGGGGCATGGAACTGGGGCTACGACGGTGTGCTCTGGTACGCGGTGCACGAGCCGTACGGCGGCCCGCGCGCGTACCAGCGGTTCGTCGACGCGGCGCACGCGGTCGGGCTCGCGGTGATCCAGGACGTCGTCTACAACCACCTCGGGCCGAGCGGGAACTACCTTCCCGAGTTCGGCCCCTACCTGCGCACCGGGCGGCGCAACACCTGGGGCGACTCCGTCAACCTCGACGAGCCGGCCGTGCGCGAGTACATCATCGAGAACGCGCTGATGTGGCTGCGCGACTTCCACGTCGACGGACTGCGCCTGGATGCCGTGCACGCGCTGCACGACGATTCGCCCGTGCACATCCTCGAGGAGCTCGCGATGCGAGTCGACGCGCTGTCGGCGCAGCAGAACCGGCCGATCAGCCTCATCGCGGAGTCTGATCTCAACGACCCGCGGCTGATCCTCCCGCGCGAAGCCGGCGGCTACGGTCTGACCGCCCAGTGGTCGGACGACTGGCATCACGCCGTGCACGTCGCGCTGACCGGCGAGACGTCGGGGTACTACGCCGACTTCGCCGCCCCCGATGCCGTGGGCAAAGTGTCGGAGCGTGGGTTCTTCCACGACGGCGGCTACTCGAGCTTCCGCGGGAGGCGACACGGGAGTGTCATGCCGCCGGAAGTGCCCGCCTGGCGGCTCGTGACGTTCGCCCAGGATCACGACCAGATCGGCAATCGCGCAGCCGGCGACCGGCTGAGCGCGCAGCTGTCGCCACGGCGGCTCGCCGTCGCGGCGGTGCTGACGCTCACCGCGCCCGGCACCCCGATGCTGTTCATGGGGGAGGAGTGGGGCGCGTCGACCCCATGGCAGTTCTTCACGTCGCATCCCGAACCGGAGCTCGGCCGGGCGACGGCCGAGGGACGCATCGCGGAGTTCGCGAAGATGGGCTGGGATGCGGCACAGGTGCCCGACCCGCAGGATCCGGCGACGTTCGAGCGGTCGAAGCTCGACTGGGACGAGCCGGCGCAGCCCGCTCACGCCGACCTGCTGACGCTGTACCGGAAGCTGGCCGCATTGCGCCGGGCGCGGCCGGAGCTGACCGATCCCGACATGGCGGCCACCAGTGTGGAGGTGCTGCACGCCGAGAACCCATCCGACGAGCGGGTCTACCGCATCCGTCGCAGGGGCCTTTCCGTGCTGGTGAACCTGTCGCGCGAGCCCATGGATTTCGAGCTCGCGGCGGGCGACGTCGTGCTGCTGGCGACGGATCCGCCGGCGTCGAGCGCGGCCGACGCCGTGACGGTGTCGGCCGAGTCGGCGATCATCGTCGGGCCGCCGCAGGCAGGGACAGGGGGAACGGCCGATGAAGACTGATGCCAAGAAGTCGACGCCCGCCGGCGGCGCAAAGCGGCAGGACGACAAGAAGAAGAACCCGATCACGCGGTTCTTCTCCATCCTCGGTCCCGGCGTGGTCACGGGGGCGGCCGACGACGATCCCTCCGGCGTCGCGACGTACGCGCAGGCCGGTGCGACGTACAGCAACGGGCTGCTGTGGACCGTACCGGCGAGCCTGCCGCTGATGATGGCGGTGCAGGAGATCTGCGACCGCATGGCGCTCGCGAGCGGGGACAGCCTCGGCAAGCTCATCCGTCGGCGCTTCTCGCGCGCTGCCCGCATCGTGATCGGTGTGCTCGTGGTCGCGCTGATCTTCGCGAACGTGCTCAATCTGTCGGCCGACCTGATGGCGATCGGCGCGGGGATGAAGCTCGTGGGCGCGGGGCCGGCACCGCTGTGGGCGGCGATCGCGGGGGTCGCGATCGGGATCGCGGTGGTGTTCGGCTCGTTCGACTGGATCGCGCGCATCTTCAAGTGGCTGTGCCTGGCGCTGTTCGTCTACGTCGTGGTGCTTTTCGTCTCGCACGTGAACTGGGCGGATGTCGCGGCCGGGTTCATCGGGGCGCGGATCACGTTCGGCAGCACGGCGTACTGGGGGCTCGCGGTGGCGGTGCTCGGGACGACGATCAGCCCGTACATGTTCTTCTGGCAGACCGCGCAGCGCATCGAGGAGCTGCGGGAGGAGCCCGGCGGCGGCGATGACCATGCGGAATCGCTGAAGCAGCGCCCGCCGCGCAAGGCCCACCGACGTCTGCGCAGCGGCAGGGTGGACGTCTTCACCGGAATGGTCTTCTCGGTGCTGATCATGTTCGCGATCATCGTGGCGACCGCCGCCACCCTGGGCGCGCACCACAAGCAGGTGTCGAGCGCGGCCGAGGCGGCGAAGGCCCTCGAGCCGGTCGCCGGCAGTTACGCCGGCGTCCTGTTCGCCATCGGTTTCATCGGCTCGGGCATCCTCGCCGTTCCGGTGCTGGCAGCCGCCGGCGCCACCGGGATGGCGGCGCTGCTCGACAAACCGTGGGGTTTCGAGAAGTCGCCGCGCCGCGCGCCGCTGTTCTACATCCTGCTGGGCGTCGGGATGCTGGCGGGCACGGCGCTCGCGATCTTCGTGCACAACCCGATCCAGATTCTCGTGCTGTCAGCGATGGTGAACGGGATCGCGGCGGGGCCGTTCCTCATCATCATCATGCTGATCTCGTCGAATCGGTCGATCATGGGGAAGTACCGGAACGGCCACCTCGCGCAGACGGTGGGTTGGATCGCCACGGTCGTGATGTGCGTCGCCGGCGTCTACGGCACATGGTTCGCCATCACCGGCGGGTAGCGCTCCCCGAGGCGCGCACTATCGTCGGAGCGGAGGCTGGTTCTGCCGTTCGTCGGAGGGGGAAGGCGTGGCGCGCGTCGACACGATCATCGTCGGTGCCGGCGTGGCAGGGCTCACCGCCGCTCGGCTGCTCCAGGACGGCGGCCGCCGCGTCGTCGTTCTCGAGGCGCGGGACAGGGTCGGCGGTCGCGTGCACACCGACCGCGCCACCGGAGTCACAGACCTGGGTGCCTCGTGGATCCACGGTGTCGACGGCAGTCCGGTCGCGGCTGCCGCCGAGGCGTTGGGGATGCACACGGTGGAGTTCACCGTGGGCGGATACCAGCCCGACAGCCGGCCGATCGCGTACTACGCGCCGGATGGGCGGCGACTGTCCGACCAGGAGACAGGAGAATTCGCGGCAGACGTGCACCGGCTCGACGCGGTGCTTCCGGGGCTGATCGCGAAGTCGAGGGCGGACGACTCCTATCGAGACGTGACGGACGCCGCGCTCGCTCTGCTCGGGTGGGAGCCGGAACGCGAACAGCGGGTCCGGGAGTATCTGGAGCACCGTTCCGAGGAGCAGTACGGTGCGTGGATCGAGGATCTCGCCGCCCACGGCCTCGACGACGACGCGATCGACGGCGACGAGGTGGTGTTCCCCGATGGTTACGACGTGCTGCCGGCGCGTCTGGCCGAAGGGCTGGAAGTGCGTCTTGAGCATGTCGTCACCGTGATCGATTGGACGGATGGTGTCCGGGTGACGACGTCGCGGGGCGTGTTCGTCGGCGACACGGCGGTCGTGACGCTGCCGGTGGGGGTGCTGCAGGACGGCTCCGTCGAGATCGGGCCTGACCTGCCCGCCGTGAACGCCGAGGCACTGGGGCGACTGGAGATGAACGCGTTCGAGAAGATCGTCCTGCGCTTCCCGGCCCGGTTCTGGGACGACGACGTCTACGCGATCCGTCAGCAGGGTCAGGAGGGCCGGTGGTGGCACTCCTGGTACGACCTCACGGCCGTGCATGGAGAGCCCACTCTGCTGACGTTCGCTGCCGGGCCGGCCGCCCGCGGCATCCGGCGCTGGTCCGATGAACAGGTGGTCGAATCGGTCATGGCACAGCTGCGGCGGCTCTATGGCGACCGCGTCGTTCCGCCGATCCGCCTTCACCGGACGAGGTGGCAGGACGATCCGTATTCGCGCGGTTCGTACGCGTTCATGAAGGTCGGTGGGAAGACCGCGGATCACGACGACCTCGCGACACCCATCGGCGACGTTCTGCACCTGGCCGGCGAGGCGACCTGGACAGACGACCCCGCGACCGTCGCCGGGGCGATGTTCTCCGGCCACCGCGCCGCCGAGCGCATCCTCGGCCGGGCGGTCCCGATCGAGCGCATCTGGGGAGCGGATCGCTTACAAGTCGGTCCGTGAGTCGCTGTCACCTGTCGCAATGGCTGTACGTCCCTCATGCCCGGCGACCTTTGCGAGAAGAGTCGTCTCGGCAAGTTGCGCGATGCGCCTCGTGGCAGGGGAGAGGTAAGCCCCTTCCCGGTGGACGAGAGCGAGCGTGTCGTAGAAGGGTTCAGCCATCGGCATCACATTGATCCCCGGGGGGAAGGTGGGACCCTCCGCGATGGTGCGACTAACGATGGTGTCGGCCGCGCCGGTCGCCACCAAGCTGAGGGCGGTCTCAACGTGTTCCACCTCGATTGCGGGGTCGATCTGCAGTCCCTTCAACCGAGCGCGTTCGAGAAGCTGCTTCCGAGTGGGGTCCGACCATCCCGCGTAGGCGTCGTAGAGGACGAGCTTGGCTCTCGCAATCTCCTCGATCGTCACCGGACCCTCGCCTGCTGTGCGCTTGGTGGATGCGTAAAGCACCTCGTCCCGAAATAGTGGGCGGACGGTGAGCCCAGTCTCAGCGATCGGTAGGACCACAAGACCAGCCTCGATCTCCCCAGCGGCAATCGACTCGGCAACCAGAGCCGAGTTCAAACCCACGAGACGCACCTTGACGTTCGGGTGCTTGCGATGAAAGCGCTGGACGAGGTCGGAGAGGTCGTAATAGGCCGCATTGCGCAGCACGCCGAACGTGCAGGTGCCACCTGCTAAGGAGTTGAGAGCTTGTATTGCGTCCAAACCATTGCTGATGGCCGAGACCGCCTGAAGGGCGTGGCTTCGCAACTCGAGAGCGGCAGCAGTGGGAACAAGTCGACGGCTCCCCCGGGTGAAGAGCTTCAGCCCGAGTTCACGCTCTAGCCTGGCCACCAACTCCGAGATGGAAGCTTGCGTCGTCGCGAGTTCCCCGGCCGCGGCCGTAAATGAGCCGAGTTCAAGAGCGGCGAGGAAGGCCCGCAGCTGCGCCAGAGTCATAGGGACACCCTAGAGCAAACGTAGCCACGTACCATCCAAGCTTGTAATATCCGCTGGGCCTGCCGCTCTGCCGTCCTTGCATACCGCCCTGGCGACCCACAGGTGCGCACAGCGCTTGGCTTCTCCGGGTTGAGCAAAATCTCCCTCAATCGGGGGTTTCCCATGAGATGGAAGCGATCCAATTGGGTTCTCCTGTGTGGCGCATCGTGACATATCGGGTTGTGGAATGGGTCGCAGGTGGCTAACTTCCTCTGTAAACCCGCGGCTGGACATTCCGCTGACGGGCCAGACAGAAAGGCTCCTCATGAAGCTCCACACAGCGCTGACCCGAGTGGTGACTGCAACTGCAGTGGTGGCCGCCAGTGTGCTCGCCCTCTCGGCGTGTGCCGGCTCGGCTTCGGGTCCGAGCACCGGATCGAAGACGATCACGGTCATCAACTCCAACGACGCCCCGTTCGCCTTCAATGACAGAGCGGGCAATCTGACCGGCATCGACGGCGACATGATCAATTGGATCGCGAAGAAGAACGGCTGGAAAGTCAAGGTCTTCAACACCGAGTTCAGCACCATGATCGCGGCGTTGAAGGCGAAGAAGGGCGATGTCATCGCGGACGGAATGTACGCGACGGATGAGAGAAAGAAGGAAGTGACCTTCACCGACACCTGGTACACACAGGGTGAAGGCATGGTGGTTCCTGCCGACTCGACGATGACCTCACGCGAGGACGTCAAGGGCAAGGTGGTTGGTGCACAGACCGGAACCACGTTCCAGGAGTGGATCAAGACCCTCGGTCCCTCTGACACCAAGTTCTTCGACTCCCAAGCAGCGCTCGTGCAGGCCGTAGCCAATAAGCAGGTTGACGCCGCCTTCACTGACACCGCCGTGGTCGCTTACAGCCTGGTGCAGAACCCCAACGACAAGGTGAAGCTCGTAGAGCCCTACAAGCCCTACTTCCCGGGCGTGATTGCTGCTGCCGTACGGAAGGACGATTCGGAGCTCCTCAAGGAACTGAACGAAGGGCTGAAGGAGCTGCAGGCCAGCCCCGACTACCTGAAGATCCTCGAGAAGTACGGCCTCACCGACGCGAACGCCGTCGCCAAGTAGCGCTCACGGTGCGGGGCGCTCGCCCGGTGCCCCGCACCCTCAATGAGAGATCATCATGGACTTCATCACCACCACGCTGGGGTACATCCCCGTGCTACTGGCGGCGGTACCGATCGTGCTGTGGCTCGCTCTGGGCGGCATGTTCGTCGGTCTCGTCCTCGGCCTGCTGATCGCGCTGGCCCGCATCTCGAAGAGCAAGATCTTGAACGGCATTGCTGCGTTCTACGTCGAGGTCATCCGAGGGACACCGCTGCTGGTGCAGCTTGTCTACATCTTCTTCGTCTTGCCCGTTTTCGGAGTCAGCATCGACCCGATAACGGCAGGGATTGCCGGCCTGGGTTTGAACTACGCCGCGTATCTGTCGGAGGTATACCGGACCGCGATCCTCTCCGTTGAGCACGGTCAAACCGAGGCGGCGCTGTCGCTCGGCTACACGCCGACGAAGACTCTCTGGCGAATCGTGATTCCGCAGTCATTCATCGTCTCGCTCGGGCCGATCGGCAATTACTTCATCGCCATGGTCAAGGACACTGCTCTGACGTCTGTGATCGCTGTTCCGGAGATCTTGAAGACCGCCAACAATCTGAACAGCCAGACGTTCCAGACCACCGAAATCTACACCGCGGCGGCATTGCTCTACCTGGTCATCAGCCTGCCGCTTTCGAGGCTGGTCATCGGCCTCGAAAGGAGGGCGCGTGCTCGTGTCTGACACTGCCGTCATCAGCATTCAGGGTGTCCACAAGACGTTTATCGTCGGCAAGAAGCCGGGAATCTGGGCCCGAATCTTCCGACGCGGAGTGGATCCGCGTCGACTTGAGGTGCTCAAAGGCGTCGATCTCACTGTCAAGAAGGGGGAGGTCGTCGCGCTCCTAGGCTCCAGCGGCTCTGGCAAGAGCACGTTGTTGCGTTGCATCAACAAGCTCGAAACGGTCGACGTCGGGCGGATTCTCGTCGATGGTCACCTCGTCGGATATACCGATCGTGATGGCACCCTCGTGGAGGAGAAGGCCGTCGCGACAGCGCAAAAGCGCCGTGATATCGGCTTCGTGTTCCAGCATTTCAATCTGTTCTTGAACAAATCTGCCCTCGGCAACGTCATGGCACCGCTCCGTGATGTGAAGAAGATCCCCGAAGCAGAAGCTCGTCGCCTCGCCGAAGAAGCTCTGACACAGGTTGGCCTTGCGGACCGGATGGAGAACTACCCCAGCCGTCTGTCCGGAGGACAGAAGCAGCGCGTCGCCATTGCCCGGGCACTGGCGATGAACCCGTCGGTGATGCTGTTCGATGAACCGACCTCAGCGCTGGATCCGGAACTAGTCGGCGAGGTCCTCTCTGTGATCAAGAAGATCGCAGAGCAAGGCACAACGATGATGATCGTCACCCACGAAATGCAATTCGCCCGGGAGATCGCCGACCGCATCGTCGTGATGGATGAGGGCCGCATCGTCGAGCAGGGGCCGCCGTCTGAGGTGTTCGTAAACCCTCAGCACACGAAGACTCGTGCCCTGCTGCGCCGCTCCGGAGTGCTTAGCACTCCCGAGACAGCAGCCATTGACGCGCTCGACGCCGACCGGCTCGAACGCGATGAGACCAATGGAGCACAAGAGAAGGACGACGCCGCAAGACGCGCGATTCTCGACAGCCCCGCGGCAGGCGTCGTCGAACGACTCGACAACGAATGAACCTAGACCCCGTCAATCAAGAAAGGACAGCGTAGGCCAGAAACATCCCATCAAACACCCCGTATCCAGTCGGCCTATGGGGTGACGGGTTCCGTCCTACCGATTTCACCATGCGCTATTCCACCCCTGTGCTGCAGAGCCTCGAAGGCTCCTACCGGTTCCTCAAGACGCCGCTTGTCGACGCACCAGCCGCACAGCGAGACCCCGCCGTGATCCGCACCGTCACCGAGATGCTCACCGACATCCAGAGCCGTGGCCTCGACGCCGTGCTCGACTACGCTCGCAGGCTCGACAATTACCAGGGCACCGAGATTGAGTTGACGTCGCAGCAGATCGCGAGGAGCGGCGACCGGCTCCCGTCCGACCTGCGAGAGGCGATCGAACTCGGATCGCAGCGCACGAAGGCATTTGCTGCCGCACAGCGCGAGCACCTCACCGACTTCGAAACCGAGCTGGTCCCCGGCCTGATCACCGGAGCTCGGTATGTACCCGTCTCCCGCGTCGGCGCTTACCTCCCGGCCGGTCGGTTCCCGTTGACCGCCTCGGCGTTCATGACCGTCGGTGTCGCAAAGGCGGCCGGCGTTCCCACAGTCGTGGCGTGCACTCCGCCTCAGCCGAACGGAGAGGCAAATGACGCGGTCGTCTATGCTGCGTACCTGTCAGGCGTAGACCGCGTCTTCGTCCTCGGTGGCGTTCAGGCACTCGCTGCGATGGCATACGGCCTGCTCGGTGACCTTCCCGTCGACATGCTCGTCGGCGCGGGAAACGCATTCGTCGCCGAGGCCAAGCGGCAGCTGTTCGGAACAGTAGCGATCGACCTCCTGGCCGGTCCCTCCGAGGTCGCGGTGATCTCCGACGAGACCGCCGACCCGGAGATTGTCGCCGCTGACTTGCTGGGGCAGTCCGAGCACGGGCCTACCTCACCGGCCGCGCTAGTCACGACGTCCGAGGAGCATGGACGCGCCGTAATCGAAGCCGTCGAGCGTCAACTCGGTGGCCTGTCCACGGAGCCGATCGCGGGCCCGGCCTGGCGTGACTACGGTACGGTCACAGTCGCTCGGGATCGCGAGACCGCGGCCGTGCTGATGGACGATCTGGCTCCCGAACACCTGGAGATCATCACCGCCGACGACCAGTGGTACCACGACCGCCTCCGCAACTACGGCTCCATCTTCCTCGGCCCCTGGAGCACGGTCGCCTACTCCGACAAAGGCATGGCAGGTACCAATCACGTCCTACCAACTGCCGGCGGGGCGAAGCACAGCGCCGGCCTGTCCGTCTCCCGGTTCCTCAAGCCACTGACGTATCAGCGCGTCACACGTGAGGCGACCCCTGTCTTGGCGAACGCGGTGCAGGTCATCTCGGACTCAGAGGGCATGGCCGCTCACAGCGCAACGGCAACGCGGCGCTTGGCAAGCTACGAGGACTACGCCGAGACCAAGTGATGTGGCGGGTGCGCAGGGCCATCGCGATCTCCGCACCCGCCTCATCGGCGCGAACTCCCTGAGAAGCGACGATGAAGTCCGCGCCCATAGCGGAACACGGCACCGTTGGTACTCGGGACACCGTGAGGCTCGCGTCACCAGAATCGATCACTCACTCGATGGTCATCCTCGAGACCGAAGGTCATCCACTCCGCGAATTGCGGCCATTCTCGGCCGGGCCGTGCCGATCGAGCGGATCTGGTCCGTGGTCTGATCGGACCAGGTTCAGCCGAACAGCCGCTTGGCGAACCGGCTGACGGCGGGGACCCGGTCGCTGAGCAGGCGACCGCCGACGGCGAACGCCGTGGGCGCATACGGATGGAAGCGGATGTTCGTGGACTCGGGCGCCGAGCCGAACAGCCGAACCAGAACGGGCGTGAGCGCTGCCGCAGTCTTCCGACATTGCCGCGCGCTCAGGTACCAGTCGGTGAGTTCCACCGTGACGTCGGGCCGGTCGGTGCCGGAGGCGACACCTCCGATGAAGAGCTCCTCATCGCTGTGCGGCGTGGAGTGGATCGTGGTGCGCGAACGGATGTCGTCCGCACTGGGACCGCGGAGCGGCGTGAAGAGGCCGACGACCGCGGCCGTCAACTCGACCGCGATCTCCCTTCGCCGCTCGGCGGACAGCGGAGGACACGGCACTCGCAGATAGGGCGTGGGTTCAGCATCCCATCGGGTCAGGTGTCTGGTGTGTTCACCAGGTGAGCGGATCCAGCGCCTGATAGAACCAGAGACGCTCATGGTCCAGCGCCACTCGGTAGCGCCGCGCGAAGTCCTGATCAGCCGCCCGTGCGGCGGATCGGTCGCGCCACGTTTCGCGTGAGTTTCCGAGGAGCAGGGCGAAATCGGCGTAGGGGTCGGCGAGGCCGAGGCGTCCGTGTCGGGGTCGATCACGATGTTGGGCAGGCACAGATCCCCATGGCATACCGCGAGATCGGCATCCTCTTGTGATCCGCGCTCCGCCAGCTGTGCCTCCAGAATGCCGATGATGCGTCGGGGCGGTGTGCTCTGCAGTGCTTCGGGGACGAACTCAACATGCACACGGCCCTCGTCGACGACCCTCCTCGCGATCTCCATCTTCGCGTCAAATCGCATGTCGAATGGGCAGTCGTCGACCGGCAGGTCGTGCAGTTCGCGGAGACGGTCAGCGATCGACCGCCAGGCGCGCCGAAGAGCGTCGGCGTCCACGCGATCCGCTGAGACTCCACGCACCGCGGTCGTCATCAGAGATGCGCCGTCGGCTGTGGAGTGCCAGTCGATCACGCGGGCACCGGGCAGACCGACGCGCTCCAACCAGATGATCCGGTCCCGTTCAGCCGCAAGCTCGGCAGCCGAGCGCGCCGGAACCACCTTGACGAATCGTTGCCGGGCGGCATCGTGGAACACTGCGGCCCCAGACTCGCCGCTTCCTGCCGGCACCCAATCCGAGCGGTTCACACCGACGCTGCGGAGAAGATGGTCGACGTCGGACACATCTTGATCATGCCCTGGCGCATGACCGATGTCACCTCATCAGCGGGATGCCGCCACTCTTTGGGGGCTGACGGGAATCGAACCCGCGCTGTCTGCTTGGGAAGATGGTTCAGGGCACCTCGCGTGAGTGTGGGGTCTGCCCCGAGTCTTGTTGACAGTCGGGGTTTGGGGTGATCAGGCCGCTTCTGCGTCCTTGTAGATCATCTCAAACTCGGCGGGGGTGAGTTTGCCGAGGCCGCGCTGCCGGCGTCGGCGGTTGTACTTCGTCTCGATCCAGGTGACCATCGCGAGGCGGAGATCGGCGCGGGTGTCCCAGCGTCTCGTGTTGAGTACGTTCTTCTGGAGGAGACTGAAGAAGCTCTCCATACTCGCGTTGTCGCCGGCGCCGTAAGACCTGCCCATGGAGCCGACCAGCCCGTTGTTGCGGAGCAGGTTCTGGGTGCGTTTCGCGCGGAACTGGCCGCCTCTGTCGGGGTGGCAGATCGTGCCGTCAGGTGAGCGCAACGCGATCGCGTTGCGCATCGCCGCGCGGGCGAGAGATGACTTCATGCGGGTGTCGATGGAGTAACCGACGATCTTGTTCGACCAGACGTCTTTGATCGCGCAGATGTAGAGCTTGCCTTCTCTGGTCGGGTGTTCCGAGATGTCCCAGAGCCAGACCTTGTTCGCCCCGTCGGCGATGAACTCGTGCCGGATGACGCCGTGCTCGTCGATGACCGCGAGGAGGTCATCGTGCGGCGCAGGTCCCGTGCTGCCGGGCTTGCTGCGCTTGCGGTGGTGCGACGCGTGGATCCCCGCGATCCGGCACAACCGATGCACTCGGTTCTCGCTCGCGGTGATTCCGTGCTCGCTCTCGAGCTCGTCGGTGAGGAACCGGTACCCGAGCGTGACGTCGTCGGCATGGAGGTCGTAGAGCACATCGATCAGGTGCGCGTCGTCCCAGTCCCGCTGGGAGACCGGGTCTTTGAGCCACTGGTAGTACCCCTGCCTGGACAGGCCGAGGACCCGCAACGCCACCGCGACCGGCACCCTCATGGGAGCGCCGGCCGCAGCCATCTCGTGGACGAGCGGGAAGACTATTTTCCCGGCAGGTTCGCCTGCGACAGATACGCCGCGGCCCGCCGCAGCACCTCGTTCTCCTGCTCCAACAGCCGGACCCGCTTATTCGCCTCACGCAGCTGCTTGCGTTCGTCGTCGGTCAGGCCGGCACGCTTGCCGTCCTCGACGTCGGCCTGCTTCATCCAGTTGCTCAACGAGCCTTCGGAGATACCGAAGTCCTTCGCGATCTGCGCCAGCGGCGCTTGACCCTTCCGGGCCACGGCCACGACATCATCGCGGAACTCTCGGGGATAGGGCTTTGCCACAAGAACATCCTTCCAGCGAGGACGAATCCTCACAGTTCAGATGTCAACCAAACTCGGGGCAGACCCATCGCCTCAACTCAGGTGTCCGGGAAACCGGGTCAGGCTCCGAGCCAGTACTGCCCGCGTGAGCAGATCACGTCGAGCTGGGGGCAATCTGGCTCGACTCGTGCTCTAGTGTCGTGCCTATGCTGATGTCTTTCGTGGATGAGGCTGGGGACCGCGGCATTGGCCAGAAGTCGTCGACGTATTTCATCATGGGCGCTGTCACTGCTGATGAGACAGCACGCCAGAACCTCGCACGCGCGGTCGCCCTGATCAAGGAAAAGTTCGGCGTCCCACTCAAGACGCCCCTGCACTGGGTGAACCATTGCCGCGAGTTTCGGAAGCGGCAGTTCGTCGCGCGAACGCTCGCCCAAGTGCAAGGTGTTCAGCTCAACTTCGTAGTGTTCAAGAAGGCGACCATTCCGACCACTTCGGGCATCGGATCGGATCACCGGACGTTCTACAACTACGCGGCCGGCGTGCTGCTCGACAGAATCCTGCTCGGCGCTGAGTACTGGCCGGGCGGCCGTCAGCAGGTGCGAGTGTTCTTCGGTCACGTACGCGGCTTTGATCACCAGAAGACCCTCGAGTACTTTGCGTTGCACAGTCGCCGGCACAGCTACGCAGACAGGTCCCTGCTGGCTACGACACCGAAGTTCATTGCAACGGCGCAGAACTCCGGCGTGCAGGCTGCGGATCAGTATGTCGGCATGCTGCGCGCGGCGATCCGAGAGGACGAGTATGGCGGCTACGAGGAAGGTCACCTGATGCAGATCCGGCATCAAATCCGGCGTGGTCCAGGGAACCAAGCGGTGAACTACGGTCTGAAGTGCTTCGCAGAGCCGGGGTTCCCGATGAGCCTGCCGTGGGTTATAGGCAGAAAAGAGTGGATGGGATCTCGATCTAGCCGCGTGATTCTGCGGTGATCGGGGGATCGTCATGGTCGGCGACCCTTGGCTGTGGACCTTCCCTCGAACTCGGCCTCATGTCTGGTATGCGGATCCCGGCTGGTGAAGAACGGCCGCCATCCCTCGGGAACGCAACGGTGGCGGTGTCGCGAGTGCGGCGCATCGTCAACCCGACGCCGAACGGATGACGCCCAGCGTAAGCAGCTGCACCGGTTCCTTCGCCGGCTGACCGGGAAGAACACGCAGGCTGAGGCCGGTGGCGGCACCGGCCGCTCGTTCCGGCACGAGACCGCATGGTGCTGGGATCTGCAGCCCCGAATGCCGGTCACCGGCGAAGTCCACGACGCGATCCTCGTCGACGGGATCTGGATCGGATCCTGGTGCCTTCTGATCGCCCTCTCCGATACCGGACACGTGATCGCCTGGCAGTGGTCCGGTGGGGAGTCCACCGCCGGCCTGGGAGGCGCTGTTCGAGCAGATCCCGCCACCCGAGGTCGTCGTCACCGACGGGGGCACCGGCATCCGCTCCGCCCTCGCCCGCGCCTGGCCCGGCACCGTCGTGCAACGGTGCATCTTCCATCTGCAGATGAACGTGACCCGCGAACTGACCAGGAGCCCGCGACTCAAGGCCGGGCGCGCACTGCGACAGATCGCGATGCAGCTCAGCGACGTGCACGACGTCGATGCCGCGATCACCTGGCGGTTGCTGCTCGAGGCATGGTGGCAGCAGTTCGGGCACCTCACAAAGGAGCGCACTCTCTACGACAACGGCCAGTTCGGATTCACCCACCTCCGGCTCCGCAAGGCCTGGGCGATCCTTCACCGGGCCGCTGAAGCCGGACACGTGTTCACGTTCCTCGAGCACGGGAACCCGCGGACCACATCCCCGCTCGAGGGCGGGATCAACGCACAGATCCGACACCTGCTGCGCCACCACCGCGGGATGAGCATCGAGCATCGCCGCCGCGCCGTCGAGTGGTTCCTGCTCCTCAAAGAAGTACCGCTCAGCCGCGCCCACCAGCACGCCGACCCGCCACAAACGAAAGCGCCCTCACCGGCCGCGAACGACACCGACGGACCAGCCCTCTACGACACCGGCCTCGACGCACGCGAAGGACTCTGGCTCAGAACAGGATGGGCAGGACGAGCACGACAGACATGACACGCCCGAGCCATCCACTGTTTCTTGCCGATAACCCGGGAATCGTCCCCACGGCCCCTCCACCCCCCGGCTGCGCCGGCGCGCGGAGCCTCCGGCCGCGGGGGCCCACCCGAAGCAGATCGGTTCCGACGGCAACCACGCAGAAGCTCCGATGCACCGCCTGCGGCGGCACCTCGGAGCTTTGGAGGGGCTGACGGGAATCGAACCCGCGCTGTCTGCTTGGGAAGCAGAAGTTCTGCCATTGAACTACAGCCCCACGCGCGCAAAGGCGCGCCCGGCCAGCATAACAGGCCCGCTCGAGCTCACGCCGACTGCGACGCCCGCGCCAGAATGGGGCAGTCACCGACAGACGGGGGATGGATGTGGCGATCGACCTACCCGATCTGAGCGGCAAGACGGCCCTCATCACGGGAGCCAGCGACGGAGTCGGCGTCGAGATCGCGCGCGGGCTCGCCGCATCCGGCGCCCGGCTGCTTCTACCCGTGCGCAACCGCGCCAAGGGCGACACCGCCGTCGCCCGCATCCACCAGGCCGTGCCCGACGCGGTCGTCGAGCTGCGCGACCTCGATCTCGCCCGCCTCGCATCCGTCCGCCGTCTCGTCGACGACCTCGCCCCCGAACCGATCGACATCTTCGTCGCCAACGGCGGCGTCGTCCTCCCCGGCGACCGCACCCGCCACCTCACGAGCGATGGCTACGAGCTGCACTTCCAGACGAACTTCCTCGGCCACGCGCTCCTGACTCGCGGCATCCTGGCGCAGCTGCGCGCCACCCACGCCCACGTCGCGTTCCAGATCAGCATCGATGCCGCGCCGTCGCGCATCCGCTGGGACGACCTGCAGCTCCACCACCGCTACGGCGCCCTCCGCGCCTACGGGCAGGCGAAGCTCGCACTCGGCCTGTTCGGCCTCGAGCTCGCCCGACGCGAACCCGACCTGCACGTGCGGCTGTGCCATCCCGGCATCGCCCCCGACACGGCGATCGCCGACCCGATCCGGCGTCTGTTGCCGTCCGCCGTCGTCGGCTCGGCTGTCCGCCACCTCGGCAACTCGCGGCGCCAGGCCGCCGAACCGGCTCTGCGCGCCGTCACGACAGACACCGCCTCCGGCGGCCTGTTCGGCCCCTCCGGTCTGCTCCAGCTCGCCGGTCCGCCCCGGCAGCTGCACCCGTTCCGCGCCCTCCGCGACGACGCGGAGGCGCGGCGCGTCTGGGAGCTCGCCGCCCTCCTCGATCGCTGAGACGGGGTCGGACACGCCGGACAAGAATGACACTTGCCGCGAACCGCCGCTGCCGCCACAATATGAGAGAACCATCATCGTCGCGCCGGTGGGCGCGAACCGCGTTCTGGGGAGTTCGCGCGGATGGTCGGCCATGGGAACTGGGGGATGACATGACCATCGAGCACGCGCACGACAGCCTGCCTGCCGGCTGGTACCGCGACGGCGACCCGACGCAGCTGCGCTGGTGGGACGGCACCGCCTGGACCGATCGCGTCAAGGCAGCCGTCGCACTCACCCCGTCCGCTCCGCGCAGCGCGCGCATGATGCCCCTCCCCGTCGAGACGTCGCTCCTCGAGCGCAATCGCATCGCCCTGACCGCGCTCATCATCGCGATCGCCGCCCTCGCCGTGGTGGCCGCGGCCTGGCTCGTTCCGACGCCGACCTGGCTCCTGCCGGTCGTCGCGCTCGGCGGCGGCATCCTGTCCCTCGCTCTCGGCGTGAGCGGCGGCCGCCGCGCGGTGCGCATCGCGACCGGTCGCAACGAGGCCATGATCGCCACGGCGCTGAGCGTCGTGCTCGTGATCGTCGGCCTCGGCACCGTCATCCTCCGCCTGATGGCGGCCGGTCAACTCGGCTGAACGACACCCGGCGCGGCGCCGCGACCCGGCGCCGGTAGGCTGACCTCGTGCTGCTCAGCGACCGCGACATCCGCCGGGAGATCACCGAGGCGCGCATCGCGCTCGACCCCTGGGACCCCGCGATGGTCCAGCCGTCGAGCGTCGACGTCAGGCTCGACCGCTACTTCCGGCTCTTCGACAACCACAAGTACCCGTTCATCGACCCTGCCGAGGATCAGCCCGATCTCACCCACCTCATCGAGGTGGCGCCGGATGAGCCCTTCGTGCTCCACCCCGGCGAGTTCGCGCTGGGCTCGACATTCGAGCAGGTGACACTGCCCGACGACATCGCCGCGCGGCTCGAAGGCAAGTCCTCGCTCGGCCGCCTGGGCCTGCTCACCCACTCCACGGCAGGCTTCATCGATCCGGGGTTCTCCGGACACGTCACGCTCGAGCTGTCGAACGTCGCCACCCTGCCGATCAAGCTGTGGCCGGGCATGAAGATCGGCCAGCTCTGCTTCTTCCGCCTCACGTCGTCGGCCGAGTCGCCGTACGGCGCGGGTCAGTACGGCAACCGGTACCAGGGCCAGCGCGGGCCCACCGCATCCCGCTCGTTCCAGAACTTCCATGTGACGGATGTCGGGACCAGCGACGCGGGTTCCCTCGGCCGCTGACCTCCCACCGGGGAGCGCGACGCGCTACGGCACGCTGACGTGCACGCCGGACTTCGACCAGACCAGCGGCGCGACATTCATGCCGCGGTAGATGTGGTCGGCGGCCCACGAATGGAACACGAGGACGTCGCCGTGGTCGGTCGTCACCACGTCCTGACCGCCGGGTCCCTCCCATCGGCCGCCGCTCTCCGCGATCGAAACGACCGGCGTCTTCTGCTTCGTGTAGGGCCCGAAGAGCGAGTCGGACGTCGCCGCGCCCACGGCGTACGACGCACTCGCGTAGTCGTTCGCCGAGTAGAAGAGGACGTACTCGTCGTCGTGGCGGATGAGGGTCGGCGCCTCGACGAGGTTCCCCTCCCACTCCTCCGTCTGCTTGATGATGCGCTTCGCGGGCGCCGCCAGGGTCAGGCCGTCGGGGTCGAGCGGGGCGATCTCGATCCACGTGTCGAGCCCGCAGCAATTGCCGTCGGTCTTGAACAGCAGATACCGCGTTCCGTCGGCGTCGACGAACGTGCTCGGGTCGATCGAGCCGCCGGCATCGAGGGTGCAGACGATCGGCTTGTCGGATGCCGGCGCGAACGTGCCGTCGAGCGACGGCGCCGTCGCCACCCCGATGCACTGGCGGCCCGAGTCGGTGTGCTCTGCGGTGAAGTACATCACCGCCCGTCCGCCGAACTCGGAGACGTCGGGCGCCCACGTGCGCCCCTTCGACGCCCACGCCGGCAGCTCGGGCAGTGCGTCGCGCTGCTCGACGGTCCACGTCTTCAGGTCGGAGGATGACGCGACCTGGATGTTCTCGCCGAAGGAGTTCGTCGCGAACGCCAGGTAGCCGGATTGCGTCGCCACCACGTCTGGGTCGGGAAAGTCGGCATCGATCGCGAAGGCGGGAGCCGACGCATCCGTCGCCGAAGGCGTGTTCGCCGGCTGCCCGGCGGAGCACCCGGCGAACCCCAGCGCACCGGCCACGAGCGTTGCCGCAGCCGTTGCGCCGAGCACGGCGCGCGGCATGGTCATCCCTTCACCGCGGCGCCCGCCACCGAGTCGACGATCTGGCGCTGCGCGATGCCGAACAGGATCAGCACCGGCACCGAGGCGATCACCGCGCCGGCCATCACGATGGCGAAGTGCGTGCGATACGCGCCCTGCAGCATGGCGAGGCCGGGCTGCAGCGTCATGTTCTCGGGCGACAGCAGCACGTACACCGGCCAGAGGAAGTCGTTCCAGTTGTTCAGGAACGACAGCACGGCGAGGGTCGCGAGGGCCGGGCGCGCGAGCGGGAGCACGACCTGCAGGAAGATCCGGAAGTCGCCGGCGCCGTCGATGCGCGCGGCCTCTTCGATCTCCACGGGCAGCCCGACGAAGAACTGCCGCAGGAAGAAGATGCCGAACGCGCCGGCAGCGCCCGGCACCGTGATCGCCAGGATCGTGTCGAGCCAGCCGAGGTTCTGCACGATGAGGTAGTTCGGGATGAGGAACACGACCGGCGGCACGAGCAGCGTCGAGATGATGACGCCGAACACGATCTTCTTGCCCGCGAAGTCGAGCCGGGCGAGCGCGTACGCGCCCATCGACGCGGTGACGAGGATCAGGATCGTCTGCACGCTTGCCGCGGCGAAGCTGTTCCACAGCCACAGGAGGATCGGCTGCTGCCCGCTGGCCAGCGTGACGTACGCGTCGAGGGAGATCGGGTTCGGCAGCGAGTAGGGGTTCCGCACGGCATCCGCATCCGTCTTGAACGACGTGATCAGCGTCCACACGAGGGGCAGCACGATCAGCAGGGCGAGCGCGATCAGCACGATGTAGAGGATCGTGGTGGCGGTGACGCGGCGGGCGGCGGGGCGGCGGCCGGGGACGTCGATGACGGCGCTCATGCGATGGCCTTCTCCTGGCGCTCCCGCTGCACGCGGAAGTTGATGATGCTGATGATGGCGAGGAACGCGAACAGGATGTAGCTCATAGCCGAGGCCGCCGCCATGTTGTTCTGCGACAGACCCTGGTCGGCGATGTACATGATCGCGGTGCGGGTCGCATTGCCCGGGCCGCCGTTGGTGAGCAGATACGACTGGCCGAACATGTTCGCCGAGGCGAGCACCGTGGTCGTCGTGATGAACAGCATCACCGGACGCAGCCCGGGCAGCGTCACGTTGAAGAACGAGCGAACGGCGCCGGCGCCGTCGATCGCGGCGGCCTCGTACAGGTCGCGGTTGATGCCCTTCAGCCCGGCGAGGAAGATCACGGTGTTCAGCCCCATCGTCCACCACACCGTGACGGCCATGAGAGAGACCCACACCCAGGGCACGTCAACGAGCCAGGGGATGTTGCCGGGGAGGCCGAGGAACGACAGCAGGTGGTTGAGGATGCCGGACTGCGTGTCGAGGATGTAACCCCAGATCAGGCCGACGACGGCGACGCCGAGCACATACGGGGCGAAGAAGATCGTGCGGAACACGCCGCCGCCGCGGATGCGGCGGTTCAGGAGGACGGCGATCAGGAGCGGGACGACCACGAGGAACGGGACGCTCGCGAGGGTGAAGATGCCGGTCGCGCCCATCGAGCGCCAGAAATCGCCCGACGTCGTCGTGCCGGGCGTGAACAGGTTGATGTAGTTCTGCAGCCCGATGAAGTGCTGCACGTCGCGGAACGGGCTCCAGTCGGTGAGGCTGATCCACAGGCCGAAGACGGCCGGGGCGACGACGAACGTGAGGAACAGGACGAGGAAGGGCGCCAGGAACAGGTAGGCCGTGAGCGTCCTGCGGCGCGGGGCGGGACGCGAGCGGCGCCCGTCGCGCCCGACGACCGGAGCGGCCGCGGGTGCGACGGGCGCGACGACGGCGTCAGTCGCCATACTTCGCCTGGTTCTGCTTGAGGATCTGGTCGGCCTTCGCCTTCGCGTCGTCGAGAGCCTGCTGCGGGCTCTTCTTGCCGGTCAACGCCTCGCTGAGGGCCGTGGTGATCAGCGCGTTGGCCTCGTTGATGCCCGGCGCCACGGTCTCGTAGTGCGCGTAGTCGAGCTCGCCGATGAACGGCTTCAGGTCCGGGTACTTCTGGACCAGCGACGGGTCGTTGCGCACCGAGTTGGCGCCGGGGAGCTCACCGGTCGAGGCCCAGTCGGCGGAGTTGTCGTTCATCCACTTGACGAACACCGCCGCCGCCTGGGTCTTGTTCTTGTCCTGCCCCTTGTTGGCGGGGAACACCCAGTGCGTCGAGCTCGACCAGACCGCCTTCTGCGTGCCGATCTGCGGGACGGGAGCCGCGGCCCAGTTCAGCCCCTTGAACGCGTCGTTGGTGGTCTGCCAGACGCCGTTCCAGTTGAACGCCGTCTTGCCGGCCAGCAGCGCCTTGATATTGCCGTCCTGCGCGACGTTCGCCGGGCTGTACCCCTTCTTCACGAGGTCGGTCATCCAGGTGAGCGCCTTGACGCCGGCCTCGGAGTTGAACGTCGCCTCGGTGACGTCCTTGTTGTAGAGGTCGCCGCCGAACTGCCACACGAGGCTCTCGAACTCGAACGTGCCGGTGAAGACGAAGCCGTCGACCCATTCGCCCTGCACTCCCGCTGCCTTCAGCTTGTCGAGCGCGGCGAGGTAGGACGCCTGATCGGTCGGGATGTCGGTGACCCCGCCCTTCGCCATCACGTCCTTGTTGACGTACAGGCCGAGGGGCGTCACGCTCCACGGCACGGCGTACTGGGCGCCCTTGTAGTTGCCCTTGTCGAAGACGCCCGGCGGGAAGTCGTCGGCGCCGTAGCCCAGGTTCTTCACGATGTCGTCGGCCTTGAGCAGCAGGCGCTGGGCGGCGTACGTGGCGAGGTCGTCGCCGTGCAGGACCGCGACATCCGGTCCCCTCCCCGCCTTGATGGCCAGCGGCATCTTCGACGCGATGTCGGCCCATTCCTGCGGGACGTCCTTCACGACGATGTTCTTGTGCTCCGAGTTGAACTTCTGGATCATCTTCGGCACGAGCACGGGAGCCGCGCCGCCGGTCCAGCCGTTCCAGAACGTGATCTCGACCTTGGGGCCGTCGTACGAGCCTCCGCCTGACACGGCATCTCCGCCACCACCGCCGGATCCACCGCCGGCACAGCCGGCCATGCCGATTCCGACCGCCAGGGCGAGACCGAGGGCGAGGCCCCGACTCACTGCCTTCTTCATGTGATCGCTCTCCTTCGAGTGAGGGTCCCGGCGCGGATGGCTGCCATCGTCCACGCTGCGTTGACCGCGAATTTACAGCGCTAGAATTTTGCTGTCAAGCATCGGATCGGTAACGCAGCGGTACTAGGGTCGAGCCGAGCGCAGCGAGGGGGAGGCCGTATGGGCGGGGTGCGCCTGCAGGATGTCGCCGACGTCGCCGGGGTCTCGATGAAGACCGTGTCGAACGTCGTCCGGGACTATCCGCACGTCTCGGCGAAGACGCGGGAGCGCGTGCAGCGGGCCATCGACGAGCTCGGCTATCGTCCGAACGCCATGGGTCGGCGCCTCGCGACGGGGCGCACGGGTCTGCTCACGCTCGCGTTCGCGAACGTGGCCATCCCGTATTTCGCCGAGCTCGCCCGGGTGGTGTCTCGCGCCGCGCAGGAGATGGGGTACCGCGTCCTCCTCGAGGAGACCGACGCGACGCTCGAGGGGGAGCGTGCGCTGCTCGCCGGGTCGGAGGCGGGCCTCGTCGATGGCGTGATCTTCCAGCCGAGCGTGATGAGCTCGACCGAGATCGCCCGCCACCGGTCCGACCTGCCGCTCGTGCTCCTCGGCGAGACGGCGGCCCCGCTCACGGTGGACCGGGTCATGATCGATAACGTGGCCGCCGCGCGCGAGGTCACGAAGCACCTGATCGACGCGGGTCGGCGCCGGATCGGATTCGTCGGCCACGAGCCGGCGATGTCGGAGACGTCGCGCCAGCGGATCACCGGGTACCAGGAGGCGCTCGAAGAGGCAGGGCTCCCCGTTGAGCCCGGCCTGCTCTTCTCCTCGGCGGAGATCTCGGCGATGGGATCGGTGGCCGCCGTGCGCGCGGCGCTCGACGCGGGCGCCCGGTTCGACGCGCTCGTGTGCCGCGACGACCTCGCCGCGATCGGGGCGCTCCGGGCCCTGCAGGAGCGGGGGATCGCCGTGCCGGGCGATGTCGCCGTCACCGGATGGGACGACATCAGCCTCAGTGCCGTGACGTTTCCGAGCCTCACGACGGTGTCGCCCGACGTCCCGGCGCTCGCCCGCCGCGCGCTGGAGCTGCTCATCGACCGAGTCGGCGGATACGGCGGCGCGGGACGCCACGAGATCGCGCCGCACACGCTCGTCGCCCGGGAGAGCACGCGCTGACCGCATCGGCGTTCGTGGCGGATTGCTGATTTACAGCGCTGGAAGTTTGCGGCATGCTGGAGGGCATGTTGTTGCGTGATGCCTCGTCTTCGTCCCCGGCGAGCCGGCAGGACGGCACCTATCCGCGACCCCAGCTCGTGCGGCCGCACTGGGCCGATCTCGGTGGTGAGTGGGAGTTCGGCTTCGACGACGCCGATGAGGGCGCCGCCGCGCGCTGGTACGACGGGCGCCCGCTCGACGGGACGATCACCGTGCCGTTCCCGCCCGAGTCGGAGATGTCCGGCGTCGGCGACACGACGCATCACCGCGTCGCGTGGTACGCGCGCACGTTCGGGCCGGAGGAGCTGGCGAGGGCCGGGTTCGGGACGGATGCGTCCGCAGGCGCCGCACCGGGCGGCGCCAGCCGCCTCATCCTGCGCTTCGGCGCGGTGGACTATCGGTGCCGAGTGTGGATCGACGGGCAGTTCGTCGGGGCGCACGAGGGCGGGCACACACCGTTCTCGTTCGATGTCACCGACCTCGTGCGCGCCGACGGTTCGCATCGCGTGGTCGTGCGCACCGAGGACGACCCGCTCGACGTGTCGCAGCCGCGCGGCAAGCAGGACTGGGAGGAGAGCCCCCACGTCATCTGGTATCACCGCACGAGCGGGATCTGGCAGCCGGTGTGGCTCGAGGCGCGGGCGGCGCTGGCGGTGGAGGAGGTGCGATGGAGCGCCGATCCACGCGCCGCGCGGGTCACGGCGCGGGTCACGCTGACCGCTCCCGCGCCGGCCGGTACCGCGGCGCGCATCGTGCTGCGGCGCGGTGACGAGACGATCGCGACGGTGGAGACGGCGGTCGCCGGCCGCGACGTCGAGATCGTGCTGCCGGTCGCGGCGCTGCGCAACGGGCAGGCGAGTGAGGCGCTGCTCTGGTCGCCGGAGAACCCCGTGCTCGTCGACGCCACCGTCACGGTCGGTGCCGACGAGGTGCAGTCGTATCTCGGCATCCGTACGACCGAGGTCGACGGCGGGTGGTTCCTGCTGAACGACCGGCCGTACTACGTGCGCTCGGTGCTGAGCCAGGGGTACTGGCAGGCGTCGCACCTCGCAGCGCCGTCACCCGATGCGCTGCGCCGGGAGGTGGAGCTTGCGAAAGAGCTCGGCTTCAACGCGGCGCGCGTCCACCAGAAGTTCGAGGACCCGCGGTTCCTCTACTGGGCGGATCGACTCGGGCTGCTCGTGTGGGGAGAGGCGCCGGCGAGCTTCGCGTTCGACGCCGACGCGGTCGAACGCACGATGAAGGAGTGGCTGGAGATCGTGCGGCGCGACGTCTCGCACCCGTCGATCGTCACGTGGGTTCCGCTCAACGAGAGCTGGGGGGTGCAGCACATCGCACACGACGAGCGGATGCAGCAGTTCGCGCGCTCGATGGTCGCGATCACGAAGGCGCTCGACGCGACCCGCCCGGTGGTCTCGAACGACGGGTGGGAGCAGGTCGACACCGACATCGTGGCGATCCACGACTATGAAGGCGATCCCGAGATCGTACGCGCCCGATACCGCGACCGCGCGGCGGTCGCCGGCATGCTGACCGGGTACGGGCCGGCGGGCCGACGGCTTCTGCTGAGCGACGCGACCGAGGGGGCGCCCGTCATGCTGACGGAGTTCGGCGGCATCTCGTTCGATGTGGATGCCGTCGCCGGCGCGTGGGGATACACCGCCGCGACGTCACCCGAGGACTTCGAGGCGCGACTGGCCGGGCTGGTCCGGGCCGTGCACAGCAGCCCGGCGCTCGCGGGGTTCTGCTACACCCAGCTCACCGACACGCTGCAGGAGACGAACGGGCTGACCGATGCCGACCGGCGCCCGAAGATCCCGGCCGAGCGCATCCGGTCGATCATCGTGGGCGATAGCCGTCGCCCGGCCTGACGCGCGACGCCGGCCCGGAAGATGCGGGGCGGACGCCCGGCGCTCGACCACGAAAGCCCGCATGGCGGACGAGAGTGCGGGTGTTCCCCGCATCGTCGTCCGCCACGTGGACTCTCGCCGGGTTCGGCGGGGCTTCCGCGAGGCCGCAGCGTCAGGCGGCGTCGGAGCTGGGCTCGGCCGACTGCGCCGCCGATGAACGCTGGGCCGTGCGGAACCCCGCTGTGAATCCGCGCTCGTAGGCGTGCTCGGCGGTCCGGCGCGTGTTCTTGCGGTGGCCGTGGTGCCCGTGACCGCGGTCATGGTCGTGCCGGTGGCCGCCGTGGCCGCACTCGGCGCCACGACCGTACGGGCGGAAATCGCCGTGATCATGGCCGCCGTGGTGAGGTTCGCCCTGTGGGTCGACTCCCCGCGTGTGCGGGCCGAAGCCCGCACGAGGCCCGAGACCCGGCTCGCCGTGCATGCGGGAGGGGAACCCGAAGCGCCGCCCGCGCGGGCCGAACGCGTGGTCGAGCCGGTGCGCGTCGGCTCCGCGAACGAAAAGCCCGCCCCGCGGCATCCACTGCTTCTCGTCCCATCCGAGTTCGCGGGCGATCGCCTCGAGGGATGCGGTCGTGGTCGCCCAGTCGTCGGGTGAGACCGCGCCGGCGACTCTGCGGCGGACATCGGCGACGATCTCGCCGAGGCGAATGCGGGCGTCGTGTCCGGCATCGGTGAGCTGCCAGTGGCCGTCGGTCTGAGTGATCCAGCCCCGCTCGGCCAGCGCCCGCAGCCGCTTGCCCCGCTGCAGGAGACGATCGGCGAGCCCCGGCGCATCGACATCGCCCGACAGGACGTTGAGGAGCATCCAGTCGCGGCGTGAGACGCCCTCCGCCTCGAGCGCAGAAGCGAACTCGTGGCTGATCAGGCCGTCGACGATGCGCAGCCAGTAGCCGAGCGGTCGAGGGTCGGCGGGTGCGCCGCCGGTCGAGGAGTGCTGGTCCGACGAGGCGTGCTCGTCCGGAGGAGTGGGTTCGGTGGTGAAGTCATCGTTCGTCATGGGAAGTCCTTTCGTTGCCGCCGTGCGGCGGCGCCTCGCCAGTCGGGCGAGCGCGGTGCAAGTCATTGTCAGCTCACATGGAAATGTAGTGTGACATGCATTGCGAAAGGTTGTCAAGTGGCATGTAAATTGGGACCATGTCCGAGAACGACCCTGCCGAGGCCATCGCCGCAGCGCTCGCGCGACTGCGCGGGCGGCGCGCGCCACGGCCGGGGGAAGCGCACGACGGGGATGCCCGGCGCGACGGCGCGGGGCCAGGATCTGGACCCTTCGCCGGGCGCGGGCACGGCCCTCACGGCCCGCATTGGTCGCACGGCGGACCGCAAGCGATGGGTCACGGTGCCCCTCCGTGGGCGCCCGGCGGCCACGGACGCTTCGCGGGGCTCGCGCGGCTGCGCCTGCTCGAGGCGCTGGCCGCAGCATCCGGCCCCCTCTCCGTGGGAGAGATCGCGGCGGCGATCGGCGTGGATCAGCCGCGCGCGTCGCGCCTCGTGCAGCAGGCGGTGCACATGGGCCTCGTGCGGCGGGAAGCCGACCCGGATGACGCACGACGCACGCGCATCGCGCTGACGGACGAGGGGATGTCGATCCAGCGTCGGGTGCGGGGCGACCGGCGTGAGGCGATCGCGACGGCGCTCGCCGATTTCAGCGACGCGGAGCGGGCCGAGCTCGCGCGACTCCTCACCAAGCTCGCCGACGCCTGGCCCCACTGAGCCGGGATCATCCTGCCGCGGTTCGGTAGGTCGGTTTGCCCGAACGGGGAGAGAACTCGCGGAACCGGGGGACAACTCGGCGAACGGAGGGACAACTCGACGAACGGAGGGGCAACTCGACGAACGGAGGGACAACTCGGCGAACCGAGGGGCAACTCGGCGAACCGAGGGGCAGCTCGCGCGGGAACGCCGCGCGGGAGCCTCGCGCGGAAGCGCCGCGTGCGAGCGCCGCGTGGGACAGTGAGCGCGGGTCAGGCGCGGTCGGCGAGCTGCTCCTGCCGCGACTTCACGGGGAGCAGCAGCAGGAGGCCGACGAGCAGCACCAGCACGATGCCGAGGATGCCCCAGTACTGCACGCCGCCGATCGTGACGAAGATGCCGAACATCATCGGCGCGAGGAAAACCGCTGCTCGGCCGGTCGTGGCATACAGACCGAACACCTCTCCTTCGCGTCCGGCCGGGATGAGCCGCGCGAGGAATGTGCGGGATGCCGACTGCGCCGGTCCGACGAAGAGGCACAGAATGAGGCCGAACGTCCAGAACACCGTCTGTCCGCCGTCGTGGAAGACGAACACGAGTGTGCCGCTGACGACGAGGCCCACCAGCGACGTCACGATCAGCGGCTTGGGCCCGATCCGGTCGTCGAACGCTCCGCAGGCGATCGTCGCGATGCCGGCGACGACGTTCGCCGCGATCGCGAAGATGATGACCTGGCCCTTGCTGAACCCGAACGACCCGGCGGCGAGCACGCCGCCGAACGTGAAGACCCCGGTCAGGCCGTCGCGGAAGATCGCCGAGGCGAGCAGGAAGTACACCGTGTGCCGGCTGTCGCGCCACAGCCGTGCGATGTCGCGGAACAGCAGCCCGTACGAGGCGAAGAGGCCCACCCGCGTGCGGCCGGGCGCGGGCTTGTTCTCCGGAACGGCCATCAGCACCGGGATCGCGAACACCGCGAACCAGACGGCGGCGACGAGCATCGCGATGCGCACGTCCATGCCGTCTTCGCCCGTCACGCCGAACAGGCCCACCTCCGGCTGGATGAAGCCGAAGTACACGATCAGCAGCAGCACGATGCCGCCGAGGTATCCCATCCCCCAGCCGAATCCCGAGACCTTTCCGACGGTCTTAGGCGTCGAGACCTGGGCGAGCATCGCGTTGTAGTTCACCCCGGCGAGCTCGAAGAACACCGTGCCGACGCCCAGCAGAACGAGGCCGAACCACAGGTAGGCGGGATCGGCCCGCACGAACACCATGAGACCGAGCATCACGACGACCACCGCGGTGTTCACCGCGAGCCACAGCTTGCGGTGGGCCGACGCATCCGTGCGCTGGCCGGTGACCGGCGCGATCACGAGCACCACGAGACCGGCGATCGTGAGCGCGAGCGAGAGGGCCTGGCTCGTGGCGGTCTTGTCGCCGAGCGAGCCGCTCGTGAGATACACCGTGAACACGAATGTCGTCGCGACCGCGTTGAACGCCGCCGACCCCCAGTCCCACAGCGCCCACGACAGGATGCGGCGCCTGGGCACGGGTGTCGCGTCGGGACCGACCGCAAGGGCGGCCGTCGAGAAGCGCGGGTCGGGGGCGTCGGTGCCGGTCACGCTCTCACGCTATTGGAGCGATGTGCGCATGTCACGCATGGCACGGCTGCGGCCGGTCGGCGTCGCGGGCGCGCGCGCCGGCCGGCCGCCGTTCGGATTACACGAGCGCCGTGCACTGCCCGACGGCCTTGTGGCCGACGACGTTCACTGCGCCGGGCACGAATCCGCCGGAGACCCCGGGCTTCAGGTCGAAGCAGACGAGGTTGCGCGCGATCTTGTTCTGCACGATGTAGACGCCGGGTGCGCCCGGGTCGGGGTCGTGCAGGGTGATCCCGATCAGCGTCACGTTGCCGCCGACGCGGTTGAACATCACGCCGACCCACTCCGTCGTCTGCCCGGTGACGGTGATGTTGCGGTCGACCACGTTGTTCTTGATCGACCACGGGATCTCGTCGGAGCCGCCGCCGATCGCCGTTACGTTGCCGTGCACCGTGATGCCGTTCAGCAGAACCGCCATGGCGCCGAGCGCGGTGATCTGGCCCTTCACCGTGATGGTGGAGTGTCCGTCGGGATCGGTCGCGCACGGGTGTGCCGAGTTGCCCACCAGGGAGGGCGGCTGGCAGCCCAATCCCAGCATCGAGCCCTTCAGCGCAGTGACGTTGCGTCCGATCGTGATCGTCGCCGGCGCGCTCTGCGCGTCGAGCATCGCACCGCTCTTTACCGTGACGCTGCCGGTCACCGTGATCGTGGCACCGCTCGCGACGCTGCACGGCCCGGCCACCGTGATGCTCGAATACGTGCCAGACGGGATGTCGCCCCCGTTGCACGTGTACGCGCCCCCGCCGGGCGCGGCGAGCGCGGGTGCCGACGAGAGCGCCAGTGCTCCCGCCGTGATGGCGAAGATCGCCAGGATCTTCCCCCGAATGTTCGTCCTCATCAGCCGACCTCTCATTCATGGAGTGCTGGGAGGACTGCGGCCCGACCAGCGTCGGACCGCGTTTCGAACCGCTCAGAGCCGGAGCACCCCCAGCCGTGTGCCCCTGCGCCCGATCCCACTCGGGCGCGTGATGGCTCGGAATATACACCCGGTGCACGCCGGTGGAAAGGGTGAGAGCGGCCGCAGGGTAGCCCAGGGGATGACCAGATGCCAGGCCATCGTCTTCACGACGGGGATGCTGTCGGATGGGGATGCTTCTCGCCGGGCACGGCCAGCCGCTTCTCGCGCCTCTGCGCCAGAGTTGAGGCGCAGCGACTCAACTTTGTTGACGTAAGCGGTGGCTCTGCGTATACTTGAGTCATCACGGCTCAAGATCCCTTCGGGGACAGGGGGCCGCGTACAGACTTCAGAACGACAACCGGGCCGAGGCATCCCGTCTCGACCCCCGGAAAGGAAGAGAACACATGGCACGTGCAGTGGGTATCGACCTCGGTACGACCAACTCGGTCGTGAGCGTCCTCGAGGGCGGCGAGCCGAAGGTCATCGCGAACGCCGAGGGATTCCGCACGACCCCCTCGGTCGTCGCCTTCACGAAGGACGGCGAGGTGCTCGTCGGCGAGACCGCCAAGCGCCAGGCGGTCACGAACGTCGACCGCACCATCACCTCCGTCAAGCGCCACATGGGCACCGACTGGAAGACGCAGGAGATCGACGGCAAGGCGTACACGCCGCAGGAGATCTCGGCGCGTATCCTGCAGAAGCTCAAGCGCGACGCGGAGCAGTACCTCGGCGATGCCGTGACGGACGCCGTCATCACGGTGCCCGCGTACTTCAACGACGCGGAGCGCCAGGCGACCAAGGAGGCCGGCGAGATCGCGGGCCTCAACGTCCTGCGCATCATCAACGAGCCGACGGCCGCGGCGCTCGCCTACGGCCTCGACAAGGGCAAGGAGGACGAGCTCATCCTCGTCTTCGACCTCGGTGGCGGAACGTTCGACGTGTCTCTGCTCGAGGTGGGCAAGGACGAGGACTTCTCCACGATCCAGGTGCGCGCGACCGCCGGTGACAACCGCCTCGGCGGCGACGACTGGGACCAGCGCGTCGTCGAGTGGCTGATCACCCAGTTCAAGAACACCACGGGCGTGGACGTCTCGAACGACAAGATCGCGCTGCAGCGCCTGAAGGAGGCGGCCGAGCAGGCGAAGAAGGAGCTGTCGAGCTCGACCTCGACGAGCATCTCGCTGCCTTACCTCTCCCTCACCGAGCAGGGTCCGGCGAACCTGCAGGAGACGCTGAGCCGCGCCAAGTTCGAGGACCTCACGAAGGACCTCCTCGACCGCACGAAGAAGCCGTTCGACGATGTCATCCGCGAGGCCGGCATCAAGGTGAGCGACATCGACCACGTCGTGCTCGTGGGTGGCTCGACCCGCATGCCCGCCGTGAGCGAGCTCGTCAAGCGCGAGACCGGCAAGGAGCCGAACAAGGGCGTCAACCCGGATGAGGTCGTCGCCGTGGGCGCCGCCCTGCAGGCCGGCGTCCTGAAGGGCGAGCGCAAGGACGTTCTGCTGATCGACGTCACCCCCCTGAGCCTCGGCATCGAGACCAAGGGCGGCATCATGACGAAGCTCATCGAGCGCAACACCGCCATCCCGACCAAGCGCAGCGAGACCTTCACGACCGCCGACGACAACCAGCCGTCGGTCGCGATCCAGGTGTTCCAGGGCGAGCGCGAGTTCACCCGTGACAACAAGCCGCTGGGCACGTTCGAGCTGACCGGCATCGCGCCGGCTCCGCGCGGGATCCCGCAGGTGGAGGTCACCTTCGACATCGACGCGAACGGCATCGTGCACGTCTCGGCGAAGGACAAGGGCACCGGCAAGGAGCAGTCGATGACCATCACCGGTGGCTCGTCGCTGCCCAAGGAGGACATCGACCGCATGGTGCGCGAGGCCGAGGAGCACGCCGCCGAGGACAAGAAGCGCCGCGAGTCGGCCGAGGTCCGCAACCAGGCCGAGACCCTCTCGTACTCGATCGAGAAGCTCATCAAGGACAACGAGGACAAGCTGCCCTCCGATGTCAAGGACAGCGTTCAGGCCGACGTCGACGCGCTGAAGACGGCGCTGGCCGGCGAGGACGACGACGCGGTGAAGAGCGCCTACGAGAAGCTCAGCCAGTCGCAGCAGAAGCTCGGCGAGGCGATCTACCAGTCGGCGCAGGCCGAGGGCGGACAGGGCGACCCCAACGTGGCCGACCCGGGCAACGGCTCGGTGCCGAACCCCGAGGAGGACGTCGTGGACGCCGAGGTCGTCGACGAAGAGGATGAGGCGAAGTAAGACATGACCGGCAAGGACTTCGAAGACGACGAGGTCCGTCCGGGTGGCGAGGGGTCGGAGGCGCACGCCTCCGGCCCCGACGCGCAGGACGGGACGGATGACATGCAGAACCCTACGGGTGCCGAGAGCGCCGAGGGTGGGGACCAGGAGCCCTTCGACGCGGGTGCGTCAGGCGGTGCTCAGGACGAGCCCTTCGACGGTGCTCAGGACGAGCTCACGGTGGACGACATCCTGGGCGCCGCGCAGAACCCCGATGCCGCCGCGGAAGACGCGAAGCTCGCCGATCTGGAGTCGACGCTGCTGAACGACCTCAAGCGGCTGCAGGCGGAGTACGCCAACTACCGCCGGCGCACCGAGGAGCAGCGGCAGACCGAGATCGACCGTGCGAAGGGCGAGGCGGCCAAGGGCCTGCTCCCCGTGCTCGACGACCTCGACCGCGCGCAGAAGCACGGCGACCTCGAGCCAGGCAGCGGATTCGCGGCGGTCGCGGAGAAGATCCGCGGCGTCGTCGAGCGGCTCGGCGTGACCGCCTACGGCGCGGCCGGTGAGGCGTTCGATCCGCAGCAGCACGAGGCGATCTTCCAGCAGCCGACGCCCGGCGTGACCGAGGCCACGATCCTCGAGGTCGTGGAGACGGGCTACCGTCTGGGCGATGTCGAGCTGCGCCCGGCCAAGGTCGTCGTGGCCGTTCCGGTCGACTGAGCCAGAGGAGCATCCATCCATGGCGAGTCAGGACTGGTTCGACAAGGACTTCTACAAGACCCTCGGGGTGTCGAAGGACGTCAGCGAGGCCGACCTGAAGAAGACCTATCGCAAGCTCGCGCGCAAGTATCATCCCGACTCCAATCCGGGCGACAGCGCGGCCGAGGCGAAGTTCAAGGAGATCAGCGAGGCGTACTCGGTGCTCTCCGACAAGGAGCAGCGTGCCGAGTACGACCAGCTTCGGGCCATGGGGTCAGGAGCGCGCTTCACGGCCGGCGGCCAGGGGTCGGGCGGCTTCGAGGACGTGTTCAGCATGTTCGGCCAGGGCGGCCGCCCCGGCGGTGCGCGCTACCAGCAGAACGCGAACTTCGAGGACATCTTCTCGATGTTCGGCCAGCAGGGCGGCACGTTCGGCTCCGGCGGGTTCGGGGAGCCGACCGGCGGGTTCCGCGGCTACGGCGGGCCGCAGCGGGGCGCCGACGTGACGGCGCGCACGACGCTCGACTTCGCGACCGCGGTGCGCGGCGAGACGATCACGCTCGCGGGGGAGGACGGCAAGCCCTTCAAGGTGAAGATCCCGGCAGGGGTCGCGGATGGGCAGAAGATCCGTCTGCGCGGCCGCGGGCGCCCGTCGCCGGATGGCGGCGAGAACGGCGACATCGTCGTGACGGTGACCGTGCGCCCGCATCCGGTGTTCACCCGTGACGGGCTGAACCTGCGCGTCGTCGTGCCCGTGACCTTCACCGAGGCGACGCTGGGTGCGACCATCGAGGTGCCGACGCTGGGCGGCGATCCGGTGCGGCTGAGGGTCGCACCCGGGACTCCTTCGGGACGTGTGCTCCGCGTGAAGGGCCGAGGCGTGGAGAGCAAGAAGGGCACCGGCGATCTGCTGGCCGAGGTGCAGGTCGCGGTGCCGGCGCACCTCGACGACCAGGCGCGGGAGGCGCTCGAGCACTTCGCGTCGCTCGAGCCGAAGGAGAACCCGCGCGCCGAGCTGATGGCGAAGGCTCGGGCCTGACATGTCCGCCGGGACCGCTCACCTGTCGCAAATCGACCTTCGCTGCGGTGAGGAAGGTCGATTTGCGACGGGCGAGCGGGCCCTCTGGACGAGAAGGGGGTGACGGATGATGAATGAGCAGCAGCGGCCGCTGGACGAGGACGCCCCGATCTTCGCGATCGCGGCGGCGTCGGAGCTGGCCGGCATGCATCCCCAGACCCTGCGTCAGTACGACCGGCTGGGGCTCGTCGTTCCCGCGCGCACGCAGGGCGGGTCGCGGCGCTACTCCGTGCGCCACGTGCATCAGCTACGCGAGGTGGCACGGATGTCGGCCGACGGGATGAGTCTGCCGGCGATCGCGCGCATCCTCGAGCTCGAGGACAACGTCCGTGAACTGCACAACCGGGTGCGTGACCTGGAGGAGCGCGTGCGGCTCGAGATGGCGAACCGCCCGGGTGCCCGGGTGTTCGCCGCGGGCGCGACCGGGTCGGTCGTCACATTGCGGCACGGGCGTCGCGTGCGCCGATCCACCGACATCGTGCTCTACCGCCCGCACGTCCGCGACGACGAGGAGCAATGAGCGGGTACGAGCCGTTCACCTATCAGGTGACGAAGGCCGGTGACGTGCTCATCGATCGCGGCGGCCGCACCGTCACGACCGTGCGCGGTGCGGCGGCCGCGCGCCTCTCTGCGCGTCTGGGCCGCGGCGACGCAGCCGACCAGGCCCTCCTGCAGCGCGCCACGGGCAATTATCGCCGCGGCAACGAGCGGTGACCGCGGGCGTCTGCGTGGGGGCCTCGGCATGCGGAGCGCGCTGAAATCGATTTCCCTGCCGGCATCGAACGGCCACGGCGACTCAGGGGCGTGAAGCGCCGCCAGAGGTGGTCCTGCCTGGGGCTGCATCCCGTCCCACAGCCCTTCCATGTCACAGTCGGGTCTCGTCCCGTTGCGGATGAAATCGATTTCGTTTACGCTGGCCTCCGACGAGATCAAGGGTGATCCGCTGCGCCGCCAGGGGCAGCCCGAGACATCCTGCTCGGCGCTCACTCCGGTCAGTGACCGGCCACAGCAACGGCTCGCGGACGAGTCGTGTTCCTGAGGAGGACGAATGCACAAGAGTAAGGGCAGGCTGATCGCGGCTGGCGCCGCGCTGGTCGTGGCAGGCATGGCACTCTCCGCGTGCTCGGGCGGCGGGACGGGCGGACCGGATGCCAACGGCGTCACGACCATCACGTTCTGGCACCGCACGTTCACTCCGCCGGAGAACGCCTGGTACAAGGACATCGTCAAGAAGTTCAACGCATCGCAGGACAAGATCAAGGTCGTCGACACCGAGGTGCCCGCCGACGCCTGGGACCAGAAGATGAAGGCCGCGCAGGCCGCCGGCAAGGCGCCTGACATCTACACCCACTCGGGGCCGATCCAGGACGCGGTCAACGCCGGCCAGCTGTACGACCTCGGCAAGGTCGTCGATCAGAAGGCGCTCGACGAGATCATGCCGTTCGCGCAGTCGGTGTCCAAGCTGAACGGCAAGTTCTACGCCTACCCGCTGCTGATGGAAGCTCAGACCGTCCTCTTCTGGAACAAGGACATGCTGACCGCGGCCGGCGTGGACGCCACGAAGGCGCCCGCCACGTGGGACGACCTGATGGCTGCGTGCGCGAAGATCAAGCCGACGCTGAAGTCCGGTCAGTACTGCATCTCTCCCGCGGCCGACGCAGTCACGTTCGCCTGGTCGACGGTCGGCCAGCAGTACAACTTCGCGGGCCACACGGCGCTCACCGCCGACTGGACCAAGCCCGACATCGACAACCAGGGCTATCGCGATCTGATGAACGAGTACAAGCAGCTCTGGGACAACGGGTACATGCCCAAGCAGGCGCTGGCCGCCTACGTCGAGGGCAAGGACTTCGGCCAGCAGAAGGTGGCGTTCAAGGTCTCGGGCTCGTGGATGATGTCCGAGATCGGCTCGGACTACAAGGACCTGCTGACCAAGACGGGCGTGGGGGCCTTCCCCAACGCTCCGCAGGCCGACGGCCGCACCGCCACGACCCTCGGCAACTTCAAGTGGGTCATCGACGCGCGGTCGAAGAACGCGAAGGCGGCCGGTCAGTTCCTGCAGTGGTCGATCGCGGGTGACCCGGCGAACGTCGTGCCGTTCTTCGTGAACACGCAGTTCACCAAGGTCCCGGTGCGGCAGTCCGTGCAGGATGCCGTCGCGAAGGATGAGCACGCCGCCGACGCCCCGTGGTCGGACATCGTCGTCAACGACATCGCCCCTACGGCGATTCCCGAGCCGACGTATCCCTGGGACGTGTCGCTGGCCGTGGGCACCGCCATGGAGTCCGTCATGAAGGGCGCGGCGTCGCCCGACGCCGCGATCAAGACCGCGAACGCCGCGATCGCGAAGGTCATCCAGCAGAACGATCTGCCCAGCAAGGCGCCCAAGAACTGAGCGCCCACAGCTTCGGGGGCCGGACCCGACCGGCCCCCGAAAGCGTGTGTCGAAAGGTGAGAGCATGACCGTGATGCACCCGACGATGACCGAGACCGAGGTGGTGACGGTGCCCGACGCCCGGGATGCGCGTCGGCGGCATCGCCGCTATCTGTACCGGGACGGCAGGATCGCCTACTGGCTGGTGCTGCCGGCCCTGGTGCTGCTGGGGATCTTCGTGATCTGGCCCGCGATCTACGCGGCGTTCCTGTCCTTCCAGGACTGGAGCTTCTACAAGGACCCCGAGTTCGTCGGATGGCGCAACTACACGAACGTCCTCACCGACCCCCTCTTCTGGGCGGCCATCGGACGCGGCTTCGTGTTCGTCGCGATGACAGTGCCGGCCATGCTGCTACTGGCGTTCGGCTTCTCGAGCCTCGTCGTGGCGGTGTCGCGCCGGTTCGCGAGCGTCCTGAAGGTATCGATCTACCTCCCGACGATCATCTCGACCGTGATCACCTCGATCATCTTCGTCGTCATCTACGACTACTCCGGAGGTCTGCTCAACGCGTTCCTCGGGCTCTTCGGCATCGACCCCATCGCGTGGCTCGGCGACCCGAAGTGGGCGCTGCTGGCGATCGCCATCCCCGCCGTCTGGCTCGGGATGGGCCTCACGTCGCTGATCATGGTGGCCGCCATGATCGACATCCCCACCGAGTACTACGAGGCCGCCGCGATGGAGGGCGCGAACTGGTGGCAGAAGACGTTCTTCATCACGATCCCGCAGATGAAGAACATCATCCTCTACCTGCTTGTCACGGGGTTCGTCGCCGCCATCCAGCAGCTGGACCTGCCGCTGGTCATGACCCAGGGCGGACCGCTCGACTCGACCACGCTGCCGAACCTCTTCATCTTCAACCACTTCACCAACGACGTGAACGTGGGGTACTCGATCGCTGCCGCGCTCCTGCTGTTCGTCGTGCTCGGCACGGTATCGGCCCTGATCTTCCGATTCGTCAACTCCGAGAGGCTGGTGGACTGACATGGCAGTCGTCGCACAGGAGATCGCGCCCGTTCGCCGGCGCCCGCAGCGGACCACGGCATGGTGGCTCTACACGACCGGCAAGGCGATCATCGGAGCGGTGTTCGTCCTCGCCGCGCTCTTTCCGCTGCTGTGGCTGGTCATCGCCGGCTTCAAGTCGAAGACCGAGGTGATCTCGACGCCCTTCCAGTTCTTCCCTGAGGTGTGGAAGTGGCAGAACTACGTCCAGATCCTCGGCGACCCGACGTTCCTCCTCACGATGGGGTGGACGTTCCTCGGAGCAGTACTTTTCACGCTGCTCGCGCTCACCGTCAACTCGCTCGCGGCCTACGCGTTCGCGCGCCTCGACTTCCGGTTCAAGCGCACGCTGTGGACCATCGTCATCACGACGATGTTCATCCCGGGCATGACGATCCTCCTCACGAGCTTCATCGTCGTGACGGATCTGGGCATGCTCGACAGTCTGGCCGTCCTGGTCATCCCGGGGGCCGCCACCGCCGCGATGATCTTCTTCATCCGGCAGTTCTACCTCAGCATCCCGTCCAGCCTGGAAGAAGCGGCGATGCTCGACGGCTGCGGTCGTCTGCGCATCTTCTTCTTCCTGTTCCTGCCGCTGTCCAAGCCGCCGTTCGTGGTCATGGGCATCACCGCGTTCCTCGCGTACTGGAACTCCTACGTCTGGCCCATCCTCACGATCACGAGCCCCGAGAGGTTCGTCGTGCAGCAGTACCTCGCGACGTTCCGCACCGGACGCGGCAGTTCCGAGCTCGGTCTGCTCATGGCAGGGTCGGTCCTCGCTGCAGCGCCGGTGATCATCCTGTTCCTTATCTTCCAGCGCCAGATCATCGGCAACATCAAGATGGCCGGGCTCAAGTAGCACCGGTGCACTACTGCCAGTCCTGCGACGACCCGCACCTCATGGTGCCGGACGCGGGCGGTGCCCGGTGCCCGGTCTGTGGGGGGTTCGACCCGGTGGCGCGCCGGATGCCGCTCTTCATCGTGACCGGGGCATCGGGAGCCGGCAAGAGCACGCTGTTTCCTCTGCTGCTCGAGAGACTGAGCAGTCGCTGCATCGTGTTCGACGTCGACTGGCTCATCGACCCGATGAAAAGTGCAGGGCGCAGCGAAGACGTCGAGTGGGAAGCGTTCCGTGACGCCTGGCTGACTGTCGCGCACGGCGTTGCGCAGAACGGGATGCCGACGGTGCTGCTGTCTCCGTTTCATCCGGGGCAGCTCGACGAGTTGCCGGGGCGAGCGTGGGTGGGCGACATTCACTTCCTCACCCTCGACTGCTCCGACCGCGAGCGAGAGCGCAGGATCCGTGCGCGACCGTCATGGCGGGCGCGTGACATCGAGCAGCAGAACGAGTTCGGCCGCTGGCTGCGTGATCACGTATCGCCTGTCGTCGACACGGAGGAGCTCAGCCCGCAGGCGACGGCAGACGCCGTGACACAGTGGATCGCGAAGTCGCTCGGCCGCTGACGGGCCGGATGTCGAAGCTCAGCGGACGCCGCGAGCAGCGAGCGCGTCGCCGAGGTCGTCGGCGTGCTTGAGCGCCATGACGAGATACGGCACCGCGAACGTGCGGATTGCGGGACGCGCACCGCGCGCGCGCTGAGCCTCCCTGACGTCGTGCGCGATCCGCGCGAGGTTCGGGATGGTGCCCACCGTGACGGTGAGCATCAACGCGACGCGCTGGGGATCCACGCGTGCGAGTGCGAGGGGTGCCAGCGCGCGCTCCAGAGTGTCGAGCAGCGCCGAGACCGGAGTCGTGAGGGCGATGAGCGCGGCGAGCAGCACCGCCGCCGACACGCGCACGGTGTTCATCGCGGCGGGGAGCGGTCCGAGGAAGACGAGCTGCCCGACGGCCATGAGCGCCACGACCCAGCGAAGCGCCCACGCCTGGCGGATCAGTGCGCGCGGTCCCGATGCGCCGAGGCCCGCGAGATACGCCCCGACGCACGTCGCGGCTGCCGCTGCGGCAGCCCAGATCGTCGTCGGCAGGATGGACACGGCCAGCACCGATGCGATGAGCAGCACGAGCTTCGGCCCGGCCGGCATCCGATACAGCGGGCCGCTTCCCGGCCGGTACAGCGTCAGCACGCGAGGACCTCTTCGTATGCCGCGACGACGGCACCCGCCTCTCCGATCGCGCGCACTCCGCCGCGATCGAACAGCACGGCCGCTTCGCACCGCCGAGCCAGCGCGAGATCGTGGGTGACCAAGAGCAGACGATGACCCGCATCGGCGAACAGATGGTCGGCGATTCGGCGGGCGTTCCGGGCATCGAGGTACGCTGTCGGCTCGTCGGCGACGACGAGCTCGGGCTCGCGCACGAACGCGCCGGCCAGGGCGAGCAGCTGCTTCTGGCCGCCTGACAGGTCGTGGGAGGGGTGGTCGGCGAGCGGAGTGAGACCGAAGCGGTCGAGGGATGTCGCGACCCGCGTCGCTTCTGGCGACGGATCGCCCGTCGCCCGGTCTCGCGTCGGGAGGCGGCTGTCGGTCGTGTCCGAGCGGCGCATGTCTCCGCTGCGATCACGCATCGGTCGGCGCCCACGCCGGGGACGAAGGGAGAAGGCGACGTCTTCTGCGACCGTCGGCATGACGATCTGCGCATCGGGATTGCTGAAGACCACCGCGACACGGCGGCGCAGTTCGGCGACGTCACGCCGCGGGTCCAGCCCCAACACGTGCACGACACCCGATGCTGCGGGCACGAGCCCGGCGATCAGTCGCGCGAACGTCGACTTGCCGGAGCCGTTCTCGCCGATGACGGCGATCGTGCGCGCATCGACGTCGAGAGAGACGTCGTGGAGCGCCTCGGCATCGCCGAGACGCACCGACACGTGCTCGAGTCGGATCATCCGCGCGCGACCAGCGGGGTCGGGGTGAAGGTCCGGCCGAACGCCCGCGGATACGCACGCACGAGCGTCATCGTCACCGCGGTGGCGATCAGCGCCTTGATGATGTCCCCCGGGAGGAAGACGAGACTCGTGAGCGCCGTCTCCGGCAGCGGCATCCGGGTCACCAGCGCTTGGATCGGGATGCCGCAGGCATACATCACGCCGATGCCGCCGACGGCGATGCCGAGGGCCGTGCGCCAGAGCACGGGCCGTCGACCGCCCGCGTGCACGATCAGGCCGATGACGAGTGCGCCGAGGACGAAGCCCAGGAGGTAACCGGCCGAGGGGCCGACGAAGACGCCGATTCCGCCGCGCCCGCCCGACAGCAGCGGCAGGCCGACGGCGACGAGAGCCAGGAGCACCGTCATCGACAGCGCGCCGAGCCACGGGCCGAGAATCGCTCCCGCCAGCATGACGCCGAGTGTCTGTGCCGTGATCGGCACGGCGCCGAAGACAGTGAACCCGCCGGGTAGCCCGAGTACCGCGACGAGGGCGGCGAAGACCGCGATGCGGGCGACATCAGTGGCTGCGAGGCGGCGGCCGGTCGCCGGCGCTGTCAGATCGGTCATTGTCATCCTCTACCTGAACATCGTTCACCTGAACGGTGTTCACTATAGTGAGGGGATGAGCTCGAGCGAAACCGCGCGGCGCCACAGCCGTGACGACGTAGCGCGGACGGCGCTGCGGCTGCTCGACGACGTCGGCCTCCCCGATCTCACGATGCGCCGCCTCGCCGCGGCGCTCGATGTGCAGCCGAGCGCGCTCTACCACCACTTCCCCAACAAGCAGACGATGCTCGCCGAGCTCGCCGACCGCATCGTCACCGCACGGCCGGCCGCTGCGGCATCGGGCGACTGGCCCGACGACGTGTACGCCGCCGCCGGTGCTCTGCGCGACGATCTGCTCGCCTACCGCGATGGCGCGGAAGTGGTCGCGAGCACGCTGAGCATGGGACTGGGGGCGGATGCCGCTGGCCGGCGCCTCGCCGACGCCATCGCGGGCGGCGGCTTCGACGAGTCGACTGTCGCACGTGCTTCGACGGCCCTCCTGCACTTCGTGCTCGGGCACACCTCTCACGAGCAGCAACGACTGCAGTTCGACAGTCTGGGCGTCGTGGTCGACGGCCCGGCGGCGACGGATGCGTCGGCCGAGGCGTTCGCCTTCGGCGTCGAGCTGCTGATCGACGGGCTGCGCACGCGGGTTGCCGCGGCATCCCTCGACCCCTGAGCGGAGGGGAATCCGCCGAGAGAAGGGGAATCTCGGCCCTATTGCCCTTCTCTCGACCGAATCCCCTCCTCTCGGGAAGGAGCCTCGGCCCGCTCAAGCGCCGGCTCAGCGCCGCCTCATCGCCGGATGACGGCGACGTCGTCGAGCTGCAGCCAGATGTCGCCGCTGTTCGTCCACACCCCGGCGTACACCTGCACGGCGCTGTTCGCCCCGCTGTCGAAGTCGACGGTGAACCTGGTCCATGGGCCGACCGAGACGAAGTGCGCCTCCGAGATCACCGTCCCGGCGGTCGTGCGGGCGCCGAAGTAGCCGTTGTCGCTGTTCACCGAGGTGCGGATGAACCCGGTCAGGCGGTACTTCGTGCCGGGCTGCACCGCCACGTCCTGCCAGATGTTGCGCCAGCCGCTGTTGTACCGCACGAAGGCGTTGTGGTCGCCGGTGAACGCGCTCGCCGGCGCGGTGTCGATGCCGCAGTTGTCGGAGCATCCCCACGTGCCACCGGTGCCGTCGCCCATCGGAGCTCCGCGTTCGAAGCTCGCGTTCGCCACGAGGTTGGGGTTGACGATCTTCCCCTGCCGGTCGATCTGCATCCGCATCAGGTACGTGTTGTAGGGGCTCCACTGCGACATCGTGAAGTAGATCACTCCATCGCAGTTCCAGGGGTGGAAGAACCCGCCGTACAGCCCGGGATAGTCCGCAGCGCTCGCCACGGTCTGCGGCTGCGACCACGGCCCTTCGGGCTTCGTCGCCGTGCGCAGCATGATGTCGGGCCCGGTGAGCGTCATGAGGAGGTACCGCTTGCTGTAGCTGTCGTACTGCACCGACATCTCGCTCACCGGCGCCTCCACGACGGCAACAGCGGATGCCTCGTCCTTCGCCCAGCGCTTGCCGTCCCAATACCGGTAGGCGCCCTTGTCGAGCAGCTTGTGCGCGGGAACCCGGGCGACGTGCGCCGCGCCGTTGCGCCCGTTGGGAGTGCCGTACACGTACACGAAGCCGCCGTGCCGCACGTACGCCTGCATCTGGAACGGGTCGTCGCCGGCAGCGTTGTTCAGCCACTTCGTCGACGACACCGTCCAGTTCTCGCCGTCGTCGTCGGAGTAGGCGATGCCGGCGTAGTTCGTGTCCCACTCGCCCGGATCGCCCCAGTGCCTGACCGACATGAAGCCCAGGTACTGGCGCTTGCCCACCGAGATCGCCGCCGTCGGAATCGTCGTCATCTCGTCGCCGTCGACCTTCTTCGACGGGATGAGCTGCTTCGCGATGCCCTGCGGCGACTGCGGCGAGCTCTCGAACAGCATGCCGTCGGACAGATCGCGGTCGCTCGAGCGAGCCAGCACATTGCTGCGCCAGTTGCCGTTCGGTCCGGATCCGCCGCCCGGGCCCGTCCACGCGTTGCCGAAGGTGTCGCCGAACGCGGCGAGCACGCGGCCCTGCCCGTCGTCCCACAGGATGCCGAGGTCGGTGGCCTTGATGTCCCATCGGCCCCACGTGTTGTTCGGGGCATCGGGACCGGTGAGCTTCTCCACGACGGTGACCGGCGTGGCTGCGCCGACGGCCCCGACGGCGCGGGGCGACGCATCCGTCACCGCCGATCCTGTCGCAAGCGCCGTCGACGGATGCGCACCGGCCGGTCGCGCCCCGGCATCGGCCGGCAGGGCCGTCACCGTGCACAGCGCGACGAGTGTCGCCCCGGCCGCCAGGGCGGCAAGAGCCCTTCTGTGAAACGCCATCGTCTCTCTCCTTCTGTCGTACCCGCCCTCGTGGCGGGAGCGTCGTGCGTCAGGAGATGTTCGGGTCCATCCGGTGACAGGCTTCGGCGACGGATGCGCCTGTGCGCGTCAGTCTCGCGGCTCCCGCGGGGGAGTCGCGCCGATGTCGGGAACCGGTGCGGTTCCTAGGTGCACCTCCAGATCGTCGGCCGTCGGCGTCTTCGGGCGCCGGGCCGTGGGACGGTCGAGGTAGAACAGGGCCGTCGATGCGATGTCGTCACGCAACGGCAGGTAGCGCCATCCGCTGCGCCAGCCGAGCGCCTGGATGTCGACCTTGGGAAGCCCGGTCGCGAAGTGGATCGGGTCGGCGACGTGCCACCGGTACATTCCGAACCGCTGCTGCGACACGTACAGCCCGTCGGGGCGGATGACCTGCGGCATGCCGAGGTACGGCGTCGAGAACGCCGTGTACCCCTGACCGGGGATGTCGAAGTTCCACGCTCCGCCGAAGTAGTCCTCGGTGCCGGTGCCGCAGATCGTCGGGTACTCGGTGTCGTCGTCGAGGTAGAACTTTATCTCGCCCTCACCCCACCAGCCGTTGGAGTTCACGCCCCACGCGATGTACGTGCCGACGTACTGTCCCTGGCCTTCGACGCCCTCGACGATCGTGTGCGGGACGAGCTCGTCGAGCGGGTTCGACCGGCGCCACTGGGCGTGGAAGTAGCCTTCGCCCGTGTAGTCGCCGCCCGTCTCGTACGTCACCTGGTAGTACACCCGCACGTCGACGACCGAGGTGTTCTCGATCGTCAGGCGCGCCCCGTCTCGGAACGGCATGGGCCAATACGAGTTGAAGCCGCCGTGGGGATTCGCGGCGATCATCTGCGAGTTCACCTGAGCGAACACTCCCCATCCGTTGCAGAAGAAGTCGCCGTACGGCACTTCGACCGCCGGTTCGTCGGCGCCGTCCCAGTACGCGCGCAGGAGCAGGGTGCGCCAGTTGTCGGTGTGAGTGGTGATCCAGATGTGCGTGATCTTCCCGGCGCCCTCGACGTTCGCGAGCTCGAATGTCTCTCCGGCCTTGATGTCGACACTCGGCGAGATCTTCCAGCCCGGGCCGAGGTCGCGGGCGCAGGACGCACCGGTCCCTTCCGTCGCCCTCCCGCCACCTCCGACGGAGCCATCGAAGTTCTCGGGCGAGATCGAGCGGGTCTGCACTGTGCGCAGGGTGCTGATGGTCATGGCGGGGGCGCTTCCTCGTCGCTTCGTCGTGGCTCTCGTTCGGCGCCGGCGCGGTGTGCGGGCTGTGCCGCATCGCTCGCTCTCGGCGTACGGCGAGGGCCGTCTCCGTGGCCGATTCCGACCGATGGTCTGGAATCGATTTCATCACTGTATTCTTGACGCACGTGCGGTGTCAACGCGCGTCGGTGCACGCGCTGTCCGCGTCGGCGCCGCCATACCAGGGGCGGGGGACATGGCCACGATCTACGAGGTGGCGAAGCTCGCCGGCGTCTCGCCGGCGACGGTCTCGCGCGTGTTCAACGGGATGGGCGTCTCGGACGCCCGGGCGAGCGCCGTGCGCGACGCCGCTCGGCAGCTGAAGTTCAGTCCGAACCGCACCGCGCGATCGTTGCGCCGGCAGGAGTCAGAGGTCATCGCCCTCGTTCTCCCGGACATCGAGAATCCGTACTTCACCGAACTCGCCCGCGGAGTCGAGGACGTCGCGCAGAGGGCCGGATACTCGGTCGTGATGTGCAACACCGACGCGCAGATCGAGAAGGAGGCGCGGTACCTGCAGATCGCCATGTCGGAGCACATGGCGGGTGTGATCGTGGCCGCAGCCTCCGACGAGACCGATCTCGGCGACATCCTCGCCGCCGGGCGCCCCGTCGTAGCGGTCGATCGGGGCACGGGCTACGACATCGACGGCGTGGTGATGGCCAACCGGCGGGCCGGACAGGCAGCCACCGAGAACCTCGTACACGCCGGGTACCGCCGTATCGCCTGCATCACCGGGCCCGAGCACGTCGAGACCGCGTCGGAGCGGGCCGAAGGCTGGCGGGCGGTGATGAGCCGCGAGCTGCCCGACGTCGACCTCGACGGGCTGCTCTGCTACTCGACCTTCCGGGTGGATGGCGGGCGCGAGGTCATGTCGGAACTGCTCGCGCTGCCCGAGCCGCCCGATGCCGTGGTCGCGGGCAACAATCTGCTGGGTGTCGGCGCGATCCAGGTGCTGACCGAGCGCGACCTCACGCCGCCGAAGGTCGGCGTGGCCGTGATCGGATCGCTGCCGTTCACGACGCTGTCGCCGAGCGTCGTCACGATCGTGCGGCTCCCCGCGCGGCACATGGGCGTGACGGCGGCGAAGATGCTGCTGGAGCGGATCGGCGGCGACGACCAGCCGGCCCGGACCGTCGTGCTGCGCAACGAGCTGCAGCCTGCCACCGTCACCCGCTGACCGCGGTCCTCCCCGCCTGCGCCCCGCTGCGGCGGATTGTGTATGAAATCGATTTCGGGTAGCGTGATCCGCGTTCTGACAGCGCCAAGGAGGACGCGAATGCTGTGCACGCTCGGTGTCGACATCGGCACCTCCAGCAGCAAGGGCGTGCTGGTCGGCCCCGACGGTCGCATCCTCGCGACCGCGATCGTCGAGCACGACGTGCGGCGCCCGCGGCCCGGCTGGGTCGAGATGGACGGCGACGTCTGGTGGAGCGAGTTCGTCACCCTCGCGCGCGACCTGCGCGCACAGCTGCCCGACGCCGATGTCGCCGCCGTCGGCGTGAGCGGGATGGGCCCGTGCGTCCTGCTCGCCGACGAGGACGACCGGCCGGTGCGTCCGGCGATCCTGTACGGGGTCGACACCCGGGCGGGCGCGCAGATCGAGCGCATCCGGGCGGAGCTGGGCGACGATGAGATCACTCGCGTCGGGGGATCGCATCTGACGTCCCAGGCCGCGGGCCCCAAGATCGCCTGGATCGCCGACGAGGAGCCCGACGCCTACTCACGTGCGCGGCGGCTCTTCATGCCGGCGTCGTTCCTCGTCCGCAAGCTCACCGGCGCGTACGTGCTCGACCACCAGTCGGCCAGCCAGACCTCCCCGCTGTACGACGTGGAGGGGAACTCCTGGCACGAACCGTGGTGGCGCCGCTTCGCCCCCGGAATCGAGGCGCCCGCACTGACGTGGGCCGGTGACATCGCCGGGCGGGTGACCGACGTGGCAGCTGCCGCGGCGGGACTGTCCGCCGGCACGCCGGTCATCGCCGGCACGATCGACGCGTGGACCGAGGCGGTCAGCGTCGGCGCCCACCAGGTCGGCGACCTCATGCTCATGTACGGCACGACGATGTTCCTCATCGCGACCGGCGAGCAGACCCTCCGCACGCCGTCGATGTGGACCACGGTCGGGGCGTTCCCCGGCACCCGCAACCTCGCCGGCGGGCTCGCGACATCCGGCGCCCTCACCTCCTGGCTCAAGGGCCTCACCGCCGCCGACTACCCCGCGCTCCTCGCCGAAGCGGCGGAGTCCGGCCCCGGAGCAGGCGGACTCGTGATGCTCCCGTACTTCGCGGGCGAGCGGACGCCGATCCTCGACCCCGACGCCCGCGGCGTCATCGCGGGCCTCACCCTCAGCCACACCCGCGGCGACCTGTACCGTGCGGCACTCGAGGCCACCGCGCTCGGAGTCCGCCACAACATGGAGACGATGCGCGCCGCCGGTGCCGACATCCGCCGCATCGTCGCCGTCGGCGGCGGCACGCAGGGCTCGCTCTGGCTGCAGATCGTCTCGGATGCGACCGGCCTCGCGCAGGAGGTGCCGCAGACCACGATCGGCGCGAGCTATGGCGCGGCCTTCCTCGCCGCCGCGGCGGTCGCCGAACCCGGGAACGCCCCGCGCATCGCGGAGTGGAACCCGGTGGCCTTCACGATCGAGCCCGACCTCGCGGCATCCGTCGTCTACGACGAGCTGTTCGACAAGTACCTGCGCCTGTACTCGGGCACGAAGGATGTCGTGCACGAGTTGGCGGGGGCGCAGCGGGAGAGTCGTCTCGACCCGCCGCGCTCGCTCGACGACCGGGGTCCGCGCTCGCTCAGCGACGGGGCGTCGGACCGGGAGGTGCCCGCGTGACCCGCCGCGCCCGCGGCATACCGCACACCGCCACGCGCGCAGCGTTCCCCCTCGGGGGCATCGGCACGGGAAACGTGTCGCTCGGTGCGCGCGGCGAGCTGCGCGACTGGGAGATCGAGAACCTTCCCGACAAGGGGCGCCGCAACCCGAACACGTTCTTCGCGATCCATGCGCGGCCGGCCGACGGCGACCCGGTCACCCGCGTGCTCGAGGCGCGGCTGAGCGGTCCCTACGACTGGGACGCCGGTGCGCCGTTCGATGCGCTCGCGGGCCTTCCTCGGCTCCAGGGGGCGACCCTGCACGGCGAGTACCCGGTCGTCGACATCGACTTCGCCGACGCCACCCTTCCCGTGCAGGTGAGCCTCCACGCGTTCACCCCGCTCGTGCCGCTCGCCCCCGACGCCTCGGGCATCCCGGCCGCCGTGCTCCGCTACCGCGTGACGAACCCGGGTGCCGCTCCGGTCGCCGTGACGGTGGTCGGTTCGGTGAGCCACACCGCCGGCCGGGGCGATGGCCCGTTCGGGATGCGCGGAACGCAGAGCGTCGCCTGGCGCGATGACGGCATCGTGCGGGGACTCGACTTCGGCATCGACCTGCCCGAGGACGACTTCGGGTACGGCACGCTCGCGCTGACGACGACGGATGCCGCGACCACCGTGAAACCGCAATGGGTCACGGGATTCTGGCCCGATGGCCCGCGGCTCTTCTGGAACGACCTCACCGCCGACGGGCTGCTCGAGGCCGAGCCGCGGCTCACGCTCGAGGACCGCCCGCGCGGCCTGTTCGCCGAGGGGGACACGGGGCGCCCCATGACGGAGGCCGAGGTGTTCGCCACGCTCCCGCGTGTGCGCACCGGGTCGCTCGGGATCGTGCACGAACTGGCACCTGGCGAGGAACGCGACTTCGAGTTCGTCTTGAGCTGGTCGTTCCCCAACCGTCGGCGCGGCTGGCTCGGCCACATCATCATGAACGACCCGCACGCCGACGAGGTCGTGCGCAATCACTACGCCACGATCTGGCCGGATGCGTGGGCTGCGGCATCCCACCTCCACGCGCAGCTTCCGGTTCTGGAGGCCGCCACCGACGCGTTCGTCGAGGCGCTCTACGGCGGCAGCGTCGACGAGGTCGTCGCCCAGGCGGCCGGCGCGAACATCGCCGCTGCACGGTCGACCACGTGCTTCGTCGTCGAGACTCCCGCTCCGGGGCTCGGCGAGGGGTCGGTGTTCGCGGCGTGGGAGGGGTCGTTCGATCACGGCGGCTCCTGCGAGGGGACGTGCACGCACGTCTGGTCGTACGCGCAGACCGTCGCGTGGCTGTTCCCGCAGCTCGAGCGCACCGCGCGCCGCGTGGAGCACCTGCTCGAGACCGACGAGGCGGGCGCCCAGAAGTTCCGATCCAACCGCGTGTTCGACGGGCCGAGCTGGTTCATGGGTCCCGCCGTCGACGGGCAGCTGGGCACCGTCATCCGTCTGCACCGCGAATGGCGGTTCTCCGGCGACGACGCGTTCCTCCGTGAGTTGTGGCCGGCCGCCGACCGTGCCCTCGCCTACGCGATGCGCGAGTGGGACCGCGACGGGGACGGGCTCCTCGACGGCGAACTGCACAATACCTACGACATCGAGTTCCACGGGATCGAGCCGCTCGCGAACTCCATGCTCATTGCGGCGCTGCGCACGGGTGAGCGGATGGCCCGGCACCTCGGACACGCGGAGCGGGCCGACGAGCTCGCCGCGCAGGCCGACCGCGCCGCCGCTGCGATGGACGCCGTGCTCTGGAACGGACGGTGGTACCGGCAGGTGATCGACGACGTCGACGCGCACCGCTACCAGTACGGAGATGGAGTGCTGTCGGACCAGCTGCTCGGCTGGTTCCACGCCGCGCTGAACGGCCTCGGGCCGATCCTCCCGGTCGACCGGGTGCGCAGCGCGCTGTCTGCCGTCGTGGCACACAACTTCCGGTCCGACCTCACCGCGCACGAGAGCACGCAGCGCGTCTACGCCCTGAACGACGAGGGCGGGCTGCTGCTGGCGTCGTGGCCCGAGGGCGGGCGCCCGGCGATCCCGTTCGTCTACTCCGATGAGGTCTGGACCGGCATCGAGCACCAGGTCGCGGCATCCCTCGCCTCCGTCGGCCTCATCGAGGATGCCCTTCGCATCGAGCGGACGCGGGCGGACCGGTACGACGGCGTCGTGCGCAACCCCTGGAACGAGATCGAGTGCGGCAACCACTACGCGCGCTCACTCGCCTCGTGGGGAGTGCTGCTCGCCTTCACCGGCCAGCAGTGGGATGCGCCGACCCGCGCCCTCTCCTTCCACCCGGCTGACGATTCCACCGCACTGCGCGCACTCTTCACCACCGGGACCGGATGGGGGCGCGTCGAGATCGACGACGACACCCTCACGCTCCGCCTCGACGGCGGCGAGCTCATTCTCGACGAGCTGCGGCTGCGCGGCGCGCTCATCGGCACCGGCATCCACCTCTCAGCGGGCGACGCACACACCGTCCCGCTCGACTGACCACCGGCTGCACCGATCACCCGCCGGCACTGACCCATCCACCAACGGAGACACCATGAGTTACACACTTCCCACTCCCACGGAGCGCCCGACCACGGCGCCGAAGACGGTCTACCTGATCACGTCGGGCGACCTGCGCGAGTCGGCGAACGTCGCCGGCTGGCCGGTGCAGGAGGCGACCGAGGCCGCGGTCACCGCGGCGTTCGAGCAGCTGGGCTGGAACGTCGTGCGCCCGTTCCCCGTCGACGAGGAGCGCGGGCACGGCTACATCCGCAGCCAGCGAATGGGCCTCGAGGTCTTCAAGAACATTCCCGAGGATGCGCCGCTCGTCGTCGCGATCGCGAACTGGCAGTACTCGCACCACGTGCTCGCAGGACTCCGCACCCACCGCGGGCCGATCCTCACGACGGCGAACTTCGCGCCCGACTGGCCGGGGCTCGTCGGCCTGCTCGGTCTGAACGCCGGCCTCACCAAGATGGGCAAGGACTACTCGACGATCTGGTCGGTCGACTTCACCGACGAGTGGTTCCGCAACGGCTTGAAGGAGTGGGTCGAGACCGGTCACATCACGCACGACGCGTCGCACGTGCACGACCTTCCCGCGCTGCCCGACTCGCCCGAGACCCAGTTGGGGCGGGCGCTCGCCGAGCAGCTCCGGGCGGACAAAGCCATCATCGGCGTGTTCGACGAGGGCTGCATGGGGATGTACAACGCCATCTTCGACGACGAGCTGCTGAACCAGACCGGCATCTACAAGGAACGCCTGTCGCAGTCCGCACTGTACGCCGAGATGCTCGAGGTGACGGATGCCGAAGCCGACGCCGCATACGACTGGCTCATCGAGCAGGGGATGACCTTCATGTACGGGGAGGATGCCGCTACCGAGCTCACCCGCGACCAGGTGCAGTGGCAGCTGAAGATGTACATCGCCGCGCTCCGGATCGCCGACGACTTCGGACTCGACGCCGTCGGCATCCAGTATCAGCAGGGGCTGAAGGACCTCGTGCCCGCGTCGGACCTCGCCGAAGGCATCCTGAACTCCACGGAGCGTCCGCCGGTGTTCTCGCGCGACGGCAAGCGTGAACTGCACGCCGGGCGCGCGTTCCCGCACTTCAACGAAGCCGACGAGGGCGTCGCCGTCGACGCGCTCGTGACGAACCGGGTCTGGACGGCGATGGGTCTGAACCCCGACACCACGCTGCACGACGTGCGGTGGGGCGAGGAGCACGACGGCGAGTTCGTGTGGGTCTACGAGATCTCGGGCTCGGTGCCGGCCTCGCACCTCGGCGGCTGGGACAAGGCCGAGGGATGGCGGCAGGGCCACGTGTTCTTCCCCGCCGGCGGCGCCACGATCAACGGCGTCTCGAAGCCCGGCGAGGTCGTGCTGTCGCGGGTGTACATCGCCGACGGGACGCTGCACGCCGACCTGTTCCGCGGTTCGGTCGTGGAGCTTCCGGCCGAGGTGACACAGCGCCGCAAGGACGCGACGAACCCGGAGTGGCCGATCGCGAACGTGGTGCTGCACGGCCAGACCCGCGACCAGTTCATGGCGCGGCACAAGGCCAACCACGCGCAGCTCGCCTACGCCCCCGACGCCGCCACCGCCGACAAGGCGCTCGCGGCGAAAGCGGCGATGTTCGACGGGATGGGCATCACCGTCCACCTCGTCGGCGACGTGACCCTGTGACCTCACGCACTCACCCTCGGCCCTGCTGCTGCGGCTGCGACGGCTGCGGCTGCTGCTGCGGCTGCTGCTGCGGCGAAGTCGTACGATCTCGCCGAATGCACACGAGACTGCGCGCGGATTGATGTGCAGTGGGCGATGTGATGTTCCGTCGCGGGCCGCAGGGCCGCCACGGCCGGTGGCAGGCGACGGGTGCCGCGGCGGCGGCATCGTGAGGCGAGAAGCGGCATCGTGAGGCGGGAGAAGGAGAAGGGATGGAGGATGCGCGAGGCGGAGGTCGACGAGACCGGTTGGCTGCGGCCGCCGGCCGGTTCCGGTGAGCGGGAGCCACGATGGGGACATCCCGACGGGATGCAGATCGGGCTGCACCCCCTCGGCGGACCGCGCGGCCTGATCCGGGTCTTCACGCCGTACCTCGATCACCCGAGAGATCGGCTGGTGAACTTCATCGCGATCGAGCCGATCCCGGCGGGGAAGGAAGAGCGCGGGTACTCCGAGCTCGAACGGTCACGACTCGACGACGTGCCGGGTCTGCGGTTCTGGTCGGCCGACGACCCCTCCGATCCGACACCCCGGAACGGTGCCGACCCCGCGCGGGGCACGGTCGACGGCGCCACCCTGACCGTCCACATCCTGTGCGAACCGTTCGTGAACGGCGCGGACGTGTGGGTGACGGCGACCTTCACCGCCGACCGGCCGCATGAGGTGGCGCTCGCAGCGTGGGCGCGGGAGTCGTCGGTGCCGCTGAAAGCGTGCATCCTCAGCGCCACGATGGGGAACTGGGCGCGCCTGCGCGAGCTCGAGCTCGCCGGGCGCACCGCCCAGGCTGCGCAGCTCTGGCCGGACTACCGTGATACCGCCTTCGCGCCGCACGTGTCCTTCGGCGTCGACGAGCTGATCCACGAGGACGACGGAGTCGTCGTGCGGGCACGACCGGACGAGGACGACCCGGTCGGCGCCGTGTATGTCGAGGGCACCGCCAAGCACTGGCACTATGTCGGGCGGCGCGGCGTACAGGAGTGGCGTGCCGCGGATCCCGACCCGGCGCTGCGCGCACAGGTCAACGGCCGGCACACGTACTGGATGAGCGAGCACCCGCTGCCCGGGGGCATCGCCTTCGAGAACGTGGAGCTCGTCGAGCCGTTCCGACAGGGCCGCGCCCTCACGTTCCGCGTCGAGCCGCTCTAAGGCTGCCGGCGCGATCACCGCTGCTGACGCATCCTGAGCCCGCGCAGCACCCGACGGAAGCGCTCGGCGGAAGCCGCCATCTGGTGTCCTCCGTCGAATGCTGCAGCATCATGCTGATGCGCGTCGATTCTGTGACGTGCTGCACGTTCCTGCTGATGCGGGAGAGAATTCCTGGCGCATCAGCGGAACGGTGCAGCCTCAGCCGCACCCGGAACCGCCTCGAGGGGTAGCGCCCGCAGCCCCAGCCGCATCCCGAACCGCCTCGAGGGGTAGCGCCCGCGGCCCCAGCCGCGTCGGGATGGTGCCCACGTCTCCGCAGCCCCAGCCGCGCGTCCGGAACGCGCGACGTCAGGCAGTCGCGGCGGCGGCGGCCCGCGCCGCGGCGGGCAGCGCCTCGAGCACCCGCGATACCGCCGCGTCGTCGTGCGCGGCGCTGAGGAACCATGCCTCGTACGCGCTCGGCGGCAGGGAGACCCCCGCCTCGAGCATCGCGTGGAAGAACGGCCCGTAGCGGAACGCCTCCTGCCGCTGCGCGCCCGCGTAGTCGGTCGCCAGCGACGGCTGGAACTGGATGCTGAACAGGCTGCCCGCACGAGACACCACGTGGTCCACTCCCGCCGCCGTCAGGGCTTCGGATGTCGCGGACGAGACGACGCCCGCCACCTCGTCGATGCGCCGATACACCGCAGCGTCGGCAGCACGCAGCGTCGCGAGCCCCGCCGCCACCGCGACCGGGTTCCCCGACAGCGTGCCTGCCTGGTACACCGGCCCCAGTGGCGCCAGGTGCTCCATGATCTCCCGCCGCGCGCCCAGCGCCGCCAGCGGCATCCCGCCGCCGACGACCTTGCCGAACGTCACGATGTCGGCCGCGACCGGCTCCAGGCCGAGCCAGCCCTCCGGCGACACCCGGAAGCCGGTCAGCACCTCGTCGACGATCAACAGGGCGCCATGCGAATGGGCCGTCGACGCGACGAACGCGTTGAACCCCGCCTGCGGCGCGACGACGCCCATGTTCGCCGCCGCCGCCTCCACGATCACGGCCGCGATCCGCGGACCGAACTCGGCGAACGCCGCCGACACCGCCGTCCGATCGTTGTACGGCAGCACGAGCGTCTGCGCGGCGATCTCGGCGGGAACCCCCGCCGACGCGGGCAGCGCCAGCGTCGCCAGGCCGCTGCCGGCATCCGCCAGCAGCCCGTCGGAGTGACCGTGGTAGTGCCCGGCGAACTTCACCACGAGCGGCCGCCCCGTCACCCCGCGCGCGAGTCGGATCGCCGTCATCGTCGCCTCGGTGCCCGTCGACACCAGCCGCACCTGCTCGACGACCGGTCGGGTCGCCTCGGTCGTCGAGGGGGCCGTGTGCGGCGAAGCTCCCTCGTCGGGCGACGGCGTCTCGACCCGGTCGCGCGCGGCGCTCCCCCGCTCGACGACCGGAGTGGCGCGCCGGCCGCTCCCTCCCTCGACCGTCGGGACGGCGACCGGTGCCAGCCGCGCGATCACGGCCTCCGCGAGCTCGGTCTCGGCGGGCGTCGACGCCCCGAACGACAGCCCGCGATCGACCGCGGCGTGGACGGCGTCCAGCACCGCCGGATGCGCGTGCCCGAGCAGCAGCGGACCCCACGAGCACACCAGATCGACGTACTCGCGCCCCTCGACATCGGTGACGTACGGCCCGTGCCCCGACACCATGAACCTCGGCGCCCCGCCGACGGAGCGGTACGCCCGCACGGGCGAGTTCACTCCACCCGGGATGACGGCGGATGCCTCAGAGAACGACGACTCGTTGCTCATGCGCTCCGCTCCCACTGCGCCAGCTCGAGCGCCCAGTACGTCAGCACGGCGCCGGCTCCCGCCCGCAGGATCCCCGTGACGCTCTCGCGGATCGCGCGCTCCCGGTCGATCCAGCCGTTCGCCGCGGCGGCCTCGATCATCGCGTACTCGCCCGACACCTGGTACGCCCAGACCGGCACCCGCGCGGTCGCCGCGACGTCGGCCAGCACGTCGAGGTAGCTCATCGCCGGCTTGACCATCAGCACGTCGGCGCCCTCCGCCTCGTCGAGCGCCGCCTCGCGCAGCCCCTCGATGCGGTTCGCCGGGTCCTGCTGGTAGGTGCGGCGGTCGCCCTGCAGCTGCGAATCCACCGCCTCACGGAACGGTCCGTAGAACGCCGACGCGTACTTCGCCGCGTACGCGAGGATCGCCGTGTCGGCGAATCCCTCGCCGTCGAGCGCGTCGCGCACGGCCGCGACCTGGCCGTCCATCATGCCCGACAGGCCGAGCAGGTGCGAACCCGCCCGCGCCTGGGCGAGCGCCATGTCGCGATAGCGCTCCAGCGTCGCATCGTTGTCGACGACACCGCGGGAGTCGAGCACACCGCAGTGCCCGTGGTCGGTGAACTCGTCGAGGCACAGGTCCGTCTGCACGACGAGGGCGTCCCCCGCCTCGGCGACGGCCACCCGGGTCGCCCGGTTCAGGATGCCGTCGGGCGCCGTGGCTCCGGATCCGACGGCATCCCGCACCGCCGGGATGCCGAACAGCATGATCCCGCCGATCCCGGCGGCCGCGGCATCCTGCACCGCCGGCTTGAGGGACTCGAGCGTGTGCTGCACGACGCCCGGCATCGAGCCGATCGGCGCGGGATCGCTGATGTCCTCGCGCACGAAGAGCGGCAGGATCAGCTGCGCCGGGTGGATGCGGGTCTCGGCGACGAGCCGGCGCATCGCCGGGATCGTCCGCAGCCGGCGGGGCCGGATGACGGGGGGAGTGGTCATGATTCCTCCGGGGATGTCGCCGGTCCGACCGGCGCGAGGTCCGCGGCACCGTCGTCCAGCAGCCGCGCGGTCACGACGCGGGCAGCCTCCGCCGCTGCGTCGGGGAGGGCCGCCTCGTCGAGGCCTTCGATGGTGTGGGATGCGGTGACCCGCCGTGCGCCGTCGAGGCTGTACACCGCCGCCGAGAGCGTGAGCGTACCGCCTTCGACGGCGGCCGCGGCACCGACCGGCGCGGCGCAACCCGCCTGCAGCCCGGCGAGCACTCCGCGCTCGGCCGCGGCGCGGGCCGCCGTTGCGGGGTCGTTGACCCGGGCCAGGGCTGCGGCGAGTGCGACGCTGGAGATGCGATCGTCGTTCGACACGGATGCGTCGGCCTCGCGCACCTCGACGGCGAGCGCGCCCTGGGCGGGCGCCGACGGCCAGGCGTCGAGCGGCATGGGCTGCATCGCCATGTCGGTGCGGCCGAGGCGGGACAGACCCGCGGCCGAGAGGATCACGGCGTCCAGCCGATCGTCGCCGGCGGAGGTCAGCCGCCCCAGGCGGGAGTCCACGTTGCCGCGGATGTCGACGACCTCCAGGTCGGGGCGTGCCGCGCGCACCTGGGCGACCCGGCGCGGGGAGCCCGTGCCGACGCGAGCGCCGGCGGGCAGGTCCTCGAGCGGCAGCCCGTCGCGCGCCACCACGACGTCACGCGGGTCCTCGCGGACCGGCACCGCGCCGATGACGAGGCCGGGGCACGGCGCGGTCGGCAGGTCCTTGAACGAGTGCACGACGACATCGCAGTCGCCGGCGAGCAGCGCATCGCGCAGCGCCGTCGCGAACACGCCCGTGCCGCCCAGGCTCGACAGTGACGCGCGGGACGTGTCGCCGTGCGTGGTGATGCGGACGATCTCGACGGTCACGTCGACGCCGTCCGCGGCGAGCGCTGCGGCGAGTGCATCGGCGACGAGCTGGGTCTGGGTGACGGCGAGCGCGCTGCCGCGCGTGCCGACGCGCAGCGTGCTCATCGGGCCACGGCCGGCGCCGGGGCTCCCGTCACGGCGTCGTGGTCGGGCCACGGGCCGAGGTCGGTGAGGTGCGGCCGGTCGGCGTCGGGTATCGAGTTCACGCGCTCCTCGATGAGGTCGACGAGCCCCGCCACGAATGCGGGATGCACGCCCGGCGTCGCGACGCGGGCGAAGCCGATGCCCACCGCCGCGGCGGTCTCGGCGGCCTCGGTGTCGAGGTCCCAGAGGACCTCCATGTGGTCGCTGACGAAACCGATCGGCACGACGATCACGCGCTCCACACCGTCGGCCGCGAGGCGCCGGATCTCGTCGTTCACGTCGGGCTCCAGCCAGGGCGTGCGCGGATCGCCGCTGCGCGACTGGTAGGCGAGCGAGTACGCCAGACCGGGCGCGGCCTGCGCCGCGATGACGTCGGCGACGGCGAGGTGCTGCGCGACGTACGCGCCACCGGGTCCGAAGGAGGGTCCGGATGCGTCGGCCGCCGCTGTCGGGATCGAGTGCGTCACGAACAGGACGTGGGTGCGGGGCGCGCTCGTGGACGCGCCGGATGCTGCGGCGGTCGACGCATCCTGCACCGCGGCACGCAGTCCCTCGACGAACGGCGCGACGAAGCCGGGGTGATCGAAGAACTCGCGCAGCCGGTCGATCGACACGACCCCCTCGAGTCCGGTGTCGGCGAGGGTCTGCTCGAAGTTCTCGCGGTACTGGCCGACACCGGAGTACGAGGTGTACGCGCTCGTGACGACGGCGAGGAGCCGGTCGTGACCGGCCTCGTGCGCGGTACGGACGGCATCCGCGAAGTACGGGCGCCAGTTGCGGTTTCCCCAGTGCACCGGCAGCTCGATGCCGCGGGCCGCGAGCTCGTGCTCGAGGGCGTTCTTCAGGGCGCGGTTCTGCTCGTTGATGGGGCTGGTGCCGCCGAAGTGGCGGTAGTGGACGGCCACCTCCTCGAGCCGTTCGTCGGGCACTCCGCGTCCGCGGGTGACGTTGCGGAGGAACGGGATGACGTCGTCCTGGCCCTCGGGTCCGCCGAAGCTCGCGAGGAGGATCGCATCGAAGGCGCCGGCGGTCACGACAGCACCTCGGCCACGTCGGCCGACGCGATGCGGCGGCCCGTGAAGAACGGCGTCTCGATGACGACGTGACGGCGGGCGTCGACGTAGCGCAGGTCGCGCATCATGTCGACGAGGTCGGTGAGCTCGTCGCCCTCGATCGGCACGACCCACTCGTAGTCGCCGAGCGCGAACGCCGCGACCGTGTTGGTGAGCACCTCCGTGTACGCGGCGCCGGCGCGGCCGTGCTCGGCCAGCATGCGGCTGCGCTCGCCGTCGCGCAGCAGGTACCAGTCCTTGCTGCGCACGAACGGGTACACGGTGATCCAGTCCTTCGGCTCGACGCCGCGCACGAACGCCGGGATGTGCGAGCGGTTGAACTCCGCCTCGCGGTGCGTGCCGACGAGGTTCGTGTGGCCCTCGAGCGCTGCGATGACGCCGACGCGGCGCAGGACGCGCACGGCCGACTGCAGGTCGGACGCGCTGGGGCCGTGCAGCCAGAACATCAGGTCGGTGTCGGCCTTGAATCCGGAGACGTCGTAGATGCCTCGCACCGTGACGCCGGCGGCCTCGATCTCGGCGAGGGCGGCGTCGAGGTCGGATGCCGCGGACGCCAGCAGTTCGGCGGAGACCGGAGCCGACGGGCGCCGGAACACCGCCCAGAGCGTGTAGATCGAGGGAGTGTTCTCGGAGGAGGGGGAGGCTGCGGGGGTCACGCGTTCAGACACGCCTGACATCTTCTCTCCGCCGGATATGAATTCCCAAGGAACCTTCAGTGCCGCTGTATGATCGCGCCGGTTCGGGCGACTCAACGAGCGGGGAGTGACGCGAGCGCGCGGGCCGCGGCATCCTGCGCATCGGGGATCACCGACGCGAGGCCGGTGCCGGCGACCCACGCGCCGGCGACCTCGAGGCCGGCCACCGTGCGCACGGCTTCGCGCACGGCGCGGATGCGGTCGGCCTGCCCGTGCGCGGCGGGCGACACGGAGCTCTCCCACGTCACGTGCGTGAAGCCGACGACCTGATCGGCGTGCAGGGCGGCCCCGAGCAGTGCGGATGCGTCGCTCAGCGCCCGGGCCCGCAGCGCGTCGTCGTCGAGGCCGGCCGCGGGGCTTGCCTGTCCGGTCTTGCCGTACGAGAGTCGCACGACGTGCCGACCCGGGCCGGCCTGCTCGGCGAGCCACTGCCACTTGATCGTCCCGTGCGTCAGCGCCTTGGCAGCCACCCGGTCGTGCGCGTCGTCGGCGACGAGCAGCCCCGTTCCGCGCGGGCCCTCGTCGAGTTCGTGCGCATCGAGCACGAGTGTCGCGAGGTCGACGCGTGTCGGCGACGGCCACTGCGCGGGCGCCGCGATGCGCTGCCGCTCGCCCGAGGCGAGCGCCGCGGACAGCAGGCGCACAGATTCCGGGCCCGACGCGGCCAGCACGACGGCGTCGGCCGTGAGAACGGTGCCGTCCTCGAGGCGGACGCGCCAGGCGGGGGTCGTCCCGGGGACGATCGCGGCGACGGGAGCGTCCAGCCGGATGTCGACGCCGCGTGCCCGCGCGTCGGCGGCGAGACGGCGGATGAGCGTCCACATCCCGCCGCGCAGCCCGCCCGCCGCCGAGCCCGGTCTGCTCGCGGGGGAGGCGGCGCGGCCGTCGGAGAAGCCGGTCGGCGCGCCTGCCGCCGCCTGCCCGGAACGGTCTGGCGACCGCATCGCCGATGCCGCCCGCACCTCCTGCGCGGCCCGTGCGAGCGAGCGCGTGCGCGCGAGAGCGTCGCGGAGGCCCGGTGAGATCGCATCCACATCGAGGTCGTCGGCGGAGCTCGAATACACTCCCGTCGACACCGGCGAGACGAGCCGGTCGAGCACGGAACGGCCCATCCGTCGGCGCACCACGTCGCCGAGCGTGGTGGGGCGGTACCCGCGGCGGGTGGGGATGATCCTGTCGAGCTGCGCGCGCAGCGCGGCCCGACGTCCGATTGCGGCGACGACGTCGGCGGCGAGCGGATCCGAGGGGATGCCGAGCAGCCCTCCCTTCGGCGCCGGAACCGTGCGGTCGGAAAGGTGCAGCCATGCCCCCGCGGCGTTCGGCCACACGACGTCGTCGCTCATCCCGAGGTCGTCGATCAGCCGCGCGACGGCGCCGCCGCGTGTCGCGAAGCTCTCCGCGCCGGCGTCGAGCGTGATCCCGGCCACGTGCTGCGGCGCCACGCTCCCGCCCAGTGTGCGGCCCGCCTCGAGCAGCGTCACTTGCGCACCCGCCGCCGCGCAGGCTCGCGCCGCGACAAGCCCGGCTGCGCCGCCGCCGACGACGACGACGACGACGCGTGGCGACGCGCCCCCGGCTCGCTCTTCGGCGCCCGCTGAGGCGAGGGCATTCCGCTCAGCTGAGGGCCCTTGCGTGTCGGAACCCCTCGTCTCGGCGGCATCCCCTCGTCTCGCAGCCGAGGGGGTCGGGCTCGCGCCAGCCGTCATTCCACGCCGGCTTCGTGCACGAGCCGTACGAGGCGGGTCAGCACGTCGGGGTCGGTGTCGGGCGGTACGCCGTGGCCGAGGTTGACGACGTGTGCGGGTGCCGAGCGGCCGCGGCGCAGCACGTCGCGAGTGTGGTCCTCGAGAACGTGCCACGGCGCCGCCAGCAGCGCCGGGTCGATGTTCCCCTGCAGCGGCACCGTGCCGCCGAGGCGGCGGGATGCCTCGTCCAGCGGGATCCGGTAGTCGATGCCGACCGCGTCGGCGCCGGCATCCCGCATGTCCGCGAGGAACTCGCCGGTCCCCAGGCCGAAGTGCACGAGCGGGACGGCCGCGCCCTCGGGAGTGGTCAGTCCGCGCGCCCAGGAGAGCGCCCGCGCCGAAGCCGGCGCGATGTGCTGGACGTAGTCTGCGCGGGAGAGGGATCCGGCCCACGAGTCGAAAAGCTGACCCGCGCTCGCACCGGCCATGAGCTGCGCCCGCAGGAACGCGCCGGTGACGTCGGCGCACCATGCCATGAGTCGCGCCCACGCCTCGGGGTCGGTGTGCATGAGGCGCCGCGCGGCCAGGTGATCGCGCGACGGCCTCCCCTCGGCGAGATACGCGGCGAGTGTGAACGGCGCGCCGGCGAAGCCGATGAGGGGAGTCGATCCGAGCTCGGCGACCGTGCGGCGCACCCCCTCGCGGATCGGTTCGAGCGCCTCGTCGTCCGACCGGAGCATGCCCGACCCCGTGAGCGCGTCGACATCGGCTGCGGTGCGCACGGCCCGGTCGAAGACGGGACCGGTGCCGGCCTGGATCTCGACATCGACGCCGGCAAGGCGCAGCGGGATCACGATGTCACTGAAGAAGATCGCGGCATCGACGCCGTGGCGCCGTACCGGCTGCAGCGTGATCTCGCTCGCGAGCTCCGGGTCGAGGCACGTGTCGAGCATCCCCTGACCGGTGCGCAGCGCGCGGTACTCCGGCAGCGATCGGCCCGCCTGACGCATGAACCACACGGGTGTCATGGCGCCGCGGGAGCCGCGGTACGAGGCGATCAGGGGTGCGGATGCAGTGGCGCCGCTGGCCAGCGGATGCTCGGTGGGCAGCGGGTGCGGGGCGACGGGCAGGGGAGCGGTCGGGTGGGAACTCACGCGCCGATTGTCCCAGACGGGAATGAGTACGCCCACCAGGGCGCCGTCCCGCCGCAGAGACGGCGCGCGGGCCGGAGACGCTTGTACCACGGTGACGGCCGGATCCCGGCAGCAACTCAGGCTGCGACATCCTGCTCCCGAAGACGAAGCCCGGAACCTCGCGGTCTGTGCTCGCGACCGCATCCGTCCAGCCTGAGTTGTTGCCGGGGAATCGCTCACAGGTCCGTCGCGTATCCTTCCGGCCGTGCTGTTCTGCTATTCCTCAAGCCACCGCACCACGCAGTTCGACAACCTCGGTCGACTCGAGCGCGGTGCGAACGAGGTCATCGGCACCCTCGCCGAGCACGGCGGCATCGTCGCGGGCAGCGTCGTGCTGTCGACGTGCAACCGCTTCGAAACGTACGTCGACATCGTTCTCCCCGACGCGGACGGCCAGGACGCCGAGGGGCAGGATGCGGCGGCGCACGCCGCGCGCGTCGTGACGCAGGCGATCGGGGAGGCGACCGGCATGCCGGCGCACGAGGTGCGCGAGGCCGGGATGCTGCTGCACGGCGACGCCGTCGTCGAGCATGCCTTCGCCGTCGCGAGCGGGCTCGAGTCGGTCGTGGTCGGCGAGGGCGAGATCGCCGGCCAGGTGCGGCGCGCGCTCGAGGGGGCGCGCGAGCGCGGCACCGCGACCCGCGAGCTCGAGCGGGTGTTCCAGCTCGCCGCGCGCACCTCGCGCGGGGTGAAGAACCGCACGGAGCTCTCGAGCGCGGGCCGTTCCGTCGTGCGCCTGGCGCTCGACATGGCCGAGACCCGCATCACCGACTGGGCGGCGGCGAACGTGCTGCTGGTCGGCACCGGCCGCTACGCCGGGGCGAGCCTCGCCGCGCTGCGCGAACGCGGCGTGACGCGGGTGCAGGTGTACTCCCGCACCGGTCGTGCCGCCGGTTTCGCGACGAGTCACGGCATCGTCGCGGCCGAATCGCTCGAGGCGGCGGTCGCCGACAGCGACCTCATCGTCGCCTGCAGCGTGGCGCCGACGGTCATCCTCGACGCCGCGACCGTGGCGGCGGCTCGGGAGCGGCCGGGCGCCCTCATCCGCCGCCTCATCGTCGACCTGGGCCTCCCGCGCAACGTCGATCCGGAGGTCGCTGCCGTCGCCGACACCGAGCTACTCGACCTCGAGACGATCCGCGCCCACGCGCCACTGCCCGAGCTCGGCGCGACCGACGAGGCGCGCGCGCTCGTCGACCACGCCGTGGCCGACTACCGGCGGGCGACGGCGGAGGACGCGGTGACCCCAGCTCTCGTAGCACTGCGCTCGCACATCTTCGACGTGCTCGACGGCGAGATCGCGTGGGCCCGCCGCCGGGGCGACAGCAGTCCCCAGACCGAGGCGGCACTGCGGCACCTCGCCGGAGTCCTGCTCCACGGGCCCTCGGTGCGCGGTCGCGAACTGGCCGCCGAGGGACGCGCCGATGAGTTCGGCGCCGCCGTGTCTGCCCTGTTCGGGGTCGACACGGCACGCATCCGTCCCGTCGCCGAGCTGCGTCCGGCGGACGATGCGGCGGACACCGCCGCCGGCGCCGCATCCTGACGCCGCCGCCGGCGCCGCATCCTGACGCCGCCGCCCCGCGCTGGCGCGTCGGCTGCTGCGCCCGGATACTGAGGTCATGGTGACACTCGACGACGTGCGTGCGATCTGCCTGGGCTTTCCCGGTGTCGTCGAGACGGTCGAGGGCCACCGCGGCGGAGCCAGCTGGCGGGCCGGACGTGCGCAGTTCGTCTGGGAGCGCGGCCCGAGCGGGCGCGACCTCGAGCAGCTTGCCGCCGTCGGCCGCACCTGGCCGCCGGGCACCGTGATCGGCATCCGGACCGACGGGATCGACGTCAAGGAGGCGCTCCTGCAGAGCGATCCCCGCACGTTCTTCACGATCCCGCACTTCGACGGGTGGCCGGCGGTGCTGAGCGCCCTCGACACCGCCGATGCCGCGCTGCTGCGCGAGACGATCACCGAGGCCTGGCTGCTGCGCACCACCGCGACCCGCCGTGCCGAGTGGCTCGCCGCTCACGACCTCTCCTGACCCGCGTTCCTGCTCCGTGAGGTGACAGAAGTGGCGGGAAACACCCGCCGGATACCCGCCACTTCTGTCACCTCACATGTGAGGGGCGGGCAGTCGTCATGCGGATGCGTCGGGTGCCGCGCTCGGAGGGCCTCCCGCCGCCGCGTCGGCCGACGCATCCGCCGCGGCATCGGCGAACACGCGAGACCAGTCGTCACGCACGCTCACGACGGTGTAACCCCTGTCGTCCGCGGCGGCCAGCGCCTGCTCGGCGCCCGCTCCGGCGGGATGCCGTAGCAGTCCTCGGTCATCGGCCGCATGAAGTCACGCTCCCCGCCCGACACGATGTAGCAGCGGAACCCGTGCTCCTCGAGGTAGCGCAGCAGCTCCACCATCGGCACGTACACGGCATCGGCATACGACCTGCCGAGCGTCGGATGCGTCGCATCGCGGAAGAACGCCGACACCGACGCCGCGTAGTCCTCCACGCTCACTCCCTGCACGAGCCCCACCAGGGCGCCGATGAGCACCTTCAGGTCGGAGTCGTCTCCGGCGTAGTGCTTGTCGATCGCACCGCCCAGCCAGGCGAAGTCGCCCGACACCGCCGCGGCATACGGCTGCTCGTCGACCAGCGACGGATCCGCCGCGGCGGCGGCGCGCCACCCCTGCACGATGAAGTGCAGCTGCGTCGGCATGGGCTTCTCGGTCCACAGCGTGCCGTCGTTGTCGAACACCGCGACGCGCTCCGCGGCAGGGATGGTGCGTTCCGCCTCGGCGACGAACCGCTCGATCGTGCGCCGGGTGCCGGTGTCGTTCCACGAAGACAGTGCCGTCATGAGGCCGATCATGGCACCGTTCCGCCGTCGGCGAGCGCCCTCGCATCCGCATCTCACCCGGCACGGGTGAGGTCGACCGATCGGCCGCAGGCACCGCACTTACCGTGGCGGCAACGTCTCGGTAGGAGGAAGCAGCCATGTCCGATTCCACGCCTGAATTCAACGGTGTCATCAAGCTCGACGTCCGCGACTCCGTCGCCGACTGGACCCCGTACGAGTCGCCGAAGGCGCCGAAGGGGGCGCCGAACATCCTGGTGATCCTCTATGACGACACCGGGATGGCATCGTGGTCGCCCTACGGCGGGCGCATCAACATGCCCACGCTCGACCGCCTCGCCGAGAACGGGCTCACCTACACGCAGTGGCACACCACCGCGCTGTGCTCGCCGACCCGCTCGACGTTCCTCACCGGCCGGAACCACCACGCCAACGGCATGGGCAACATCATGGAGGGCACGAAGGGGTTCCCGGGACTCTCCGGTCACGTGCCCCCCGAGTGCGCGACGATCGGTCAGGTGCTCCAGCAGAACGGGTACTCCACGTTCTGGGTGGGCAAGGACCACAACGTCCCCGAGGAGGACATCTCCGCGGGCGGCAGCAAGGAGCAGTGGCCGCTGTCGCAGGGCTTCGACCGGTTCTACGGCTTCCTCGGCGGCGAGACCAACAACTGGTTCCCCGACCTCGTCGAGGACAACGGCTTCATCGAGCAGCCCTACCTGCCCGAGGACGGCTACCACCTGTCGAAGGACCTCGTCGACCAGACGATCCGGATGATCCGCGACCAGAAGGCATCGAACCCGTCGAAGCCCTGGTACACCTCCCGACCGGGGTGAGGGCAGCGGGCGCGGCGGGTGCGGCAGCTCTAGCGTGGGGCCAGACCGACGGGGAGGCGCCATGCTGCGACAGATCGCCGTGCCCGACGCGACCGATGCGGCGGGGCGATGACGACCGCTCCGTCCGCTCCGGCGTCGCGGGTGTGGCTGCTTCCCACGCTGCGGGGCTACCGCCGGGCGTGGATCGCCCGCGACGTCCTGGCGGGATTGTCCGCCGGCGCCGTGGTCATTCCGCAGGCGATGGCCTACGCCACGATCGCGAACCTCCCCGTCCAGGTCGGTCTCTACACGTGCATGGTGCCGATGCTCGTCTACGCCCTGTTGGGCGGTTCACGGGCGATGAGCGTGTCGACGACCTCGACGATCGCCACGCTCACCGCCACGACGATGGTCTCGGCCGGCGTCGCCGCCGATTCGAGCGACCCCATCCCCGACCTCATGGCGCTGACCCTGCTCGTCGGCGTTCTCCTGCTGGTGGCCCGCGTGCTGCGGCTGGGTGGCGTCGTGGAGTACATCTCCAAGTCGACGATCATCGGCGTGCAGGTGGGTGTGGGCGCGACCGTCGCCGTGGGCCAGCTGCCGAAGCTCCTGGGGGTGACGAGCAACTACTCGGGGCACGGCTTCCTCAGGTCGCTCGTCGGGGTCGCCGAGGCGGCGCCGCACGCCAACCTCCCCACGATCCTCGTGTCGCTCTGCTCGATCGCCGTGCTCGTCGTGCTCAAGCGCTACGCGCGTCGCGTACCCGGGCCGTTGATCGTCGTCGCCGGGGGGATCCTGCTCGCCGCGTTCACGCCGATCGCCGGCGCAGGGCTCGAGCTGATCGCTCCCGTCCCGCGAGGCTTCCCGCCTCCCGTCCTGCCGTCGTTCACGCACATCGGCGGCATGGTGCCCGGGGCCCTGGCGATCGCGGTGATGGCGTTCCTCGAGACCACCGCCGTCGCGCGCGGCATCCGCAAGCCCGGAGAGCCCGCGATCGACAGCAACCGCGAGCTGTTCGCCGCAGGGACGGCGAACACCGTCGGCTCGTTCTTCCAGGCGCTTCCCGCTGCCGGGGGCTTCTCGCAGAGCGCCGTGAACCAGGCCACGGGCGCCCGGTCCCAGCTGGCCGGCATCGTCACGGTCGTGCTCGCGGTGCTGGTGGCGCTGTTCCTCGGCCCGGTGCTGAGTCTCATGCCGCAGGCCACTCTCGCCGCGCTCGTGCTCGTCGCGGTGATCGGGCTCATCGACATCCGGAGCCTCGCCCGGCTGTGGCGGCTGAACCGGCCCGACTTCTGGGTCGCCGTGATCACGGCCTTCGTGGGGCTCACGGCCGGCCTGCTGCTCGCGGTGGCGATCGGCATCGTCGGCACGTTCGTCGTGATCTTCCGAGAGCTCAACCGCGTGCGCATCGATGTCGGCGCGCCGCAGCACGGCGTCCTCCCGGTGCGGCTGCTCGGGCCGATGTACACCGCGAACGTGCTGTCGTACGAGACGGCGGTGCTGGGCGCAGCCGGCGCGGCGACCGGCATCCATGCCGTTGCTCTCGAGCTCACGCGCCTCGAGGTGGCGTCGGTCACCGTGCTCGACGCGCTCGCCGACCTCGACGGGGAGCTCGCCGCGGCGGCCGTCGAACTGCGGCTCGCGGCGGTGCCCACCGGCGGCGCGGCAATGGCGCGGAAGGGCTCGTGGTTCGCCGGGCTCGAGGCCGAGGGACGCGTCTACCCGACGCTTGCCGACGCGCTCGCCGCCGACTGAGGCCGGGACGCAGCCGCGGCTCGCTCAGGCGTCGCGCACGCAGCGGAAGCCGATGTGCGACATCCCGGTGTCCTCGGCCTGCGGCGACCGCGCCGCGGGCCGGAACCTCAGGCAGTAGTCCGGCGAGCACAGGTGCGAACCGCCCTTGAGCACCCGCCGGGGGATGTCGGGGAAACCCTCCTGCGCGCTCGCCTGCGCGAGCAGATTCATCCGCTTGCCGGCATCCACAGGACGGTCCGAGAGGTGCAGGTGACGAGGGGTGTAGAAATCCGTCGTCCACTCCCAGACGTTGCCGGTCATGTCGTAGAGTCCGTATCCGTTCGGCGGGTACGACCCCACGGCGGCGGTGCCGCCCACGCCCTGATTGTCGTAGGGGAACCGTCCGAGCCACGAGTTCGCCTGCGGAACGCCCTCCGGGTACGGCTCGTCACCCCAGGCGAAGCGCGCCCCCTCGAGACCGCCGCGCGCCGCATACTCGTGCTCCGCCTCGGTGGGCAGGCGTAGCCCGGCCCACTGCGCGTACGCCTGCGCGTCGGCGAACGCGATGTGCACGACGGGATGCGCCATCCTGTCGCCGATGCCCGAGTCGGGGCCGAAGGGATGGCGCCAGGATGCGCCGGCCTCCCACCGCCACCAGTTCCGCCAGTCGCCGAGATCGGTCGGCCCGGCGGTGGGGGTGAACACCATCGCTCCCGGCACGAGATCCGCCGGATCGGCGCCGGGGAACGCCGCCGGGTCGAGCTCGCGCTCAGCGACCGTCACGTAACCGGTGTCGTCGACGAACGCGGCGTAGTCCTCGTTCGTGACCTCGTACCGGTCGATCCAGAACGGCGCGACGTCTCGCTCGTGCACCGGCCGCTCGTCGGGATAGAAGTCGTCCGACCCCATGCGGAACGTGCCGCCGGGCAGGAGAACCATGTCGCGTTCCGTCACAGACCCCACGGTATCGGGCCTTTCGCCGCCCGCGTCCGTCATCGCACCTGACCGCACCTAGCTCGGGTCGATGCGCAGCACGTTGTGCTCGTCGAGGGTGAGGTCCTCGACGACGCGCAGCGTGCGGGCCAGCTCATCGAGCGCCCCGATCACCGTGCCGAACCGGGTGCGGTCGGAGCAGACGGCCGAGAGCATCACGACCCGGTCGCCCTGATCCCAGAGGTAGCTCGCGAACGGCGGTGTGCGCGGGTTGTCCGGGTCTGCCACGACGAGGCGCTCGCCGACACCGAGGTGCGGGTTGCGGAACCGGGTCGTGTCGTCGTCCTCGATCGGGCGTGACGCCTGCGCCACCCGGAACTCGTGGGTCGCCTCCTGCACCTGCGCCATCGCCACGAGCAGTTCGGGATCGGACTTCCACATCCACACGAGCATGCGGCCCTCGGCGCGCCGCAGCAGGAACGGGGTGACCTGGCTGATCATCCAGGGGAACACCCTGCCCGCGGGCTGCGACATCCCCGTCAGCTGCTTCATCTGCGTCATCAGCATCCGGATGGCGGCCTTGCGGTGCCGGCGCCCCTTCAGGCCGATCGAGCCGGTCATCGCCACCCAGCGATCGGGGGAGGCATCCGCCTGAATCCGCACCATGCCACAACGCTATGCCCGTGTGCGCGCGAGAGCCATCGGTTCCGGGGATTCACACCGGGCGCAGGTAGAGTGGGGCCGGCGCGGCCGACGCCCGCACCACCGCAGAGAGAGGCACCCCCTTCACCGTGACTCCCGCCGCCCCCACCGGTCCGCAGCCGCGAGATCCGCACCAGCCGTCGGAGCCGCAGGCAGCCATGCCCGAGCCGCCAGGACAGACCGCCCCTGAGCCGCAGGCCGCCTCTGAGCCGCAGGCCGCTGTGCCGGAGGCCGCCTCTGAGCCGGAAGCCGTCGTGCCGGAGCCGCAGGAACCGGCCGACGCGGGCGATCGCCGCCCGCTCACCGTCCTCATCGGCGCCGACACCTTCACTCCGCATGTCAACGGCGCCGCCCGCTTCGCCGAGCGCCTCGCCGCCGGACTCGTTGCGCGCGGACACGACGTGCACGTCTCGGCTCCAAGCGTTGGCCACCGCAACCACGGCACGTTCGTCGAGGAGATCGAGGGGCAGGCGGTCACGATGCATCGCCTGCCCTCCTGGCGCTGGCCCCCGCACGACTGGCTCACGTTCGTGCTCCCCTGGCTGAGCAAGCACTACGCGCGGAAGGTGCTCGACGAGGTGAAGCCGGACGTCGTGCACATCCAGTCGCACATCGTGATCGGCCGCGGGCTCGCGCGCGAGGCGCGCAAGCGCGGCATCCCGATCGTGGCGACGAATCATGTGATGGCCGAGAACATCCTCGACTTCACGACGCTGCCGCCGGTCCTCGACAAGGTGCTCGTGAAGCTCGCATGGGACGATGCCGAGCGCACGCTGAAGATGGCCCGTGCCGTCACGACGCCGACCCGCAAGGCCGCCGACTTCCTCGAGGCCACGATCGACATCGACGGCGTCATCCCGGTCTCGTGCGGGATCGACCGGTCCAACTACCGACCCGATCTCACCCCGCGCGACGCGAACCGCATCCTGTTCGTGGGACGCCTCACCACCGAGAAGCAGATCGACGTCGTCCTCAAGGCGATGGCCAAGCTCGAGCCGGCGCTGGACGTGCACTTCGACGTCGTCGGCAGTGGGGACCAGCGCCGCAACCTCGAGCAGCTCGCCCATCAGCTCGGCCTGGACGAGCGGGTCACGTTCCACGGGCACACCTCGGAGGAGCAGCTGCGGGATCTGTACTCGCGCGCGAGCGTGTTCACGATCGCGTCGATCGCCGAGCTGCAGTCGATCGCGACGATGGAGGCGATGGCGTCGGGTCTTCCCATCCTCGCCGCCGACGCCGTGGCGCTGCCGCACCTCGTGCACGACGGCGAGAACGGCTACCTCTTCCCGCCCGGTGACGTGGACGCGCTCGCCGAGCGGCTGACGCAGGTGCTCACCGCCTCGCCGGGCGAGCGGCTGCGTCTGCAGCAGGCGTCGCTCGACGGTGTCGTGATCCACGACATCAACCGCACGCTCGACACCTTCGAGGCGCTCTATCGCGGCGAGCCCCTCCCCGCCTAGAGTCCCCTCGTGCACATCGTCTTCTTCGCCGATCAGCACCTGGAATCGCTCGGCGGCGCCCAGGTCTCGATGGGGCTGCAGAAGCGATACCTCGAACGCGCCGGACACACCGTCACGGTTGTCGCACCGCGGATGCGTGGGCCACGCGCTGCGGCGCTGAGCCGGCGCATTCCAGATCCGGCATACATCGATACCCCCTCGATCGCCATCACCCCCGACCGCGAGTACTCGCTCACGTTCCCCGGCCGGCGCACCGATCGGTTCATCGATCGCGCCCTCAGCGCTCGCGCGCCCGTCGACGTCGTGCACGTGCAGGCGGACTTCTGGGGGGCTGTCACCGGGCACCGGTTCGCCCTCAGGCACGGGCTCCCGGTCGTCCACACGATGCACAACCGGGTCGGCGTCGGACTCGCCGCGACGGTGCCGTTCCCGTCGGCGGTGCTGCGGTTCCTGAACGGCTGGCAGCGCATGATGCTCGGTCCCGCCGCTTCGCGAGCGCCCCGCCGCGGCGACGACGGCTGGTCGTACCTTCGGAGCCTCGCCGCGCATGCGAGCGCCGTGACGGCGCCGTCGGCGCACTTCGCGCGGCGCCTGGAGGAGCACGGCGTGGTGCCCGGCGCCGGAGCACGGCACGTCGTCGACGTGATCTGGAACGGCATCGACGACAGCATCCTCGACGATGCGCTGGCGCTCACCGCGCCCCGCCGACCGGGTCCGCCGCGGCTCATCTGGCTCGGCCGGATGAGCCCCGAGAAGCGCCTACTGCCGTTCCTGCAGGCGCTGTGCGACGCCGGTGTGCGCGCCGACGTGCAGGTGCTCGGCAGCGGCTCCCAGCGGCGTGCCGCGGAGCGACTCATCGAGCGTGCTCGGCCCGAGGCATCCGTCGTCTTCGGTGGGCGGATGAGCTACGCCGAGACGCTGCGGCGCATCGCCGAGGCGGACGCGGTGCTGCAGACCTCGATCGGATTCGAGACCCAGGGGATGACGGTGTTCGAGGGGGCGTCGCTCGGCACGCCCGCGATCATCAGCGACCCCGACATCGCCGCCGAGCTCGAATCGGGGTACTGGCAGGTGCCGGATGCGTCGACCGCCGCGCTCGCACAGACCATCGCCCGCGCCGCGGCGGACATCGCCGGCGGCACCGCTCCCCTGCCGAACCCGGTCGTCGCCGAGCGGTTCCGGCAGTCCTCCCGCACGGCCGCGATGATCGAGGTCTACGAGCGCGTGCGGAGCTGACGGCGTCCGCCCGCACGCGCTGAACGAGGTTCTTCGTCGAGAGTCGCGACCCGGCTCAGCCGACGAACGCGGAGACGAGTCCGCTGTACAGCACGCTCGTCAGGACGCCGACGACGATCGCGATGCCGATGCCCAGGCCGATGCCGGCCGCGCCGCGGGGGCGGGGCCGGCCGACGAGGCCGATGATCCCGAAGACGATCGCGGCGATCGCGATGAGCGCCTCCACGAGGGTGAAGACCGCGTTCGCCGACGCGATGGCGCTGTAGCCGCCCAGGCCGCCGCTGTGCGACAGCTGCGCGATCATCATCCCCTGCACGACGGTGCGGATGAGCCCCAGCACCAGCGCGGCGATGCCGGCGATCAAGGCCACCGTGCCCGGGTTGTTCCGGACGCGCCCGCCGGCGGGCGGAGCAGCCGGATACGGCGGCGCCGGGACGCCGGACGCATCCGTCGGCGCGGCCGTATGGGGCGGCTGCGCCGCGGGTCCGGCGGTAGGCTGCGGCGGCTGCGCCGCGGGTCCCGCCGTCGGATGCGGCGGCTGGGCCGCAGGTTCCGGCGCCGCCTGCGGTGCGGTGGGATCGCCCGACTGCGGTGGTTCCTGCGGGGGATACGGAGCGCTCATCGGTCAACCTCTCGTCGTCGCACCGAGTCTAGGGGAGCGACGTCCACGAACGAGACCGTGGCCCCGTCGACGCCCGCGGCAGCGGCGGAGTCGCGTTCCTCGTCCGATTGCCCATTGCCGCCGCATCCGTCCCCTGGTAAACTTGAGTCAGCAAGGCTCAACTTTGGACGAGAGTTGAGTCGCACAGATTTCAAGGAGACACATGAACGCACAACCGCAGCCCGGGCAGGAGGAACAGCAGAGCGCTCTCGAGCAGTTCGGCATCAACCTCACCGACCGGGCCCGTCAGGGCAAGCTCGACCCCGTCATCGGGCGTGACAACGAGATCCGCCGGGTGAGCCAGGTGCTGACCCGCCGCACCAAGAACAACCCGGTGCTCATCGGCGAACCCGGCGTCGGCAAGACCGCCGTCGTCGAGGGGCTCGCGCAGCGCATCGTCGCGGGCGACGTCGCCGAGTCGCTGAAGGACAAGGAGCTGATCGCTCTCGACATCTCCGCGCTCGTGGCCGGCGCGATGTACCGCGGCCAGTTCGAGGAGCGGCTGAAGAGCGTGCTGAAGGAGATCACCGAATCGGAGGGGCGCGTGATCACCTTCATCGACGAGCTGCACGTGCTGATGGGCGCGGGCGGAGGCGAGGGCTCTGTCGCGGCATCCAACATGCTCAAGCCGATGCTCGCGCGTGGCGAGCTGCGCCTGATCGGCGCGACCACGCTCGACGAATATCGCGAGTTCATCGAGAAGGATGCGGCGCTGGAGCGCCGGTTCCAGCAGGTGTACGTCGGCGAGCCCAGCGTCGAGGACACGATCGCGATTCTGCGCGGGTTGAAGGGCCGTTACGAGGCGCACCACGGGGTGACGATCAGCGACAGCGCGCTCGTCGCCGCCGCGTCGCTGTCGAACCGCTACATCCCCAGCCGGCAGCTGCCCGACAAGGCGATCGACCTGATCGACGAGGCGATGAGCCGGCTGAAGATGGAGATCGACTCGAGCCCGGTCGAGATCGACCAGCTCAAGCGCCAGGTCGACCGGATGCGGCTCGAGGAGCTCGCGCTGAAGAAGGAGAAGGACCAGGCCTCGAAGGAGCGGCTCGCCAAGCTGCGCGAGCAGATGGCCGACGCCGAGCAGGAACTCGCGGGTCTCGAGGAGCGGTGGGCGCGCGAGCGCGCCGGCCTTAATCGCGTGGGCGAGCTGAAGAAGCAGCTCGACCAGGCGGTGACCGACCGCGACCGCGCGCTCCGCGAAGCCGACTACGCCAAAGCGTCGCGGCTCGAGTACGAGACCATCAAGAAGCTGCAGTACCAGCTCGACCAGGCCGAGCAGGCCGAGGCGCAGCCCGATGCCGAGCGGATGGTCAACGAGCAGGTGACGGACGACGACATCGCCGCCGTGATCGCGTCGTGGACGGGCATCCCGGTGGGCCGGCTGCTGCAGGGCGAGACCGAGAAGCTGCTGCATCTCGAGTCGGAGCTGGGCAAGCGCCTGATCGGGCAGAAGGAGGCCGTGCGGGCGGTGTCGGACGCCGTGCGGCGATCCCGCGCGGGCCTGAGCGACCCGAATCGGCCGACCGGGTCGTTCCTGTTCCTCGGCCCGACCGGCGTCGGAAAGACCGAGCTCGCGAAGGCGCTCGCCGAGTTCCTCTTCGACGACGAGCACGCCATGGTGCGCATCGACATGTCCGAGTACGGCGAGAAGCACTCCGTTTCGCGACTGGTCGGCGCCCCTCCCGGCTACATCGGGTACGAGCAGGGCGGCCAGCTCACTGAGGCCGTGCGCCGGCGCCCGTACTCGGTCGTGCTGCTCGACGAGGTCGAGAAGGCGCATCCCGAGGTGTTCGACGTGCTGCTGCAGGTGCTCGACGACGGGCGGCTCACCGACGGTCAGGGCCGCACGGTGGACTTCAAGAACGTCATCCTCATCCTGACCTCGAACCTCGGCTCGCCGATCCTGATCGACCCGCTGCTGTCGAGCGACGAGAAGCGCGAGCAGGTCATGGCCCTCGTGCGGCAGGCGTTCAAGCCGGAGTTCATCAATCGCCTCGACGACATCGTGATGTTCCAGGCGCTCAGCGAGGACGACCTGGCGCAGATCGTGGAGCTGTCGGTCGACCTGCTGCAGCGCCGGCTGCACGACCGCCGGCTGACCCTCGCAGTGACGCCCGACGCGCGGGCCTGGCTCGCGAGCCGCGGGTACGACCCGGTGTTCGGAGCACGTCCGCTGCGCCGGCTCATCCAGAGCGAGATCCAGGACCGCCTCGCGATGGCGATCCTCGCCGGCCGCGTGCACGACGGCGACGTGGTGCGGGTGGATGTCGCGGCGGACGGCTCGCAGCTCGTGCTGACGAGCGACGGCCCGGCCGCCGCATCCGACGACGTCATCGAGGCCGAGCTCGTCGACTGAGCCGGCGTCCCGCGACGGTCGTCTCGACTCGCCTCGCGGTTTCAACGACCGGCGCCGCCGGAACCGGACCGTTGACCTGTCGCAAATCGACCTTCGCACCCGCTCTGAAGGTCGATTCGCGACAGGCGAGCAGTCCCCGGACGGCGAGATGGCGGCGGCGCGGCGCGGGATGCGTCAGGGAGCCGTCACGGTCCGCGACGTCGCCCAGTCGGACGGACCGGTCGACCCGGCGGGATAGTCCTCGAGCGGCACGTCGCCGCGTCGCCATGCGTCGAGCACGGGCTCGATGATCCGCCAGCACTCCTCGGCGGCATCCGCCCGCACCGACAGGGCGACATCGCCGTCGAGCAGCTGCGACAGCACCTCGGTGTAGGCGAGCGCCGTGCTGTTGTCGAGACCGGTCGAGAGGATGTCGCGGCGCAGCGCGAACGGATCCTCGCCGCCGTTCACGTTCAGTTCCAGGTCGATGCGGTCGGGGCTCAGCCCGAAGCGCAGCACCCCGCCGTCGGCGGGCTTCCCCGTCAGACCGTCGGGAATGTGCCGCACCGGTCGGAACGTCACGACGATCTCGGCGCACTTCTCGCCAAGTGCCTTGCCGCTGCGCAGCGTGAACGGCACGCCGGCCCACCGCGAGGTGCGCACCTCGCACACGATCTCGGCGAGCGTCTCGGTGTCCCGCGCGGGGTCCACGCCGTCCTCGTCGACGTACGACGGCAGTGCGCGGTCGCCGATCGTCCCGGCGGTGTAGCGCCCCCGCCGGGAGTACCGCACCGCGTTGTCGTCCCAGATCCGCGTAGCGCGTAGCGCGGCGCTCTTCGCGTCGCGCAGGTCGACCTCATCCAGATCGACGGGCTCCTCCATCGCGAGGATCGCCAGCACTTGCAGCAGGTGGCTCTGGATCATGTCGACGAGGGCGCCGGCCTTGTCGTAGTACCGGGCGCGGCCCTCGAGCGCCAGTGACTCGTCGTATCGCACGAGGACCGACTGCACGTGATCGGCCGACCACACCGGTTCGACGAGCCGGTTCGCGAACCGCACGCCGAGGATGTTCAGCAGCGTCGAGCGGCCGAGGAAGTGGTCGACGCGGAAGATGTGATCCTCGGGAACGAGCCGCTGCAGCGTCTCGTTGAGCTCCCGTGCCCCGTCTTCGTCGCCGCCGAACGGCTTCTCGAGCGCGAGCACCGTGTCGCTCGGCAGGGCCACGTCCTGCAGCGCCTCGCACGCCGCCACCGTCACGGCGGGCGGCACGGCGAAGTACAGCACGACGGAATCGCCCACACCCTCGAGCAGCTTCTTCCAGTCGTCGACCTTGGTGATGTCCGCCTGCAGATACGTCGTCTCGCCGATGCGGTCGATCATGTCGCTGCTGTTCGACGACGCGAACGACTCGGCGATCTGCGCCCTCCACTGCTCCGGCGTCATCGGGTCGGTGGACGACCCGCGCAGGGTGATCTGCCGGTCGGGCTCGCGCTTCAGCAGCTGGCCGAGGGCGGGCAGGAGAAGCCGGGAGGTGAGGTCGCCGGATGCGCCGAGGATGAGGAACGTGGTCGCCTTCGCCATGGCGCCCACCATATGCCGCGGCGGTCACGCCCGCGCAACCCCCTCGCGCCGTGCACATGGACCTGGAAGACTCAGGCGCCATGTCGGTACCCATCGAAGACTACGCACTGCTGAGCAACTGCCGCACGGCGGCGCTCGTCTCCCGGGAGGGCAGCATCGACTGGCTCTGCCTGCCGCGGCTCGACTCGGGCTCGCTGTTCGGTTCGCTCCTGGGCGACGAGGACCACGGATGCTGGAGCCTGCGGCCGAGTGATCCGACCGCCACTTCGACCCGGCGCTACGACGGCGACACGTTCATCCTCATCACGCGCTGGGAGACCTCCAACGGGATCGCGGAGGTGCACGACTGGATGCCGGTCGACCCGCACCGCTACGTCGACCTCGACCGCATCGACGTCGTGCGCCGCATCATCGGCGTGCACGGCCTCGTCGAGTTCGATCACAACGTACGGATGCGGTTCGACTATGCGCGCGCGATGCCGTGGGTCCGGCAGATCGGGAGACCGGATGCTCCCGCGCTCGTGGCCATGGCGGGCCCGGATGCGGTCGCCATCCGCGGCGGGCTGCTGACGGCATCCGATCACGTGCACCGCGGCAAGGTGGCGGTCGAAGCGGGACAGAGTGTCGACCTCGTGCTGACGTGGTTCCCGTCGCACATGCGCACGCCCCAGAAGCTCGACGTCGACCCGGCGCTCGACCAGACTCGGGAGTGGTGGCAGCGTTGGGCCGATCGCATCGAGCACACCGGCCCGCACCGGGCCGAGGTCGTGCGCTCGCTGCTGATCCTGCGCGCGCTCACGAACCATGAGACCGGCGGCATCGCGGCGGCGGCCACGACATCCCTCCCCGAAGATTTCGGCGGGGTGCGCAACTGGGACTACCGCTTCGTCTGGCTGCGCGACGCCGCGCTGACGCTCGAGGCGCTGCTCGACCACGGCTTCGTCGCGCTCGCCGCCCACTGGCGCGAGTGGCTGCTGCGGGCAGTCGCCGGAGACCCCGCCGACCTGCAGATCATGTACGGCCTGGCCGGGGAGCGCGACCTGACCGAGCGCGAGATGCCGAGCCTTCCCGGCTACGCCGGCTCCTCGCCGGTGCGGGTCGGCAACGGCGCGGCCCAGCAGTACCAGGCCGATGTGGTCGGCGAGGTGCTCGTCACGCTGTCGGCCGCGCGCCAGGCGGGCCTCGAGGAGTCCGAGTTCTCCTGGCCGCTCGAGAAGAAGCTGGTCGCGTTCGCCGCGGAGGAGCTGAACCGGCCCGACAACGGCATGTGGGAGATCCGCGGCGACCCGCACATGTTCACCCACTCACGCGTGATGGTGTGGGCGGCGTTCGATCGCGCCGTGCGCGCCGTCGAGGAGCATGGGCTCGACGGTCCGGTCGACAAGTGGCGCGACGTGCGCGATCGGGTGCGGCACGAGGTCGAGACGCAGGGGGTCACGAACGGCCACTTCACCCAGTACTACGGGACCACCGAGGTCGACGCATCCCTGCTGCTGCTGCCCCAGGTGGGCTTCTGCGCCGCGGACGACCCGCGGATGCTGGCCACGGTGTCGAAGATCGAGCACGACCTGATGCAGAACGGGATGCTGCGCCGCTACCGCACGTCGACGGGCGTCGACGGTCTTCCCGGGGCGGAGTACCCGTTCCTCGCGTGCTCGTTCTGGCTCGTGGAGCAGTATGCGGCGACCGACCGGCTCGACGACGCGCGCTCGCTCATGGACCGGCTGTGCAACCTCGCGAACGACGTGGGGATGCTGTCGGAGGAGTACGACGTGGAGGGCAAGCGTCAGGCCGGCAACACGCCGCAGGCCTTCAGCCACCTCGCGCTCGTGCGGGCGGCCGACGCGCTGTCGCGCGCCGGCCAGAAGCCGCGGTGACGCTTACCGCTCGTCGGGCGAGGAACCGTGCTCGGCGGACGACCGGCCCTTCGACTCGGGCGCGCTGCGCGCGACCTCGCTCAGGGACCTAGGGCGCTCACGCCTTGAGCGCCTCCGTCAGCTTCACCCGGGCGCCCATGCGCAGCAGCGAGTTGCGGTAGATCTTCGAGCCGACGAGCACCGCGGCCACGCACGTGGCGACGAGGATCATGAGCGAGAGCAGCGGCTCCCACCATCCCGCATCACCGAGGTACAGGCGCAGCGGCATCGCAACGGGCGCCGAGAACGGCACATACGACATCACACCCAGCACGATCGGGTTGTCGTTGAAGAAGATCACGAGGAAGTACGGCGCGAGCACGAGCATCGTCAGCGGCATCGTGGTCGAGCCGATGTCCTCCTGCCGCGACACCATGGCCGCAGCCCCCGCGAACAGGGCCGCGAGCAGGACGAACCCGAACAGGAAGAACACCGCGAACCACACCATCGGGCCGCCGAGTCCCGCCAGCACTGCGCTCTGACCGCTCACGCTGAGGCCGATCACCGCGATCGCCACGAGGGCGACGATCTGCCCCATCGCGAGGATCGTGTTGCCGATCACCTTGCCGGCCATGAGCGCCCGCACCGGGATGGCCGAGATCAGGATCTCGACGACGCGCGTCTGCTTCTCCTCGACGACCGATTGGGCGATCGTGCCGCCGAACATCGACGCCGACATCAGGAACACGACCCCGAATCCGATCGCGACCAGGTAGCGCAGCAGGGCGTCCTGAGTGCTCGTGTTCAGCAGCTCCACGGTGGGCGCGACGCTGAGCTGCGCGACCAGCTGCTCCGGCACCGAGTCCTTCGCCACGATCTTGACCTTCACCGGGCTCTCACCGTCCGGCACGATCGCGGCGTCGGCCGTGCCGTCCTTGACGAGCGCGATCGCCGCCTCGGGGGAGTCGGCGGTCGTCGCGTCGAGGTTCGACATGTCTGCGACGACGGAGGCGGTCTGGCTCGTCACCGCGACGGGCGTCTTCGAAGGGTTCGCCGCGGCGAAGCCACCCCACACGACGGCGGCCAGCGCGATCGCGAACATGATGGCGGTCGAGATCACGAAGGCCTTGCTCCGCAGCTTCGAGGCGACCTCGCGCTCGGCGACCAGCCAGACGCTCTGGGCCATGGTCGGGCCGGCGGGGGCGGTGGTGGTGCTCACTGGATGACCTCCTTGAAGATCTGGGCGAGGGAGGGACGGCGCGGCGAGAAGCTCTGCACCTGCGCTCCGGCGCCGCCTTGACCGTCCGGCGCGCCGTCGACCGCGCGGCGCAGCACGCGCTGGGCTGTCTCTTCCGCGTCGACGTCGAACACCGCCGAGCCGCCGGCGAAGTCGACGACCGTGACGCCCGGCTCCCCGCGCAGCCAGCCGACGTCGCCGGAGGTGCGCAGTTCGTAGCGCAGCCCCGCGTGCTCGGCACGGAGCGTCTCGCTGGAGCCGGCGGCACGGATCGTGCCTGCCGCGATGATGACGAGGTCGTCGCACAGCCGCTCGACGACGTCGAGCTGGTGGGAGCTGAACAGCACCGACACGCCCTGCGCGGCGCGCTCGGTCAGCACGCCGGCGACCACGTCGACCGCGAGCGGGTCCAGGCCGGAGAACGGCTCGTCGAGAATCAGCACCTCGGGGTCGTGCACCAGTGCGGCGGCGATCTGCGCCCGCTGCTGATTGCCGAGCGACAGCGTCTCGACCTTGTCGTGCAGGCGCTCGCCGAGCCCCAGCTGCTGCAGGAGACGCGTGGCGTTCGCCTCGGCATCCGTCTTCGAGTATCCGTGCAGCCGCGCGAGGTACGCGATCTGCTCGGCGACCTTCATCTTGGGGTACAGGCCGCGCTCCTCGGGCATGTATCCGAAGCGGCGGCGGTCGCCCGTCGTGATCGGGGCGCCGTCGAGCGCGACCTCGCCGGCATCGGCGTCGAGCACTCCCAGCGCGATGCGCATGGTGGTGGTCTTGCCGGCGCCGTTGCCGCCGACGAAGCCGGTGAGCCGGCCGGGGGAGACGTCGAATCCGACGTCGTCGAGCACCCGGCGTCCGCCGTAGCTCTTCGTGATGCCGCGCAGTTCGAGCATCGGTCCTCCTGTCGTGAGTGTGATCCCACGCTACGGACAGACGGATGCCGCCGCCTCCCCCGTGCGACGGGTATCGACGGCTCAGCCGCGCAGGGGAGGGACTCCTGCCCGTCGGAGTCCCGTGCGGATCGTCAGGCGAGGCCGTGCCGGTAGGCCAGGACGACGGCCTGCACCCGATCGCGGGCGCCGAGCTTGGCGAGCACATTCGACACGTGCGTCTTCACGGTCGCCTCGCCGATGAACAGGCGCCGGGCGATCTCGGCGTTGCTCAGGGCGTCGGCGAGCAGCCGCAGCACCTCCGCCTCGCGGTCGGTGAACGGCTCCGCCGGCACGCGCGACTCCGGTCGGTGAGCGAGCGAGGTGCGTCCCCACGCGTCGGCATCGGTCGTCGTTCCGACCCCGCGCTGCGCTCGTCGCGGGGCGACCGCCGGGTCGGGGCGATTCGTCGCGGTCGCCGCGCCTCCCCGCTCGACGGGCTCGGCGCCGGCCGTGAACCGTGCGATGACGCGCCGCGTCACCTCAGGGGCCAGGAGCGCGTCGCCGGCGGCCGCGACGCGGACCGCCCGCGCGAGCTCCTCGGGGCCGGCGTTCTTGAGGAGGAACCCGACGGCGCCGGCCGACAGCGCCGCGAACAGGTAGTCGTCGCGGTCGAACGTCGTGACGATGAGGACGGCGGTGTCGCCCGTCTCGGCAGTGATGCGGCGGGTGGCCTCGAGGCCGTCCATGTCGGGCATCTGCACGTCCATGCAGACGACGTCGGGCCGCAGCGTCCGCACCGCCTCGACCGCTTCGGCACCTGTGGACGCCTCGCCCACGACGACGATGTCGTCGGTCGCCTCCAGCACCATGCGGAACCCCGCGCGCATCATCGCGTGATCGTCGACGAGCAGCACGCGCACCGGCTCACGCATCCGCCATCACCGCCAGGGGAACCGAGACGCGCACGAGGAACCCGCCCTCGTCGCGCGGATGCAGCTCGATCGCGCCGCCGGCCGCCGCGGCCCGCTCCCGCATGCCGACGAGACCGAGGCCGCGTCCGATGCGCACGACACGGCGACCGGTGTTGGCGACCTCGAGCTCCACTCCTTCGGGGCTGTAGCGCAGACGCACGTCGGCCGACGCATCCGTCCCGCCGTGCCGGCGGACGTTCGTGAGCGCCTCCTGCGCGATCCGGTACAGCGACACCTGCACCGTGTCGGGCACCGGGCGCGGCGCGCCGACGACGGTGAGCCGGGCGGGCACACCGCCCGCGGTGGACTGGTCGACGAGAGTCGCGAGCGCGGCGAGCCCGAGGGTCGTCGCGGCGGTGTCGGCGTCGTCGGACCGCAGCGTCTCGAGCAGCTGGCGCAGCTCGCCGAGGGCGCTGCGGGCGGATGCCTCGACCTGCGCGAGAGTGCGCGCTGCGGCATCCGGGTCCTTGCCCATGACAGCCCGCGCGGCTCCTGCCTGCACCCCCATGAGCGACACGTGGTGCGCGACGACGTCGTGCAGCTCCCGCGCGATGCGCACGCGGTCGAGGGCGACGGCCTGCGCCGCCGTGCGCTCGCGCTCCCGCTCGAGCTCCGCGGTGCGCTCCTCGAGGGTGCGGCGCTGCGTCGCGGCCGCGTGGGTGCGCTCGCCGAAGTAATACGCGCCGCCGAAATAGAGCGCGTTGACGAGGATGTTCAGCAGCGCGTAGGCCACGAAGGGCGAGAACGCGCCGGCGTGGGAGAGGCCGTCGGGGTCCGGATCGGTCGCCTGGACGAAGGTGGCGGTGAGCAGCCAGACGAACATGCCGACCGTGATGCCGACGCGCACCCACAGCGCCCGGCGGCGATCGGGCGAGATCGCGCCCACGGTGTAGAAGCCGATGAACATCGCGATGTTCCCGGCGTACAGCTCCGGGACGTGCCACGTGCTCGCCGTGAAGTAGGCGCCGGCCGTGACGATCGCCGCGGTGCTCGGCCAGCGGCGCCGGACCGCGATGGCCACGGTGAGCACCGCGGCATACACGACGGCCACCCACAGCGGCGCCTGCTCGTCGCCGTAGATGCCCGCGACGCTGCCCAGGGCCGTGCTGATCAGCGTGCCGACGCCGATCGCGGCCCCCAGGGCCAGGTCCCGACTGGGCGGACGAAAGTCAGCACGCATCCCTCCACCGTAGAGGCGCGCCGGAGGAGCCGCCTCCGCCGCACGGGGGAGGGGGCTCCCGATGTCACGCAGGTTCATGCACGGGAATAGATCACAGGAAGGGCTGTTTGACTGGGAGGGGCGCCCGCGGGTGCCCGGAAACGACACGTCAAGAACAGGAAGTCCCACCACCGTGACCCAGTACACGATCGGCTACATCGTCGGCAGCATCTCCAGCGCCTCGCTCAACCGCAAGCTGGCGAAGGCGCTCGTCGCCCTCGCGCCCGAGGGGGTCGAGCTCGTCGAGATCCCCATCGCCGACCTGCCGTTCTACTCGCCCGACCACGACGCCGACTACCCGCAGGTCGCTCGTGACTTCAAGAAGGCGATCGCCGATGTCGACGGTGTCATCATCGTCACGCCGGAGTACAGCCGCTCGATCCCGGGTGTGCTGAAGAACGCGCTCGACTGGGCGGCCCGTCCCTACGGCCAGGGCTCGTTCGACGGCAAGCCCACCGCCGTGATCGGCACCTCCGGCGGTGCGATCTCGACCGCCGCCGCACAGCAGCACCTCAAGGCGATCCTCAGCCACTACAACGCCCCGACGCTGGGTCAGCCCGAGGGGTACATCCAGGCCGTTCCGGGTCTGTTCGGTGAGAACGGCGAGGTCTCGAACGACGGCACCGCCGCGTTCCTGCGGGCGTACCTCGACGCGTTCATCGCGCTCGTCGACCGCTTCGCCGACGTCGAGGAGTCCGTCGCCGCCGCGTGACGCCGATTCGCCGGGAGAGGCCGGGGCTCGCGCCCCGGCCTCTCTGCGTCTGCCCGTCCGGTGCTCGCCGGTGCGTCCCGGCGAGGACCGCTCGCCTGTCGCACATCGACCTCTTCGGACACCGGGAAGGTCGATGTGCGACAGGTGAACGGTCCCGCGTCGCGTCGGGCTTGAGCCGACTGCTTGTTCAGAGCAAGCTCGGTTGTGAGGACACCCCCTCAGCGGGGAGCGGGATGTCGCAGCCGCCCTCGAGGCCGGGGACGTCGTCGTCGTGGCCGGCGACCCCGCCCTGCTGCACCGATTCGCCGCGACATTCCACATTCGGCCCGCCGCAGATCGGCGACGGGCACCGCCTCCGCAGCGGACGAGCAGAGGAGCATCGCATGACCGGACGCATCATCATCGACCTGTTCACCACCCTCGACGGAGTGGCGCAGGCGCCGGGCGGACCCGAGGAGGACACGTCGGGCGGCTTCCGGTTCGGCGGATGGCAGGCGCCGCTCGGCGACGAGACCGTGGGCGCGCAGATCATGGCCGGGATGGAGCCGCTCGACGCGCTGCTGCTCGGGCGCCGCACGTACGACATCTTCGCGGGGTACTGGCCGCATCACACCGACGGACCGGAGGGCGCGATCGGGCGCCTGTTCAACCGGGTGCCGAAATACGTCGCGTCGCGGGGGACCCCGCAGCTCGACTGGGCGGGAAGCAGCCTGCTCGGAGCCGACCTCGACGCGGAGATCGCCGCGCTCCGCGAGCAGCATTCCGAGGTGCACGTGATCGGCAGCATCGACTTCGCCCACACGCTGCTGAACCGTCGGCTGTTCGACGAGCTGGTGCTGTGGGTGTACCCGATCGTGCTCGGCGAGGGCAAGAAGGTCTTCCCGGACGGGATGGCGCCGGCGCGGTTGAAGCTCGTCGCGCCGCCGGCACCGTCGCCGGTGGGCGCTGTGCAGCTGCGCTACGCGCCCGACGGGGAGCCGACGACCGGCGACATGACGGCGTGAGTCGGGCTCGCCCGCTCAGCCGAAGATCATCGGCACGTCGTCGTCGGATGCGTCCGACGGAAGATCGACGTCGACGACGACCGGCACGTGGTCGCTCGGGACCTCGCCCTTGCGTTCGTTGCGATGAATCGCTGCGCCGGCCACGGCATCGGCGAACGCGCGTGAGCCGAGGATGAAGTCGATGCGCATGCCCTGGTTGCGGGGGAAGCGCAGCTGCTTGTAGTCCCAGTACGTGAAGCCCTCGGGAACCAGCGGCCGGACGACATCGCTGAGCCCGGCGCCCTCGAGGGCGTGGAACGCCGCCCGCTCGGCCGGCGAGACATGCGTGGACACCCCCTCGACCACGGCCGGGTCGCCGTTGTCCGCGTCGGTCGGGGCGATGTTGAAGTCGCCGACGAGGGTGAGTGGAAGCCCGGGATCGCGCGTCAGCTCGTCGGCGACGTGGGCGCGCAGCGCGTCGAGCCAGTCGAGCTTGTACGCGAAGTGCGGGTCGCGCAGGCTGCGGCCGTTCGGCACGTACAGGCTCCACACTCGCACGCCGTCGATGAGCGCGCTCATCGCGCGGGCCTCCTGCGGCTGATCAGGGCCTTCAACGCCCTTCGCGAACCCCGGCATCCCGGGGAACGCGGTCTGCACGTCCTCGACGGGGAGCCGGCTCGCGATCGCGACGCCGTTCCACTGGTTGAAGCCGTGGGCGTGGACCTCGTATCCCGCTTTCTCGAACGGCTCGTAGGGGAACTGGTCCGGGGTGCACTTGATCTCCTGCATCGCCAGCACGTCGATGTGCTCGCGCTCGGCGAACTCGACGGTGCGGACGACGCGGGCACGGATCGAATTGACGTTCCATGTGGCCAGGCGCATGCATCCAGCCTATGGCCGCCCGCCGACACCCCCGTGTCGTCCGCCCCCACCGGCGGCCGCCGGCCCGGGTCAGTCGGAGGAGGCGGTGCCGGTGAGGATGCCGCGGCCCAGCGAGTGGAAGTGGCGGTTGAAGCCCAGCACGGCGGGGGTGGATCCCGGCGGAATGTCGAGGTGCGAGACATCGAGGGCATCCACTACGAAGAAGTACCGGTGCACACCCGTCGTCTCGGGCGGGGCGGCGCCGTTGTAGCGCTCGTTGCGCGCCTCGTTCGGCAGCGTCACGGCGCCCGACGGCAGCGAACCCGCCGCGCCGTCGCCGGCACCCGCGGGCAGCTCGGTGGTCGACGCATCGATGTCGTACACCGCCCAGTGCCAATACCCCGAGCCCGTCGGGGCGTCGGGATCGAAGCACGACACGGCGAAGCTGCGCGTGCCTTCCGGTGCTCCCGACCAGCTCAGCTGCGGTGAGCGGTCGGCCCCGCCCATGCCGGCACTCCAGCACTCCTTGGGCAGCGCCTGACCCTCTTCGAAATCGGCGCTGGTCAGCGTCATCCGCGGGAAGTCCTTCAGCCGCGCGAGCTCGGCATACGGGTCGTAGTCGAACATCCAGTCCTCCTTCGTCGCAGTCCTGGTGCCCAGGCTACCCGCCGGGGTCCCTCCCCGCGCGGGAGGGCTGCTGCCGTGCGACCCGGATGCGCCGGCCGGCGCTGCTCACAGCGCGGCGAGGATGTCCTGCACCCGCTCCTTCGCGTCGCCGAACAGCATCTGCGCGTTGTCGCGGAAGAACAGGGGATTCGGCACGCCCGCGTATCCCGACGCCATCGACCGCTTGAACACGACGACGTTGCGGGCCTCCCACACCCGCAGCACCGGCATCCCGGCGATCGGGCTGCCCGGGTCCTCCGCCGCCGCGGGGTTCACGGTGTCGTTCGCGCCGATCACGAGCACGACGTCCGTCGACGCGAAGTCGTCGTTGATCTCGTCCATCTCGAGGACGATGTCGTACGGCACCTTCGCCTCGGCGAGCAGCACGTTCATGTGACCGGGGAGGCGGCCGGCGACCGGGTGGATGCCGAACCGCACGTTCACGCCGCGCTCGCGGAGCTTGCGGGTGAGGTCGGCGACCGCCGACTGCGCCTGCGCGACAGCCATGCCGTAGCCGGGAGTGATCACCACGCTCGACGCGCCGGACAGAAGGTCGGCGACGGCCGCCGCATCCGTCTCCCGATGCTCGCCCTGCTCCGCCTCGTCGGAGGAGCGCGGCGCCTCGATGCCGAAGCCGCCGGCGATCACCGACAGGAACGACCTGTTCATCGCCTTGCACATGATGTACGACAGGTACGCACCCGACGATCCGACGAGCGCTCCCGTGACGATCAGCAGGTCGTTGTTCAGCAGGAAGCCCGCCGCGGCGGCCGCCCACCCCGAGTAGCTATTGAGCATCGAGATGACGACCGGCATGTCGCCGCCGCCGATCGATGCCACGAGGTGCCAGCCGAGCGCGAGCGCGAGGACGGTCACCAGGATGAGCAGCCACAGCTCGGGAGTGATGACGTACCAGACGGTCAGGCCCACGAAGACGACGAGGGCGCCGATGTTGAGCGCGTTCTTGCCGGGCAGCATCAGCGGACGCGACGACATGCGTGCGGAGAGCTTGAGGAACGCGACGATCGATCCGGTGAACGTCACGGCGCCGATGAACACCCCGATGAACACCTCGGCGTGATGGATGCCCACGAGGTTCGCGGCGATCCCCTCGGTCTGCAGGGCGCCGTTCCATCCGACGAGCACGGCGGCGAGACCGACGAAGCTGTGGAACAGCGCGATGAGCTCGGGCATCCCGGTCATCTTCACGGTGGCCGCCCGCCACAGGCCGATCGCGGCGCCGACGGCCACGGTGACCACGAGCAGGGTGAGGCCGAGCGGCGCGCTGCGCGTGCCCCAGGCTCCTTCGATCATGAGCCACACCGTCGCGACGAGCGCGACCGCCATCCCGACGATGCCGTAGACGAGACCGCCCCGCGCCCGCTCGGGCCGGCTCAGTCCGGCGAGGCTCAGGATGAACAGCAGCGCCGCGACGATGTACGCCGCGCCGGCGACCGCGCCGGCCACGCTCACGCCGCTCACCGGCGGGCCTCGTTCGCCCCGGCCCGAGCGGCGGATGCGTCCGCCGCGGTGGTGACCGGGTCCTTCACGAACATCGACAGCATCCGCCGGGTCACCGCGAAGCCGCCGAACACGTTGATCGCGGCGAGCAGCACCGCGGCCGCCGCGAGCACCTGCACGATGAGATCCGGTGCGACCAGCTGTGCCATCGCGCCGACGATGATGATGCCGCTGATCGCGTTCGTCACGCTCATGAGCGGCGTGTGCAGGGCGTGCGACACGTTCCCGATGACGTAGAAGCCGACCACCACGGCGAGCGTCAGCACGAGGAAGTGCTGCGGCAGCGGCGGTGGCGCGAAGGCGCATACGGCGAACAGCGCGGCGATGCCCAGCGCGACCAGGCTCGTGCGACCGGCGCGGCCGAGCGTGCGCTTCGGCTTCACGGCGGGGGCGGATGCCGCATCCTGCGCCGGCGTCGTCGGCTGCTGTGCGGCCGACACCTGCACCGGCGGGGGCGGCCAGGTGATCTCGCCCGCGCGCACGACCGTCACCGCCCGCTGCACGACGTCCTCGAGGTCGACGGTCAGTTCGCCGTCCTTGCGCGGAGTGACCAGGGTGAGCAGGTTCACGAGGTTCGTGCCGTACAGCTGCGAGGCCTGTGCGGGGAGGCGCCCGGCGAGATCGGTGTACCCCAGGATGACGACGCCGTTGTCGCTGACGACGCGCTCGCCGGCGACGGAGCCCGCGACGTTGCCGCCCTGGGCGGCCGCCATGTCGACGATAACGCTGCCGGGCTTCATCCGCGCGACATCGTCGGCGGTGATGAGGCGAGGCGCGGGGCGTCCGGGGATCTGCGCCGTCGTGATGATGATGTCGACATCGGCCGCCTGCTCGGAGTAGATCTCGGCCGCGCGCCGGTCGTACGCCTCGCTCGTCGCCTTCGCGTACCCGTCGGTGGACTCCTCCACCGCGACGTCGACGGGCAGGTACTGCCCGCCGATCGACGCGACCTGGTCGGCGACCTCGGGACGGGGATCGGTGGCGCGAACGACCGCGCCGAGGCTCGATGCCGCCCCGATCGCGGCGAGGCCGGCGACCCCGGCGCCCGCGACGAGGACCTTCGCGGGCGGCACCTTGCCGGCCGCCGTCACCTGACCGGTGAAGAAGCGGCCGAACTCGTGCGCCGCCTCGATCACGGCGCGATAGCCGGAGATGTTCGCCATCGAGCTCAGCACGTCCATCGACTGGGCGCGGGAGATGCGCGGCACGGCGTCCATCGCGAGCGCGGTCACACGCTGTGCGGCGAGCTTCTCGAGCAGCTCGGGGCGCAGTGCGGGGCTCAGCAGGCCGATGAGAGTCGCGCCGGGGCGCAGCCGCGAGATCTCGTCGGGCGTGGGCGCCTCGACCTTCAGCACGACATCCGATGCCCAGGCGACGGTGGCGTCGACGACGGATGCGCCGGCGTCGACGTAGGCGTCGTCGGGGAACGAGGATGCCGCCCCGGCCCCGGCCTGCACGACGACGTCGTAGCCGAGCTTGCGGATCTTCGCGACGGTGACAGGGGTTGCGGCGACGCGATTCTCGCTCGCCTGCTCGGCGACGATGCCGATGCGCATAAGCCCTCCGGTGGGTGTTCGGGTTCCCGGTCGGCGGCGGGCGCCGCGCCGGGACATCTGCGACCGACTATAGGGGCGGACGCGGACGGCACCCGGCTCCGCGGCGCCGAGCTGAGCGGAAAGAACGCCGGAATCTTCGGCAGCGTCACTCACGCGACAGTGGGCCGGCGCATCCGCCCCCGTAGAATCGGGGCATGGCCGCCGCATCCACTCCCGCACTCGAAGCCGACCGCCAGACGCTCATCGGTCTCATCAAGGACGAGGCGGTGTTCCACGGCAACTTCACGCTGTCGAGCGGCAAGAAGGCGACCTATTACGTCGACATGCGCAAGCTCACGCTCGACCACCGGGCGGCCCCCGCGATCGGGCGCATCATCCTCGACCTGATCCACGACGTCGACGGCATCGTCGCGGTCGGCGGGCTGACGCTCGGCGCCGACCCGATCGCCAACGCCGTGATGCACGAGTCGGCCCGCACCGACCACCCGCTCGATGCGTTCGTGGTGCGCAAGGAGCCCAAGGACCACGGCCGCGGCCGTCAGATCGAGGGGGCGGATGTCGCGGGCAAGCGCGTCGTCGTCGTCGAGGACACGTCGACCACCGGCCAGTCGGCGCTCAAGGCGGTGGAGGCGCTTCGGCGCGAGGGGGCGGAGCCGGTCGCCGTCGCGGTGATCGTCGACCGCAAGACCGGCGCGCAGGCCGCCGTCGAGGCCGCGGGCCTGCAGTGGCTCGCGGCGATCGACCTCGACGACCTCGGCCTCGCCCCGCAGTAGCGGAGACGCTGACGGGCCGGCAGTCCGGCCCGAGTGGGCCGCGGGTCGACGCATCCGGTAACGTTGCCAAAAAGCGAGATCGGACGCCATGGAAGACGAACCGACGACGGAGCCGAGTCCCCGGCGCGCGACGATGAAGGACGTCGCGGCGCGAGCGGGCGTCGGCCTTTCGACGGTGTCACGCGTCGTCTCGCGCAAGGGCGGCGTCGCTCCGGCGAAGGTCCGCGCCGTCGAGCGTGCCGTGCGCGAGCTCAATTTCAGCCGCAACGACTTCGCGCACACGCTGCGCACCGGCACCTCCGCGACGATCGGCATGGTCGTCACCAACATCTCCGACCCGTTCTTCTCCGCCCTCGTCAGCGGGGTGGAGGAACGCGCCCGCGCCCGCGATCAGCTCGTGCTCGTCGCATCCGTCACCGACGACCCCGAGGAAGCCGAGCGCATCGTGCGCCGCCTCCTGCAGCGACGGCTCGACGGGCTCATCCTCGTCGCCCCCGAAGACGCCGACCTCGGGTTCCTGGAGGACGAGCAGCGCGCGGGAACGCCCGTCGTCTTCGTCGACCAGCCGCCCGCCGGGCTCGACGTCGACGTCGTGCTCGTCGACAACGAGGGGGGCGCGGCGACCGCCGTGCGGCACCTGTTCGCGGCCGGTCATCGCCGCATCGCGTGCTTCGCGCACGTGTCGGGGAGGTTCACGTCGCTGCGCCGAGAGGCCGGCTACTACCAGGGGCTGCGCGAGACCGGGCTGCCCGCCGACCGCGCGCTCGTCGTCTCGGTCGACGACGAGGTCGACGTCTGCGCGGAGGCGCTGCTCGAGCTCTCGCGCCTGCCCGATCCCCCTACGGCGATCTTCTCGACGAACGGCCGCACCACGAAGGCGATCCTCGGAGCGCAGCGGCTGCTCGGCTCCCGCCTCGCGCTCGTCGGCTTCGACGACTTCGACCTCGCCGTGCTGATGGACCCGCCCACGACGACGATCGTGCAGGACCCCGAGGCGATCGGCCGCGCCGCCGCCGACCTCCTGTTCAGCCGGATCGCCGGCCGCGGCGGCCCCGCCCAGCGCATCACGCTCGCGACGAGGCTCGCCGAGCGCGGCTCCGGCGAGCAGCCGCCGCCTGTGGACCGCTCGCCTGTCTGAAATCGACCTTCCGGAGCCCGATCACGGTCGATTTGCGACAGGTGAGCGGTCCCCACTGCTCTGCGCCGCCGGCGCGGGGAACGGCGCGAAGCCGAGGTCGAACCGGTCACGATTAGGTCACAGGTCGGGCGCTGGGTAACCTCTCGTCTTGCGTCTGGCAACGTTTTCAGATTTCATGGCAGACGATCGAAATGAGGCCGGCGAGAGCGCGGCTGAAGACATCCAATGGAGGATCACATGCGTAAAGCACTCGCAGCGGTCGCAGGTCTGGCGGTCGCCGGTCTTGCGCTCGCCGGATGCGCCGGGGGCTCGAACCCCGGAGACAAGGGTGGCGACCCGAACCAGGTCGAGGTGTTCACGTGGTGGGCATCCGGTTCTGAGAAGACCGGCCTCGACGCGCTCGTCAAGGTGTTCAACGAGCAGAACCCCGACATCAAGTTCGTCAACGCCGCCGTCGCCGGCGGCGCCGGCTCGAACGCGAAGAACGCGCTCGCGTCGCGCCTCAAGGCGAACAACCCGCCGGACTCGTTCCAGGCCCACGCCGGTGCCGAGCTCACCGACTACGTCGAGGCGGGCAAGCTCGAAGACCTCACGTCGTTCTATAAGGACAACGGCCTCAACGACGTCTTCCCGTCGACGCTGCTCGACCGCCTCACCCTCGACGGCAAGATCTACTCGGTGCCGAGCAACATCCACCGTGCGAACGTCACGTGGGTGAACACCGAGCTGCTGAAGAAGGCCGGCATCGACCCGACCAAGGCTCCGGCCGACCTCGACGCCTGGCTCGCCGACATGAAGAAGCTCAAGGACTCGGGCGTCGCCACGCCGCTGTCGGTCGCGACAGACTGGACGCAGGTGCAGCTGTTCGAGAATGTGCTGCTCTCGGTGCTCGGCTCCGACGGCTACCAGGGTCTGTGGGACGGCTCGACGAAGTTCGACTCGGCCGACGTCACCAAGGCCATCGACTACTACGGCAAGCTGCTCGCCTACGCGAACACCGACGGCACCGGTCAGGACTGGCCCGTCGCGACCGACATGGTCATCGACGGCACCGCCGCCTACAACGTGATGGGCGACTGGGCGCTCGCCGAGTTCGACGCCAAGGGCAAGACGTACGACAAGGAGTACACCACGTGGCCCACGCCGGGCACCGACGGTGAGTTCGACTTCCTCGCCGACTCGTTCACCCTGCCGGTCGGCGCCCCGCACGCCGACGGCGCCAAGGCGTGGCTGAAGACGATCAGCTCGGCCGACGGGCAGAAGGCGTTCAACCTCGCCAAGGGCTCGATCCCGGCCCGCACCGACGCGAACGCGAGCGACTACCCCGCCTACCAGCAGGGCGCGATGGCCTCGTTCGCCAAGGACACCGTCGTGAGCTCGCTCGCGCACGGCGCCGCCGTCAAGGTGTCGTGGCTGAACGACATCACGTCGGCCATCGGCCAGTACGTCTCGACGAAGGACGCCGGCACCCTGCAGTCGGCGCTCGCCGACGCGCAGAGCAAGGCCCTGGGCAAGTAAGAACCCGTACCCGCCCGGGGCGGACGGATGCCGCGGCATCCGTCGCCTCGGGCGGGTCACCCACGTCTAGGAGGACACCGATGCGCAAGGGCATCCGCAACTGGGGGCCGCCCCTCCTGCTCATCTCGCCGACCATCGTGCTGCTCGGCATCTTCGTCTACGTCCTCATCGGCGTGAACTTCTCCACCGCGATGACGAAGGACTCGGCGCTGTCGGCCTCGCAGTTCGTCGGACCGCAGAACTTCGTCGACCTGCTCACCGAGCCGCGATTCCTGCACTCGCTGGCGAACCTCGGCATCTTCACCGTGTTCTTCATGGTCGGCACGATGCTGTTCGGGTTCCTCTGGGCGTGGATGCTCGACAAGGGCGTGACCGCCGAGGGTGCGTTCCGGTCCATCTACCTCTTCCCGATGGCGGTGTCGTTCGTCGCCTCGGGCGTCGTCTGGCGCTGGCTGCTGAGCTCGGCCAAGGACGACCGGGCCTCGGGCCTGAACCGCATACTCCAGTCCATCGGGCTCGGCGGACTGCAGAACGACTGGTACAACGCTCCGCTGTGGGGCATGGCGGCGATGGCGATGCCCGCGATCTGGCAGCTTGCCGGCTACGTCATGGCGCTGTTCCTCTCCGGCTTCCGCGGCATCCCCGAGGAGCTGCGCGAGGCCGCCCGGATGGACGGCGCGAGCGAGTGGAAGCTGTACCGCCACGTGATCTTCCCGCAGCTGAGCCCGGTGGCGCTGTCGGCGCTCGTGATCGTCGCGCACATGTCGCTCAAGGTGTTCGACCTGATCATGGCGATCACCGGCCCGGTCTACATCACCGAGGTCCCGGCCACCTACATGTGGGTCGCGCTCACCGGCGGCGAGTACGGCAAGGCGTCGGCGATCGCCACCATCCTGCTGCTGCTCGTCTGCATCTTCATCGTGCCGTACCTGATCTACACGGCCCGCGCCGAGCGAAAGGGACACCGATGACCGAGACGATGAGCGTCACCACCGGCATCGAGCGCCGCACGACGCCGGCCACGGGTGCCCCGTCGGGCAGCAGGACCAAGGCGCGCCTGAGCCGCACCGCCAAGTACGTCATCCTGATCCTGTTCGTCGTGATCGTGCTCATGCCGGTCTACGTGCTCGTGGTGACGAGCCTGAAGCCGCCGTCGGATGTCTCGGCCGCCTCGAGCTGGGGGCTGCCGCTGCGCTGGCCGTGGCAGGCCGGGTCTGACGGCGCGACCGGCTTCGACAACTGGGGCGCGGCCTGGGACGCGCTTGCCGTTCCGCTCGGGCGCACGTTCCTGCTCGCGATCCCCGCGGCGCTCATCTCGGCGATGCTCGGGTCGATGAACGGCTTCGTGCTGAGCCGCTGGCGCTTCCCGTACGCGAACATCGTGTTCACGCTGATCCTGTTCGGCATGTTCATCCCGTACCAGGCGATCATGGTGCCGCTCGTGCAGATGAAGACGGCGCTCGGCATGCCGAGCAACATCCTCACACTGCTGATCGTGCACATCATCTACGGTCTGCCGATCTGCACGCTGATCTTCCGCAACTACTACGAGGGCGTGCCGAACGAGCTCATGGAGGCGTCGCGCGTCGACGGCGCCGGAATGCTCGGATCGTACTGGCGCATCATCCTGCCGCTGTCGCTGCCGGGATTCGTCGTGACGATCATCTGGCAGTTCACGTCCGCGTGGAACGACTACCTCTTCGCGCTGTTCCTGTCCGACGCCAACCAGGGGCCGGTGTCGCTGTCGCTCGTGAACCTGTCGCAAGGCGCGCAGCTGTCGAACTACGGGGCGTCGATGGCGGGAGCGCTGATCGCGTCGCTGCCGACCCTCGTCGTCTACATCATCCTCGGCAAGTACTTCATCGGCGGGCTGATGAGCGGCTCGGTCAAGTCGTGACCGGCCTCGCACTCGCGGTCGACCTCGGCGGAACCAAGGTCGCCGCGGCCCTCGTCGACGCATCCGGCGCCGTCATGCCCGACACGCGGCACCGTCGGCCCACCGGCCCCAACGTGACGCCCGAGCAGCTCACCGCGGCACTCGCCGACGTCATCCGCGACGCCGTCGCCGGAGCGCCGGAACGGATCGTCGGGGTGGGCATCGGCAGCGCCGGGCCGATCGACCACGCGGCCGGTGCGATCCTGCCGGTGAACATGCAGGGGCTGCGGGGGATGCCGCTGCGGCAGGCGGTGACGGATGCGGCGGCCGCCGCCGGTCTCACCGATGTGCCGGTCGTGCTCGGGCACGACGGGGGATGCCTCGCCCTGGCCGAATCGTGGGTCGGCGCCACGCGCGATGCGCGCTCGTCGTTCGCGATGGTCGTCTCCACCGGCATCGGCGGCGGGTTCATCGTCGCCGGCCATCTGCTGACGGGTTCGACCGGCAACGCCGGGCACTTCGGGCAGCTGCACTCCGAGGACGGCCAGACCCTCGAGCGGGTGGCGGCGGGCCCTGCGAGCGTGGCGTGGGCGCGCGCCCAGGGATGGAGTGGCCAGACCGGGGAGCAGCTGGCGCAGGCGGCGGCATCCGGCGACGCCGTCGCCCGCACCGCGATCGAGCGATCGGCGCGGGCGCTGGGATGTGCGCTCGCCGACCTCGCAGCGCTCGTCGACGTCGACGTCATCGCGATCGGCGGGGGCTTCTCGCACGTGGCCGACGACTACATCGAGCTCGTGGGAGCGGCGCTGCGCGACGCGGCCGAGCTCGAGTACGCGGCCGCGGTGCCCGTCGTGCCGAGCGCGCTGGGCGGGGACGGGCCCCTGGTCGGCGCCGCCGCCCTCGTCCTGCGCTGAGCCGGGCGGTTCCCCGCCGGACGCTCAGCGGTCGTCGTCGCGGTGTCTGCCGTAGCGGCGGACGTACTGCACGACGAACACGACGAGCGTGACGGCGAGCACCAGCGTCGTGACGGCGTACAGCAGGGTCTGCTCGAGCGTGTTCAGGATGCCTCCACGAGGTCGGCGACCGAGTCGACGATCTCATCGGGGCGGAACGGGTACCGCTCCACCTCGCCGCGGTCGCTGATTCCGGTCAGCACGAGCACGGTGTGCAGGCCCGCTTCGATGCCGGCGATGACGTCGGTGTCCATCCGGTCGCCGATCATCCCGGTGTTCTCGGAGTGCGCCCCGATCTGGTTCATCGCCGAGCGGAACATCATCGGGTTGGGCTTGCCGACCACATACGGCTCGCGCCCGGTCGCCTTCGTGATGAGGGCGGCGAACGATCCGGTCGCCGGAACGACGCCCGACGGCGTCGGGCCGGTCGCGTCGGGGTTCGTCACGATGAACCGCGCCCCGGCGCCTATGAACCGGATGGCCTGCGTGATGGCCTCGAACGAGTACTGACGGGTCTCGCCGACCACGACGTAGTCGGGCTGCGTCTCCGTCATGATGAAGCCGGCCTCGTGCAGGGCGGTCGTGAGCCCCGCCTCGCCGATGACGAACGCCGAGCCGCCCGGCAGCTGCGTCTTCAGGAACTGCGCCGTGGCGAGCGCCGAGGTCCAGATGCGGTCCTCGGGCACGTCCAGGCCCGACCGGGCGAGGCGAGCGGCCAGGTCACGACGCGTGAAGATCGGGTTGTTCGTGAGGACGAGGAACGGGATGTCGTTCCTCCGCCATTGGGCGAGCAGCTCGGCCGCGCCGGGGATGGGCGCGTTGTCGTGGACGAGGACGCCGTCCATGTCGGTCAGCCAGCAGTCGATGTCGGCTCGCGTGCGCATGGGGCCAGCGTACCCACACGGGATAATCGGGAGATGTCATCCGACCGCGTCGTCCGTGAGCCCCGGCAGCAGCGCACGCGAGCTGCGTGGAACCGCGTGCTCGATGTGGGACTGGAACTGTTCACAGAGGGCGGCATCGATGCCCTCACCGTGAGCGAGGTGTGTCGGCGCGCCGGAGTGTCGCCGCCCTCGCTGTACGCCCGAGTCGACGGCAGATCGGGGCTGATCGCGGCCGTGTACGAGCGCGCCATGACGGACGTGCGGGCGTCCGATGCGCGGCTGCTCGCCGAGGCATCCGTTGCCGACGCATCCCGCGACCACCGCATCGTGGCGGCCGTCGACGTGCTCGCCCGCCAGTTCGAGGCGAACGCCCCCGTACTGCGGGCTGCGATCGCCGCGTCGCTTCAGGACGAGTGGGTTCACCGGCGGGGAGTGGAGGAGGCCCAGCGCGTCATCGAGAGACTGGCGGACCTGCTCGACATCGACGCCGAGGCGGGTCGCGATATCGCGACGATGCTGTTCACGGAGCAGGTGGTGCGCACCATGTACGGAAGTGACTTCGCATCGCCCTTCGCCCCTGATGACGACGCGTTCCGCGCGCGCCTGGTCCGGATGGCGATCGCCCGCGCCGACGCCGGCCGTGGCGCGGGCGACTGAGGGTTCAGGCGCCGACCCGAATCCCGTCCCCCATCTCCTCGAGCTGGGCGACGATCTCGCCGGGACTGCGCTCGCCGATCTGATTCTGGAGCAACCGCGTGTGATCGAGCACCAGGTCGCGGATCGGGCGCAGCGCGGCGGGGGCGTGATGGAACACCTTGCCCAGGATGTACGCCTGCTGCACCTGCATGGTCGTGTGCGGGATGCGCATCGCGTCGTACTTCTCGAGCGCTGAACGCACGCGGGGCGTGTCGGAGAGGTCGACCCCGACCAGCAGTCGACCGAGGAAGTACCCGTCGCCGATCGACATTCCGGCCCCGTATGCGGCGTACGGCGAGGTGGCGTGCGCCGCGTCACCGGCCAGGGTGATGCGGCCCTTCGACCACTGCTTGAGCGGCTTGCGATCCCGAATCGGCCAGCGCTGATGGTCTTCGGGCGCGGTGTGCGCCACCAGCTCGGTCAGGGGCGCCCCGAACTCTGCGGCCAGCTTCACGGCATGCGCGTGAAGGTCGTCGGGGGCGCGCGCGGCGGGATCCCAGGCTTCCAGCACCCACCACTGGAACCCATCGCGACCTTCGTGCCTGATCGAGGTGTACGAACCCTGCACGCGACGGCCGTGGGCGATGATGGCCTCCCCCAGCTCCGCGCTCGGTATCTCATCGAAGGTGAAGCCGCCGATGATGTGGAGCTCGTGCTCGCGCTTCGCCTCGGCGCCCCAGAGGTGGGCGCGCACGATCGAGTCGATGCCGTCTGCGCCGATCAGCAGGGGAGTGCTGCGCGTGGATCCGTCCTTCATCGTGAGCAGGACGGATGCTCCCTGGTCGGCGATGCCGACGACCTCCTGGCCGGTGTGCAGCGTCCCCTCGGGCAGAGCCGCAAGCATCCGACGGTACAGCTCGGGCCGCAGCATCCCGATGAATCCGCCGCCATAGCGGTCGATCACCTCTGGCGGAATCTGTACGTCGGCGCGCACACGGCCGCTCGCGCTGCGGAACGTGGAGTGGCACGGCGCGCCGAGGTCAGCGGTGTCGACGCCCATCAGTTCGAGCGCCTTGATCGGCGGCGGCCACAGATTCAGGATGTTGCCCGCGGGCCGGGCCTCTCGGTAGCGCTCCGAGATCACGGCGTCGTGCCCCGCGGTGCGCAGGGCGAGCGCGGCGGCCATTCCGGCCGGGCCGCCACCCAGCACGACGATGGGGTTGTCGGTCATCTGCTCCTCCTCGAACGAGTGGCGTCGTCGCCGCCTCCTAAAACTGTAAGGCTCTTATACTCTTGCGGGACAGCGCCCATGGCCGATGGCGAGCATCGATCGCGCTGATAGCGCCGGCGACGTGGCGGCGGCGGGTGCTGCCAGCGGTGCGGCCGACGGTTTGATCCAGCCGGTGCTGTGGGTGGCGGGCGCGTCGTCCGGCCGGTCCCTGTGGGCGGGCGGCCGCGGGCATAGGCTCGAGGAGTGGCGCGAACAGGCTCGGACCCGGCGCGTCTGTCCGATCTTGCGGGCAGGCGCTATCTGATCACCGGATCCACGCGCGGCCTGGGATATTTCGCCGCCGAGCAGCTCGTGCGCGGCGGAGCGCACGTGATCATGACGGGCCGTCATCCGAACCGGCTCGCCGCCGCACACCGCGCCGTCGAGCGACGCGTCGCCGACGTCGGCGGCGACATCGGCAGCGTCGAGACGCTGCTGCTCGACACGAGCAACTTCGGCTCGATCCGCGCTGCGGCCGCGACCGCCCGCACGCGCGGCCCGCTGAACGGCCTGCTGCTGAACGCGGGTATCGTGCACGCGCCGCATTACCGCCGCACCGCCGGGGGGCACGAGTTGGTGTTCGCGACGAACGTGCTCGGCCACTTCGCCCTCGCCGGCGAACTGCTGCAGAACCTCGCCGTCGTCAGCGGGCGCATGGTCTGGGTCGGCAGCATGGCGACGTCGTTGGGCGATCAGCCGCTCGTCGACCCCGAACTCAAGACCGGATACACCGCGTGGCGCGCGTATGTGCAGTCGAAGACCGCCGTGATGGCGCTCGGGTTCGAGGCCGACCGCCGTCTGCGCGAGGCCGGCGTGCCGGTGTCGAGCGTCGTCGCGCATCCCGGCTATTCGATCGGCGGCCTCACCGCCGGCGTGCGGGGCGTGAATGAGCCGAACCGCATGAAGCGGTTCTTCGACAACCTGCAGACGCCGTGGGCCCAGTCGAAAGAGACGGGCGCACACAGTCTCGTGCGGGCTCTCGTCGATCCCAGCATCTCGGGCGGCGAGTTCTGGGGGCCGCGATTCGTCGTGCACGGCGACCCGCACCGCGCGAAGCCGGCGAAGCACACACGCGACCCCGAGCTCGGCTCGCGCCTCTGGGAGTTCTGCGAAGACGCCACCCGCGTGCGCTGGCCATTCGAGAAGGCCGCCCGCGCGCGCCGCCGCCTGCGCTGACCGCCGGCCCACTGCCGGCCCCTCCCGGCGCCCGGTGCGGCGAGATCGTACGATCTCGCCGACGGAACATCATCCTGCGCGCGGATTCGTGTTCATTCGACGGAATCGTACGACTTCGCAGAACGGGGGTGGGCGGGTCAGGCGGTGAGCCAGACGGCGGCGTCGGCGCCGGCGGGGAGCGCAACGGGGCTGGAGGAGTCCATCCGCACGGTGCCGGGAGCGACGACCTCGACGATCCGGCCGATGTGCAGCCCGGCATCCTCCACCGCACGCAGCAGCTGGGGGTCGCGATCGCTGACCCGCAGCACGCGTCCGCGGTGGCCGGGCGCCGCATCTGCCAGCAGCACGAACGGCTCGCGCTTCACGTGCCCGGATGCGTCGGGGATGGGGTCGCCGTGCGGGTCGACGCGCGGGCGGCCCAGCCGGGCGTCGATGCCCTCGAGCAGGCGATCGCTGATCGCGTGCTCGAGCACCTCCGCCTCGTCGTGGACCTCGTCCCATGCGTAGCCGAACTCCCCGACGAGCCAGGTCTCGATGAGCCGGTGCCGGCGGATGATCGCTGCCGCCCGTCGCCGACCCGTCGCCGTCAGCGCGATCGGACCGTACGGCCGATGCGTGACCAGTTCCTGCGCCGCGAGCTTCTGCACCATCTCGGTCACGCTCGACGGCGCGAGCCCGAGCACGGCCGCGAGCTGCGACGGGGTGACGTCATCGTCCTGCCACTCGGTGTGGTGGTAGATCGTCTTGAGGTAGTCGTCGACCGCGGGGGATGCCACGAGCCCAGGGTACCGGCGGGCGGCTACGCCCCCGTCGAGACCAGGACGAGCAGCGCCGCGTTCAGCGCGATGAGCAGCGCGGCGCACACCACCCCGAGCACCGTCGTCACCGGCCGGTTGCGGTACGCGCCCAGCACGTCGGCACGCGCCGTGAGCCGCACGAGCGGGATGAGGGCGAAGGGGATGCCGAACGACAGCACCACCTGGCTCAGGATGAGGGCGAGGGTCGGGTCGGCGCCGAAGCCGAGGAGCGCGAGTGCGGGGACGAGCGACACCAGACGGCGTGCCAGAAGCGGCACGCGCACATGCAGCAGTCCGTGCATGATCTCCGCGCCCGCGTACGCCCCCACCGATGTGCTCGCCAGCCCGCTCGCCAGCAGCCCGACCGCGAACAGCGTCGCGATCACCGGGCCGATCCCGTCGCGCAGTGCGGCGTATGCGCCCTCGAGCGAGTCCGTGCCCGCCGCTCCCGCGAGGTTCGCCGCGGCGAGCAGCAGAATGCAGAGGTTCACGGCCCCGGCGACGAGCATCGCGATCGAGACGTCCCACCGCGTCGCCCGCAGCAGCCGTGGGATCGGCGTCGAATCCGCGGTGAATCGGTCGCGAGCGAGCGCCGAGTGGGCGTAGATCGCGTGCGGCATGATCGTCGCACCGAGGATCGATGCGGCGAGCAGCACCGATCCGCCGTCGGTGAAGCGCGGAACGAGTCCCTCCGCGACGCCCGCGACCGTCGGCGGAGCCACGAAGACGCCCGCGACGAACCCGACGGCGATGACGGCCACGAGGCCGATGATCACGAACTCGAACGTGCGTGCGCCCCGCCGGGTCTGCACGACGAGGAGCGCGAGCGACACGGCGCCCGTGATGAGTCCGCCCGCGAGCAGCGGCAGCCCGAACAGCAGCTGCAGTGCCACGGCTCCGCCGATCACCTCGGCGACATCGGTGGCGACCGCGACGAGTTCGGCCTGCGACCAGTAGGCGCGGCGGGCCCAGGGGCGACGGATGCGTCGGCCGAGCAGCTCCGGGAGGCTGCTGCCCGTGACCACGCCGAGCTTCGCGGAGAGGTACTGCACGAGCCAGGCGATGAGGTTCGCCGCGACGACCACCCAGACCAGAAGGTAGCCGTAGCGGGCGCCCGCGGTCATGTTGCTGGCGACGTTGCCGGGATCGAGGTACGCCACTCCCGCGACGAGCGCGGGCCCGAGCAGCCATGCCGACCGCCCGGGGAGACCTGTGCGCGGCGGCCGAGGAGCGGCGCCGTCGAAGGCGCTGCCCGGTGCCGGCGCGCCACGCGCAGTACGCGTCAGCGCGGGTCTGCGCAGCACATCTTTCGGCATACCGAAAACTGTAGTTTCGGGGCACCGAAAGAACAAGGAGGCGCCCCGACGCGTGCGGCCCGCCCGTCGTGACGCGCGGCCGGGCAGCCGGGGCGCGCGCCCGGCTAGCCTTGTCGGGTGACCGAGCGCCAGCTGCCATCGAACGACACAGTGGCCGAGGTCGATGAGTCGGGCCGGGCAGCGGGCGGTGAGGCGCCGGCGGAGGCCGAAACGTCGCACGGCGTCGGGCCCTGGCCCGGAGGGCGGGAGGCGTGGCCGACCGATCCCCGCTACGACCCCGACCTGCTCGCCCACGGCGACCGGCGCAATGTGATCGATCGCTTCCGCTATTGGACGATGGAGGCGATCGTCGCCGACCTCGATGCGACGCGGCATCCGTTCCACGTCGCGATCGAGAACTGGCAGCACGACATGAACATCGGGTCGATCGTGCGCAGCGCCAATGCCTTCGGCGCCGAGGCCGTGCACATCATCGGCCGCCGGCGATGGAATCGGCGCGGAGCGATGGTCACCGACCGGTATCAGCACGTCGAGCACCACGAGGATGTCGCGGCCTTCGTGCGTTGGGCGGCTGACGCATCCCTCCCCATCGTCGCCGTCGACAACGTCGCAGGCTCGCGCCCGGTGCAGGACGCCGACATCCCGCAGCGCTGCGTGCTGCTGTTCGGGCAGGAGGGGCCGGGGCTGTCGGCCGAGGCGCTCGAGGCGGCGTCCGGCCACCTGGAGATCACGCAGTACGGCTCGACCCGCTCGATCAATGCGGGAGCGGCCGCCGCCGTCGTGATGTACGAGTGGTGCCGCCGCTGGGCGTGACGACGGGATTGCCGGCGGGACCGGCGACGCGACGAACTGGATCACCGGCGAGACCGGCGACGGGATGCACGCGGTCGAGCGCCCCTTCAGCCCTGGTCGCCGAACACCCGCTTGGCGATGGCCTGCACGTCGCGGTCGAGCGTGTCGAAGCGCTGATCGAGGCGACGGATCTCGGCGCGCACCACCTGCACGAACATCGTCGACATGAGCGTGAGCATTCCGAACAGCCCAGCGGCGAAGACGCCGATGAGCGTCCAGACCTGCGGCTCGTTCATGTGCAGCACCTCTTCATTCTTCCGCATCCGAGTCAAGACTGCCATGGCGCTGCGGAACAATGATGGGCGGGTTTCCCGATCTGTGGACAACCCAGCGCCGAGTCCGCGTCGGGGAGGCGCGGTCAGGCCGGCTGCAGCATCCACGCGGGACGACGGATGCGCCAGCCCAGCGTCACGAGCCGGGCGAGCATGTACACGCCGAAGAACGCGGCGGCCAGCCACGCGAGACCCGCCGCGCCGCCCGGATGCCACAGCGACAGCGCCACGAGCACAGGCACGTACACGACGAGGTTCAGCGCCCCGGCGAGGGCGAGGTAGCGGGCGTCGTTCGCCCCCATCAGCACTCCGTCGAGCACGAACACCACTCCGCACACCGGCTGCGCCACCGCCAGCACGATCAGCGCCGGCTGCGCCAGCACGGCGAGCGACGCATCCCCTGTGAACAGCAGTCCGATCGCGCCCGAGAGCGCGCCGATCAGCGCGCCCGTCACGACGCCGAATCCGGCGCCCCACGCCAGCGTGCGGCGCAGCACACGACGCACCTCCCGCACCGATCCGGCGCCGAGGCCCTTGCCCACAAGCGCCTGCGCCGCGATCGCGAGCGCGTCGAGCGCGAATGCCGCCGTCGAGAACATCGTGAATGCGACCTGCCAACCGGCGAGCTCCGCTGTTCCGAACGCCGTCGCGACGGCGACCGTCGACAGCAGCGCGACCCTCAGCGACACCGTCCGCAGGAACAGCCACGCCCCCGACCGCACCGAACCGCGCACTCCTTCGCGCTGCGGTCGGAGGGATGCGCTGTGACGCCGGGCGAGGCGCCCGATGACGAGCACGTACGCTCCGACCATTCCCCACTGCGCCACCACGGTGCCCGCCGCCGACCCGGCGATGCCCCAGCCGAGGCCGTAGATGAACGCCCAGTTCAGCAGAGCGTTGGCGGCGAAGCCGGTCGCGGCGATCCACAGCGGCGTGACGGTGTCCTGCATCCCGCGCAGCAGCCCGGTCGCGGCGAACACGATGAGCATCGCGGGCAGACCCCACATCGAGATCCCGAGATACGCCCGGGCGTCGGCCGCGACGTCAGCGCCTGCTCCGAACAGCCCGACGAGGGCCGGGGTGGACACGTAGCCCACGAGCGCGAGCAGCGCCCCCAGACCGAGCGCGAGCCACATCCCGTCGATGCCGACGGACACCGCCGAGGTGTGCTCCCCGGCTCCGAAGCGGCGGGCCACCGCGGGAGTGGTGGAGTAGGCGAGGAACACCATGAGGCCGACGATCGTCTGCAGCACCGCCGACGCGATGCCGAGCGCCGCGAGCGGCACGACGCCGAGGTGCCCCACGAGCGCGGAGTCGACGATGAGGAACAGCGGCTCCGCGATCAGCGCCCCGAGCGCCGGCACCGCGAGCCCCAGGATGTCGCGATTCAGGGTGTCTCGGGCGGTCACTCTCCGAGCCTAGGGGGCGGGTGCCGACATCCCGATCATGCGCGTTTCATCAGGGTCTGTTCTGAAGCGGCTGTCAGCCGGCGCCACCGCCCGGGGCCGTGACTAGCGTCACGATTGCGGACCCATTCCGATCCGTCCTCGCCACGCCGGCCGTCCCACGTCGACGCGACACAGGCAATGACAATGCGAGGAGAGTGCATGATGCGTGTGCACATGAACGGTCACAGGACCCGCCGCGCGGGTCACATGCCACGGCGACTTCGCCAAGCCGCGGTCGTGGCGGTGGCGGCGGCATCCGTCGTCGGGCTCAGCGCCTGCAGCTCCGGCGGGGGAGGGTCCGGCGGGCCCAGCAGCACGCCGGGCTCGAGCAGCGCCCCCGGCAACGCGACGAAGGGCAGCATCACGTGGTGGGCGAGCCCCATCACCACGAGCGGCACCGACCCGCGTCAGGTGCTGATCAGCGCGTTCGAGAAGGCGTATCCCGACATCACCGTCAAGCTCCAGTCGGCGCCGAACGACACCGACACGAACCGTGCGACGCTGACCACCCAGATCTCGGGCGGCGGCGGTCCTGATGTCTACATGGGCGACGTCATCTGGCCGGCGCAGTTCGGAGCGCACCAGCTCGCCATGCCGCTCTCCCAATACCTGCCGAAGAGCTACTGGGACACGTTCGCGTCGGGCCTCGTGCAGGGCGCGACGTACAAGAACCAGGTGTACGGGGCGCCGTTCTTCGAGGACCAGGGCTTCCTCTACTACCGCAAGGACCTCCTGAAGAAGGAGGGACTCTCGGTGCCCACCACGTGGGACCAGCTCATGTCCGATGCGAAGAAGGTGCAGTCGGCCGGTGACGTGAAGTACGGCTACGTCTTCCAGGGCGCCGACTACGAGGGCGCCACGTGCAACTTCATGGAGTTCCTCGCCGACGCGGGCGGCAGCGTCCTGAACGGCGATCAGACGAAGTCGACGCTCGACTCGGCGGCCGCCGTGAAGGCGCTCACCTTCGAGCAGTCGCTTGTGAACGACGGCATCGCCCCGAAGGCGTCGTCGACGTTCCAGGAGACCCAGTCGATGAACGCGTTCGCCGCCGGAGATGCGTTGTTCCTGCGCAACTGGGACTATGCGTACGGCCAATCCCAGGCGAGCGGCTCGAAGGTCGTGGGCAAGGTGGGAGTGGCGCCGATGCCGACCTTCCAGGGTCAGCCCACCCCCGGCTACTCGAACATCGGCGGCTGGAACCTGTACGTCAACCCGCACAGCAAGAACATCGCCGCCGACCTGACGTTCATCAGGTGGATGACCGGCAACGACGCGCAGACCACCCTCGCGACGCAGTTCAGCGAGATCCCGACCAACGCGTCGGTGCGGGGATCGTCGCAGGTGCAGGGCAAGAACCCGGTGCTCGCGATCGTCTCGCAGACGAAGCTCGTGCCGCGGCCCGCGCAGACGCCGGAGTACCCGCAGGTGAGCAAGGCGATCTACACCGCCGTGAACGGCGTGCTGTCGGGTTCAGCGCAACCGAAGGACGCCATCTCCACGGCCGCCAAGCAGATCGATTCGGCGCTGTCCGGCGGACTATGACGCAGCTCGTGTGAGGGCGGAGGGCTCCCATGACGAGTCTCCGGACCGCGGCCCGTCCCCGTGCGCACGCGGGGACGGCGCCGTTGCCGCGCCGTCGGCCCGACGCCCTGCGCCGCGGCCTCGCACGTCTGGGATGGGGATTCTCGGCACCGGCGCTGGTCGTCATCGCGGCCGTCACCGTGTTCCCCGTCATCTTCTCGGTCGTGCTGAGCTTCAGCAACGTCGACGTGCTGGGCAGCGGCTTCCGCCTCGACGGGTTCACGCTCGGCAACTACGGAACGATCTTCACGGCGAGCATCTGGCAGTACGCGCTCGTGTTCACGATCGGGTACACAGTGGTCACCGTCGCCGTCGAACTCGTGCTCGGCACGCTCATCGCGCTCGTCCTGGAACGGCTCGAGGTGTTCCGCGGCTGGATGATGGCGATCCTGCTGATCCCCTGGTCGCTCATCACGGTGATCTCGGCGACGCTGTGGGACTACATCTACGACCCCACGAACGGGATCGTCGACGCGATCTTCCAGGCGCTCGGCCTCGGTTCGCCGGTGATCCTCGGAACCCCGACGTCGGCGATCGTCGCCATGATGATCGCCGACGTCTGGAAGACGACGCCGTTCGTTGCGATCATCGTGCTCGCCGGCCTGGTGATGCTGCCGCGCGACGTGTACGAGGCGGCGGAGATGGACGGATGCAGCGGCTGGCAGACGTTCTGGAAGATCACTCTGCCCCTCCTGCGGCCGACGATCGCGCTGGCGGTGCTGTTTCGGATCCTGCAGGCGTTCGGGGTCTTCGACCTGCCGTTCGTACTCACGCAGGGCGGCCCGCAGAACGCCACGACGTCGCTGGCGATCCTCGGCTACCAGGCAATGTTCAGCGACCTGAAGTTCGGCGCCGGTGCCGCGGTGGCCACCACCACGGCGGCGCTCGTGGTGATCGGATGCCTCATCTTCCTGCGCGTGTTCAGGTCGCAGGCGTCGGAGACGGAGCAGTGACATGGTCGCCGATGTGACGAGGGAACTCACCACGGGAACGCGTCGGCGCCGTCCCTCGGGAACGCGCCGACGCAGCACCGCCGGCCGCTGGGGCCTCGCGATCAGCACCGCACTGATCGCGATCTTCGTGCTCGCGCCCATCTACTGGATGGTCGCGACGAGCTTCAAGACACCCGCGGCGGTCTCCGCATCCCCACCCCAGCTGTTCCCCGATCCGGTGAGCGTCGAGAACTACCTCGTCGCGTTCGTCGACCACGGTTTCGGGCACTACATCCTCAACTCGGTGATCGTGTCGGTCGCCTCGACGGTGCTCGTGCTCGTCCTGGGGACGCTCGCCGGATACGCCCTCGCGCGCCTTGGCATGCGGGGGACGTTCACGATCATGGTGATCCTGCTCGTGCTGTCGGTCTTCCCGCTCATCGCGCTCATCGCGCCTCTGTACCTCCTCATGCGCAGCGTCGACTGGCTGAACAGCTACCAGGCGCTCATCGTGCCGTACACCGCGCTGAACCTCCCGTTCGGCATCTGGATCCTGCGCAACTACTTCCTCGGCGTTCCCAAGGAGGTGGAGGAGAACGCGCGCCTCGACGGCGCGTCGGCCGTCCGCACGCTGTGGTCGGTCGTGCTGCCCACGGCGCTTCCGGGGCTGTTCACCGCCGGCATCTTCGCGTTCACGGCGTGCTGGACGGAGTTCCTCATGGCGCTGTCGTTCAACAGCGCCGACGAGTTCCGCACCATCCCGGTCGGCATCGCCCTGTTCGGCAACGCCCACATCACGCCCTACGGCGCGATCTTCGCCGCAAGCGCCGTCGCGGTCGTGCCGATCGCGATCCTCGTGCTGGTCTTCCGGCGATCGGTGGTGTCGGGCCTCACCTCGGGTGCGGTGAAGGGCTGACTCCCGGGCGGCGGTGAAGGGCTGAACCCGTCAGCCGAAGTCGACGTCGTCCGTCGCGACGACCGCCGCGGTGCGTCCCGGTGCGGACTGGAACGACCAGTAGAGGTTCGTGTGCGCGATCACCTGGTCGACCGGCGGCGCTCCCCACGCCGACTTGTCGCCGCCCGTGTGCGCGTCGCCGACGAGGGTCGTGTCGTAGCCGCGCGTGAAGGCGCCGTGGATCGTCGAGCGGATGCACGCATCCGTCTCCGCACCCGTCACGATGAGGCGGCCCACGTTGAGATCGGCGAGCACCTCCTCGAGGTCGGTGCCCTCGAACGAGTCGCCGTGCTCCTTCGCGATGATGCTCTCGCCCTCGGCCGGCTTCAGCTCGGGCACGATCTGCCACTCCTCGGTGCCGACGGCGAGATCCTCGGCCTGGTGCCGCACCCAGACGACGGGGGTGCCCGACTGGCGGGCCTTCTCGACGAGCGTGCCGATCCTGCCCACCACCGCGTCGCGCTCGTACGCTCCACCGACCACGTCGTTCTGCACATCGACCACCAGCAGTGCCGTGTTCGTGCGTCCGTCGATCGTCGACATCGATAACTCCCTTGTTCCTGTCCGATTCGGCCGTCTCCGACGTTACGCGCAGGATGCGACATCCGTCCCCCGGCCGGCGCACGCGCGCGCCGGCTCGCCGGCTGCCGCCGGGCACCCGCATCGCCTCGCCGCCCTCGAACGTCGCCGCGTCGGCATATCCTGGAACGCATGACCGACTCCCCCCGCTCGGGCCTGGAGATCGACGCGTTCAGCGCCGACATCCGCCCTCAGGACGACCTGTTCCGCCACGTCAACGGCACCTGGATCGACGAGACCGAGATCCCCGAGGACAAGGCCCGCTGGGGCTCGTTCCACTTCCTCGCGGAGCAGGCCGAGAAGGACGTGCGCGCGATCGTCGAGGAGTCGCAGGATGCCGAGCCCGGCACCGAGACCCGCAAGATCGGCGACCTCTACGCGAGCTTCATGGATACGGCCCGCATCGACGAGCTCGGCGCCGAGCCCATCGCCGATCAGCTCGCATCCGTCGACGCGGTCGACTCCGTCCCCGCGTTCCTCTCCCTCGTCGGTGCGCTTGAGCGCGACGGAGTGGGCGGCATCATCGACCTGTACGTCGAGCCCGACCCGGGCAACCCCGAGCGCTACGTGCCGTTCCTCATCCAGAGCGGCATCACGCTGCCCGACGAGAGCTACTTCCGGCTCGACAACTTCGCCGAAACGCGCGAGGCGTACCGCGCGCACATCGCGCGCATTCTGGAGCTCGCGCAGGTTCCGGATGCGTCGGCCGCCGCCGATCGCATCTTCGCGCTCGAGACCGAGGTCGCCGCCCACCACTGGGACAACGTGCGCAGCCGCGACGCGGTCGAGACGTACAACCTGAAGAGCTGGGACGAGCTGCAGGAGCTCGCCGGCGTCGACCTGCAGCCGTGGCGCGACGCCGTCGGCGCCGACCACGCCGACGCGTTCGACGAGGTCGTCGTGTACCAGCCGAGCTTCATCGAGGGCCTCGGCGCCCTGCTCGTGCCCGAGCGCCTCGACGACTGGAAGGACTGGCTGCGGTTCAAGATCGTGCACGGGGCCGCGCCGTTCCTCACCGACGCGTTCGTCGACGAGAACTTCGCGTTCTACGGCACTCAGCTGACCGGCGTCCCGGTGAACCGCGAGCGGTGGAAGCGCGGAGTCGGCATCGTCGAGGCGGCGATGGGCGAGGCCGTCGGCCGCGTCTACGTCGAGCGGCACTTCCCGCCGGCCGCCAAGGAGGCGATGGACGAGCTCGTCGCGAACCTCATCGAGGCGTACCGGCAGAGCATCCGCGAACTGGAGTGGATGAGCCCCGAGACCCGCGAGCGGGCGCTCGCGAAACTCGACACGTTCACGCCGAAGGTCGGATACCCCGTGAAGTGGCGCGACTACAGCGGGCTGCAGATCGACGCCACCGACCTGGTCGGCAACGTGCGGCGCGCGCACGTGCTGGAGCACGACCGGCAGCTCGCCAAGGTCGGTCAGCCGATCGACCGTGACGAGTGGTTCATGACGCCGCAGACGGTGAACGCGTACTACAACCCGCTCATGAACGAGATCGTGTTCCCGGCGGCGATCCTGCAGTACCCGTTCTTCGAGGCCGACCGCGACGCCGCGGCGAACTACGGCGGCATCGGATCGGTCATCGGGCACGAGATCGGCCACGGCTTCGACGACCAGGGCAGCCGCTTCGACGGCGACGGCAAGCTGCAGGACTGGTGGACCGACGCCGACCGCGCCGCGTTCGAGGAGCGCACGAAGAGCCTCATCGCGCAGTACGACGAGCTGGTTCCGCTCGGGCTCGCCGATGAGCACCGCGTCAACGGTGCGCTCACGATCGGCGAGAACATCGGCGATCTCGGCGGCCTCGGCATCGCGCTCAAGGCCTACGCGCTGTCGCTCGGCGGCGAGGAGGCTCCGGAGATCGACGGGTACACCGGGATCCAGCGGCTGCTGCTGAGCTGGGGCCAGGTGTGGCGGCAGAAGGGCCGCGACGCGGAGACGATCCGGCTACTCACGATCGACCCGCACTCGCCGAACGAGTTCCGCTGCAACCAGATCCTGCGCAACGTCGACGCGTTCTACGACGCGTTCGACGTCACCGAGTCCGACGCGCTGTGGCTTCCCGCCGACCAGCGCGTGACGATCTGGTGACGCGGACAGGCCACCGGATGCCGCCGGCCTGAGACCGCCCGAACGGCATCCGCCCTCACAATCGAACAGGCACGTGCGCAGTCGCGCGCGCGAGAGACCCACACGCATCGGGAAGGACAAGGTGGGCACGCCCCGAGAGCCCCTACGGGACACGGCGTCGCTTCGGGGGTCGCGACGCAGCAACAGGCCACTGCCGAGGAGGGCGGCGGGGGCCAGACGCACCTTCGGCGCGACGCTGAAGGCGCTCGACGAGCTCGCGTCGGCGGGCGCGCAGGTCTCGGTGTGCATCACCGATCTCGACCGCGGCGACGACGTGCTGAGCGGCGACGACTTCGTCACCATGCCGGTCGCGGGGCTCGGCATCGTGCCGCTCCTGATCGAGGTCGCCGCGCAGATCGAGGCCGGCGCTGTCGATGCCCTCGAGATCATCGACCGCTCGACGTTCGAGCGGGTCGAGGTCGGCGGGGTGTGGCATCACCTCGTCGCCCCGGCGCTGCCGGTGTGCGACCTCGCCGTGCTGGCGGCGTCGTCGGGGGATGCCACCGCCGCCAACGCCCTGATCCACCGCGTCGGGCTTCCCGCCGTCCGCGCCCGCATCGAGCAGCTCGGGCTGAAGCGGTCGGCGCTGCTCGATCGCTTCCGCGACATCCGCGGCCCCGACGACGCGCCTCAGGTGGCGCTCGGCACCACGAGCGAGCTCGCGCATCTGTTCGCAGCGCTGGTGAACTCCGAGGTCGTGACGCCCGGGGTGAGCGCGCAGGTCGCCGAGTGGCTCAGCCTCAATCAGGACCTGTCGCTCGTCGCCTCGGCGACCGGCCTCGACCCGTTCGCGCACGACGACGACGAGTACGGACTGCTGTTCATCAACAAGACCGGCCGGGACGCCGGCATCCGCGTCGAGGCGGGAGTGCTCGCCGGTCCGCGCGCTGGCGTGGCGTACGCGCTGATCGTGTGCTTCGACGATCTGTCGATCATGCACCGGCTCCGGGCGCACGAGGCGTTCCGCACGCTGGGCGTGGAGCTCATGGAATACGCGTTCTGACCGCCGGATCGACGCTCGCTGCGCGAGCATCGATCCGTGCCGACGCTTCGTCTCGCGCGCGCTTCGCGCGCGCTCGCTCAGCGTTGACAGGAGTCGCGTCAAGTCCGCTGCGCGGCCGTGACCCGCCTCCTGTCAAAACACGATCGTGTGGTTGCCGTGACGCAGCACGCGGTCCTCGGCGTGCCACAGCACGGCGCGCGACAGCACCTGGCGCTCGACGTCGGCGCCCCGCCGGGCGAGCTCTGCGGCCGAGTCGGCATGCGTGACGCGCACCGTGTCCTGCTCGATGATCGGCCCCTCGTCCAGGTCGGTCGTCACGTAGTGGCTCGTCGCGCCGATGAGCTTGACGCCCCGCTCTTTGGCCTTGCGATACGGCTCGGCCCCGATGAACGCCGGCAGGAACGAGTGGTGGATGTTGATCACCGGGACGCCGAGCTTCTGCAGGAAGTCGGACGAGAGGATCTGCATGTACCGGGCGAGCACGACGAAGTCGACGTTTCCGACGAGGAGCTTCAGCAGCTCGGTCTCGGACGCCGACTTGTCGGGCCCGGGCACCGACGGCACGTGGTGGAACGGGATGCCGAACGAGCGCACGTCGTCGGCGGCGGCGGTGTGGTTCGAGATCACCATCGGCACCGACACGGGCAGCTCCCCGCGGCGGTGGCGCCACAGCAGATCGAGCAGGCAGTGATCCTGCTTCGAGGCGAGGATCGCCATCCGCTTCGGGCGCGACTGGTCGGTCAGCCGCCACTGCAGATCGAACCCGTCGCCGAGGGTGCGCCGCAGGTCGTCCTCGATCCCGCCGGACGCCGCGGCGAAGCCGGGCCGGTGGAACACGATGCGCTGGAAGTACGCGCCGCCGGTCGGATCGTCGGTGTACTGGTCGAACGCGACGATGTTCCCCCCGTTGCGCATGATGAGCGCCGACACCGCGGCGATGATGCCGGGCTGGTCCTTGCCGTGGACGATGAGGCAGGCGTGATCGGCGAGGAGGGAGTGCGACGGCATGAATCGATTCTGCCGTGTGCGGGCGGCGGATGCGTCGCTCCGCCGGCTCGTGTGACGGCGGCGCGGCCCGACCCGCTGCACGAGTGATCCCGACGTCGCCGAAAACGGATCCACATACCCCCGGTCGGTGGTAAATTTCCGATCAGCTGGCAGCCTCGGGGCGCCGGCGATGTCCGACACCTCTTGGGCGATCCCTCACCGTCGCGTCACCGATGCTGACGCATCCGCACGACGAAGTGGAGGATTGGCATGGACGGCGCAGAAGCAGGACTTTCGGCGGGAGTGCTCGGTGAGCCCATCCCGCCCGCCTCGCGGGAGGTGATGGCGCGGCTCGACCGCATCCGCACATGGTCGCTGTCGCCGATGTTCCTCGTGATCATCGGCCTCGGCTTCCTCTTCACGTTCTACGACATCTTCGACATCAACGTGTCGTTCGTGCAGACGTGCACGCAGCTCGTGCCCGGTTGCACGCCGGAGACGGCGCTGAACTATCTCGCGCTGCCGACCATCCTGAACCTGCTCGGGTACGTGGTCGGCACCCTGGCGCTCAGCCCGCTGTCCGACCGCATCGGCCGCCGGAACATGCTGCTCATCACGATGCTCATCACCGGGCTCGGTTCGCTGTACACGGCCCTGTCGCCGGACTACGCGAACTTCGTGGTGTCGCGGGCGATCACCGGGATCGGCATCGGCGCGGACCTCGCGATCGTGAACACCTACGTCGGCGAGGTCGCGCCGAAGCAGTCTCGCGCGAAGTTCACGACCGTCGTGTTCATCATGTCGGCGGTCGGGGCGTTCGTCGGCATCTGGCTGGGGCTCATCCTCACGACCGAGAGCACACCGTGGCCGGCGGGCCTGCCGTTCGCGGTGGGTGCGTCCAGCGGCTGGCGCTGGATGTACGTGGTGGGCGCGGCCCTCGCGATCATCGCGATCATCCTGCGATTCCAGCTCCCCGAGTCGGTGCGCTGGCTCCTGCAGAAGGGACGGACGGCGGATGCCGCGGCCATCGCCGACGACATGGAGCGGCGCGCGCTGCGGCGGGGCCCCCTCGCCCCGCCGATGCTGGACGCGACGCCGACGCACTGGCCGCCGGCGCGACGCGTTCCGTACGCCGACATCTTCGGCAACCCGGTGTATCTGCGTCGCGTCATCCTGCTGTTCTTCATGTGGTTCGTCGGCTACATCACGGTGTACGCGTACGCCGCCGGGTTCACCTCGGTGCTCACGTCGCTCAAGTACACCCCGCCCGAGGCGGGCATCATCGCGGCCGTGGGATCGATCGGGTTCATCGTCGAGGCCGTTGTGATGTCGTTCATCGTCGAGAAGCTCGAGCGGCGCTACTGGCTGCCCATCGGCACCGTCGTGACGTTCATCGGCGCCATCGTCGTCGCCGTCGGGAGCAGCTCTCTCGGCGTCGTGTTCGTCGGCGCGATGATCATCTTCGCCGGCTTCAACCTGTGGGTCTCGCCGAGCTACGCCATGACGATTGAGAGCTTCCCGACCCGGGCCCGCTCGACCGGCTTCGCGATCGTCGACGGCGTCGGCCACATCGGCGGCGGCATCGGCATCCTGATCCTGGCGCCGCTGATCCCGCACCTGTCGGTGTTCTGGGCGCTCATGCTGGTCTCGTCGTTCCTGATCATCGCGTCGATCCTCGCCCAGTTCGCTCCGCACACCCGCAACCGGGTCTTCGAGGAGGTCTCTCCGTAGCGGGGACGGCCCCGCGTCACCCACGGCGCTTGCTGCGCCCGAGGTAGGTGGAGAGCGCGACCGCCGCGAGCAGCGCGACGCCGTTGAACACGCTCGACGCCCATCCGCTGGCTCCCGACAGGGCGAGGCCGCTCACCGACACCGACACGAACACCGCGCCGATGATCGTGCCCCAGACGTTGAAGAAGCCGGGACGGATCGCCGTCGCGCCGAGGAACACCGCGGCCAGCGCCGGGAACAGCAGCGTGCCGCCATCCGATGCCGTCGCACTGCCGACGCGCGCGAGCTGCAGCACGCCGGCGCCGCCGGCGATGAACCCGGCGACGATGAAGCTCCACCAGACGTTGCGCTCCACCGGCAGACCGACGAGCTTCGCGGCGGTCGGGTTCGAGCCGATCGCGTACAGCGAGCGGCCGAACGGGGTGTGCGTGAAGAAGTACCAGGCGACGAGTGCGACCAGCACCGTGATGAAGAACACGAGCGGGATGCCGGCGAGGCGCGTCGAACCGAACTTGATCAGCGCCGGGTCGAGGCCGCTCACGAACGTCTTGCCGCCCGTGAACCAGCTCATGAGCCCTGCGAGCAGCATCGACATGCCGAGCGTCGTGACGAAGGGGCTCATGTGCAGGCGGGTCACGAAGAAGCCGTTCGCCACGCCGACGAGCGTGCCGAGGGCCAGCGAGATGACGATCGACAGCCACAGCGGCATCCCGAACACCGACATGAACCCCGCGGTCATCACCTGCGTCATCACCGCGTTGGCGCCGAGGGAGAAGTCGAAGTAGTTGCATACGAGCGGGAACAGTGCGGCGATCGAGATCAGCGCGATGACGGCCTGGCTGCCCAGGATCACGTTGAGGTTGTTCATCGTCGGGAACGACGCCGCCGACAGCGGGAAGAAGCAGAAGAACGCGTAGACGAGGACCGTCAGGAGGGGCAGGGCGTAGTTCTCGAGCAGCTTCAGCGCCGCCGGCGTCTGCTTCACGGGGATCGAGACTGTCGCCGTGGTCGGCGGTGTCTTCGTGTCGGTCATGGGGTCGCCTCCACGGGGGAATCGGGAATGGTCTTCTCGCGCAGCACGAGGCTGGTCAGGGCGTCGACGTCGAGAGCGCCGGCGGCCACTTCGTCGGTGATCCGGCCGCGGCTGAGCACGAGCGTCCGGTCGCACAGCGCATGGATCTCGGCGAGGTCGCTGGAGGCGACGATGACGGCGCATCCGTCGGCCGCCGCGCGACGGATGCTGTCGTAGATGTCGACGCGGCTCATCACGTCGACGCCCTGCGTCGGCTCGTCGAGGAGCAGCAGACGCGGGTGGCGGTGCATCCACCGCGCGAGCACGGCCTTCTGCTGGTTGCCCCCCGACATCGAGGAGAACAGCGCGTCGGGTCCCGCGACCTTGACGCCGAACTCGCCGATCAGGCGACGTGCCGTCGCGCGCTCGCGCGAGCGGGGCATGAACCCGCCGGCACGGTTCTCGGCCAGGTTCGCGAGGGCGATGTTCTCGGCGATGGTCTGGTCCATGAAGGATGCCTCGTGGACGCGGTCCTCGGGCACCAGGGCGACGCCGGCATCCATCGCCTCGCCGACGCTGCGAGGTGCGTACGGTTCGCCGGCGAGCAGCATGGTGCCGTCGTCGGGGGAGTGCTCGCCGAAGATCGTCTTGAGCACGCTGGAGCGGCCCGACCCCACGAGGCCGGTCAGCCCGAGAATCTCGCCGCGGTGCACGGTGAAGTCGACGCCGCGCACAGGACCGCCGCGCAGTCCCGTGACCGACAGGACGGGCGTGAGCTCGGCGCGGGAGCTGTCGCCGGTCGGGCGCAGGGCGCGCACCGCCTTGCCGGCCATGATCTCGATGAGGCGGTCCTCGGTCGGCGACTCGCCGACGAGCTCGCCGGCGACGCGACCGTCGCGGTAGATCGTGAAGTCGTCCGAGACCGCAAGCACCTCACGCAGGCGGTGGCTGACGATGAGCACGGTCTGGCCCTGTTCGGCGCGGCGGCGCACCCGCTCCAGGAGCAGCTCGGACTCGTGCGCCGCGAGGCGCGCCGTCGGCTCGTCGAGGACGAGGATGAGCTGCTGATCGGCGTCCTGGTCCTGCAGGGCCCGGGCGATCGCGACCATCGTCTGGTCTGACGGGCGCAGCCTGCCGACGGGTGTGCGCGGGTGCACGTCGAGCTCGTAGTCCTTCAGCAGGGCGCTCACCCGACGGCGCAGCGCACGCCAGTCGATGCCGGCGCCGCGACGGGGGTAGCCCGCGTCGAGGGCGAAGTTCTCCTCGATCGAGAGGTCGTCGAACAGGCCGAGGTCCTGGTGGACGAACCTGAGTCCTGACTGCTGTGCGGTCGCCGGGCTGTAGTCGTGCAGGTCGAGCGGGCGGCCGAAGATCGTCAGCTCGCCCGCGTCAGCCGGGTACACCCCGGCCAGGATCTTGATCGTGGTGGACTTGCCGGAGCCGTTGCCCCCGAGCAGCGCGTGCACGGTTCCGCGGCGCACACGCAGCGACGCGTCGTTCAGGGCCCGAGTGCCGGCGAAGTCCTTGTCGAGGTGGCGCACCTCGAGCGCGTAGTCGGGCGTCGACGCCCCGGGAGCAGCAGAGGTGACCTCTGCCGCTCCCAGGTTCGTCGTGGCGTTCGTCACTTGCCCCATGCCGCCAGGAACTTCGACTTCCAGTCGATGCTGCCGTCGTACGGCCCCGACTTCGGCATGTTGTGGTCGGCGTCGACGGCCTGCAGCGACTGACCGATGAACGCCGGCTTCTTCTTGTCGAGCACGCGGATGGCGGTGTCGACGGAGCCCCACGCCTCCCAGGTCTGCGCCTGGCCGATCGTCGCAGTGATGCCCGGCTGGCCCTGGCGGATCATGTCGAGCGCCGCCGCGGAGCCGAAGCCGCCCACCACCGTGAGCTTGTCGGCGAGGCCGGCCTGGCTGATGCCGGCGGCGAGACCGTTGACGAGGAACGCATCGGTCGGCATGACGAGCGCGCTGGCGTCGGGGTTCGCCATCAGCACGCTGACGATCTTCTGCACGAACGATCCGTCGGCCTGCTCGGGGTCGGAGACGTCGACGGTCGCGACGACCTCGCCGCTGCCCAGGGCCTTGACCTCGTCGGAGTACGCGGCCGTCACCATGCCGCCCCACGGGTTGCTGGTCATGTTCACGACGACGGCCTTCAGTTTGCCGTCGGTCTTGCCCCACGTGTAGTCGGCCTGCAGCTTGCCGATCGCCTGGAACGGCGTCGGCACCGGGGCGTCGGGCAGCCAGAGGCGATCCGTGTCCCAGACCTTCGGGTTGCAGTCGTCGATGCCGCCCCCGCCGACGATCGTGACGCCGGCCGCCTTCGCCTCGGCGAACGCCGCGGCCGCGGCGCTGCAGCTGATGCCGACCGGAACCAGCACATCCGCTCCGCCGGCGATGGCCTGCCGGATGGCCGTGGCGAAGCCCTCGGGGCTCAGCTTGCCGTCGACGACCGTGCCCTTCCAGCCCGCGGTCTTGGCGGCGTCGACCATCGCGGCGGCGGGATACGAGCATGTGGCGTTGGACTCGCCGCACGACATGACGTAGAAGTTCATGCCGGCCTTCGGCGCCGCCGGTTCGAGGTCGGCGAGATCCGAGCCGATGCCCTTGTACGCGGTGTCGAGGGCGGTCTGCGCTGCGGAACTGAGGGAGCTGGATGCCGAGGGGCCCGCTGCCCCGCCGTCATCGGACGAACATGCGCTCACCGAGAGCGCAATCACGGCGACGGCTGCGGCCATCGCGATCTTGCGTGCTGTTCTCACGGACACTCCTGCTGTGTGTCGGGAGGGGGATGCCGTGGGCGTCCTTGCCTCGCGTCGGGTCTGGCGGCTGTGCCAGTCCTGTCATCACACCAGAGCGCGGGGGCAACCGGTACGCCGGTGCGGTGATGCCTTGCATCGGGGGTGACGATGTGTCCGTCGCGGGCGGCGGATCAGTCGGCGACCAGGGTCCCACCGTCGATCACGATGTTCTGACCGCTGACGAAGGCGCCGGCGTCCGACGCGAGCCACACGACGGCGCCGGCGACCTCCTCGGGCCGGCCGAACCGGCCGAGCGGGGTCTTTCCCAGGCGCACCGCGGCGGCATCCGGATCACCGGTGATCGGCGTCGCGAACTCCGTGGCAATCACGCCGGGCGAGAGCGCGTTGGCACGGATGCCGCGCGGCCCCCACTGCACGGCGAGGTTGCGCACGAGCTGCGCGTTCGCGGCCTTCGTGATGCCGTAACCGCCGATCGCGCGGTTTCCGCGCAGTCCCGACAGGCTCGACATCACGAGGAAGAGTCCGCCGCCGCCTTCGGCCATCACCGGCAGCGCGGTGTCGGCGAGGCGCAGGACCGAGCGGACATGCAGATCGAGCATGCGGTCGAGGCGCCCGAGCGCGGGTTCGGTGCCCGGCCGCTCCGCGTCGTCGGGAGCGTCGAGTGCGGCGCCCGCGTTCGCGAACACGATGTCGAGGCGGCGCCAGCGGTCGACGGCCGTCTCGACAAGCGCGGCGGCGGCTGCCGCATCCGTCACATCGCATTCGAGGCCGATCGCCGACATGCCGCGCGCGGTGAGGGATGCGGCGACGCCGACAGCGTTCCCGAGTCCGGCTACGATCACGCGGGCGCCGGCGGCCGCGAGGGCTTCGGCGGTCACGAGACCGATCCCGCTCGTGGCGCCGGTGACGATCGCGACGCGCCCCGCGAGCGAGAACAGCGCATCCGGCCGCAGCGGGGAGTCGATCATGCGCGGGCCAGCTCCCAGTGGTTGTGGTTGATCGTGGTGTCGTCGGCGGCGAGGTACCGGTGGAAGCGCCCCTCCGGGTCACGCGCGGCGATGATCCGCTGCAGGCGCTCCCAGTTCTCCGGCGCCATGAATCGCAGCTGGCGGTTGGTCATGTCGGAGTCGCCCAGATACTGGCCGGCCGTCACGGGCTCCGCATGCGCAAAGACCTCGTTCACCCATGCGCGGTTGCGGGGATACTCGGCCCGGTCCTCGTACACGGTGTAAGCGGCGACGTAGGCATCGGTGTGCAGCGAGAACGCCATGTCGGGCAGCGGACGGCGCGGAGCGTTGCTCATCCAGATCGCGAAGCCGCGTGCGGTCGGGTTCGTGGTGAAGAGCGGGCGGATGCCGTCGACGATCGCGGCGATGCCCGCCGGCGTGTCCTCACCGTCGACCCAGGCGCAGTCGGTGATGTACTGCCAGTGCTCGGGGTTGTTGCGCTCCTGCTCGACACGCTGCTCGGCGAGCGTCGTCGGGGCGGCGTCCTGGACGAACACTGCCCGCTCGAGGACGGGGCTGGTGTTGAACGCGGCGAGGGAGGCGCGCGCGTGCCCGGCGTCGTCGCCGAACGCGAGACCCGTGACGAGGAAGAGGCGTCGCTCGGATCCGTCGGGCAGGGGCACCGGGACCGAGACGCATACGATCTCGACGTTGTCGGGGATGCGATGATGCGTCTTGTACATCCACGTCATGACCTCGGTGAAGTCGTCGAGCTCGTAGCCGTGCACGGTGTGCGCGAGCGCGCCGGAGAGCGGCCGGGTCGCGAGGTGGAAGCGCACGACGATGCCCGGGAAGCTCGGGCCGGCGCCGCGCGCCGCCCAGTAGAGGTCGGTGTTCTGGACGGCGTCGGCGCGCAGCAACTCTCCGTCGGCGGTGACCACGTCGATCGCGACGATGGATTCGGCCGCCCAGCCCCAGCCGCGCTGATTCCATCCCTGCCCACCCTGCAGCAGGAAGCCGCCGATCCCGACCGACGGGCAGTGGCCGCCGTTGAAGAAGCGTCCCCGCTCCTCGAGGTAGGGCGAGAGCACGTCGCCGCCCTTCACCGCAGGGCCGGCGCTGACGATGTGCGTCTGCTCGTCGTACTCGATGCCGTCGAGCGCCACGAGGTCGATCAGCAGACCGCCGTCGCGGACGCTCCATGCCGCCCAGGCGTGGCCGCCGGAGCGGACGGCGACGGTCCAGCCCTTCTGCGCCGCGAGCCGCACGCCGCTCTGCACATCGGCGACCGATGCTGCCAGGAGCACCGCATCCGGCTGCCGGTCCGGTCGTCGGCCGTTGAAGATCCGGCCGACGCGGGCGTCGTCCCAGTCGGGGTCGGCGGGCAGGACGAGGCGGCCGTCGAAGGCCGTCGGGGTGGTGTCGGGGGTCATCGTCGATCTCCTCGGATGCGTCTGCCCCCACGGTAGGGAACGGATGCGGCGGCCTGAAGGCGGTCGCGGGGATACCACCTATCGGGATCGATCAGCCGAGGACCGAGCCTCCGCCGTCCACGACGAGGTTGACGCCGGTGATCCAGCTCGCCTCGTCGGAGGCGAGGAACACCGCGGCGTTGACGACGTCGTCGGGCCGGCCCACGCGCCCGAGCGGGATGCGGTCCCAGGTCGCCTTGAGCGGGGCCGGCGGATCCTCGACGAGGAAGCTCGTAGCCGGCGTCTCGATGAACCCGGGAGAGATGCACACGGCGCGGATGCCGTGCGGGCCGCCTTCGACGGCCAGCTGCTGGGTGAGATTGATGACGCCGGCCTTCGCCGCACCGTGGGCGTTCTGCGGCATGAACTCGACTCCGCGGGTTCCGGCGATGGAGCCGATGTTCACGATGACGCCGCCGGTCGCCTTCAGGTGCTTCCAGGCCGCGCGGACGGCGTAGAACACGATGTTCAGCTCCATGTCGATCGCGAACCGCCAGTCGTCGACGCTGATCTCGTCGATGGCGCCGAACCGCTGGATGGAAGCGTTGTTGTAGAGGATGTCGACGCCGCCGTACACCGTCGCGGCCTCATCGACCCATGCCTCGACCGTGTGGGCGTCACCGGCGTCGACCGGGGCGAAGCCGGTGATCTCGCCACCCTCGGCGCGCACGAGGCGCACCGTCTCGTCGAGTCCGTCGCCGTTCAGGTCGCAGCCCACGACCCTGGCTCCCTCGGCGGCGAAGCGCCGTGCGGCCTCCCGGCCCATCCCGCCGCCGATCCCGGTGATCAGCGCGACCTTCTCCTCGAGCCGTCCCATGCGGTACTCCCTCCCGCTTCTGCGGTTGCGTTGATGCCGTCGCGCCTCAGTCGTCGGAGGCGTCGGCGAACTCGATGTGCTCGGCTACGGTCCGCAGCACGCCGATGAGCCAGCGCAGCGCGGGGTCGTCCCCACGCGATGGATGCCAGAACGCCGACTCGACGAGGACCGGCAGGCGCAGCGGGATGCGCGCCGTCACCAGTCCCAGCTCCTCCGCGTACAGGTCGGCGACCCGGGTGGGGACGAAGCCGAAGAAGTCGGTGCCGGCCACCGTGTACGGCACGGGAAGGAAGCCGGGCACCGCCCGCGCAACCGGTGGGCTGATGCCGGCCTCGGCGAGGGCGTCGTCGACGAACATCACGACCCCCTCGGCGAACGCGATCTGCACGTACGGCATCGTCGCGAGATCCTCGAGGCTGAGGCATCCGTCCCGCAGCCGCGGGTGACCGGCACGCACGATGCAGGCCATCGTGTCGGAGAAGAGCGACAGCCGCTTGCCCGGCACTCCCTGTACCGCCGACGCCACCACGACGTCGTCGCGCAGCAGGTCGACCGGCTCGATGCTGTTCAGCGGCGAGAACTCCACCGACACATGCGGCGCCTCGCGGGCGAGCACGTCGAGCAGCGGACCGGTCATGACAGACAGGGCGTAGTCGGATGCCGTGAGGCGGAACTGGCGATCGCTGGTGAGCGGGTCGAACATCGGCCGCACGTTGAGGGTGCGGCCGATCGCGACCATGGCCTCGCGGACGAGGGGCTGCAGCTCCTGCGCCTTCGGCGTGAGTTCCGACAGGCGTCCGCCCCGCACCAGCAGCGGGTCGTCGAGAAGCTTGCGCAGCTTCGCCATCGCGCCGCTCACGCCGGGCTGGGTGAGGCCGATGGCCTCGCCGGCGCGCGTGAGGTTCCGTTCAGTGAGGATCGCGTCGAGCACGACGATGAGGTTGATGTCGACCCCGCGCAGATCACCCATGACGCCGAGCATAGACACCTCGTTGCGCACGCGCGTCAGAGCCGATCGGGGCCGTAGGTGCGGCGCGCCGGGGGCACGGTGTAGCCGGGGCTCGCGGTCTCCACGATGCGGTTCGAGATCGTGCCGAGCCCCTCGACGGTCATCGTGACGACGTCCCCGACCTGCAGCGGCGGGATGACGAGCTCGCCGCCCGCGCGCGCCCACCGCTCCGACAGCGCGCCCTGCGACGCCGTGCCGGTGGCGAGCACGTCCCCCGCGCCGACCCAGGCGTCACGGGAGGCGTGCACGAGCATCTCCTCGAACGACCATGACATGTTGCGCAGGTTGTCGGTGCCGACGACCTCGCCGTTGATCGCGACGCTCATCTCGAGTGCGTAGCGGTCGCCTTCGCGGTACTTCTCCAGCTCGTCGGGGGTGGTGATCCACGGTCCGAGGGTGTTGGCGAAGTCCTTGCCCTTGTTGGGCCCGAGTCCCACCCGCATCTCATTGCCCTGGATGTCGCGCGCGCTCCAGTCGTTGAGGATGCAGAAGCCGGCGATGTGCTCGGCGGCCTCCTCGATCGGAACGTCGCGCACCGTGTGCTTGACGATCATGGCCACCTCGAGCTCGAAGTCGAGCTTCTGGGTGAACGGCGGCATCGGGATGTCGGCGCCCGAGGGCACGACCGACCACGGGTTCATGAACAGGAAGGCGGGTGCCTCGTACCACTGCTGCGGCACCGTGCCGTCGCCCGGCTCGTTCTTCTTCATGCCGGCGATGTGCGCCTCGAAGACGAGGAAGTCGCGCATCGCGCGCGGCTGGACCGGCACCGTGAGCGTGGCGTCCTGAATGGGCAGCTTCTGGTATCGGCCGCCGCGCACGTTCAGATCACGGCGCACCTCCTCGGGCGCGTTGAGCAGGTCGAGGATCTCGGGGTCGCCCGGGACGTCCTGCAGTCGGCCGTGCTGCACCCGCCCCGTGTGGACGATGCCGTTCGAGCCGACATAGCGGGCGTACTGCGCCATGTCAGAAGTCCAGGGTCTCGTAGAAGTCGCGCTGGCGGGTCTGCAGCGCCGGGATGGCCTGACCCAGCGCCCACTGCTCGAAGTGGGGGTAGGTGCCGTGCTCCTTGAAGGCCGCCTCGTCGGTGTAGACCTCGAAGATGCGGAACACGTTCGGCTCGTCCGGGCTCTGGTACGCCTGGTAGTAGAGGTTGCCGGGCTCGTCGCGGGAGGCGGGCGACAGCTTCTCGAGCGCGTCGCGGACGGTCTCTTCCTCGCCCGGGTTGGCGATCCAGGTGGCGCTGCAGATGAAGGCCATGGTGGTTCCTTTCGAACGTCTTTGTCGTGGCGGTGCCGCCGCTCTCACGGTACGGAGAGCGGGATGGCGGGGACAGTGCGTCGCGGCGATGCCAGGCATCGCGGGGGCGGTCCGGGGATGCCGGGCCGCCCCGCAGGACGCCGGTCGCGGCATCCGCCGTCACTCGTCGAAGATCGCGACGGCCCTCGTCCAGCCGGCAGACGCTCCGCGCACCTTCGCCGGGAAGCAGGCGACGGTGAAGCCGAAGGCGGGGATGTCCTGCAGGTTCTGCAGCTTCTCGATCTGACAGTAGGCGACCTCGGCTCCCGCCTTGTGTCCCTCCCACACGATCGAGGGATCACCGGTCTCTTCGAACTGCCGGCGGTTGATCGAGACCGGGAGGTCCCAGCCCCACGCGTCGGTGCCGACCACTCGCACGCCCTTGCCGGTGAGGTGGAGGGTCGCCTCGCGGCCGAAGCCGATGCCCTTGTCGATGTAGTCGTCGTCGCCGTATGCGGCCGCCGCGACGGTGTGTGCCAGCACGATGTCGAACGGCTGCAGCTCGTAGCCGATGCGCTCGAGCTCGGCGTCGATGTCGGCGGGTGTGACGAGGTGGCCGTTGGGCAGATGGCGCAGATCGAGCTTGACGCCGGGGCGGAAGAACCAGTCCAGGGGCACCTCATCGATCGTCCAGGAGCGCTCGCCGTTGTTCATCGTCGGGTGGTAGTGCCACGGGGCGTCGACGTGCGTGCCGGCGTGCGTGGTGATCGTCATGGTCTCTGCGGCGAGCCCCTGCCCGTCGGGCAGCTGCTCGGGAAGGATCCCGTACATCGCGTACATGTCCTTGAGGCCGGCGATGTGGTCCTTGTACTCGATCTTCGGACGCAGGAACGGCGGGTCGACGGGGATGACGTCGTCGAGGGGCATTGACAGGTCTACGAAACGCATGGGCGACTCCTTTGTGCGGCTCCCATCCAACGCCGAGGCACGCGTCTTCGCTCCCCCTGTCGCTGATGGTAGGCATCGGCGTCTTCCACTCTGTCGCCTGCTTCGCGGGCGGCGGGGTGGCGGCATGGCAGTCATCGTTCGCCGAAATGGACGCGCGCCGTGCGCGCGACGTACGCTCGCCAGGACTGACTCGGTGAGGAGAAACCCATGGCCATCGCGACGATCAATCCCTCCACGGGGCAGACTGAGCAGACGTTCGAGCCCCACGACGAGGCCGAGGTGGATCGCCGCATCGCCGCGGCCGACGCCGCGTACGACGTGCTGAAGCAGACGACGTTCGCGCAGCGCGGGGAGTGGATGCGGCGGGCCGCCGCCATCCTCGAGGAAGACGTCGAGCAGCTTGCGCGGTTGATCACGATCGAGATGGGCCGGCCGATCGCCGGGGCCCGGGCCGAGGTGCTGAAGTCGGCGAAGGGCCTGCGGTACTACGCCGACCACGCCGAGGAGTTCCTCGCACCCGATGCGCTTTCCGACCCCTCCACCGTCGGTGCCTCCGCCGCCGGCACCCGCTACGCGCCGATCGGCGTCGTGCTCGCCGTGATGCCGTGGAACTACCCGCTCTGGCAGGTGCTGCGGTTCGCGGGCCCGGCGCTCATGGCCGGAAACACCGGACTGCTCAAGCACGCCTCGAATGTGCCTCAGGCCGCCCTCTACCTCGACACCCTCTTCGAGCGGGCAGGCTTCCCCGAGGGCGCGTTCCACACGCTGCTCATCCCGGCATCCGGCGTCGAGCGCGTCCTGCGCGACCCGCGCGTGAAGGCGACGACCCTCACCGGCTCCGAGCCGGCCGGCCGTTCGCTTGCCGCCATCGCGGGGTCCGAGGTCAAGCACGTCGTCCTGGAGCTCGGCGGATCGGACCCGTTCGTCGTGATGCCGAGCGCCGACGTCGAGCGCGCCGCGACGGTCGCCGTCACCGCACGCAACCAGAACAACGGCCAGTCGTGCATCGCCGCCAAGCGCTTCATCGTACACGCGGACGTCTACGACGAGTTCGTCCGGCTGTTCGCCGAGAAGGTCGCCGCGCTGAAGGTCGGCGACCCGCTCGACGAATCGACGGATGTCGGGCCCCTCGCCACCGAGTCGGGCCGGGATGAGCTCGCCGAGCAGGTGACGGATGCCGTGGCGAAGGGCGCCACGGTGCTCACCGGTGGACGGGCGCCCGAGCGGCCCGGCTGGTTCTATGAGCCGACGGTCCTCAGTGATGTGACCCCCGATATGCGCCTGTACCTGGAGGAGGCTTTCGGGCCCGTCGCATCCGTCTATCGCGCAGAGAGCCGCGAGGACGCGTTGCGCGTCGCCAACGGCACCACATTCGGGTTGAGCTCCGCAGTGTGGACGAACGATGCCGACGAGCAGGACTGGTTCATCACGAACCTCGACGCCGGCGCCGTCTTCGTGAACGGGATGACTGCGTCGTACCCCGAGCTGCCGTTCGGCGGCGTGAAGGACTCGGGGGTCGGCCGTGAACTCGCTGCCGCCGGCATCCGTGAATTCTGCAACCTCAAGACGGTGTGGAAGAGCTGAGCGCGCGTTTGCTTCGCGCGTCTGTTCCCATCTTTCTCGGGTCGTGCGCGGTTGGCGGGACCTCTTCTGGGTCAGAAGAACCGCGAAAACTTGCGGATTGAGCCTTGCTTCTCGTTGATGTGTTCGATACACTGGAACTACCGATGAGGCGGATCCCGACGAGGAGGTGGCCCCGATGTCAGCACCGACGGCGGGTCTGTCTCCGGTGATCTCCGAGTTGGATGAGCTGGTGGAGAGCATCTCCCACTGTCGTGAGCGGGCGGCGTCGGCGTTCGCGGCGGAGATGTTCTTCTTCGAACGTGTCGCCGGCATCGTGGAGCGGCGGGAGCGGGAACGAGGAGCCCAGATCGGGGCGACCACCAGTTCCTCCCAGTTGGGCATGCGGGAGGTGTTCGCCGAGGTCGCTGCTTCTCTCCGGTTGAGTGAGTGGCAGGTGGCACGCAAGGTCTCCACCGCGTGGACGCTCACGAACCAGTTCTACGAGACCCTCTGCGACGCCAGCTCCGGGCTGATCTCCCCCGAACACGCGATAGTGATCGCCGATACGGGTGCGGTGATCGAGGATGACGCGGTGCGCCGGGAGTACGAGGCGGTCGCGCGTGACATGGCGATGGAGATGACGCCCGGGCAGCTCCGCCCCGCCCTGGACGGGCTGGTGCAGCGCCTGGACCCGGAAGGCACCGAACAGCGAGTGCGGGGAGCCGTGAAACGGCGCAAGGTCACGGTGCGGGAACTGGAGCCGGGTCTTTCCCGGATCACCGCCGACGTGCCCACCGCGCAAGGTGTCGGGCTGTTCAACCGTTTGCGGGACATGGCCGCGGAACTGTACGCACAGAACGAGGCAGAGAAGGCCGAAGCCGAAGCAGCCGCCGCTGCGTCGAACGTGGAAGATGGCTCGATCGCAGAGGCTGATACCGAATCGGGCTCCGCTGATGATGGACATGCCGCGATCGCAGAGTGCAGCGCGACTGGTGAAGTGACCGACGACGCGATCGCGGATGCGGCCGAGGCGCCGGTGTTCGATGAGCGGACGCAGGCGCAGATCATGGCGGACGTGTTCTGCGACCTGCTGCTGACCAGCGTCCCCGAAGGCCACGGCGCCACCGACCAAGCACGAAGCGCGCTCGGCGCCATCTCACCCACCGTGCAGGTGACAGTCCCCGCCACCACCCTCGCCGGTACCAGGATCGGTGGGGCCGCGGTCGCCGGGTTCGGACCCATCGACGACGACACCGCCAAGCACCTGGCAGGGATGGCACCGGCGTGGGTGCGGGTGTTCACCGATCCGTCCACCGGGGTGCCGATCAGTGTGGACCGGTACCGGCCGAAGAAACGACAGCAACTGTTCCTGCAGGTGCGGGACCGGCAGTGCCGGTTCCCGGGATGCCGGCGTCCCGTCCAGAACTGCGATATCGATCACACGCTCGCGTACGCGGAGGGTGGTCCGACGTGCCTGTGCAATCTCGAGCACCTGTGCAAACGCCATCACACCGTCAAGCACGAGACCGACTGGTCGGTGGAGCAGCTCGGCGGCGGGACCCTACGGTGGACAGCGCCCACCCGCCGCACCCACCTCACCAGACCACCCGGCACCGTCAGATTCCAGATCGCCGCGCTGCTCGACCCGGACCCGAAACACAGCCACGCGATGCGCGAGGCACTCGAACGCGACCCCGCACCCTTCTGACAAGGCGACGCCGCGACGTCAACGCGACTTCGCGCTGTTCTCATCCCGATAGGGGGCAGCCATCAGCGCCCGGACTCGTCAGGGAAGGATGACGATCTTCCCCGCCTCGTGCGGCGACTCCAGCTCGCGGAACGCGGCCACGACATCGTCCAGGGCGAACGTCGCCGCCACCGGCAGCCGCAGGCGGCCGCTGGCGACGCGGTCCGCGATCCCCGCGAGGTTCTCCGCCGTGCGGGCTGCGCGCTCCGCGTCGTGCACACCCAGCTCCGCGAGCGCCGCATAGGCCGCGATCGCCACCATCCGCTCCACCGGCACCCCGAGGGCGACGCCCGCGTCGAGCGCGTCGCGTCCATGGCAGTCGTACACCGCCGTGATGCCGAATCCAGCGAGGCGATCGGAGAGCCCATCGCCGTAGGTGACCGGCTCGACGCCCACCGACCGCAGCAGCTCATGATTGCGCTCCGACGCGGTGCCCACCACACGGGCGCCCGCTTCCACAGCCAGCTGCGCGGCGATGAAGCCCACGGCGCCGGCGGCGCCGCCCACGAGCACCGTGTCGGCGGACGTGATCCGCACGGTCCTCAGTACAGAGACCGCGGTGAGGCCTGCGACATTGAGGCCCGCGGCGACCTCGGGCGACACGGATTCGGGCCGCCGGGCAAGGTCGGCAGCCTGCGCAATCGCCCGCTCGGCCACGGCACCGGCCGCACGGCCGAGCACCTCATCGCCCACGGCGACAGCCTGCCCGTCCCAGTACGTGGCGCCCGCTCCCACGGCCTCCACTGTGCCGGCCACATCCGATCCGACCCGCCGCGGAAACGGCACATCGGACGGGATGAATCCGCTGCGCAGCTTCGCGTCGAACGGATTCAACGCAGCCGCCCGCACACGGACCGACACCTGGCCCGGCCTCGGCTCCGCATCCTGGACGGTGCCGACATACAGGACCTCTGGGTCGCCGGTGCGGTCGTAGAGCGCGGCGCGACTCATCCCCGAGCCTCCGTCAGCTCTCGTGGCTGCGATGGATCTGCTCCGGCTCGAGCTGCACCGCCCAGCCCTCGATCGTGCCGGCGTTCTCGTACTCCTCGATCTGCAGGATCTGCCGGCCGCGCTCGACCGTCTGCTCCATCCCGGTCGTCACGAACGCATACACGTTCAGCCATGCCGACTCCTCGTAGGCGATGCCGTCGAGAACGAGCACGTTCGCATCGACGACCGCGCGTGCACCGGCCGCCTCGCGCGGCGAGGCGGCCGTGACGGCCCGCGCGCCGTTGACCTTGTTCGCGGCGACCACGCCCGCGAGCGCATCGTCGACGACGAGCACACCGAACGCGTCGGTCCCGGCATCCTGGTCCTTCACGACCGCCGTGCCGACTCTTACCGCGAAGACCGGATAGTCGTCGCCCGGATCGAGCTCGTCGGCGCCGTGCCAGACGACCTCGAAGCCCCCCTCGATCGCCCGCTGCTGCAGTGCACGGCCGAGTTCGTAGCCGCCGTGATCGACGGCGAAGTGGATGAGTGTCATGTGTTCCAGCCTCCTGTGAGCGAGTGAGAGATCGCCGCGGGTCAGACCGGCGGGGCGACGAAGAGGCCCTTGTCGATGTCGTTGAACGACTCGCGGGCGACCAGCTCGCTCATCTCCTGCGCTGTTCCCCACTGGTCCTGCGTCGACAGATCGCTGATGTCATGCCGGTGCGCGACCCAGTTCTCGTCGTCCACCATCGCCAGCTCGGTGGTGTACTCGATCGTGTTTCCGGCCGGGTCGAGGAAGTAGGCGAACGTGTTGTCGCCGGCGTTGTGCCGGCCCGGTCCCCAGATCATCCGTGCGCCCGAGCGGAGGATCTTCCCCGCACCGCGCATCCACTCCTCGATGCCGCGCATCTCGAACGACAGATGGTGCAGCGAGTGGTGCGGACCCATTGCCACAGCGATCGAGTGGTGGTTCGGGTTGCAGCGCATGAAGTGCATCATGTTCGCGCCGTCCGGCCGCACGAGCGAGTCGGAGATCGTGAAGTCGAGGTGGTCGATGTACCACTGCGCCGTGCGGTCGAGATCGGCAGAGTTGAACACCATGTGCGAGAGCTTCGCGGGGATCGGCTCGCGCTCGCGGATCTTGCGGGCCTCGCGAGTGCGGTACCCGGTCGAGAACTCGAGCACCCGCCCGTCGCCATCGAACACCCGGAAGCCGTAGCCGCCACTGAATCCGTCGAGCTCCTGCGGCTCGTGCACGAATGTCACGTCCTCGGCGTGCAGCTTCTCGGCGAGCGCGTGGATGTCGTCGCGGTTCCGCACCCCGAAGCCCGCGAGATCGATGCGCTTCTCGTCGCGGCGCAGCCGCAGGATGAACGGCTCCGTCGATCCTTCCGCGGCGAGGTAGCTGAGCCCGTCCTCGGCGTGGGTCTCGGTGAGACCCCAGTGCCGCACGAAGAAGTCACGCTCCTCGTCGAAGTTCGGCACCGCGAGTGCGGCATAGCGGAGGTGGGATACCAGTCGCTGTGTCATCGTCGACCCTTCCATCGTCGGCGTCGTGCGTGGCGCCCGTCATCGGCGCGTACCCGGCACGACCACCACGAGGCTAGGCGGACGCTGCGGCGATCCGCCATGTCGCCGCCGGATACCATGCATCTGTGGCCAGCGACGAACCCGATCTCAACCTGCTCGTCGCTCTGCGTGCCCTGCTCGAAGAGGTCAACGTCACTCACGCCGGCGAACGGATCGGGATCGGCCAGTCCACGATGTCGGCGGCGCTCGCGCGGCTGCGCGCGCTGTTCCAGGACGAGCTTCTGGTCCGCGTCGGCCGGGAATACGAGCTGACGCCCCTTGCCCGTCAGGTGCTCCCGCAGGTGCAGCTGACGCTCCCGCTCGTCGCCCAGGCGCTCGGCCAGAGCGAGCCGTTCACCCCCGCCACCGCCCGCCGGCGCTTCGCGGTCGAGCTCACCGACTACGCCGCCGTCGAGCTGCGCCCGCTGTTCTCGCTCGCGACGGCGGCGGCCCCCGGCGTCCGCTTCGACCTGCGGATGCTGCAGCTTCCGGTCACCGACGTCGAGCGCGACCTCCTCGCGCACGACTTCGTCGTGGCGCCCCCCGGCATCGGCATCGACCTGTACAGCGCCGAGCTGTGGCGTGACGAGTACGTCGTGATCGCCGACCGCGGCAACCCCATCGTCGCCGACGGAACCATCTCGGCCGACGACTTCGTCGCCGCGTCCTACGTGCGCTGCGACTTCGGCCGCCACCACATCACTCCGGTCGAACGACGGATGCGTGAGCTCGACCTGTGGCCCACGGTGCGCGTCGCCACCTCGACGCTGCTGTCGATCCCGCTCATCGTGCGCGGCACCGACCTGATCGGCGTGGTGCCCCGGCGCCTCGCCGAGCGCAACGCCGCGGTCACCGGCACGGCGGTCGTGCCCACACCGTTCCCCGCCGTGGAGCTCATCGAGCGGATCTGGTGGCATCCCGCGCACGCCCACGACCCCGCGCACACCTGGTTCCGCTCGCTGGTCGAGCAGGCGACATCCACCGGCATTCTCACGAAGTCGGGGCGATAGCAGTCATCGCCGGCGACGATTGGATTCTCGTCGAGCGGAGCCCTACCGTCGGGTCATCGGGCGTGATGACGCGCCCGGAGACGGAGGGCGAGGATGTCGGTTCGAAATGTGCTCATCGTGGGCGGCGGCTTCACGGGGCTGACGACGGCTATCGCGCTTGCGCAGCGTGACGTGTCGGTGACCCTCGTGGACAGGGCACCCGCCTGGGCGCGCGTCGGACACGGCCTCACGATCCAGGGCAACGCGCTGCGCGTGTTCAAGGAGATCGGCGTCATCGACGAGGTGCTGGCCGTCGGTCAGCCCGAAGAGGGCCTGACGCTCACGCTCGCCAACGGCCACGTGCTGGCCGAGCTGCACACGCCGCGCACCGGCGGCGACGACCTGCCGCCGACGGTCGGCGCGCTGCGCCCCGACCTTCACGAGATCCTCGTCGCGAAGGCCGAGTCGCTCGACGTCGAGATCAGGCTCGGCCTGGAGCTCACGTCGTTCGAGAGCCACGACGACTCCGCGACCTCGGTGCTCTCCGACGGCAGCCGCGAGACGTGGGACCTCATCGTCGTGGCCGAGGGGATCAAGTCGCAGACACGGCCCAAGCTCGGCATCACCGAGGACCGGGCGCCCAGCGGCCTCGGGATCTGGCGCGCCGTCACGAGCCGCCTGCCCGAGATGACCGGCGGCATCTCGTTCCCGATGGGCGACGACGGCGGCGCGTTCAAGGTCGGCTACACGCCGGTGAGCGACACCCAGTGCTACATCTTCGTCCTGTGCCGGCCGCAGCGCCCCGACAACGGCCTGCCCGACTGGCAGGAGGTGAAGCGCCTCATGGCGAACTTCCACGGCGAGTTCGACTACCTCCGCGAGTCGATCACCGAGGACACGTTCCTGAACTTCCAGGAGATCGAGTGGATCTTCGTGGAGGGCCCGTGGCACTCCGGCCGGGTCGTCGCGCTCGGCGAGGCGGTGCACGCCGTGCCGCCGCTCATCGCCCAGGGTGCCGCGCAGTGCGTCGAGGATGCGCTGCTGTTCGCGCAGCAGGTGACCCGCGAGGGAGATCTCGACGAGCAGCTCGAGGAGTTCTACGCGCGACGCATCCCGCGCATCAAGGGCGTTGTGGATGCGTCGCTGCTGCTCGCGAAGTGGGAGCAGAACCCCGGCTCGCCCGACGCCGAGCCCGAGCGCGTCATGAACGAGGCGCTCGTCGCGCTGGTGCCCGCCCCATGACCAGCGCCGCGAGCGGAGCCGTGAGCGCCGACCACGCCTTCCGCGCCCCACGACGCATCGTCACCGGCCACAATGCCGCCGGCGTCTCGGTGGTCGTCTCGGACGGGCCCGTTCCCGTCACGAAGGAGCTGCCCGAGGACGGCGTCGCATTCCACGAGGTCTGGGTCACCGACACCGCGCCGGCCCTGATCCACGCCGGCGAGGAGGATCCGACCGCAGGCGCCGTCATGGTGCCGCCGCCGACCCGCGGCACGCGCATCCGGATCAACGAGTTCCTGCCGGGCCACCTCGACGAGCGCGGACTGCAGTCGCCCGTGCACCGCACCGCGTCGATCGACTACGGCATCGTGCTGGAGGGCGAGGTCACCCTGATCCTCGACGACAGCGAGATCACTGCCCGCGCCGGCGACATCGTCGTGCAGCGGGGAACCGATCACGCCTGGGCCAACCGCGGCGACAGCGTCGCGCGCGTCGCGTTCGTGCTCGTCGGCGGTGAGTTCGGCGCCGATGTGCTCGACGTGCTGCCCGACGACGTGCACGAGAGCCTCATGCGGCACGGGCCGCGGGACTGATGCGAGACGGAGGATCCGCGATGCACGTGGACCACATCGGACTGTCCGTCGGCGACCTCGACGCGCAGCGCGACTGGTACCGCGCGGCGTTCGGCTTCGAGACGGCGCAGCCCTTCGAAATCGAAGCCGTCGGCCTGCGCGGCGTGTTCCTGCTCGGGCCCGACGGCATCGCGATCGAGCTGCTGGAGCGGCGTGGATCGACGCACCGCTCACCCGCCGCGTCGCCGCCCGACGAGCTGCTCGCGCAGGGCTGGGGGCACGTGTGCCTGCGGGTCGCCGACGTCGATGCGACGTTCGCGGGCCTCGTCGCAGCGGGCGCGACGCCCGTCAGCGCACCCGCCGCCGCCCCCGAGCCCGGAGTGCGGTTCGCGTTCGTGACCGACCCCGAGGGGAACTTCATCGAGCTGCTCGACCGTGCGGGGGCGGTGGCGGCATGACCGCGATGCTGCTTCCCGGCATCGCCGGCGGCCTGTTCGTCGTCACCGGCGCCGCCGGCGGCCAGGGTGCGCAGGAGGCGCTGCGGCTCGCCGCGCAGGGGGCGGATGTCGTCGCCGCCGACATCCGTGACGAGGCGCCCGAGCTGCTCGCGGCCGCCGACGGCCTGGCGGGCGCCGTGACGTACCGGCGCCTCGACGTGACCGACGAGGCAGGATGGGCCGAGCTGGCCGAGGCGCTGGCCGGACGGGTGGTGAAGGGCCTCGTGAACAACGCCGGCGTCACCCAGCGCACCCGTATCGGCCACGTCGTGCGGGCCGACTGGGACCGGGTGCTCGCGATCAACGTCACCGGCGCGATGCTCGGCATCCAGGCTCTGCTGCCGCTCATGGCCGAGGGATCCTCGATCGTGAACATCGGGTCGGCGGCCGGCGTCACCGGCCACTACACGGCCGCGTACACGACGAGCAAGTGGGCGCTGCGCGGGCTGTCGCACTCGTGCGCGACCGAGCTCGGGCCCCGCGGCATCCGGGTGAACCTCGTGCACCCCGGCTACATCCACACCGACATGACGGCGAGCGCCCCGAGCACGTTCCTCACCGCCAACGTCGCCGTCTCGCCCCTGCACCGCGGCGGGCAACCCGAAGAAGTCGCCGATGTCGTCGTGTTCCTGCTCTCGGATGCCGCGTCATACGTCACCGGCGCCGAGATCGGCGTCGACGGCGGCCAGTACCTGTCCGGCGTCGCGACGTTCCTGTCCGACGCCGTGCGTTCCCAGACCAGCTGAGGAGATCCCATGTATATGTACTTCCCGACCAACTACGTATGGAGCATGTCGGTGGTGGCGACGCTCAACAACGGCGGCCTCATCGACGACGTCGACAAGGCGTCCCGTCCGGTGCTCGAGGCATCGCAGCAGGGCGACGACGTCGGCACCGAGCTGCTGTACGGCTCGTGGCAGGCCGTCGCCGACCGGCTGCTGGCCTCGGCGCGGGAGGACGAGGCGCGCGGATGGCGCCGCGGCGCCGCCGAGAAGTACTACCGCAGCGCGCTCTACACCTCGCAGGCCGAGCGCCTGCAGTCGCCGAAGTGGGAGGGGCGCAAGGCCGCCTACCAGAAGTCCATCGACCTGCTGCTCAAGCACGTCGAGCTCGGCGACGTGCCGCTGACGACAGTCGACATCCCGTACCACGGCGATGACGCCCCCGAAGGCGCCGCGCTTCCCGGCTACTTCTACCGCGCGCCCGGCGAGGGCCCGCATCCGCTCGTGATCATGTGGAACGGGCTCGACTCCACCAAGGAGATGATGTACACGTCCGGGTTCCCGCAGGAGCTCGCCGCGCGCGGCATCTCGACCCTCATGATGGACCCGCCCGGCTCGGGCGAGGCGCTGCGCATGCGCGACCTGCGCGCGCGGTACGACACCGAGGTGTGGGCGGCGTCGACCCTCGACTGGGTCGAGCAGAACGCCGACGAGCTGCAGATCGACGCCGCGAAGATCGGTCTCGTCGGCTGGTCGCTCGGCGGCTACTACGTGCCGCGCGCGACCGCGTACGAGAAGCGCATCGCGCTCGCCGTGGCGTGGGGCGCGAACTACGACTGGGCGGCCGTGCAGGAGGCCCGCCGGCGCCGCGAGGGTGAGAACCCCGTGCCGCACTACTGGGACCACGTGCACTGGGTGTTCGGTGCGAGCGACATGGACGACTTCATCGAGAAGACGAAGAACATGCGCCTGGAGGGCGTCGTCGAGAACATCACTGTGCCGTTCCTCGTCACGCACGGCGAGGGAGATCGGCAGATCCCGCTGGAGTACGCGCACAAGGAGTACGAGGCCGCCACGAGCTCGCCCAAGCGCGAGCTGCGCATCTTCACGCAGGAGGAGGGCGGCGCCGAGCACATCGGCCTCGACAACCTGCCGTACGTCTCCCAGTGGACGGCCGACTGGGTCGCCGAGACGTTCGCCGAGCTGAGCTGACATGCGCATCGCACGATGGACGTCTCGTCAGGTCGCCCCGCGGGCGCAGCGAGTCGAAACGACACGCGAGGGCTTCGTGATCGGCGGTCGGGTCGTGGAGTTCCCGGATGGCCTGACCGTCGCGGATGTGCTCGCGCGCGGCCTCTCCGCGACCGGCGAGCTGTACGAAGCCGTGAAGGATGCGTCGGGCACGCCGCTCGCCGATGTGCGGCTGCTCGCACCCGTCGTGCCGACGGCGATCCGCGACTTCGTGGCGTTCGAGGAGCACGTCGAGGGCGTCAGCGCGGGCGTCGAGGGCAAGAGCGACGTCGCGCCGGAGTGGTACCAGGCGCCGACGTTCTACTTCACGAACCCGCACACGGTGCTCGGGCCGGGGGAGGCGGTCTCCCCGCCCGTCACCGCACGGCTCGACTTCGAGCTGGAGCTCGCCGTCGTGGTCGGCGCGGCTGAGGACATCGGCCAGACGAACCTCACGGCGGCCGACGCCGCATCCGTCATCTTCGGGTACACGATCATGAACGACTGGTCGGCTCGTGACCTGCAGGCGCGCGAGATGAAGGTGCGGCTGGGGCCGGCGAAGGGCAAGGACTTCGGGCTCAGCCTGGGGCCGTGGATCGTCACGGCCGACGAACTGGAGCAGTACCTCGACGACGACGGCTTCCTCGCCGTCCGCGCGGAGGTCAGGGTGAACGACGAGCTCGTCGGCGAGGACCTGGTCTCGAACATGGGATGGCCGCTGCCCGAGCTCGTCGCCTACGCCTCGCGGAATTCGCGCGTCGTCCCCGGCGACGTGCTCGGCTCGGGAACCGTCGGCAACGGCGGATGCCTCGGCGAGCTGTGGGGCCGCGGGGTCGACATCCCGCCCCTGCGCGAGGGCGACGTCGTGCGGATGACCGTGGAGGGGATCGGCGAGCTCTCCGGCACCGTCGGCCCCGCGGTGCCCGGGCCGGACCTGCCCGCAGCGCGTCCGCGCTCGCGCACACGGCACCGCCCGGCCTGACGCATCCCCCGCCGGCAGCGTGGGGGCGGAAGGAGCGGCGTGTAGCGTGGGTCATCGTGTCTGATCGCGCGCCGGCATCCGGTTCCCTCCCGGTTCTCGTGGCGGTGATCGTCGTGTCGGCGGCGATGCTGCGCGGGCCCATGCTCGCCGTGGCACCGGTCGCGACCGACATCGGCGCCGATCTCGACGTCGGCGCGGGAGTGGTCGGTCTGCTCACGACGATCCCGGTGCTGTGCTTCGCCGTATGCGCGCCGATCGCGATCGCGATCATCCGCCGCGCGGGCGCCGATGTCGCCCTGTCGCTGACCCTCGGCGGCGTCGTGATCGGAAGCGTGCTGCGCTCGATCGACGGCATCGGCATGGCGCTCATCGGCACGGCGGTGCTCGGCGCCTTCGTCACGATCGGCAACGTCGTCCTGCCGATCATCATCGCGCGCGAGTTCAGCCCGCGCCGCGCCCACACGATGACCGGCGTCTACACGGCTGCGCTCAACGTGGGCACGATGACCGTCACCCTCGGCACGGCGCCGCTCGCCGGAGCGGTCGGCTGGCGCTGGGCGATCATGTCGTGGTCGGTGTTCGGGCTCGGTGCGCTCGCCGCCTGGATCGCGCTGCGGGGAGTGCGCGCCGCGTTCGTCCCGAAGCCGGGATCGCGGCCCGACGACGACGCCCCGCGCGTCTCCGTGTTGCGGCACGGGCCGACGTGGATGCTCGCCGCGGCGTTCTGCGGCCAGGCGTTCGCGTTCTACGCCATCACCGCGTGGCTGCCGACGCTGCTCGCCGACCAGGGATTCGACCCCAGCGCGGCCGGGGCCATCGCGGCCCTCTTCCAGGTCGGCGGCATGATCGGCAGCCTGCTGCTGCCGGCGATCACGCTGCGCTCGTCGATCCTCGTCGGCACGCTGTGCGTCGGCATCGGCTGGCTGGCGGTGCCGCTCGGGTTCCTGTTCGCGCCGTCGCTGTGGCTCGCGTGGTGCATCGTCGGCGGTCTCTCGCAGGGCGGCGGCATCACGATCGTGTTCATCATGATCACCGCGTTCGGCGACGACGAGCACACCACCGCCGGGCGCTCCGGTGTCGTGCAGGGTCTCGGCTACGCGGTCGCGGCGGCGGGGCCGCTGCTGCTGGGCGCGCTGCACGAGGCGACGGATGCGTGGACCGTGCCGCTGCTCGTCGAACTCGTCGCCGTGCTGCTGTTCCTCGGGCCGGGCGTCGTCGTCGCCCGCCACCTCCGCAACCCCGCACGATCCGCGTAGCCTACGCGGGCGACTCCATCGGCCAGCCGGTGTAGGCCTCGGCGAGGTACGTGCGGCCGGCGCGCGAATCCGTCACGGCGCGCAGCTCGCCGAGCTGACGCATCCGGTCGAAGTCCGATGCCTCCGGCATCTGGTGCAGCATGCTCGTCATCCACCAGGAGAAGTTCTGCGCCTTCCAGATGCGCTGCAGCGCCCGCTCCTCGTAGCCGTCGAGCAGCCGGGCGTCGCCGTCGAGGAGGAACGCGCGCAGCGCCGCGTCTAGCAGCAGCACGTCGGCGATCGCGAGGTTCATGCCCTTCGCCCCCGTGGGCGGAACCGTGTGGGCGGCGTCGCCGACCAGCGCGACCCGCCCGCGGCGCAGGTCCCGCGCGACGAAGCTGCGGAACTGCAGCACGTCGCGCTGGAAGATCCGCCCCTCGTTCAGCGTGGTGCCGGGCACCCGCGACTGCAGGATCTCCCACAGCTGCTCCTCGGTGTACGCCTCGGGGTCGACATCCGGATCGCACTGGAAGTACATCCGCTGCACGGTGTCGCTGCGCTGGCTGATCAGCGCGAAGCCGTTCGGCGAGTTGCTGTAGATGAGCTCCTCGGCGCTCGGCGGCGCCTCGCAGAGGATGCCGAACCAGGCGAACGGGTACTCCCGGTACATGCCGGCCCGCGGCCCCGACATCGCCTTGCGCACGATCGAGTGCGAGCCGTCGGCGCCGACCACGATCTCGGCGACGATCTCGGTCTCGGCCCCCTCCGCGTCGACGGCCGTGACCCGCGGCCGGTCGCCGTCGACGTCGTCGACGCGCGTCGCGCTCATGCCGAAGCGGATGTCCTGCCCGGCGGGGACGAGCGTGGCGAGGAGGTCCTGCAGCACGAGGTGCTGCGGGTACAGCCACACCCCGCGCCCGACCAACTCGGCGAAGTCGATGCGGTGGCCGGCGCCGTCGAACCGCAGCTCGATGCCGTCATGGCGCGCCCCCACCTGATGCGCTCGAGTGTCGACACCTGCGTCGAGGAGCGCCTGGACAGTGCCCTGCTCGAGGATGCCGGCGCGGATCGTCTGCTCGATGTCCTCCCGCGAGCGGGAGTCGATCACGACCGACTCGATGCCGGCGCGTCGCAGCAGCTGCGCGAGCAGCAGACCGGCGGGCCCGGCGCCGACGAGCGCGACCCGGGTGCGGACGGTGGTGGGCATGTGGTCTCCCTCGACTTCACGGCGGCACTGACTGCACTCGATTGTCCTGGATCCGCGGCCGCTTCGGCGGAGCGTTCTCGTTCAACGGGAGTCGGGTGCCGATCAGCGCGACAGGACCGCCCGGATCTCGCGCGCCGCGCGGTGCAGGGCCGCGAGCGGCGGCTCCACGGGTGCGTCGCGCGCCACCACGACCGAGAGCGCCGCCGCGACGGCGCCCGAGCGGTCGCGCACGGGGACCGCGAGGCCGGTCGCGACATCCTCGACGAAGCCCGGTGCGATGGCGTGCCCGAGCCGTCGCACCTCGGCGAGCTTGCGCCGCAGCGCACCCGCATCGGTGATCGTCGCACCCGCGAGCGGGGCGAGCGGACCCGCGAGCACCCGCTCCTGCAGGTCCGACGGCGCGTACGCGAGCAGCACCAGGCCGGAGCTCGACGCATGCAGCGGCAGACGACCGGCGATCCGGGTGATGTTCGACGTGGCGTCGGGGCTCGACAGCCGCTCGAGGAAGAGGGCCTCGTCCTGCTCGAGGATCGCGAGCTGCGTGTGCTCGCCGACCCGTGCCTGCACGCGCTCCATCGCCGGCATGGCCGCCTGGCGCAGGCGCAGCGCCGCCGACGAGCGCGTCGCCAGCTCCCACAGGCGCATCCCGACCCGCACCCGCTGGTCCTCATCCCGCTCGAGCAGCCCCGTCTCGACGAGCTCGCCCACGAACCGGTGCGCCGTCGACGATGGCAGCCCCGCGCGCCGGCCGATCTCCGACGCCGTCTGCACCGTGCGGGTCGGCGTGAACGTCTCGAGCACCCGCAGCAGGCGCTCGGTGACCGAGTCGCCGGAGGGGGAGTTCGCCATGGGGCTACCTTCTCACGCCGTCCCCGGCGCACCGCGGTACCCTCGGGCCGGGAGGACCGATGGCCGACGGCATGCTCACGCGCATCATGAGCGTGCTGTCGTGCTTCACCGAGGACGAGCCGGATGCGTCGGCCGCCCGCATCGCCGAGCGCACCGGCATCCCCGCCTCCACCCTGCACCGCCTGCTCGCCGACCTCGTGGCCGAGGGCCTGCTCGCGCGGGCGCCGGGCCGGAGGTACACGATCGGCGCCCGGCTGTGGGAGATGGGGGAGCTCTCGCCGCTCTCGCTGCGCCTGCGCGAGACGGCGCTCGCGCACATGGTGCGCCTCTACGAGGCGACGGGGGAGAACGTCCACCTCGCCGTGCTCGACGGCGCGACGCCCGAGACCTCGGCCGCCCTGTACGTCGGCCGTGTCACCGGGGCCGGCTCCATCCCCACCCTCAGCCGGATGGGCGGACGGCAGCCGCTGCACACGACGGGCGTCGGCAAGGCGCTCCTCGCGACGCGCGACGCGGAATGGCTCGAGCGGTTCCTCGCCGCGCCGCTGCCGCGCGAGACGCGGAAGTCGATCACCGACCCCGCCATCCTGCGCGAGGAGATCTCCCGCGCGCGCACGCGCGGCTACGCCACCACGCGCGAGGAGATGACCCTCGGCAACGTGTCGGTGGCCGCCCCCGTCGCACCCGTCCAGGGGCTTCCGCCGATCGCGCTCGGCGTCGTCGTGCACCTCGGCCGCTCCGACGTGCGTCGTCTGTCGCCGCTCGTCGTCCAGGCGGCGCGCGACCTGCACCACGACCTGCGAAACTCCCACTGAGTGAGAGTCGATGCCGTGGCGCTGTGCGCTCCCTGTCACTCTTGACACAGTGGCGCCCACGACGGAACGGGCGCGTCGAAGGAGACACCATGAGCGAAGCCGATCCCACCGGCGAGGAGGCGTTCTCGTCCTCCGTCGTCCTCGAGCAGAGCGCCACGGCGGCAGCGCCGGAGTCGCTCCTGGCGTCGTCCGACTTCCCGCCGCAGTCGCAGATCACCCGCGAGATCCAGGACCTGCACGCCGAGTACGAGCGGCGTGAGGCGGCCGGCGAGAAGCTGCCGCCGACGATGCACGACTTCCCGCCGTACCGGTCGAGCCTGCTGCGCCATCCGACCAAGAACCCGAAGCTCGTCGACCCCGAGACGATCGAGCTGTACTCCCCGGCGTTCGGCCAGCGCGACGTCGCCGCGATCGAGTCCGACCTGACGCTGCAGCACTCCGGCGAGCCGCTCGGCGAGCGCATCACGGTGCGCGGGCGCCTGCTCGACTCCTGGGGGCGCCCCGTCGCGAACCAGCTCATCGAGATCTGGCAGGCGAACTCGGCGGGCCGCTACATCCACCAGCGTGACCAGCACCCCGCCCCGCTCGACCCGAACTTCACCGGTGCCGGCCGCACCGTCACGAACGACAACGGCGAGTACCTGTTCACGACGATCAAGCCCGGACCGTATCCGTGGAAGAACCACCAGAACGCATGGCGGCCCGCACACATCCACTTCTCGGTGTTCGGCAGCGCGTTCACGCAGCGCATCATCACGCAGATGTACTTCCCGGGCGACCCGCTGTTCGCGCTCGACCCGATCTACAACTCGATCCGGCGGCAGGACGACCGCGACCGCCTGATCTCCACGTACGACCACGACCTCACGGTGCCCGAGTTCTCGATGGCGTACCGCTGGGACATCGTCGTCGACGGTCCCGACGCCACCTGGATCGAGTCGGAGGAGGAGCACTGATGCCCGAGAAGACCCGCGAGAAGACCCCCGAGAAGACGCTCGCGCAGACGCCCGGTCAGACGATCGGCCCGTTCTTCGCGTACGGCACCGTGTACCCGAAGATGCACGAGGTCGCGCACCCGCACAGCCCCGGAGCGGTCGTGCTCGGCGGAACGGTCTACGACGGCGCCGGCGCACCGATCCCCGACTCGATGGTCGAGATCTTCGGCGCCGACACCGACGGCAGCGTCCCCCGTGCCCGCGGCGCGTTCCGCCGCGACGACCACTCGTTCACGGGCTTCGGCCGCTCGTTCACGACCGACGAGGGACACTACGAGTTCTGGACCCGCAACCCCGGCGCCGCCGAGGGCAAGGCGCCGTTCTTCGCCGTCGTGGTGTTCGCCCGCGGGCTTCCCGACAAGCTGCACACGCGCATCTATCTCCCCGACGACGAGGCGGCGCTCGCCGCCGATCCGCTGCTGTCATCGCTCAGCGATGAGGAGCGCGCCACGCTCATCGCGACGCGGCTGCCCGACGGCTCGCTGCGTCACGACATCCGTCTGCAGGGCGAGAACGAGACGGTCTTCCTCGCGTACTGAGGCCACCACCGTTTCGCTACGCTCGCAGGGGAGGTGCCGTGACGGCGATCGATGAAGGTCTGTTGTCCCCGGTGGCGGTCGGGCACGACGACGTCGTGGCCGACGCCGGAGTGCTCGACGCGCTCGTGACGGCCGAGATCGGCCTCGCCCGCGCGTGGGCGACCGTCGGCACCGCCCCGGCTGAGGCGGCGGAGGCGATCTCGCGCGCCCTCGGCTGGGCCGGCGCCGATCGCCTCGCGACCGGGCACGGACTCGACACGGCGGACGTGGCGGCCGCATCCGTCGCCGGCGGCAACCCGGTGATCCCGCTCGTCGCGCGGCTCAAGGAGCGCGTCCCCGAACAGGCGCGCGTCTGGGTGCACCGCGGAGCGACGAGCCAGGACGTGCTCGACACCGCGCTGATGCTCGTCGCCCGCGACGCGGTGCGCGCCGTGCTCGCCGCGTTGGAAGAGACGGATGCGGCGCTCGGCCGCTTCGCCCGCGCACACCGCGACGAGGTCGGCGCTGCTCGCACGCTCACGCAGCACGCGGTTCCCACGACCGTGGGCCTGCGCGCCGCCACGTGGCTCCGTGCCGTGCGGCGGGCGGCGGGGCGCCTGCAGGGGCTCGAGCTTCCCGCCCAGCTGGGCGGGGCCGGCGGCACACTGGCGGCGTTCGTCGAGGTTGCGGGGGCGGATGCGTCGGCCCCCGGTTCGAGCGGCATGAGTGCCGCCGCCGCACTGCCCGCTGCGTTCGCGCGCGAACTCGGCCTGGCTTCGCCGGCGGCCCCCTGGCACGTGACGCGGTGGCCGGTGACGGAGCTGGGTGACGCGCTCGCGCAGACGGTGGACGCGGTCGGCAAGATCGCGACCGACGTCGCCACCCTCAGCCGCACCGAGATCGGCGAGCTGTCCGAGTCGAGCGGCGGGGGCTCGTCGGCCATGCCGCAGAAGCAGAACCCGGTCGAGAGCGTGCTGATCCGGTCGGCGGCGCTGCGCGCTCCGCAGCTCGCGGCGACCCTGCACCTCGCCTCCGCGCTCGCCGCCGACGAACGGCCCGACGGCGCCTGGCACGCGGAATGGCCGACGCTGCGCGAGTTGCTCCGCCTCGCGCTCGGGGCGAGCGCGCACGCCGCGTCCCTCGTGCGCGGGCTCGCGGTCGACGCCGAGGCCGTCAACCGCGATCTCGGGCTCACGGGCGGTCTCCTGGTGTCGGAGCGGCTGTCGCTCGTGCTCACCCCGCGGATCGGCAAGGAGCGCATGGCAAGGCTCGTGTCCGACGCGTCGGCGGGGGGCGACCTCGTCGCGCTCGTGAAGGCGCTCCCCGAGGCATCCGGTCTCGATGTCGACCGGCTGCTCGATCCTGCCGACTACACCGGGCTCGCCGGCCCGCTCGTCGACGCCGTCACCGACCCGTCAGCCCAGGAGCATGAATGACAGTGCCGTCCCTCGCCGTCACCGAGCCCGTCGGCCCGGACGGCTCCCCGCTCCTGCTCCTCGGTCCCTCGCTCGGCACGTCCACGATCCTCTGGGAGGACGTCGAGCCCGCACTGCGCGAGCACTGGCGCGTCGCCGCCTGGGACCTCCCCGGCCACGGCGCGTCGCCGGCGGCGACCGCGCCGTTCACTGTCGCCGACCTCGCCGACGGGGTGGCCGAGATCGCCGCCCGGCTCGGTGCGTCCCGCATGCTGTACGCGGGGGTGTCGCTCGGCGGCGCGGTGGGGCTCGAGCTCGCGCTGCGGCATCCGGACCTCGTCGGTCGACTGGCGATCCTCGCCTCGGGCGCGAAGATCGCGCAGGCGCAGGGATGGCACGACCGGGCGGCGCAGGTGCGGTCGCAGAGCACCTCGTCGCTCATCGTCGGGTCCGCGCAGCGCTGGTTCGCCCCCGCGTCGATGGCGCAGCGCCCGGTCCTCACCGGTCGGCTGCTGCACGCGCTGCAGGATGCCGACGACGTCAGCTACGCGCTGTGCTGCGAGGCGCTGGCCGGCTACGACGTGCGGGCGCGGCTGGGCGAGATCACCGCGCCGGTGCTCGCCGCGTGGGGCGAGTACGACGAGGTGACCCCCGAGGCGACGGCCCGCGAGGTTGCCGACGGCGTGCGCGACGGTCGGGCCGCACAGGTGACGGATGCGTCGCACCTGCCGCCCGCGGAGCAGCCGGAGCAGGTCATCCGCCTGCTCAGTGCCTTTTTCCAGAAGGAGAGCACATGAGCACCGATCGACTCACCGACCAGGAGCGATTCGATCAGGGGATGAGCGTGCGTCGCGCCGTGCTGAGCGACGAGCACGTCGACCGGGCGAACGCGAAGATCACCGACCTGACCGCAGACTTCCAGGACTTCATCACCCGGGTCGCGTGGGGCGATGTGTGGTCGCGGCCGGGCCTCGACCGGCGGTCGCGCTCGGTCGCAGTGATCACGTCGCTGATCGCGCACGGGCACCACGAGGAGCTGGCGATGCATCTGCGGGCCGGCGTCCGCAACGGGCTCACGGTCGAGGAGATCACCGAGATCATCCTGCAGTCCGCGATCTACTCCGGCGTGCCCGCCGCAAACACCGCGTTCCGCATCGCGCAGGAGGTCTTCGCGTCGCCCGACGCCTGACCGTCCCCGGTCAGGTCCCTGAGCGACGAGTCGAAGGGCCGGCTCACTCGGGCAGCACGTCGTCGAGGTGCGCGCGCAGCTCCGCTGCGACATCCACCCCGTCGCGATCGTAGAGCCACTGGATCTGCAGGCCGTCCCACAGGGCCAGCAGCCACGCGGCCTCCTGCGCGGGGTCGCGGTGCGCGGGCAGGTCGCCGTCGGCCGCCGCCGTCTCGAACAGCGCGGTGAAGGAGGCGAGCGTCGCGCGGAACCGGTGCTCGAAGTAGTCGTGCGCAGGATGCCCGGCGGGCACCGCCTCGCAGGACAGCACGGAATAGACCTCGATGAGCCCGGGCCCGGCCATCGCGTTCGAGGCGGCTCCGTCCGGCATGCCCCGGAGGAACGCGGCGGCCGTGCGCGGAGAGTCGCGCCGGACGTGAGCGGTGATCTCCGCATCGCGGTGGACGAGGACCGCGCGCAGCAGGTCCTCCTTCGACGGGTAGTGATGGAACAGCGTCGACTTCGACACCCCCACGCGCTCGGCGATGTCGCGCATGCTGGTCTCGCCGTACCCGTCGGCGGCGAACATGCCCATCGCCGCCGCGACGATGCGGCGGCGCCGCGCCCGCCCGGGAGCGTAGCCCTCGAGCTCGTCGCCGTCGCCCAGCGCATCGAACGGGGGTAGTGGCGTGCGCTGCTGCGGCTCGGTGCGCGGCTCACCGCGCCATCCGGGTGCGTGCTCGATCAGGCGCAGATGGGCCTGCAGCCGGCGCGCGACCTGCACTCGATCAGGGGTGTACAGCTCCAGCAGCTGCAGCCCGTCCCACGCCGCCAGCACCCGCCGGCCCTCCGCAGCGACGTCGCGCTCGGGGGCGATGGCGCCCAGCAGTCGAGGCCGCATCAGGGCGCCCTCCTCGAGCAGCCGCGCGTAGCGCTCGCGCATCCGTTCATGCGCGGGATGCGATGCCGCCGTGGCTTCCCCCGTGAGCGCCGTGAACATCGCGAGATAGCCCGGCACCGCCTCATTGCGCCGCGCGATGTCGGCGACGGTCAGGCCCTCGGTGTCGGCCACGAAGCGCTGGTTCGCGGCATCGACCCGCTCGAGCCCGGCGAGCAGGATCTCGGCCTTCGAGCCGAAGTGCCGCTTCAACCCCGGATGGCTCATTCCCGCCGCCGCGGCGATGTCGCGCAGGGACGTCGCACGGTAGCCGGGGTCGGCGAACAGCTCCCACGCCGCGTCGATGATGTCCTCGCGCCGGTGCGCGGAACGCGCGGTCCGCGGGCCGGCGACGGGGCTGGCAGCAGGCGCCGTCGTCATGCCGTCAGGTTACCACCCGGACGATTTGTAGTTACCAGTCGGTCGGGATTCGTGTATCGTCATCGTCGACGCGGCGTCATCGAGGACGCGCAGCGCTCCCACGAGAGGAAATCCCATGACAGAGCTGTCACCCGACGCCGCGGCCCAGGCGGTCTCCGACACGAGCGGAGTGGCCCCCGCGACCGGCCGCACTCCTCGCGGCTTCACCCCCGGCCTCGCCGCCGTGAACTTCGGCGTCTACCTGTCGCTGCTCACCCCCGTGCTGGTGTCGATGGCGTTCAAGATCCAGCACATCTCCGCGTCGCCGGCCGAAGCCACCGGCAGCCTCGGCCTCGTCCTCGGCGTCGGAGCGCTCTTCGCCCTCGTCGCCAACCCTCTCGCCGGGCGTCTGTCCGACCGCACCACGTCGCGGTTCGGCATGCGCCGGCCGTGGATCCTCGGCGGCTCGATCATCGGCGTCGGCGCGTTCGCCCTGATCGGAGCCGCAGGCTCGATCTGGGTCGTGCTCATCGGCTGGTGCCTCGCACAGGCGGCGCTGAACGCCGTGCTCGCCGCGGCGAACGCCACCATCCCCGATCAGGTGCCCACCGCGAACCGCGGCCGCGTGTCCGGCGTCGTCGGGATCACCACGCCCCTCGGCATCCTCGGCGGCAGCTTCCTCATGAACTTCATCGGCGACGACCTGCTGCGCTTCATCGTGCCCGGCCTCATCGCGGCGGTGTTCGCGATCGTCTTCGTTGTCATGCTCAAGGACCGCACGCTCGCTCAGAAGCCGGCGCAGCCGTTCACGATCGGCCAGTTCTTCGGCTCGTTCTTCTTCAATCCCGTGAAGCATCGCGACTTCGGCTGGACGTGGCTGACGAAGTTCTTCGTCATGTTCGGCTACGCCGGCATCGCCACGTTCCTGCCGTTCTACCTCGTCGAGAAGTTCCAGCTCTCCGAGCAGCAGGCGATCACGACGATCCTGCTCGCGAACGTCGCCTCGATGATCGCCATGATGATCTCCAGCCCGCTCGGCGGCGTGCTGTCAGACCGCATCGGCAAGCGCCGCCCGTTCGTCGCCGTCGCGAGCGCCATCATGGTCGTCGGCCTCATCGTGCTCGCGTTCGCGCCGAACATCCCCACCGTCATCGTCGCGCAGGCGATCATCGGTCTCGGCGCCGGATCGTTCTTCTCGGTCGACCTCGCCCTGGCCACTCAGGTGCTGCCGAACCCCGACGACGTCGCCAAGGACCTCGGCGTGCTCAACATCGCCAACGCCCTGCCGCAGTCCATCGCGCCGGCGATCGCCCCGGGCATCATCGCCCTCGGCGCACTCACGCCGCTCGGCGGTTATACCGTGTTCTACCTGTTCGGGGCGATCGTCGCCCTCGCCGGCGCGCTGCTGGTCTACCGCATCAAGGGAGTGAAGTGACATGACGGATGCTGCGACCACGACGCGCCCCTGGCTCGATGCGCGGGCGCCGATCGAAGAGCGGGTCGAGGCGCTGCTCGGCGAGATGACCCTCGCCGAGAAGGCGGGGCTGTTCTTCCACACGATGATCACGATGGGCCCGGACGGCGAGCTCGCCGAGGCCGACCCGGCGTTCGGCCTCCCGTCGAACCGGGAGTACGTGCTCGAGCGGGGGATGACGCACTTCAACCTGCTCAGCGTCGCCCCGACGGCGGGTGAGATCGCGCGCTGGCACAACCGGCTCCAGGAGCTCGCGGCATCCACACGACTCGGCATCCCCGTGACGATCTCGACGGACCCCCGGCACTCGTTCACCGAGAACCCGGGCGCCGCGCTGCTGTCGGGTCCGTTCTCGCAGTGGCCTGAGCCGCTCGGGCTCGCCGCCACGCGCGACGCCGAGCTGGTGCGGCGCTTCGGCGACATCGCCCGTCAGGAGTACACGGCCGTCGGCATCCGCGTCGCGCTGCACCCGCAGGTCGACCTCGCCACCGAACCCCGCTGGGCACGGCAGCTGCAGACGTTCGGGGAGGACGCGCAGCTCGCGGGCGACCTCGGCGCGGCGTACGTGCGCGGATTCCAGGGCGAGGCGTTCGGCCCTGGCTCGGTGTCGACCATGACGAAGCACTTCCCGGGCGGCGGACCGCAGCGGGACGGCGAGGATCCGCACTTCGAGTACGGCCGCGAGCAGGTCTACCCCGGGGGCCGGTTCGAGACCCACCTCCAGCCGTTCGAGAAGATCTTCGCCGCCGGTGGACGGCAGATCATGCCGTATTACGGGATGCCGGTGGGCACGAAGTACGAAGAGGTCGGCTTCGGGTTCAACAAGGGCGTGCTCACGGGACTGCTGCGCGAGCGGTTCGGCTTCGACGGCATCGTCTGCACCGACTGGGGCCTCATCACCGACGCCGAGATCATGGGCACCCCCTTCCCGGCGCGGGCGTGGGGCGTGGAGCACCTCACCCCCGAAGAGCGGATGGTGAAGATCCTCGACGCGGGCGCCGACCAGTTCGGCGGCGAGTCCGACGTCGACATGCTGATCGGCCTCGTCGAGTCGGGCCGGGTGACCGAGCAGCGGCTCGACGAGTCGGCGCGGCGGCTGCTGCGGGAGAAGTTCGCGCTCGGACTGTTCGAGGACCCGTACGTGGATGCCGAAGCCGCCGACGCGATCGTCGGTGCGCCGGAATTCCGCGCCGCGGGCGAACGCGCCCAGCGTGCGTCGATCGCGGTGCTGTCGAATCGCGGCGCGCTGCCGCTCGCGCCAGGGTTGAAGCTCTATGTCGAGGGGATCGACGCCGACGTCGCGGCGCAGTACGGCGAGGTCGTCGGCACCCCGGCGGAGGCGGATGTGGCGATCCTGCGCCTGCAGGCCCCGTACGAGACGCGCGGCTCGGCGTTCGAGAACTTCTTCCACGCCGGATCGCTCGACTTCCCGGCCGACGTGCTCGCGCACGTCGCCGAGGTCGCCGCCGCCGTGCCGACGGTGGTGGACGTGTTCCTCGACCGGCCGGCGATCCTCGAGCCCCTCGTGGAATCGGCCGACGCGGTCGTCGCGAACTGGGGCGCGAGCGGCGCAGCGCTGCTCGACGTGCTGAGCGGTGCGGTGCCCGCCACCGGCCGGCTGCCGTTCGACGTTCCGCGCTCGATGGCGGCGGTCGAGGCATCCCGCCCCGACGTGCCCTTCGACACCGCAGACCCGCTCTTCCGCTTCGGGCACGGCCTCAGCCTCACCTGACCCACCGGCCGACCGCGCCGCCTTCCAGGTCCCTGAGCGAGGAGCGGAGCGACGAGTCGAAGGGCCGGTCACTCGGTCTCGTCGAGCCGATCGACGAGCTTCAGCCCGCGGCGAGCCCAGTCGATCTCGCCGCGGGCACGCTCGGCGAGGCCCTCGTATGCGAACCGCTTGTAGGCCAGCGTCCGCTCGCGCTCCGCAGGGGGAGTGATCTCCAGGCGCCGCAGGAGCATCGGGTTGCTCAAGTGGGCGATGTGGTGCAGCTCTCCTTCGAACTGCTCCAGCTCGCTCTCCCAGAAGGCGATGTGGCGGTGCAGGAAGTCGCGGGCCGCCTCCGGCGTCGTGTTCTCCAGGTAGGCCGCCCGCAGGTGCGCGGGGTCGCGCACGCGCTGATAGTCGAGCGGGGAGGCCATCCATTCGCGGTACGCCGCGTCGCCCGCGGCGGTGACGTGGTACACGCGGCGCTTGCCGCGCGCCCCGCGCACCTGCTCCTCCCCTTCGATGAGACCGTCGGCCTCCATCTTGCGCAGCTCGGGGTAGATCTGGGAGTCGGGCGCGTGCCACACATGCCCGACCGATTGCGAGAACTGCTTCTGCAGGTCGTAGCCGGACAGCGGGCCCACGCGCAGGATCGCCAGCAGGGCGTACCGCAGACTCATGCGTCTCCTTCCGCAACGAGGTTACCGGGCAGGCCGATCGACACCGCCGCCGCCGTCATCGGCGTTCACGCCGCACGCCGCCGCCGACCTCCCGCCGCCGATCGCGCTCCCGCCCACGCGCAGATGCGGCGCGGGGCGGGAGCGGGACGGGCGGGATGGCTCGGGGTGTGCTCAGCTCTCCTGGTAGCCGGTGCGCCAGCCGCCCTGGTAGGTCTGCCGGGCGACGGTGGAGTACGGCACGGGGCTCACCACGGCGCGCACGGGGAGCTGCTTGTGCGGCTCGACCGTGGCCTTGCTGGTGTTCGGGTCCTCGCCCCAGAGCACGGTGACCTCGGCGCCCTCCGGCACGTCGGGGTTCACCGTGGCGAGCGACAGGGCGCGCCGCTCGTTGGCGCTGTAGCCGGTGAACATCGAGAAGCCCACGGTGTTGCCATCGGCATCCTGCACCGCGTCGTAGTTCGCCGATCCGTAGTTGGCCAGCGGAAGGTCGAAGAGCTTGTAGCTCGGGCCCTCGACGTCGAACAGCGACGCGTAGATCTTCGTCATGTCCTCGGCGTTCCACGCGAGCGTCACCTTGCGGCGCTGGGTGGCCGGGTCGATCTTCTCGAGCGCGTCGCGGCCGATGAAGTCGTGGTCGAACTTCACGAACGAGCCGTAGCCGAGCTCCCACGGCGTGAGGTAGTAGTCCTCGATGTTGTCGGAGACGAACGAGCCGGCAAGGGTTCCGGTGGCCTCGTAGCTGTCGACGCCGAGCCACTCGCGGTAGCCGCGCTCGGCCTCGCCGGTGTAGATGGCCGGCAGCGGCGAGGGGATCCAGCCCGACTCGAGCGTGTTCGACGGGTACGCCCGCGAGCCGACCGGCAACAGGCCGAACTCGGCGCCGGCGTCGACGATCGCGTCGCGGATGACGTCGTGGTCCTCGTACGGGCCCCACACCTCGAGCCCCGGGGCGCCGGCCATGCCGTGGCGCAGCGTGCGCACCTGCTTGCCGGCGATCGTCATCGTCGACATGCTGAAGAAGCGCAGCTGCTCGAGCGGCCCGCCGTTCAGCTTCTCGATGACCTGCCACGCGTTGGGGCCCTGGATCTGGAAGCGGTAGTAGCGCCGCGAGACGCCGTGACCGTACGGGCGCGAGGGCGAGCGGCGGTCGACGGTGACGTCGAGGTTCTGGTAGCCGCCGGTCTCACCGTGGTACATGAGCCAGTTCGACGCCGGCGCGCGACCGACGTACACATACTCGTCCTCGGCCTCGTGGAACAGGATGCCGTCGCCGATGACGTGGCCGGTCGAGGTGGTGGGCACGTACTGCTTCGCGCGGTCGACGGGGAAGGTCGCCACCGAGTTGATCGCGGTGTCGCTGATGAGCTTGATCGCGTCGGAGCCCTTCAGGAACACGTTGTCCATGTGGTGCGACTGGTCGTACAGCACGGCGGTGTCGCGCCAGGCCTTCTGCTCCTTGATCCAGTTCGTGAAGTCGGCGGGAACGACCGGGTAGATGTACGAGCCGATCTGCGAATTGCGCAGCAGCTCGACGGGGTTGGTCTCGTCGATCAGCTGCTGAAGGTTGTCAGCCATGGGAACCTCTCTGTTTCATGATTGTTCGGGATGGGTCTGGTTCGTCAGAAGACGATCGTGGAGTTGCCGTGCCGGATGACGCGGTCTTCCGCGTGCCACTGCACGGCGCGGGAGAGCACCGCGCGTTCCACGTAGGCGCCGCGGGCCTGGAGATCACCGGCGGTCATGGAGTGGTCGACGCGCGCGACATCCTGCTCGATGATCGGCCCCTCGTCGAGGTCTTTCGTGACGTAGTGGCTGGTCGCGCCGATGAGCTTGACGCCGCGCTCCTTGGCCTTGCGGTACGGGGCGGCGCCGATGAAGGCGGGCAGGAAGGAGTGGTGGATGTTGATCACGGGCACGCCCACCCGCTCGAGGAAGTCCTCGCTGATGATCTGCATGTAGCGGGCCAGCACGAGGAAGTCGACGTTGTCCTTGACGAGGTCGAGGATCCTCGCCTCGGCGTCTGACTTGTCGGGTCCCTGGGAGGGGACGTGGAAGAACGGGATGCCGAAGCTGCGCACGTCCTCGGCCGTGTTGGTGTGGTTGCTGATCACCATCGGGATCGTGACCGGCAGTTCGCCGCGGCGGTGCCGCCAGAGCAGCTCGAGCAGGCAGTGGTCGCTCGTGGAGACGAGGATCGCCATGCGCTTCGGGATGGACTGGTCGGTGAGCGTCCACTCGACCCCGTAGGGCGCGAGGGTCTTCCGCAGGTCGGCGTCGATGTCGGGAAGGGATGCGGCGAGGTCGTGACGGTGGAACACCACGCGCTGGAAGAACGCGCCGCCCTGCGGGTCGTCGGAGTACTGGTCGAGGGAGACGATGTTGCCGTCGTTGCGGGTGATGAGCCCGGTGACCGCCGCGACCAGACCGGGCTGGTCGGGGCCGTGCACGATCAGGCACGCGTGGTTGCGCCGGGGTTCGAGGTGCGGTGACATTGCGGCTCCTCAGCCCTGGGCGGCGCGGTACTCGGCCACCCATTCGGCGGTCGCCTGCAGGCCGCCGAACGTGTAGAAGTGCAACTTGACCGGCGCCGCGCCCGGGTTCTGCGCGAGGCGGGAGGACAGGTCGGACACGAACCGGTCGGGACCGGCGGTTCCCATGAGGTTCGTCAGGGAGAACCCGTACTTCTTCACGATCATCGCGTTCGCGCCGATCCCGAACCGGCGCGCGAACCCGAGCAGCCGCTTGATGCCGGCCGGCCCGGGCGTGCCGATGCGGATCTCGGTGTCGATGCCCTGATCGCGCACCCGGCCGATCCATTCCGCGACCGGGTCGGTGTCGAAGGAGAACTGGGTCAGGATGACCGCATCCAGGCCCTGCTCCTTCAGCGCCTGCGACTTGTCCTTCAGGTGGCGCCACAGGACGTCGTCCGGGATGTCGGGATGCCCCTCCGGGTAACCGGCGATCGAGACCTCCTTCACCCCGTACTTCTGCAGCACGCCGGTGCGGATCACGCTGAGCGAATCGGGGTAGGGGCCCTCCGGCTCCGACGGATCGCCGCCGACGCTGAACACGTGGTCGGTGGCGCCCACCTCCTGCAGCCGGCCGAGGAACTCCTCGAGCTGGTCCTGGCTCTTCAGCCGCCGGGCCGAGATGTGCGGGACCGGGACGAAGCCGAGCTCCTTCACCGCGGCGGCGGCCGCCACGCGCATGTCGAGGTCCTCGTTGCCCAGGAACGTCACGTTGATCTTCGTTCCGGCCGGGATGGCGGAGGCAGCTTCCCGCAGCCCGGGCACGTCCTTCCCCGTCATCTCCAGGGAGAAGCCCTCCACCAGCTGCAATGCCGCGGTCCTGTCGGGTGCGGGCGCGATGTGTGCCACGTCGAGTCCTTCCTCGCTCGGGGGCGCCGCTCTGCGCCTCCTGGCCGATACTTTACCTATGCACATAGGTAAAGACAAGAGGGAATCCTCGCTCAACCAGTCCTGACTGCATCATGGACAGCCCTGCGTGGCCAACTCCAGAAACTGCCGACGCTTCTCCATCATCGGGCAACGACCCGGCCCTTCGGAACACGGCGAGACGGCATACTAGAACCACTTTCGAGCGGTCCTCATTGCGATCGTCCCTGGAGAACCACCGCGTCACCATGGCGGCATTTTCGAGCGTCGTCGTCAGATGTCTAGTCGCTTCAGTGCGGGTCCCGCCTCCCGAAGCATCGCGACCCAGGAGGAGCGGAAGTCGAGGCAGGAGCACCCACTGCTCGCGGTCTCCAGTACCGAGCCCGGCAAGTACGGGTTGTGGAACGTGGTGGGGAGGACTTCGTACTAGGCCGCATCGCCACTGCGAACGTCATAGACAGATCGCGCACCCATCCCTTGTCGAGCGAGCTCTTGGCGGTGCGAAAGCACTGCAGGTGACGGATCTTCCAATCGCCGGTTGAGGGTGTACTGGCCATGAGCGGCTCAATCTCGTACCCGGTGCGTTCGCGCGCGAGCTCGTGCTTCAATGCGGCCATTCTGGCCTCGATGCCGGTGATCCCGGCCCTCCTGGAGGTTGGTTGTACGCAGGGTCGACGGATGCCGCGGACCGACGTCCACGGCATCCGCATGATTCTCAGCCCCCCGTGAGGGTGAGCCCGCCGTCGATGACGAGCAGCGAGCCGTTCACGTAGCTCGCCGCAGGGGACCAGAGGAAGAGGATGCCGGCGGCGAGCTCCTCCGGTGTGCCGGGGCGGCGCAGCGGGTTGCGCGCGATGCGCTCCTGCATGCCGGGCGAGTCGATCACGGCGTTGTTGCGCGGTGTGTGGATGGGGCCACCGGGCGCGATCGCGTTGAACCGCGCCGTGCGCGCGAACTCGGTCGCGCACCACTTCGTGTATCCCGCGATGCCGGCCTTCGCGGCGGTGTACCAGCCGACGCCCGCAGGGTCGTTCGAGGTGCCGCCGGCGATCGGACCGGAGACGGCCGCGATGTTGACGACGCTGCCGTCCGGGCCGGGCTCGAGCGCGAGGTACTGCTCCGTGATGTAGTGGATGCTCGCGATCGCCTCCTGCACGGCGTCGGCGAACGGGAGCTTCTGCCCGAGGATGGTCGGTCCGGCGTTGTTGACGATGAGCTTCGGAGTGTCGAAGCCCTCGACGGTCTGCTCGAAGGAGCGCCGCACGGCATCCTCGTCGCCCACGTTGCCGACGACTGGGAGGATGCGGTCGGCATACTCGCCGGCGCGAGCGACGGTGGCCTCGATGCCCGCGGGGTTGATGTCCCATGCCGCCACCCGCAGACCCATCTGGGCCGCGAGGATGGTGGTCGCCTGGCCGATACCGCTGCCGGCCCCCGTCACGATCGCGACGGTGCCCTCCGGGTGGACCCATCCGGGCCAGACGACGGGTGGCTGCTCGTAAGTAGTCATCGCATGTTCCTTTCTCTCTGGTTCACCACATCGCCCGGAACGTGTCCGGGTCGCTGCCGGTGCGGTGTGCTCGGTCGAGCCGCGTGATCGCGTCGACCTGGTCGGGGGCCAGCTCGAAGCCGAACACGTCGGCGTTCTCGCGAATGTGCTCAGGTGAGGACGCCTTCGGAAAGACGACGTTGCCGAGCTGCAGGTGCCAGCACAGCACCACTTGGGCCGGTGTGCGGTCGAGGTCGGCTGCGATGCGGCGGATCACCACGTCGTCCAGCACGAAGCCCTGCGCGAGCGGTGACCACGCCTCGGTGACGATGCCGTGCGCATCGTTGTAGGCCCGCAGCTCGGGCTGCGTGAGGTAAGGGTGCAGCTCGATCTGATTGACCGCGGGGACCGTGGCGGACGCCTCGGCGAGTCGATCCAGGTGTGCGGGCTGGAAGTTCGAGACGCCGATCGCACGGGTCTGGCCGTCGGACAGCGCGTCCTCGAGCGCGCGCCACACAACCGTGAAGTCGCGTACCATCGGCAGCGGCCAGTGGATGAGGAGGAGGTCCGGGCGCTTCACACGGAGGGCGGCGAGAGACGCGTCGATCGCGCGCCGGGCGTCGTCATACTCGATGTGCGCGTTGCTGAGTTTCGTGGTGACGAAGACTTCGGCGGGGTCGACGCCCGAACGCTCGATCCCGTCCCCCACCTCTCGTTCGTTGCCATACGCCTGCGCCGTATCGATGTGCCGGTAGCCGGCGCCGATCGCCTCGGCTACGAGGTCTGCCGTGGCATCGGGAGCGGTTTGGAAGACACCGAAGCCGAGCTGCGGGATTTCCACACCGCCGCCGAGAGCGACGGTCTTCATGCCTGGTCCTCGTTGAGCCGTAGCCAGGCGTCGTCGGTCTCGTCCGGATGCGTGGCCCAGGTGTCGGGGCGCGGGGGCTCGGGCACCGGACGGCGCACGTCGTCCTTGCGGTACGCGTAGCGTCCGAGGAAGTTGCGGTCCTGCTCGGGCGTGAGCGGGGGGCGCGCGTTCGTCGGCTCCATGCTGTGCACCCAGCCGGCGTGGTACTCATTCTTCGTCGTGCGCTGCCACGCGCCGGAGAGGATGCGCCATTCGCCGTCAACAAGAATGTGGGTGCCGGGCACCATGCCGAGGCTGATGAGGGCCATCGGGTGCTCCCGGAACTTGGACAGACCCTCGACACCCATCGACCACCACACGGCGCGGGCCTTCGTGGCGGTCTCGTCGACCTCGATGATCGGCGTCGCGAGCGGGTGCACGAGTGTGTTGCCCTCGAGGCTGTCGACGACCGGCGTCGCACGGAAGGCACGCAGCGCATCGGCGTCGACGCTCGGATGGTCGATCGCGTTGAGCTCCCGACGCGGCTCGCCGATGTGTTGGTCGTCGTGGAAGATCGCGGCCTGGCCGCGCAGGTTCGCGATGTCCCATGCGGCGAGCAGGCGGTTCAGGTGCGCCTCGAGCGCGTCCAGCTCGGCGTCGTCGAAGGCGTCCAGGTCGTCAGCGGTGAACTCCACGTCACACCGCCTTGTCGCGGCTGAGCATCCAGTCCGACGAGACGCCGGTCGGGAACGGCCGCGGCGCCGCCGGAATGCCGTCGCGGATGCTGAGCGGGTGGTAGGGGTTGTGATAGGTCGTCGGCCGCGACAGTGGATGCATGGCGGTGTTCGGACGGTTGATGAGGCTCGTGTCGTCGGTCCAGCCGTAGACGTAGAGACAGGTGATGTAGCGGAACCAGTGCAGGTGCAGGATGCGCCAGTCTCCGTCGACACGGATCAGGTCCGCGGCGAGTGTCCCCCAGTCCCAGATCGCCTCGGGGTCCTGCTCGTCCTTCACGAGGGCGCCGGCGCCCGGCACCCACCACACGGCCCGCGCGGATTCGCCGTCGTCCGCGACCTCGATGATCGGCGTGGTGAGCTGATGGTCGCGCATCTCCCCCGCGCGAGCGGGCGCTCCGATGAGCAGGTCGACCAGGGCGCGGACGGCTTCGGCACCGACGAACCGGCCCTCGTCGGCGTACTCGAACCACACGTCGTCGCGGTCGAGAGCGAACGCGGCGAGCACCCGATCGGGCTGGCGGAAGTTGAAGGCGACGATCGTGCGCCCCATCGTGTTCTGGATGCGCTGGTACGCGTCGAGGCGAGCGACGGCCCGCAGGATTCGTGCCTTTTGGTCTGATGTGCTCACGGGTGTGTCTCCGAAGGACGGCGGCGATGTGGTGCCGGTTGGTCAGCGGTGGATGTCGGTGCCGGGTGGCGCATCCAGGTCGCGCGGCGAGATCCTGGTGAGGTCGCCGTCGTGGGTGAGTGCGATCGCGGCCGCTCTGACGCCCCAGCGCAGCGCATCGTCGACGCGGTCGTCCAGCAGGCCGTGCAGGGCGGCGCCCACGAGCGCGTCACCGGCGCCGGGCCTGTCCCGGACGTCGAGCGGGCGCACCTCGAGGCTGCGCATCCCGTCGGCGTTCGCGTAGTGCACCGCGGTCGCTCCGTCGGTGGTCACGACGTGCGTCGCCGACGAGCGGGCCAACAGCTCGTGGGCGACGCCGCACCCGTCCCCGTCGATCCCGAACACGGTCGACGCATCGCGACGCGAGCAGAAGAGCGTCCAGATCCGGCCGAGGAGCGGCTCGAGCACGCACCGTGCCCGCTCTCCATCCCACAGCGTGCTGCGGTGGTTGACGTCGAGCGCGACCGGCACACCTCGGCCGGCCGCCGCATCCACGGCGTGGTGCACGAGTGCGGCGGTGGCGTCCGTCAGCGCGGCCGTGATGCCCGTGACGAACAGGCAGCGGGTGTTGAGCAGTGCGTCCCAGTCGAAGTCGGCCACGGTCGCGCTGCGCAGCGCGGTGCCGTCGCGATCGTAGACGACGCGTGCGGGCAGGCCCCCCGCCGCGGGCTCGAGGTAGTACGTCGCGACCCGCCCGGATGGCACCCGACGCACGTGCGCGACGTCTACACCCGCCGATCGGTACTCGGTCAGAACGCGCTCGCCGAGGTCGCCCTCGGGAAGGATCGACGCCCAGGCCGTGCGGCGTCCGAGCTGCGCGAGTGCACCGGCGACGTTGGCCTCGGAGCCGGCCGCGCGCAACGACACCGACGGCGTGTCCGCCAGGCGGGCGCCGCGGGGAACCGTGAGGCGCAGCTGCCCCTCCCCGAACGTCGTCAGATCGTAGGTCATCGGCTCAGCCCGGTGCTGGCGCCGACCGTGCCGTAGCGGTTCTGATACCGGTCGTGGTTCGCGGCGATCTCCTCCTCGTGGAGATTCTGCACGGTTCCGAGCGTCTCGGCGATCGCGACGGTGCGTGCCACATCCTCCACCATCACCGCCGCCTTGATCGCCTTCTCCATCGTCGCACCGACGGTGAACACGCCGTGCTGCTGCATGAGGATGGCAGGTGAGGAGCCGATGCTCCGAATGATCTCCTCGCCGATGGCGTCCCCTCCGATGCGAGCATATCCGCCGCAGGGGATGGGGCCTCCGAATTCGTCCGCGATCGCCGTGATGCAGCACGGGATTCCTCGTCCCACCGCAGCGAACGCCGTCGCGTAGGTCGAGTGGGTGTGCACGATGCTCATGACATCGTCGCGGTGGCGGTACACGCCGAGGTGCGAGGCGGTGTCGGACGACGGACCGCGGTGCCCGTCGATCACGCGGCCGTCGAGGTCGACGACGACCATGTCGTCCACCGTCATCACCTCGTACCGCACCCCGGAGGGCTTGATCACGACCAGTCCCGTCTCGGCGTCCCGCACCGAGACGTTGCCGCCCGTCCACGCGACCAGTCCGTTCGCCGGCAATGCGAGGTTGCCCTCGAGCACCTGCTGTCGAAGCGGATCCAGCATGTCAGTCCCCCTCCCGAGACAGTGGTTCGAAGACGTGGATGCCGGCGCGGGCCAGCCGCTCGGCGACGAAGTCGCGGGCCTTGGCGGCGATGCGCTCGGAGTCCGGCGCATCGTCGTTCCACATCTCGATCATGATCCGGCCGCTCCAGGCGGCTTCGGCGAGCGCGGCGAACGCGGCGTCCCATGGGACGTCCCCTTCGCCGAGGGGCACGCGGCGTGGCTCGCCCGGCCGCGCCTCCTTGACGTGCCACGCGACGGCGTGGCGCGCCGCAGCGGCCACCTCCGGCACCACTTCGCGCGACTGCACGACGAAGTTGCCGACGTCGGGGTAGAGCTGGAACCAGGGGGAGCCAATCTCGTCGACGATAGCGAGGGCGGCCTCGATCGAGACGATGTCGGTGCCGTCGACGTTCTCGAGGCCGAGGATGACGCCCCGGCGTGCGGCATAGCGGGTTCCCGCGCGAAGGACCTCCACGTAGTCGGCGCGGGCGCCGTCGCGGGGCTCCTCGTAGAAGGCGTAATATCCCGCGATCTGGAGGACGGAGACGCCGAGGTCGACGCACAGGTCGACCGCATTGACAAGGAGCTCGAGCGCGCGGGCGCGCTGCGCCGGGTCGCCGCTGCCGGGCGCCGTGGCGCGGTGCGCCGAGAGGCAGATCCCCCCGATCAGGACACCGTGCCGACGCGCGGCCTCGCGCACCGCCGTGCGCTCATCCGCCGACCACTCCAGACGGGCGAGGCGCTCGGGGCTCTCGTCCAGCGACAGGTCGACGAACGCGAAGCCCGCGCGCCGCGCGGACGCGAAGACGGCGTCCAAGTCCCGCCCCGCAAGTGCCTTCTCGTAGATCCCGATGAGGACGCCGTCGAGGCAGGTCCGCTCCGCCGCGATCGTCATGGCCACACGCTCCGGATCGCCGACTGCAGGCTCTCCGCGGCGGCGCGCGGGTCGTCGGCGGCGACGATGGCACGACCCGCGATGACGATGCCCACGGGGCTCCCGGCGAACGTCGGCAGATCCGCCCCGGTCACACCGCCGGTCACGGTGACGGTGAAGCCCATCGCGTGCAGCTCGGCGATCCGGTCGAGGTCCTTGGCGCCCCAGGTCAGGTCGCCCGCGGCCTCGCGGTCGCGCGATCGCTTGACGATGACGTGCTCGGCGCCGGCGTCACGCCAGCGACGGGCGAGAGCGGAGTCGTAGGTCTGGCCCAGCTCTACCTGAGTCTGTCCGCCATGTTCCCGGGCGACCTTGCAAACCTGCTCGACGGTCGTGAGGGAGGCTCCCGCCACCACCGACACCCAATCGGCCCCCGCCTCGAACGCGAGCTTCGAGAGGAGCGATCCGGCCTCCGCGATGCGGATGTCGGCGAGAACGGGCTTGTCGGGCAACAGCGCCCGGATCGCGCGGACCGCATGCATCCCCTCCGAGAGGCAGAGGACGGTGCCGACCTCGATCACGTCGATCGAGTCCGAAGCGGCCTGGAGCGGTCGCAGCGCGCTCGGGAGGTCCGTGGTGTCGAGCGCGATCTGCAGCCGCGGACGCGCGTGGTCCGTGCCGCCCATCAGCGGGACGCGTCGTTGAAGGCGAGGAAGCGTTGCCCATTGTTGATGAGCAGGTCGTCGACATACGCGCGGTCGAAGCCCTCGTCGAGGAGGCGGGGGGCGAACACCGCGGGATCGAAGTCGACGCCCGTGGTCGCGCCGTACGCCTTCTGGTACGACTTCTTGCCGGAGTCGGTGCCGAGGATGATCTGCTTTCCGTAGCCCAGCCGGCCGAGTTCCCGGACGAGCAGGACGCGGCTCGAGTCCGGCAGGTACTTGATGCGCGACGTGCCGTCGAGCTCGAGGTAGCAGCCGAGCTTGGTGATCTGCGAGAGGTACCAGACGTCGGCGTTGCGCTGCACATGGCCGATGGCGACGTTGGCGGGGTCGACACCGTGCGCGATGAATGCCTGCGCCTGCTCGAGGGCCGCTGTGCCCGCGCTCGTGTGGGTGTTGATCGGCGCGCCGGTCTGCTTCGAGGCGATCGCGACGGCCTCGAGCGTCTTGCGCTCCCAGGCGGTGATCTTGCCGTACGCCGAGGCGAACTTGATGACACCGGCCTTGTAGGGCGTGCGCTCGACGATGGGGCCCATGTAGTCGTGCGCGTCGATGCCCTCCTCGATGTCCGCGATGAGCAGATCGGCGATCTGGTTCACCGTGTACTGGTTCACCCAGCTCGTCCGCGTCTCGAGGTACACCTTCTCCTGATGGAAACCTGTCGCCACGACGATGCTCAGGCCGTCGACCCGCTGGTTGACCTCGGCGAGCTTGGTGACCGAGCGCCCGCAGGAGGCGGGGCACATGTCGATGACGGTCCCCCCGTTCGGCGACCAGTTCTTCGATGCCTCCGCGAACGAGGTGGCCTCCTCGACGGCCTTGTCGACGTCGTCGAGCAGGTGGTCGGGGTCGATGTAGACCTCGCCTGCACCCACGCGGATGAGGTGGTCGTGACCATTGACGACGCCGAGCGTGTCGGGTGCGACGTCGCCGTTGATCGTACGTGCGAAGGACATGTGGTGACTCCTCGGTCTTTCGACCCGCCTCAAGCTCCTGCCTGGGGCGGGAATGTGCAGTACCGACCGTACGTACCGCCCCGGCGTCCCGCCACACGGCCGATGCACATCCGTTCATACACGAGAATCGCTTCGGTCACGCTTGCAATCGAACCCTGCACCGTGCATGCTTGCTGGGCATCCTTCGCCGAAATCACGCACACGATGGATCTGCACATCCGTTCAAGGAGGCACGATGAACGTCGACGTGGACCAGATCGAGCTGTTGCTTGCCGTGGCACGCCGCTACTACTTCGACGGAGCGAGCCAGGCCGACATCGGGAAGGAGCACCACGTCTCCCGGCCGACCGTCTCCCGGATGCTCGCCCGCGCGCGCGAGCTCGGCATCGTTCGGATCACGATCGAGCACCCCTTCGAACGCACCTCCGCCATGGAGTCGGCGCTCATCGACGCGTTCGGCCTGAAGCACGTGTGGGTGTGCGAGCCCCATCAGGACGAGGATGCCCAGACCGCTGTGGCTCGGCATGCGGCCAGCGTCGTCCCTTCCGTAATCGGCCGCGACTCCATCGTCGGCCTCTCGAACGGCACGACGCTGGCGGCGATGGTCGACGCGATGGAGTCGCACCGCCGCGTCGGGGCATGCGTGGTGCAGATGATCGGCGCCCTCGGCGAGGACAACCAGCTCATCGACAGCCCGGACATCTGCCGTCGTCTCGCCGAGCGACTGGGCGCCACCTACCGCGCGATCCCCGCGCCGCTTGTGATGCGGACGCCGCGTCTTGCGACCGCCATGCGACGTGAGGCATCCGTCTCCGTCACGCTCGCCCTCGGATCGCGCCCCGACGTCGCACTGGTCGGGATCGGCGCCACGGACGCCTCCGGCTCGGGACGCATCTTCGATCGCTGGATGACGCCCGAGATCGCCGAGTGGCTCGCCGCCGAGGGCGCGGTCGGCCATGTGCTCGGCCACCACTACGACGTGCGTGGACGCCACGTCGAAAGCCCCCTGTGCGCACGCACGGTCGGCGTGCCGCTCGAGCGCCTCGCTCACATCCCCCTCGTGATCGGCGCCGCCGCGGGCATGGGCAAGATCGAGGCGATTCAGGGCGCCGTCGTGGGCGGCCACATCAACGCCTTGGTCACCGACACCGCGACGGCTCAGCTGCTCCTCGACGCCGCCTGATGGCGACCGTTGGCGGTGGGATCCCCCCACCAGCGGTCGTCCTGACTGCGCGAGAACTCTGCGCCCGAAGCGCTCTCGGCGGTCGCCGAGCCCCGTCAGCGGCTGCCGACCAACCGGATGCGGGGATCGAGGATGCCGGTGAGAACGTCGAGGACGACGTAGACGACGAGTGTGATGGTGCCCGCGATGACGATGAACCCCTGGATGCCTGGGAAGTTGTTGCCGAGCATCGCCTGCACCGACCACTGCGAGACGCCGTTCCAATTGAAGACCGTCTCGATGATGGCAGTGCCTCCCACGAGGCTCGCGAACATGATCGCTGCGTACGTGAGGATGGGCGTTCGCGATGTGAGGAACGCGTAGCGCAGCACGGTCGACTCGCGTAGCCCCATCGCACGCGCGAAGCGGGTCTGATCGGACTCTAGCGCCTCGCGCAGCGCCACGCGGCTGACCCGGGCGAACAGTGCGCCGAGCGCGAGGCCGAGAGAGAGGCAGGGCAGCACGGCGTGTCGGACGGCGTCTGTGAATGTATCCCACTGCCCGGCCAGGAGCGAGTCGAGGATGACCATACCGGTCACGGTGGGCGGCTTTGTGGCCGCGATGCTGAGTTGCCCCTCGGGGCCGGGCAGCCAGCCGAGCACATGGAAGAAGACATAGAGGACGACGACGGCGATGACGAAGTCGGGCACCGCCTGGAGCACGGCGACGACCCCGCCGGAGACGCGGTCCTGCCACTTACGGTGGTAGTAGGCGCTCACTGCGCCGAGGCCGAGACCGACGACCGCCGCGATGATCATGCTCAGGATGATCAGTTCGATCGTCGAGGGCAGCCGCTGTCCGATCTCGTCAACGATGGGCGCGTTGGTGAAGATGTCGGTGCCGAGCGAACCGCGGACGAGTTCGCCGAGGAAGTCGACATAGCGTACCCAGAGCGGTTGATCGAGACCGAGGCGGTGCGCGACCGTGGCGATGTCCTCGGGCGTCGCATACTGCCCTGCGACCGCCCGTGCGGGATCGGCGGGCAGCAGCGCGACCAGCAGGAACGCCACCGTGACCAGCGCCCACAGTGAGACGAGCACCAGTAGAAGGCGCTTGAGGATGTATACGGTCCAGTTCTTCACGGCGTCACCTGGTTATCGGCCGTACCGGGCGGGACAGGCGCGAGCTCGGAGCCGATCAGAAGTCGGCTGTATTCGTTCTGGGGCGCGGTCATGACGCGGCTCACCGGACCGGTCTCGACGATGCGCCCCGACAGCATCACGAGGGCGTTGTCGGCGACCCGCCTGACCGTTCCCATGTCGTGCGTGATGAGGAGGTACCCGAGACCGAGCTCGTCCTGCAGGTCTGTCAGCACCTGGCCCACCTGGGCACGGATGGCGCGGTCCAGGGAGGCGGTGGGTTCGTCCAGCACGAGAACGTGCGGGTTCGACACGATCGCTCGGGCGATGCCCACGCGCTGCTGCTGCCCGCCGCTGAGCTCACCCGGGAACCGCCGCGCGAGGGCCGCCGGGAGCCCGACCCGATCGAGCGTCGCGAGCACGCGCGTCCGCCGCTCGTCGCGATCGCGCACACCGCGCACCACGAGGGGCTCAGCGACGATGTTCGCGATCCGCATGCGGGGGTTGAGCGACTCGTAGGGCTCCTGGAAGACGACCTGCACCTCCGAGCGCATGCGCTTGAGGTCGGCGCGGCCCATCTGTGAGACCGAGGTTCCGCGATAGCGGATGACACCCGCGTCCGGCTCCTCGAGGCCGAGCACGAGGCGACCGGTGGTCGACTTGCCCGATCCGCTCTCCCCGATCAGTCCGACGGTCTCGCCGGCGTGAATCGTGAAGGAGACGTCGTCGACGGCGCGGACGGGCGCCGCGCCGCTCGGGTGGAAGGTCTTGCTGACGTGCGCGAACTCGATCAGCGCAGGTGCGTCATCGGAGGTGCTCATGCTCTCCACTCCTTTCCGTCGACGTCGAGGAGCTCGCGCGTGTACGGATCGCTCGGATCGCGGAAGAGGTCGACGACCGCTCCCTGCTCCAAGAGCTTCCCCGACCGCATCACGAGCATCTGTTCGCAGTAGTTCGCGACGACCCCGAGGTCGTGCGTGACCATCAGGATGCTCATGCCGAGCGTGTCCTTGAGGCCGCGCAGCAGGTCGAGGATCTGAATCTGCACGGTCGGGTCGAGAGCGGTCGTCGGCTCGTCGGCGATGAAGAACGCCGGCTCCAGCACGGTCGCGATCCCGATCACGACCCGCTGCGCCATCCCTCCCGACAGCTGAGAGGCGTAGCCGCGCAGCACACGCACGGGCTCGCGGATGCCGACGCGCTCGAGGGTGGCTTCGGCGATGGTGAACGATTCCCTGCGTGAGCCCGTTCGCCCGTGCGCCTTCAGCACGTTGTGGAACTGCGCCGCGATGCGCAAGGTCGGATGAAGCGACCCGAACGGGTTCTGTCCGACGAAGCCGATGCGCGAGCCGTGCATGCGGCGCAGCGTCCGGGGATCGCCGCCGAGCATGTCGACGTCGTCGAGCCGGACGCCGCCGGTGGTCGTCGCGTTCACCGAGCGAGGAAGAGCGGCCACGGCATGCACGACCGCGGACTTGCCCGAGCCGCTCTCGCCTACGAGACCGACGATCTGCCCCGGCTCGATAGCGAACGTGACGTCGTCGACCACGCGGGAATCGCCGTCTCGCGTGTGGTAATCGATCGTCAGGTGCTCGACGGTCAGAAGAGGCATCCGGTCACCGCGCCTTCATGAGCTCTTCGACATTGCGCGCGGCGAACGCGAGTGTCGCGACGACGAGGATGATCGCAGCGCCCGGGAACAGCGATACCCACCACGCGCCCTGGCTGATGACCGTCGCGCCGGCGCTCACCATCGACCCCCAAGAAGGTGTGGGCGGCGTCACACCGACGCCGATGAAGTTCAAAGCTGCGATCACGACGAGGGCGACGCCGATCGCGAGGACGAACTGCGCGAGGATCAGACCCGTCACGTTCGGGAGGATGTGCACGAACATGACACGGGTACGGGAGGCCCCAAGCGCGCCGGCTGCCTCCACGTATCGCGCATTGCGCACGACAATGGCACCGCTGCGCGTGAGCCGCACGAAATTCGGCCCGGTCACCAGGACGATGGCGAGGACGACCATGAAGATGTTTCGCCCCGAGAGGCCGACGATCGCGATCGCGACGATCAGCAGAGGCAGGGCCTGGAGGGCGTCGACCACGCGCATGATGACGTTCGCTCCGACGCCGTTGCCCGAGGCGAGAAGGCCGAACGGCACGCCGATGACGGTGGCCGCGATGGTGCCCCCGATCGCGAGCGGCAGATCGAGGCGAGCTGCGGCGAAGGTGCGGGAGAAGACGTCGAAGCCCGACCCGTCCGTACCGAACCAGTACTCGCCGTTCGGCGGCACCAACACAGACACCGCGTCCGGGCTGATCGGTGAGTGTGGAAAGGACAGGAAGCCCGCGGCTAACAGCAGCAGCGTTGGAAGCACGCCCAGCGCGACACGAACGAGCGTGGAGCGGCTGGACTGCACTCCTCTCCGCGGCTGCCGGCTCGGCCGCCGGATGGCTGAAGTCAGCACGTTGAGAGACATTATGGGCTTTCGGGTGCGTCGTGCTCCCGGGCGGACCCGGGAGCACGACGAGGGTGGGACTGACGACTACTTGACGGAGACCTTCGCGAAGTTGAGCGACTTCATGATGGTGCCGAGGGCATTGTCCACGCCAGTGACCGTCTTGGTGGTCGCGAACAGGTTCGGCGTGTCGACGAGCGACACGAGGGGCACGTCCTTGACGACCAGGTTCGCGATCTTCACCGACGTGGCATCGTACTCGGCGCTGCCCGGAGCCGCCGCGGCGAGCTGGTTCGCAAGCGTGACGAACTCGTCGCTCGTGTAGCCGTACGAGTTGGCAGGGGCGCCCGGCTGAATGAGGTTCGTCTCGAAGTAGGCAGACGGAAGCGCGGCCCCAGACGACCAGAGGAAGGCCTGGTAGTTGCCGGACTGCCAGTCGTTCGACGCCTGCGTGGCCGAGGCGATCGGGTTCAGGTTGACGGTCACGCCAATTGCCTTCAGCTGCGACTGGATGAGCACGCTGAGCTGGTCGACCTCGGCACCAGGCTGCGCCGGGTTGTATCCCAGAGTGAACGAGAAGCCGTCGGGGTAACCCGCTTCGGCGAGCAGCTTCTTGGCGCCCGCGGGATCGTTGGTCGGGATCTTGTCGAGGTCGGCGCCCTTGGGCAGCACGCCCGAGAGCAGACCATCGGTGGACGGCGTGCCGAGGCCCGCGAAGGCGCCCTTGTTCAGCGCGTCCCGATCGAGGGCCATGCTGATGGCCTGGCGAACCCGCACGTCCGCGAACTGCTTGACCGTCTTCTGGTTGAGGAGCATCTGGTCACGGCTGATGGGCGCGCACTGGTTCACCGTGACGTTGTTCGCGTTCTTCAGTGAGTCGTACTGCTGGTACGTCATCTCCTTGGCGTAGTTCACCGAGGCCGACTGCAGCAGCTGCATCTGGTTCGCCGACTCCGACACCTGCTTGATGACAAGCTTGCCGACGTTGCCGCGCTCACCACCGAACCCGGTGTTCTTGCTGAGCGACACCGAGTCGCCGGAGGCGACAGCCTCGGTCTTCCACGGACCGAACATGGCCGAGTGCTTCGAGAGCCACTTCGTCGACCACGGATCGTCGGTCGTGGTGTGCTTCTTGAGCTCAGTCGAGTCGAGGATGCTGAAGGTCGGGATCGCCCACACTGCGAGGTCGAGGGGGCTCACCGACGCGAGGTTGAACGTGAATGTGTGCTTGTCGACGATCGTGATCGGCTCGGTCGCATCGAGGTGCACAAGATTGCTGGAAAGGAACTTCACGACGGGGCTCGTCGCGCGGCCGCGGTCGAGCGTGTACTTCACATCGTCCGAGGTGAGCGGGTTGCCGTACTCGCTCTTGTAGTCGTTCAGCGTGACGGTGATCTTCTTGCCGTCATCGCTGACCTTCCACGACTTCGCGAGCTCTCCCACGAGCTTCGTCGAGTCGGGCGCCTCGCCGCAACTGGTGTCGGAGTAGTTCACGAGGAGCGAGTTCATCGCCGCGAAGTAGAACGGCGTGTTGCCGGCGAGCTGTTGCGGGTCGAACGTGGCGGGAAGGGCCTGGGTCGCGGCGACGAACGTGGCGTCGCCCGAAGACCCGCCGTTGCTGTTCGACGAGGACGCCGAGCAGGCCGTGGCGGCGAGAGCCGTGACGGCGAGGGCGGCGACAGCGAGGAGGCCACGGGTACGATGGCGGACGGAAGCTCCCGCCGCTCGGCTGTGTCGGGTGGTGTGCATTCTTGCTCCGTTGCTTCATGCGGTGGGTGAGGCCGCGGCCGGCGTCTGATCAGGCGACCCGGCTTACTGCGGACACGGCGAGGATAGATCGGGGGCGCCTAAATGACCATCCACCCGCTGCACAGATGTTCATACAGAGGACCCGATATAGGCCACCAGTTTGGACTATTTTCCCCGATTCACCGCGAAACGTTACGCAGGCCGCCCTCGACCTCGACGCGACCGGCTGTTGACCGAGCGCACGGCACGATGCACACCTGTTCTGCACGGATGCCAGCCGACCACCGTCATGACACCATCGAGAGACCACATTCTGTGAGGAGTCCTGATGCCGAAACGCATGCCCTTCCGGATGTACGAGCTGTCGTGGCCGATGGATTCCGGGATGGTCCATCCCCCCGTCTCGGCCCCTTTCGAGCTCGATCTGTCGCACCCTCACGCGCCGTTCTCTCCGGAAGATCCGGTTGAGCACGACACAGTGCTCTCGGGGAGTGACACGATCCGACTCGGCACGCACACCGGCACTCACGTCGACTCGAGGCTCCACATCACCCGGGGTCCGGCCGAGCTCAGCGACGAGGTGGCGCTTCGGGCGGTGTATGGGCGCGGAGTGATGCTCGATCTGGCGCGTCACCTCGGTGCGCCCGTGGATCGCGAGATCTCGGCCACCGAACTCGCCGAGTGCGCCCAGGCGCAGCGCACCGTGGTTCGCGAGGGGGACGCGGTGCTCATCCACACGGGACGCGACGCCCTCTACGCCGATCCGGCCGCCTTCATCGCCGGCCCCTTCGGTGGCCCCGGCATCGAGGCGACCCGATGGCTGCTCGACCGGGAGGTCGAGGTGGTCGGTTCCGACACGATCCCGTTCGAGGCGGCGCCCTCGGCGCATCCGCTGGAGGTGCATGCCATGCTCCTCGCCGACCGCGGGGTACAGATCATCGAGAACCTGAACCTGACGGACCTCGCCCGCGATGGCGTGTACGAGTTCCGGTTCGTCCTGGCCCCGCTACGGATCCGCCGCGGCACCGGCTCCCCGGTGAACCCGCTCGCCATCGTCGGCTGAGCCGCCGCGACGCGAGGTCGTTCACTTCGCGGCGGGTGAAGGATCGCCAGTCTTATTCAGCGTCTTCGATGCTGCTTGAAGAACGGACGGAACTCAGGCCGATTCAAGTCGACGGCCCGACACCGCAGAGCGGGGTTTATCGGCGGCGCTCGAAAAAGGACAGCAGCGGCGCCGACATGGTCACAACCTCACGGGGAGAGCAGCCGTTTTCGGCCTCAGAGGTCGCTCGACGATGCCCAGACATTGACGCCGGTTCCGCTCGAGAAGCGATCGATGCGGCTGATCTCCTCATCGGCGAAGTCGAGATTGCTCAACGCTCCCAGATTCTCGTCAAGTTGCTCGGGCCGCGACGCCCCCACGAGGGCAGAGGCTACCGTGCGCAACGACCACGCGATCGCCATCTGCGCTAACGTCTGTCCGCGCTCCAGCGCCACCGCATTCAGGGCCTCGAGGCTCTCCAAGTTCGACTCGCTCAGCATCCCATCGTTGAACGTCCTGCGCGCGGTGGCGTGTGCCTCTCTGCGCCCCCCCAAGAACTTATCGGTGAGCAGTCCTTGGGCCAGCGTGCTGAACCCGACGGCGCCCATGCCCGCCTCTGCAAGGACAGCGGTGAGCTCTTGCTCGATCCAGCGATTCAGAAGCGAGTACGCCGGCTGGTGAACCACAAGCGGTGTCCCGAGTTCTCGAGCGGCGGCGATCGCCTGGCGTGTGCGCTCCGCGGAGTAGGACGAGATGCCGACGTACAGCGCCTTGCCTTGTCGAACGGCCGCGTCGAGGGCCTCGATGGTTTCGTGCACGGGAGTGTCGGGATCGACCCGATGGGAGTAGAAGATGTCCACGTATTCGAGCGACATCCTCGCCAGAGAGGCGTCGAGGCTCGAGATCATGTGCTTCCGTGAACCGAGCCGTCCGTACGGACCTGGCCACATGTGCCAGCCGGCCTTGGTCGAGACGATGATCTCGTCGCGATAGTGGGACAGATCCTTCCGGATAATCCTGCCGAAGTTCTCTTCGGCACTGCCGGGAGGCGGGCCATAATTGTTCGCGAGGTCGAAGTGTGTGATCCCGCGGTCGAACGCATAGCGGATGAGTCCTCTTTGAAGGTCGAACGCCCTGTTGTCGCCGAAGTTATACCACAGCCCCAGGGAGATCGGCGGAAGGACCAGCCCGCTGCGTCCGACACGACGATACCCATACGTGCTGTAGCGTTCTTCGCTGGCCGCGTAGGGACGGTGGAACTCCGGAAGGCCGTCGTCGAACCGTTCCGCTTTGCTCGTGTCGCTGCGCATTCTTCTCCTTTGCGGGGGCCGCGCGAGTAACGGCGTCGGGAATCGGCGCCGGTGTCAGGCTCGCGGTGCGCCGATTATGCCCGCCCGTCGGCGGGGGCGGTCGAATGATCGTGAACATGTGTTCCGCGTCGCCCTCACGGTCCTGGTTCGTGCGGCGGCTCACTAAGCCATGCGGCTTGGCTCTGTGATGAGAAGCAAGCCTGGACGGGCGAAGAGATCCAGCCCGCAGAGCGTGATACCGCGTGAACCGATGTGCGTCGGCTGACTCTGCGCGGTTGAGTGTCTGGAATAGCGTTGCGCCGAAAGCTGGACCCGCCGATGGAGATGGGAAAGATGAGCACGAGAACGGCCGCACCAGCGCCAACCGTTGCCGGTGACCTCTCCCGGCCAGGGAATCCGCGCCGTCGGAGCTCGGCCGGGCGCTCCCTGTGGGGAGTGTGGTTCCTCGCGCCGGCCGCCGCGTTCTTCGTCTTCGCGTTCCTCTCGCCGTCCGTCCAAGGGGTGCTCTACTCCTTCACCGATTGGATCGGGCGGTCCACGGGCTGGTCATGGGTGGGTCTGAAGAACTATGAGAAGCTCTGGACCGATCCGCTTCTGCCGGCGACTCTCGTTCACACATTCGTCATCACCCTCGTCCTCGTGGTTGGCGCGAACCTCATCGGGCTGGGCCTTGCTGTGCTGCTGAACCAGCCACTGAAGACTCGCGGCTTCTTTCGAATGGTCTTCTTCATCCCCGTTGTCCTCACGCCCGTGGTCGTCGCGAACATCTGGAAGTTCATTCTTCTTCCGGACGGCGCGCTGAACTCTGTGCTCTCGATCTTCGGAATTTCGGGGGAAGCGTGGCTCGGTGACCCGACGGCTGCCCTTTACGCGGTCATCGTGACGATGGTCTGGCAGGTATCAGGGCTCTGCATGGTGCTGTACCTGGCCGGTCTTCAAAGCGTCCCGTCCGAGCTCATCGAGGCGGCGCATCTCGACGGCGCGGGGGCACTGCGTCGATTCTGGTACGTCGTTCTACCAGCACTGGCCCCGGCGCTGACCGTCGCAGTCGTCCTCACAACTCTCATCGGACTCAAGGCGTTCGACCAGCCGTGGATCCTGACGGCAGGAGGTCCGGGCAACGCGACCCAGACGCTGTCGACCGCGCAGTACCAGGTCACCTTCCAGTTCGGGGAGTTCGCGTACGGATCGACCTTCTCCGTGTTGATCGCGTTGCTCACGTTGATCGCAGCGGTGGTTCAGCAGATCGCAGGAAGCAGGAATCGGCGGAGAAACGATGTCTAGACGATACGACTGGCGAACGGGATCCTCCGAAATGCTGACGATTGTTCTGTCGCTATCGGTACTATTCCCGGCGTACCTCCTCGTCATCAACGCGGTGCGGCCGCTCGGTGACTCCGGGAACCGGATCGTGCCGCCGAGTCAGCCAGCATGGTCCAATTTCGCCGAGGCCTGGAGCTCGGGCAGGCTCGGTCCGGCAGCTCTGAACAGTCTGGTGGTCACCGTCGCCAGCGTCGTGATCGTCGTATTCGTGAGCGCGCTTGCCGCCTACCCGCTGGCTCGTGTCACGAGCGCTTGGCCACGCATCGCGTTCGCGCTCTTCATGCTGGGCGTGCTCCTGCCGTTTCAGCTCTTGCTCATCCCGCTCTACGTGACGCTGCGCGATATGGGGCTTCTCGGCAACCCGATCAGCCTGATCATCCTCTACGCCGGGATGCAGTCGCCGCTGGCGATATTCCTCTACGTGGAGTTCCTCAGGCAGATTCCCGTCACGTACGAGGAGGCGGCGCAGGTGGACGGTGCGGGCCGCTTCAGGACCTTCTTCTCGGTGATCTTTCCTCTCCTGCGTCCCATCACAGGCACGGTGGTCATCCTCAATGTCGTGCACGTCTGGAACGACTTCTATCCCCCGTTGCTCTACCTGAGTGGATCCGAGTTCCGCACACTGCCTCTCACGATCTTCCAGTTCACGGGTGAATACGCGGCGAACTGGGGGCTGATCTTCTCGAGCCTGATCATCGGTTCCGCTCCCATCCTGATCGCATTCATCGTGATGCAGCGGTACGTCTACCAGGGCTACGCATCGGGCATCAAGGGCTAGGTCGACGTTCACTCCACAACCGCCCGGATAGAGGGCGCAAACGAAAGGAAGTCAAGCATGCGCAGACGCATCGCGATTGCGGCGGGGGCCGTTGCGGCCCTCTTGGTTCTGGCGGGATGCTCGACGGATCCCTCCACGAGCAGTGGCGGGAAGACGCTCACGATCCTGTGGGATTCCGGGAGCAAGAAGGGATTAGAGGCGGTCATCGCAGCCTTCGAGAAGGCGCACAGTGGCGTGGATGTGAAAGTCGAGTACCTCGACTCGGCCACACTCAACAGCCAGATTCCGACCCGGCTCGCAGCGGGCACAGGACCGGACCTTTTCCGAGGCGATGCCGGGCGGGCGACGCCCAAGGCTGTGCTCGCGCTCGCTGACCGAGGCCTGGTGGCGCCGTTGAGCGGCGAGTGGGTGTCGGCCATTCCCGCAATCGCCAAGTCGGCTCTCGAGAAGGATGGGAAGACATACGCTCTTCCGACCTCGCTGGCGGGAACCGGGGCCGTGTACAACGACGCGCTCCTGCAGAAGCACCACCTGAAGGCACCGACAACCTTCTCGGAGGTGCTCCAGTTCTGCCGCGACGCGCGGGCGGCCGGGACCATCGCGTACAACATCGGTGCTGCAACCCCGTACGAGGGACGCGCGACGCTGGAGGCGCTCGCGTATGAGACGGTCTACTCCAAGACGCCCGACTTCGACAAGAAGATCGCCGACGGCTCTCTCACTTGGCCGGAATCTGGGTGGGCCAACGCCATCGATCGGCAGGGTCAGATGGTGAAGGCGGGATGTTACTCCGACGGGTTCCTTGGGGTTGACTTCCAGACCGCATTCGGTGACTTCTTTGCAGGAAAGACGCTCGCCTGGGTCGGCGTCTCCTCCTACCTGCAGTCCAACACTACTGATCAGACGTTCAGTCTGTACCCGATGCCGACCTCGGATGATCCAGACGAGAGCGGAATGAGCATCTTCCCGTTCGCGACGATCGGTCTGAACGCCCAAGCGAAGAATCGGGCGCTCGCGGAGCAGTTCATCGACTTCTTCGCTCAGCCGAAGATCGACGACCTCTACGTCAGCAGTGTGAGCGCAACTCCCGGAATGATCCCTGCCTTCTCGAAGGGACTGCCAGCTGAGAACGACCAGGTGAGCAAGGAGATCCACCAGTACATCTCCAACGGCAAGTCCTACACCTTGGCGAACCTGCTCTATCCGGGCCCAGAGGTAGCCGCCGCGATGGAGTCGAACATGCAGCTCTATCTCGCCGGCAAGGCGACGGCGAAGGACGTCCTCGAGGCGATCCAGGCTGCGTATATGAAGGCTCTCGACTAACGGCTCACCTGTCCGGGCACGCCACGTCGGCACGCTCGGACGGGGCTGCCGACCACTGCAGAGCGGGTGAGGAGATACACCGACATGACACACCGGGCTGGGCCGTTGCTACTGGCGGTTGGCTCCTGGCACGACGAACTCGGTGGAACCGGGTCGAGCGCGGGGGTTCGACTCTTCGAGGTTCCTCTGGAAGGAGACCCTGTCCCGGTCGGGCGAGGAGCTGCCGATGCCGCGGTGGGATCGATCGCGTGGTGCGGGCGTCGCATCGTCCTCACCGATGAACGCAAGGGTGACCCGACCGGTCCGATCGGAGGGCGCATCGTCGTCGTCGATCCCGGGCTCCGTCAGGGTGATGACGTCCCCGTGGTCTGCACTGCATCGTCGGCCGGCTCCTATCCGTGCAGCATCGCGGCCGATCCGCGCGGAAAGTTCCTCGCGGTGGCAAACTACGGCTCAGAGGACTTCGTCTCCCATGTGGTGAGAGAACCGGGAGAGGTTCCCTTCGTGCAGAGGCGGTTCGACGAAGGAAGCATCGCCCTGATGGCAGCCGCCGAAGGCGGTGGATTCGACCTCTCCGACGTTGTCGCTCATTCCCGCGCGAGCGGATTCGACAGAAGCTGGCAGCTGGCAGGCCACCCGCATGCTGTCGCGTGGACGCCGGACGGCGAGCGACTGGTCGTGGCAGATCGAGGCGGCGATACCGTGACGCTCTACGTCGTCGATCGTGTCGCGGCCCGACTCCACCTCGAGAGCGTCGTCGGCCTCCCGTGGGGGGAGGGTCCCCGAACCGTCGTCGTCGAGCCGTCCGGCTCTCGCATGTTCGTCGTCAACGAACTCCGCGCTACGGTCGCCACCTTTCGTCTCGACGAGGACTGTCGAGGATTGTCACGAGGGCCCCTCGTGTCCACCGATCCGCCCGGCTTCCTTCCGACGGACCACGACGACTTCTTCGCGTTGAATCATCCGTCGGGCGCTGCCATCTCGCCCGATGGCTCTTTCCTCCACGTCCTCAACCGCGGGAGCGACACGGTCGCCACGTTCGACGTCAGCGGCGCGAACCCCGACCTCAGGTCCCATGTCCCGTGTGGGGGCGCAGGGCCATGGGGGTGCGCCGTGACGCCGGATGGATCGGCTCTGTGGATTGCGAACCGCACGAGCCACGACGTGGTCGAGTTCGCACTGGAAGAAGGACACCCGAAGCCGACCGGCAGGAGGCTGGAGGTGCCGAATCCCGTCACGGTCAGCATGAGGACGACGTGATGACCCCCCGTCCTTTCGGCCCATGGCCCGGGCGAATCACGAGAAGGCCCTCCCACTGACTCGTTACCGTCGCAAGCCTTGACGCGCGGGGTGAGGTCGTTCATACTGCCTGATAATCAGGAAGCCTGATAGTTGAACCCGCAATTCAACGGTGAATCGGAGTGACGATGAAGTCAAAGACCCTGCTCGCTCTTGCCGCACTCGCAACGGCATCCGTCACTGCGCTCGCGCTGACCGGCTGCTCCGGCGGCGGCAGCGGCTCGCCCTCGGGCGACGCCGGCGGCACCATCAAGATCGGCGGCGTGATGCCGCTCACCGGTCCGCTCGCGGCCCTCGGCACCGGCGACAAGGAGGCCGCCGAGCAGGCCGTGGCCGACATCAACAAGGCCGGCGGAATCGACGGCAAGAAGGTCGAGCTCACGATCGTCGACGACAAGACCGATCCCGGCGAATCCGTGAAGCAGTTCAACCAGCTGGCCTCCGACTCCAGCTACTCGGCGATGCTGGCGAGCTCGATGACGTCGGCGGCGACGGCCGTCAGCGCCAGCATCCAGCAGTACAAGGTGCCGACGATCGCGCTGAGCCCGGTGGACGCGTATGTCGACGGCAGCAACCCCTATGCGTTCACGTCGCCCGGAGCGGTGAAGATCTACGCCGAGGCCCTCGTCGACTACTGGAAGTCGCAGGATGTGAAGACCGTCGCCGTCGCATACACCGGGACGGACCTGTACGGCCAGAACGGCGAGAAGGCGACGAAGAGCCTGGCCGAGGCGGCAGGGATGAAGATCGTCCTCGATGAGTCGTACGACCCGGCCGCCACCGACTTCACGCCGCTCATCACGAAGGTCGTCGCCGCGAAGCCCGACGCCTTCGTGCAGTGGGGCTCGGGACCCGCCCCGGTCATCATCACGAAGCAGATCGCCGGCAAGGGCGTGAAGTTCTATGTCACCGGTTCGCAGATGTCGAACCTGTGGCTGGAGCCCTCCGGCTCGGCGGCAGAAGGCGTCATCGGCGCCGGGACGGCGGGCATGGACCCCGACAGCCTTCCCGACGGAGCGTTCAAGGACCTCGTGACGGCGGTCGCGTCGCCCTGGCGTACCCAGAACGGCGACAAGAACCCGCCCGAGTTCGCGTACGGCGGCGCCACCGCGATCCAGCTGATCAAGGCCGCTGTCGAGAAGGCGAAGTCGACTGATCGTGCGAAGATCCGCGACGCGATGGAGAACCTCGACATCCTCACGCCGAACGGCCACTACCACTTCAGCAAGAGCGATCACATGGGTCTGGACTCCTCCGCGATCGGCATCTTCGACGTCAAGGACGGCGTGTGGAAGGCCACCGACTACCAGGTGGACAAGTTCAAGACGGACGTCCCGAAGTAGTCATGCTTGAGGTCGACGGGCTCTCCCGGGCGTTCGGGGGTGTGTACGCCGCACGCGACGTGTCATTGACGGTCGGCGACGGCGAGCTGCGGGGCGTGATCGGGCCCAACGGGGCGGGGAAGTCGACGTTGTTCAACATGATCAGCGGGCACCTGCACCAGCAGTCCGGCCACATCGCGTTGAACGGACGCACCCTCGATCGGCTTCCTCCGCACCGCCGCGCCCAACTGGGCGTCGCGATCGTGTTCCAGGGGGCGCGTCTGTTCCCGGGGATGTCGGTGCTCGCCAACGTCGCCGTCGGGGCGAACGCACGCACCCGCGCCGGGGCGGCGAGCGCCGTGCTCCGCCTTCCACGGCACCGGCGCGAGGAACGCGAGATCTTCGCCGCCGCCCACGAGGCGCTCGCCCGGGTCGGGCTCACCGAATGGGCGAATCGCGACGCGGAGCTGCTGCCGCTCGGGCAGCAGCGCCGGATGCAGCTGGCCCGCGCGCTCACGGCGCAGCCGAACCTCCTGCTCCTCGACGAGCCGGCGTCGGGGCTGCGGGCGAGCGAACGGCGAGAGCTGTCCCACCTCATCCGCGAACTCCACCGCGACGGCATGACGATCATGCTCATCGAGCACGACGTGTCGATGGTCACGTCGCTCGCCGACCGGATCACCGTCCTCGACCTGGGCGAGGTGATCGCCGACGGCACGCCCGAGGAGATCCGCCGGGACCCCCGGGTCATCTCCGCCTACCTGGGGAAGGCGGCCGCCGCATGATGCTCGAGGTGGCGGACCTCGTCGTCCGGTACGGCGCCGCGACCGCCCTCGACGGCGTGAGCCTGACCGTCGACGACGCCGAGCTCGTGGCGCTCGTGGGCCCGAACGGCGCGGGAAAGACGTCCCTCGTCAACGCCATCTCGGGGCTCGTCCATCCGGTCTCGGGCCGGATCGACGTCGGCGGACGCGTCGCACAGGTGCCGGAGGGCCGGCAGATGTTCGGCGAGCTGAGCGTCGAGGACAACCTGCGGCTGGGTGCCTGGCGGCGCCGGCCGAAGGACATCGAGCCCATCTACGAGCTTCTTCCCGACCTGCGGCGCCTGCGCCGGCAGCGGGCCGACACCCTCTCGGGCGGGCAGCAGCAGATGGTCGCCGTCGGCCGCGCGCTCATGGCGCAGCCGGACCTCCTCGTCGTCGACGAGCTGTCGCTGGGTCTCGCGCCGATGGTGGCGGCTCAGCTCGTCGACCATCTCGCAACCCTCAACCGCACGCGCGGTACCGCGGTGCTGCTGATCGAACAGGAGATCGGGTTGGCCTTCGAACTGTGCTCGCGCGCCTACGTCCTCGAGTCGGGCCGCATCGTCGCCGACGGACCGACCGCCGAGCTGCGCAATGCGCCCCAGCTGCAGGATGCGTACTTCGGCGGGCTCGATGTCGCGGGGGCGGGGGACTGACGATGCAGGGCTTCATCACCTACGTCCTCTCCGGGCTCGCCCTGGCCGGATCCTTCGCCCTCATCGGCAGCGGGATCGTCGTGGTCTACCGGGTGACGCATGTGCTGAACTTCGCGCAGGGCATGCTCGCGGTGTTCGGTGCGATGATCTCGTACTCGCTGCTCGGCGGCATCCTGCCCCACGGCATCGCGGAGCTCGTCGCCATCGTGTGCTGCGCGGTGATCGGCGTCGTCATCGGCATCGCGGCGATCGGCAAGCGCGGCACCCCGCCCATGGTGTCGCTGCTGATCACGCTCGGGCTCGGGATGATCGCCGAGGCCGTGGTCGTGGCGGTGTGGGGCCAGACGCCGGTGTCGCCGCCGGGAGTCTCCGGCAGCGTCACCATCCTCGGCGTCGACCTGCAGATGCAGCGCATCCTCGTGTTCGTGGTGGCCCTCGTCACCTTCGCGCTGCTGAGCCTGTTCTTCGCCCGCACCGACATCGGCAAGGCGCTCACCGCGTCGGCGTCCAACCCGCGCGCCGCACGCCTGGTCGGCATCAACACCCGCGCGATGGGGCTCGTGGCGTTCGCGATCGCCGGCGCCCTGGGCGGGCTGGCAGGAGTGCTCATCGCCCCGACGACGGCAGTGTCGGTGGCATCCGATCTGCCGTTCGTGCTCAGTGGGTTCGCCGCCGCCATCTTCGGCGGGCTGCGCAGCCCCTGGATGACGTTCCTCGGCGCGGTGATCCTCGGTGTGGTGGGACAGCTCGTCGCCGCCTACGCCAACGGCTCGTATCAGACACCGGTGGCGCTGCTGATGATGCTCGTCATCATGATCGTCCGAGCGCGGAGCATGACGACGGAGGAGGCGAAATGAGCACGACGGCCGTCCGGGTGAGACCGGCGCTGCGACCCATCCGCTGGGGTGTCGCCGTCGCGGTGTTCGTCGTGTTTGCGCTGATCCCGCTGGTGCTGTCGGATCTGACGTTCTACGTGCAGACGACGCTTGCGGCGGTCGTCGTGGTGGGGCTCTCGCTGTTCATGGGGTACGCCGGCCAGGTGTCGCTCGGCCAGAGTGCGTTCGCGGCGGTCGGCGGGCTGACCGTCGCGACCCTCACCGTGAACCTCGGCGTGCCGCCGCTCGTGACGCTGATCCTCGCCCCGATCCTCGGTGCCGCCGTCGCGGCGCTGCTCGGCTGGCCGCTGCTGCGGCTGCGGGGCCACTACCTCGCGTTCGGCACGCTCGCGGTACTGCTGATCATCCAGACGGTGATGGCGACGGTGCCGTTCCTCGGCGGAGGGGTCGGGATCTTCGGCATCCCTCCGCTCGCGGTCGGGCCGTTCGTGTTCAGCGGACAGCTCGCCTACGCGTACCTCGCGCTCGCCGCACTGGCCGCCGCGATGGTGGTCGCGCACAACCTGGTGAACTCCCGGTTCGGTCGCGGCATCCGGGCGCTCGCCGGCAGTGAGACGGCAGCCGCCTCGAGCGGCGTGCCGGTGCTGCGCAGCAAGCTCATCGTCTTCGCGATCGCCGGGGGCTTCGCGGGGCTCGCCGGCGGCATCGGCGCATTCTTCACGCCGTTCGTCAGCCAAGACACGTACCCGCCGCTGGCATCGTTCGGCTACGTCATCATGGCGATGGTCGGCGGGCTCGGCTCCCTGTGGGGCGGCGTGGTCGGTGCCGTCGCCCTGAGCCTTTGGCTGCAGCTGCTGAGCGCGCTGGCCGCCCTTCCCGGGCTCCCGCCGACGGCGGGGCCGATCCTGCAGTACGCCGGCTACGGGATCGTGCTCGTCGTTTTCCTCCTCCTGCTGCCGCGGGGTATCGTTCCGAGCGTGGTCGACGGATTCCGATGGGTGACGGGCCGCCGCCACCCGGATGCCGGGCGGGGCGTCGGGCCGGCGGACGGGTCGACGGATGCCGCGGCCGACGCCGCGACCTCTGATGCCGCAGGCGATCTCGCCGCGAAGGATGCTGCTGCAGCAGCGGCGACGGATGACGGTGTCCGCTGAGACGATGCGCGGCCCTGGTGTGGTGAGCCAGGGCGAGGCCGCGCCGGTGACCCTCCTCTACCTCATCAAGCAGGTGGAGCTCGCCATCCGCTCACGGCTCGACGCCCTCGTCACGCAGCATGGCATCACGATCACGCAGTACACGGCGATGACGGTGCTGGAGCGGCATCCTGGCACGATCTCCGCGCAGCTGGCACGCGGTTCGTTCGTACGGGCGCAGAGCATGGCGCAGCTCGTCGACACGCTCGAGGTCCGGGGTCTCGTGGAACGCCGGCGCGACAGCTCGTCGCGCCGGCATCTGCTCATCTCGCTGACGCCGGCCGGGCAGGCGCTGCTCGACGAGCTGCGCGGCCCGGTCGACGAGATCGAGCGGGAGATGACCGGCGCTCTGGACGGGGTCGAGGTGGACGCCTTCCGGAATGCGCTCCTGGAGTGCCGGGCGGCGCTCGTCGGCTCCGCGCGATGAGGAGCAACTCGACCGCCCGCTGAGCGTCATCCCCCGAATCGTGCCCGCAGATCCGCCTTGCGCACCTTTCCGCTCGCCGTGCGCGGGAACTCGTCGACGATCACGACGTTCTTCGGCAGCTTGTAGCGCGCGAGCCGGCCGTCCAGGTGCGTGAGCACGGTGGGCAGGTCGACGGTCGCGCCGTCGCGGACGGTCAGCACCGCCCAGGGCACCTCGCCCCATCGGTCGTCGGCGACGCCGATCACGGCGGCGCCGGTGATGCCCTCGATGTCGTAGAGCAGGTTCTCGATCTCGGCCGGGTAGATGTTCTCGCCACCGGAGATGATCATGTCCTTCAGCCGGTCGGAGATGTAGAGGTACCCGTCTTCGTCGACGTGCCCCAGGTCCCCTGACCGGAACCAGCCGTCCGCGGTGAATGCGGCAGTGGTCGCCTCGGGCAGGTTGAGGTAGCCGGGGAACACGTTGGGACCGGTGATCTGCACCTCGCCCGTGGTGCCGACCGGCACCTCGACGCCGTTCTCGTCGGCGACGCGCACATCCGTGAAGAACTGCGGAAGCCCGACGCTGCCCTGCTTCGCACGCGTCATCCAGGGGGAGAGGGTCGTTCCGCCGGGCGAGGTCTCCGTCATCCCGTAGCCTTGCGAGAACGACAGCCCGCGTTCCTCGTAGGCGTTGAGGATGCGTGTCGGCACCGCCGAGCCGCCGCACGTGAGCTTCTCCAGCGTCGAGAGGTCTGTTCTCGCCCAGTCCGGATGGTCGGCGAGCAGCTGATACGTCGTGGGCACGCCGCTCAGCATCGTCACCCCGTGGCGTTCGATGAGCTGCAGCGCGCGACCCGGCTCGAAGCCCTTCTCCAGCACGAGCGTGCCGCCCTTGAGGATGACCGGGAGCGCCCCCATGCCGAGCGAGGCGACATGGAACAGCGGCGAGATCATCAGGGCGATGTCGGTCGAGACGACGTCGTAGTCGACGATGCAGTTCAGCGACACGAAGGTGAGATTCTGATGCGTCAGGACCGCGCCTTTCGCACGCCCCGTCGTGCCCGAGGTGTAGATCACCGCCGCGGGATCGTCCGGGCCCACTGCCGTCGGCGGGAGTGACGGCATGGTGGCCGCGAGCAGGCGCTCGAGTCCGGGATGCTCGGGTGACCCGGCACCGGTGACGACGACGTCCTCGAGGTCGAGGGCATCGCGGAGAAGGCCGACGCGCTCGGCGAACTCCGGATCGTGGATCAGCAGCCGCGCTCCGGAGTCGCCGATCACGTGGACCATCTCGGGCACCGCCAGCCGCGTGTTCACGGGAACGAACACGGCCCCGAGCTGGAGGACCCCGAAGAGCACGGCGATGAATCCGGGACTGTTCTCGCCGAGGTAGGCGACCCGGTCACCCTTGCGCAACCCTCGCTCGGCGAGCAGCGCCGCGACGCGGTCGGCCTCGTCCGCGAGCTCGCGGTACGTGACCGTCGCACCCTCGCCGTGGATGAGCACCGTCTTGTCCGGCGCCCGCAGGCGTCGACGCGCCAGCCAGCCACCCAACCCGGTCCTGTTCATCTCGCTCCTCCTCGAGCGTCGACCCACCTGTGCCTAGGCGTAGAAGCGGCTCAGCCCCCGCGCGACGACGGCCGGCTTCGAGCCGCCCTCGATCTCTACGGTCTGATCGACGGTGATCTGGTAGCCGCCGGGAACTTCGGTGACCTCGGCGATGACCGCGTTCATCCGCACGCGCGCGCCGACCTTCACCGGCGAGACGAACCGCACCCGGTCGAGTCCGTAGTTGACCTTTGTCGTGACGCCCTCGACATCGAGCAGCTCGGTCCACATCGGAATGGTCAGCGACAGTGTCAGGAACCCGTGGGCGATCGCCCCGCCGAACGGTCCGTCCTTCGCGCGCTCCGGCTCGGTGTGGATCCACTGGTGATCGTCGGTCGCGTCGGCGAACGTGTTCACCTGGTCCTGCGTGATCTCGCGCCACTGCGAGTAGCCGAGATCACGGCCGACGAGGCCGGGCAGATCGGTGTAGGCGACGGTGGTGGTCATGTCTCTCTCCTCGATGTCAGACGAAGGCGGATGAGCCGGTCAGCGCCCGGCCCACGATGAGCGAGTTCACCTCGTGGGTGCCCTCGTACGAATAGACGGCTTCCGCGTCGGCGAAGAAGCGTGCGACGTCGTGCTCGAGCAGGATGCCGTTGCCGCCGCACACCTCGCGGCCGAGCGCCACGGTCTCGCGCGCGAGCCGAGCGCTCTGCATCTTCGCGAGCGCCGAGTTCTCGTCGGAGAAGTGCCCGGCGTCCTGGCAGGCCGACAGCTGCACCGCCATCCCGAGGGAAGCCGTGGCGTTGCCGAGCATCCGGGCGAGCTTCTCCTGCACGAGCTGGAACGCCCCGATCGGCCGCCCGAACTGCTCGCGCCCGCGCACGTACCGCACGGCGGCCTCCAGCGCCCCGGCCTGCAGGCCGGCGGCGATCCACGCGACGTCCGAGCGCATCGTCCGGAGGATCCCGGCGACGTCCCGCCATCCGTTCACGTTGTGCAGCCGCGCCGACTCCGGCACGCGTACGCCATCGAACGTGATGACGGCGTTCTGCATCGGGCGCAGCGACACCTTTCCGCGGATCGTGTCGACCCGCACTCCGTCGGCATCGCGGGGGACGAGGAAGAGCTTGACCTCGCCGTCCGCGGCGTCCCGGGCGAACACGGCGATGACATCGGCGGTGACCGCTCCGCCGATCCAGCGCTTGGCGCCGTCGATGACCCAGTCGTCGCCGTCGCGCCGCGCGGCCGTCGCGAGCCCGCCGGCGATGTCGGACCCGTGCTCGGGCTCGGTGAGGGCGAACACGCCCTTGAGGGCGAACGAGCGCACCTGCGGCTCGAGCTCGGCGGCCTGCGCCGACGACCCGCCGAGCGCCACGGCGGCGCGGAACAGCCCGGCCTGGGCGTTGTACATCGTGGCGACCGACACGTCGGCGCGCGCGAGCAGATAGGTGCGGAACCCCGCGAACATGCTCGACGCGGCCTCAGCCGCATCCACACCCGCCGGCTCCATGAGCTCCAGCGGGACGAGGGCACCGAGAACGCCCTCCGGCATGGTCGCGGTCTCCCACGCCTCGTTCATGAGCGGACGCACGTCGCGATCCAGCGTCTCGCGCAGCCGGGCGAGCGCGGCACGCGCAGCATCGCTCAGGTGCGTCTGCGCGTACCCGTAGGGGTCGATGCCGATCGCGGGATCCGCGCCGATCGCGATGTGCGCCATGTCAGCCGCCCAGTCCCAGGAGCCGCACGGCGTTGTCCTTCATGATCCCGGGCATCACCTCGGGCTTGAACGCCGCCTGCTCGGCATCCCGCCGCCATCGGTCGGGAGTGATCAGCGGGAAGTCGGAGCCGAACAGCACCCGGTCCTTGATGAGGGAGTTGGCGTAGCGGACGAGCTCGGCCGGGAAGTACTTCGGGCTCCAGCCCGACAGGTCGATCCAGGTGTTGTGCTTGTGTGTCGCGACCGACAGGGCCTCGTCCTGCCAGGGCACGGAGGGATGCGCCATGATGATCTGGAGCCGCGGGAACGAGGCGGCGACGGCGTCGAGGAGCATCGGGTTCGAATACGCAAGCCGGAATCCGTAGCCGCCCGGCATCCCGGCCCCGATTCCCGTCTGCCCGGTGTGGAACAGCGCGGGTACGTCGGCATCCTGGATCGCGTCGTACAGCGGGAACCACCGTTCCTCGCTCGGGTCGAACCCCTGCACCGTCGGGTGGAACTTGAAACCGCGCACCCCGCTCTCGTCGAGGAGCCGGCGGATGCGGTCGAGCGCGTCGTCGCGGTGCGGGTCGACCGATCCGAACGGGATGAGGATGTCGTTGTGCCGCGCGGCGCCGTCGGCGATCTCGGCGCTCGAGATCGGCGGATGGTGCAGCTGCGTCTCGGCGTCGACGGTGAACACCACCGCGGCCGTCCGGCGCTCACGGTAGTAGGCGGCCACGGCGTCGAGGTCGCGGCCGGGGCCGCCCGCGCTGAAGTAGCGGTCGGCGGCGGCGGACAGATCGTCGGGCAGCGAGCTCCGACCGTGCGCGTCGGCTTCGATGTGCACATGCACATCGATCGCGTCGAGCGCGGCGACGTCGATCGCCGATTCGTAGCGGGTCACCGCTGCAGATCCTCCGGCAGCGGCGGGAAGGTCTCACCCACGCTCTGCGACTGGAACACGTCGGCGAACTCCGCGTTCAGCGCGTCGTAGCTCCAGCCGCCGTCGTGGTACGCGGTGACGACCGGCTCGGGATGCGACCAGATCTGGAGGCGGTCGCCGCCGATGCCGATCGCCTGGCCGGTGACGCCGGATGCCGCGTCCGACGCGAGATAGGAGATGAGCCCGGCGACGTCGTCGGCCGTGCCGAAGCCGAGGTCATGGCGGAAGAACGCCGGCATGGGCTCGCCGGCCTCGTCGGCCTCCATGGCGGCCGCGAAGTAGGGGATCGTTGCCGTCATCGCCGTGGCGGCGACGGGGATCACGGCGTTCGCGGTGATCCCGGCCTTCTTGAGCTCGAGAGCCCACGTGCGCACCATGCCCACGATGCCGGCCTTGGCGGCGGCGTAGTTGGTCTGGCCGAAGTTGCCGCGCTGCCCCGTCGGGGAGCCGATGCAGATGATCCGGCCGCCGATCTCGTTCTCGCGCATGTACGTCGCCGCGGCACGCACACAGGTGAACGTGCCGCGCAGGTGGATGCCGATCACGGTGTCGAAGTCGTCGTCGGTCATCTTCCACAGCGTCTTGTCGCGCAGCACGCCGGCGTTCGTCACGAGGATGTCGAGCCGGCCGTAGGCGTCGACGGCCGTCTGCACGAGCTGCTGGGCGGTCTCGGTGGGACCGACCGGTGCCACCACGGCCGTTGCCCGGCCACCCTGCGCCTCGATCGAGGCGACCGCGTCCGCGGCGGCCGCGGCATCCACGTCATTCACGACGACGGCGGCTCCCTGACGTGCCAGCTCCTGCGCGTACGCGAGACCCAGTCCGCGACCGGATCCGGTGACGATGGCGACCTTGCCTTCGAGTGACATGCGTGTGCTCCTTTGCGTCGTGCCTGATTCAGATGTAAACCTAAACCATTGACATTGTCAATCATTATGTGAGAATCGAGCCGGGAGGTGCGATGGCTGAGCGAACCGGCATGGTCCGAGAGAACGTCGAGCCGCGATTCTGGCCGACCGCGGTCGGTGGCGACCTGGCGTTCCTGCTGGCACGCGCCAACGCCGTTTCGCTCGCGAGCGCGAACGCCGCGCTCCTGCCAGAGGGCCTCAAGGTCCGGTCCTATTCGGTGCTCGCTCTGGCCGCTGCCGACGCGCGGCCGACGCAGCGCGAGCTCAGTGAGTTCCTGCGCCTGGATCCCAGTCAGATCGTCGCGCTCATCGACGACCTGCAGCGCCGCGGCTGGGTGACGCGGGAGCCCGATCCGCAGGATCGGCGCGTGAACGTGGTCGTGGTGACGGATGCCGGCCGCACGGCGTACGAGCGCGCGCGGCACGTGGTCGAGGCGCACCAGCGCGAGCACTTCGCCGTGCTCGACGACGACGAACTCGCTCAGCTCACGGCCCTCATGCGTCGCCTCGCCCGTATCGACGAGTAGCGCCTCAAGACCCCCTTCACGCTTGGTGAAGTGGCAGAAGTGGCGGGAATCCGGGTGATCATTCCCGCCACTTCTGTCACCTCACCTCGGTATGGCGGAGCTGGGGAGGGGTGGTGGGAGGACAGGGGCGGGGGGTAGACTGTTCACTGAACGAACAAGCGTCCGCAGGGCGAACACATGGGAGTGCACGTGATCGACAAGACAGTGCCGGATGTCGCCGCCGCGGTGGCCGGTATCCCCGACGGCGCGACCGTGATGATCGGCGGGTTCGGCCGCGCCGGCCAGCCCGTCGAGCTCATCGACGCGCTGATCGATCAGGGCGCCGGCGACCTCACGATCGTCAGCAACAACGCCGGCAACGGCGACGTCGGGATCGCCGCCCTCCTCGCTGAGGGGCGCGTGCGCAAGGTGATCTGCTCGTTCCCTCGTCAGCACGACTCCTGGGTGTTCGACCGTCTCTACCGTGCGGGTGAGGTCGAGCTTGAGCTCGTGCCGCAGGGCAACCTCGCCGAGCGGATCCGCGCGGCCGGTGCCGGCATCGGCGCCTTCTTCTCGCCCACCGGCGTGGGAACGCAGCTCGCGGAGGGCAGGGAGCAGCGCGAGATCGGCGGTCGCCAGTACGTGCTCGAGTACCCGATCGCCGCCGACGTGGCCCTCATCAGTGCCCGTGCCGGCGACCGGTGGGGCAATCTCGTCTACCGCGAGACCGCCCGCAACTTCGGGCCGATCATGGCGACAGCCGCCACCACCACGGTCGTGCAGGTCGACGAGATCGTGCCCCTCGGCGCGCTCGACCCCGAGGCGGTCGTCACCCCCGGCATCTTCGTCGACCGCGTGGTCGCCACCGGCGAGCGTCGCTGGCTGCGCGGTGGCGAGTTCACGGGCGGCGTCGACCTGGAGGGCAATCCACTCGAGTCCGGAGCAGCGCCGACGCAGGAGGTCGACCAGTGACCACGATCAGCCGCCAGGACCTCGCCCGGCGTATCGCCGCCGACATCCCCGAAGGCTCGTACGTGAACCTGGGGATCGGGGCCCCGACCCTCGTCGCGAACTATCTGCCCGAGGGGCAGGAGATCATCCTGCACACCGAGAACGGGCTGCTCGGCATGGGGCCGGCGCCCGCCGCCGACCGGGTCGATCCCGATCTCATCAACGCCGGCAAGCAGGCGGTGACCGCCCTGCCCGGCGCCGCGTACTTCCACCACGCCGACTCGTTCGGCATGATGCGCGGCGGCCACCTCGACGTGTGCGTGCTGGGCGCGTTCCAGGTGTCGCAGACCGGCGACCTGGCCAACTGGTCGACCGGTGCCCCGGGGGCGATCCCCGCGGTCGGCGGCGCGATGGATCTCGCGATCGGTGCGAAGTCGGTCTACGTCATGACCGATCTACTCACCAAGACGGGCGAGTCGAAGCTCGTCGCCGAGTGCTCGTACCCGCTGACGGGCGTCGGATGCGTGACCCGCGTCTACACCGACCACGCCGTGTTCGACGTGACCCCCGGCGGCTTCCGGGTACGCGAGGCGTTCGGCGACAACACCGTCGCCGGCCTCGAGGAGCTCACCGGACTGGAACTCGCGGATGCTTCGGCCGAGGCATCCGGAAGGGAGAACTGAGATGACCGCCAGCTACGTCTACGACGCCGTCCGCACCCCGTTCGGGCGTGCCGGCGGGGCGCTCTCGGGGGTCCGCCCCGACGACCTCGCAGCCGTGGTGATGCGCGCGATCGTCGAGCGCACCGGGCTCGACGCCGCCCGCATCGACGACGTCATCTTCGGCGACGCCAACCAGGCCGGGGAGGACAACCGCAACGTCGCCCGCATGGGAGCGCTGCTCGCGGGCTTTCCGACATCCGTCACCGGCGTGACCGTCAACCGGCTCTGCGCCTCGTCGCTCGAGGCGGTCGTCCAGGCATCCCGTGCGATCGAGACCGGCGACGTCGACGTCGTGCTCGCCGGCGGCGTCGAGTCGATGAGCCGTGCACCGTTCATCGTGGAGAAGTCGCCGCGGCCCTGGCCGGCGACCGGCAACCAGACGCTGTGGAACACGTCGATCGGGTGGCGCATGGTGAACCCGAAGCTGCCGAAGCACTGGACGATCTCGAACGGCGAGTCGGCCGAGAAGGTCGCCCGGGAGTGGGGCATCACCCGCGAGGAGCAGGATGCGTTCGCCCTGCGCTCGCACCAGCGGGCCGCGCAGGCGTGGGCCGATGGCGTGTACGACCGCGAGATCGTGCAGGTTCCCGGGGCCGAGCTCGCCCGGGACGAGGGGATCCGCCCCGACACGTCGCCGGAGAAGCTCGCCGGGCTGCGGGCGCTGTTCGCGTCCGACGACGCGGGCACCGTGACGGCGGGCAACTCGTCGTCGATCAACGACGGCGCCTCAGCGGTGCTGCTCGGCGCCGAAGGGGCGATGGACGTCGAGCCGCTGGCGCGGATCACCGGGCGCGGCGTGCACGGCGTCGACCCCGACGTGTTCCCGCTCGCACCGATCGAGGCCGCCAACAAGGCGCTCGCCCGCGCCGGGCGCACCTGGGCCGACGTCGACGTCGTCGAGCTGAACGAGGCGTTCGCGTCGCAATCGCTCGCCGACATCAAGGGGTGGCCCGAGCTCGACCCCGAGAAGGTGAACATCCACGGCGGGGCGCTGGCGATCGGCCACCCGCTCGGCGCGTCGGGCGGACGCATCTTCGGCCACGCCGCCCACGAGCTCGTCCGTCGCGGCTCCGGCGTCGCGGTGGCGGCGATCTGCATCGGCGTCGGTCAGGGCCTCGCCGTCGTGCTCGAGCGCTGAGCGGCGCCATGACGGAGCGCGACTCGGCCGACTTCGTGCAGTCGCTCGCGCGGGGCCTGGCGGTGATCCGGGCGTTCGACGCCGAACATGCGGAGCTGTCCCTCAGCGAGGTCGCCCGGCGGGCGGACATCCCGCGGGCGGCGGCCGGGCGGTTCCTGCGCACCCTCGAGAGGCTCGGCTACGTCCGCAGCGACGGGCGCCGCTTCGCGCTCACCCCGCGCGTGCTCGAGCTCGGGTTCAGCTACCTTTCGGCGCTGTCGCTGCCCGAGATCGTCCAGCCGCACCTCGAGGCGCTGTCGCGCCGGCTCGACGAGTCGGTCTCCGCGGCGGTGCTCGATCGCGCCGACGTCGTGTACATCGCCCGCGTGCCCACCCGGCGCATCATGAGCGTCGGCATCACGATCGGCACGCGCTTCCCCGCGTACGCGACGAGCATGGGGCGGGTGCTCCTGGCGGGGATGACGGATGCCGCGCGCAGCGCCGCTCTGGCGGAGTCGGCGGACGCCGCCCTCACGGACCGGACGCTCACGGGCGCGGCCCTCGAGGCGGAACTCGACCGCGTGCGGGCCCAGGGGTGGGCGATGGTCGACGGCGAGCTCGAGCCAGGACTGCGCTCGATCGCCGCGCCGATCCACGGCCGGGATGGCGTCGTGCTGGCGGCGGTGAACGTGTCGACCAGCACGCATCGGACCTCGGAGCACCGGGTGCTCGACGAGTACCTCCCGGCCCTGCGCGACACGGCCGCCGCCGTCGACGAGGAGCTGCGGCTCGTCTGAGCCGGGAGCCGCCGCGCGCGGCAAACGCATCCGGCCCTCTCGCGCCGACTCACCTGTCCCGGTTGCACAAGAATCGCCGCTGTGGTGTGCAACTCGGCCAGGTGAACGGCCCACGCCCTGCGCATAAGAGCGCTTCGGACGAACTTATGCCGAAATCCGGCATAAAGGTGGTAATGTGTCGGCATCCGCACCGCAATGAGAGCGAGCAACGATGCCCAACGGACTGATCGCCGACGACAGCCTCCGCGTCCACCCGGAGGGGCTGGCGCTGTCTCTGACCATCCCGTGGTACCGCAGCCTGTGGCTGTCGTCGGTCAGCAGCATCGCGCTGACGGTCGACGGCGCGGAGGTGCCTCAGGACGACCTCGTCTTCGAGCTCGCCGGAACCCGCTATGCGCTCGCCGACCTGCCAGCGCAGAGCGACGTGCTCTGGTATCTGCAGGAGCACCCCCTGCTCATCGCGCGGCGCGAGACCCCCGTCTCGCTCGGCGAGCAGCACGACGTCACAATCCACGGCGAGCTGCGCCTGCCGTACATGCAGATCGCGCCGGGTCAGGACGGCGGCGCGGGCCTCTACGTGCCGAACATCGTGCACCAGTCGCTCACGCTCGCCGCCACGGATCACGATGCGGCGCCTCCGGCGCTGACGGCGGATGTCGCGGCCCCCGTGGAGGCAGACGACGATCCGTTCCGGCTCGGCCTCACCCTGTACTCGGCCAGCGCCGAGTTCCGGGCCGGGTGGTACGACTTCGACGGACTGCTCGACCGCGTGGCTGAGCTCGGCATCGGCCCGGGAATCGAGATCGTGGCGTCGCAGGTGGTGCCGACGTATCCCCACGTGACCGACGAGTTCGTGCGCACCTGGCGTGCGGCGTTCGACCGCCACGGCTTCGACGAGAGCTCGTTCGGCGCGAACCTCGACATGGGGCGGCGCCGCGACCGCGACATGACCCCCGACGAGGAGTTCGAGTTCTCGAAGCTCATGTTCGAAGGTGCGCACAAGCTCGGATTCCCGCTCGTGCGCATCCAGTCAGCCAAGCCCGACCTGCTGCGCCGGCTCCTGCCGGTCGCCGAAGACCTCGACCTGAAGCTCGCGTACGAGATCCACGCGCCGATGGGCCCGAACGCGCCCGAGATCCTGCGGGTGCGCGAGACGTACGCCGAGCTCGACTCGCCGCTGCTCGGATTCGTCGCCGACTTCTCGGCGACCATGCGCGCGATGTCGCCGACCCTGCTGCGCGCGGTGCGGCGGGCGGGTCTCGACGACGCCGCGCTGCAGCGCCTGCAGGAGATCTGGGCGACGGATGCGCCGATGCGCGAACGGCAGGAGGAGTTCATCGGGTACCTGCGCGGCCGCGACTTCGACCCCGGGCGGCTGGGCTCGTTCGCGCACCTCGCGTTCAACATGCACGGTCACGTCGACCCGCGCGAGTGGGCCGACATCATGCCGCAGATCCTGCACGTGCATGCGAAGTTCTACGACATCGACGAGCAGGGCCACGAACCGGCGATCGACTATCCCGAGCTCGTGCGGGTGTTCGTCGAGGGCGGCTACCGCGGGTACTGGTCGAGCGAATGGGAAGGGCACGCGTTCGCTGAGCTCGGCGAGGTCGACCCGCTCGAGCTCGTCCGCCGCCAGCACGACCTGATCCGCTCGACGATGCGGTCGCTGCGCCAGCCCGCGTGACCGAGGGGAGAGGGCCCATGTCCGAGACTGAAGCCGACGTCGACATCAGACGGATGCCGCTGCCCGACGCGCTGCGCTGGCTGCGCGAGCATGGTGAACCGGTCGATCGTCGGCAGGACATCGACACGGCCTCGCTCAAGCGGAGGTTCCCACTCCTGGCGAACGTGACGACGCACGACGTGACGATCGACGGCCCGCACGGGCCGCAGCCGGCACGGACGTACCGGGATGGCGGGGCAGCGGCATCCGGTCGTGCGCTCGTCTGGGTGCACGGCGGCGCGTTCATCGGCGGATACCTCGATATGCCCGAGTCGCACTGGGTGGCGCTCGAGCTCGCCAGCCGCGGGATCCCCGTCCTCGCCGTCGACTACACGAAATGCCTCGGCGACGTGCACTATCCCGTGCCTTCGGACGACGTCATCGCTGCGTGGGACCATGCCCGCGCGCACGCCCCCGAGCTTCTCGGGGTCGAAGCCGGCGCGCTGTTCCTCGGCGGCGCGAGCGCCGGCGGCGCGCTCGCCTCGGGCGTCACGGCACGACTGCGCGATGACGGGGCGGCGCTGCCCGCCGGGCTCGTCCTGGTCTACCCGGTGGCCCACCCGGACGGTGGCCGGCCGGGGCAGCTGCCCGACCCCGCGTCGCCGACGACGCAGCTCGCACTCAACTATGCTGGCTCGCCGGAGGCGCTCGCAGACCCTCACGTGTTCGCCGGCAACGGATCGGGGGACGGGTACCCGCCGACCCTGATCGTCGTGTGTGAGCTGGACGGGTTGCGACCTTCGGGTGAGGCGTTTGCGGCGCAGCTCTCCGACGCGGACGTCGACGTCACACTCCATCTGGAGCCGGGGGCCGATCACGCTCACATCAACGAGCCGTCGGACCCGACGGCCCTGCCAACGATCGAAACGATCGCGAACTGGATCCGGCGGTGACGTACCGCCGCATTCCCGTGACGCCGCAGGTGCGGGTCATCGTCGACAATGATTTCGCAGGCGATCCAGACGGGCTTCTTGCACTCGCGCACCACTTCCTTGCCCATGCCGCCGTCGTCCGCGCCGTGACCTGCTCGTCGATCGCGACGACACAGTCCTCCTATATCCCGGGAAGCCCCGCCCGGGACTCCGCACGGGAACTGATGCGCAGACGGGGGCTGGTCGACCCGCCCGTCGTCTCCGACGACGTCCAGGTGTCCTTCGCTCAGTTGAGCGCGCCGACGCAGGGGGCGCGCCTCATCCTGGCCGAATCTCTTCGAGACGACTCGCTGCCCCTGGTGATCGCCTGTGGTGGACCGCTCACGCATGTCGCATCGGCGCTGCGGGAAGATCCCACTCTGGCGGATCGCATGGAGTTGATCTGGATCGGCGGCGGCGCTCACCCGGCCGGTGATTGGGAGTACAACCTGTTCCTCGATCTGCCGGCCGCACAGTACGTCTTCAACGAGACGAGGACGCGAATCACTCAGATCCCTCAGCATGTCTATCGGCAGTGTGCGATGTCGGTGGCAGAGCTCGAGGACGGCCTGCTGTCCGCGGGGACATTCGGGGTCTGGCTGTACGACAGGTTCACCACACCGCCCGACTTCATCGCGATCGGCGGCGTCTGGCCGATGGGCGACAGCCCTCCGGTGATGATCACTGCCCTCTCCGTCGAATCGAGCACCCCTCGCGTCATTGAGGCGCCGTGGATCACCGATGAGGGGACATATGCACGGCATCCGCATCCACGTGCGCTGACCCTGTATGACAGGGTCGACGCGCGCCTGATCTTCGCTGACTTCTTTGCGCGACTGCGCCTGCACGAACGGAAGGGTCTCTTGTGAAACGGGATTCGATGCCTACCCCTGCTTGGCGAATCGGTGGGACGCAATTACTGCACAACGGCAGCCCGGCTCTCCTGCTCGGTGGACAAGTGCACAACTCATCAGCGTCGAGCGCGACTGGGATCGCCGGCTCGTTCGAGCATGCGCGGGCCGTCGGCGGAAACACCGTGATCGCACCGGTGTACTGGGACCTGTGCGAACCGCACGAGGGCGAGCGTGACTTCGCGCTCGTCGACGCAATGCTCACCGAGGCCGACGCCCACGGTCTCCGTCTCGTTCTCCTCTGGTTCGGAGCGTTCAAGAATGCCGGATCGACGTACGCTCCCCGTTGGGTGCGAGCCGACCCGGCGCGATTCCCTCGCGCCCGTGTCGCCGGAAGCATCCGTCCCGCCTTCACCTACGAGGGTGCGACCCACAAGCCCGTCCTGAGCGTCTTTTCGGGAGAGCTGCGCGATGCTGACGCTCGCGCATTCGAAGCGCTCATGACGTTCGTGGCGCAGCATCCGCATCGCGATGTCGTCGCACTTGTTCAGATCGAGAACGAGGTGGGGCTGCTGGCAGACAGCAGAGACCGGTCGAATCTCGCCGAGGAGGCGTGGAACTCAGCGGTGCCGGCCGAGTTCCACGCCTTCGTCGGAGACGCCGCAGACCGATCCCTTGCGCGTCGGCTCTGGCAGGCAGCTGGTCGTGCAACGAGTGGCTCGTGGGCCGACGTGCTCGGTGAAAGCGACGACGCCGACGAAGTGTTCATGGCATGGGCATTCGCGACGTATGTCGAGACGCTTGCGGAACGTGGTGCGGCGGTGTGGCCGGTGCCCTTTTACGTGAACGCGTGGCTCGGCCCTCAGCCTGGTCAGGATCGACCTGGTCAGTATCCGAGTGGCGGACCGGGTGCGCGCGTGCTCGACGTCTGGCGGGCCGCGGCACCCACACTCGACATGCTCAGTCCAGACATCTACATCGACGATGCGGTATCCGTCATCGAGGCCTACGCGTCCGGCGACGAGCCGCTCTTCGTTCCAGAGTGCCGTCTCCGCGCGGGAGACGCCGTCCTCGCGATTCGGCGGGGGGCAGTTGGCTGGTCTGCATTTGGCATCGAGGACGCACGCGTCGATGGCCAGACGTCGCAACTGCTGAAGATTCTCGCGCAGCTGGAGGAGACGTTCGCTCGCGCTCAGCGAGAGGGTCGGATTGCCGGGATCGTCCTCGAAGAGGGGTCCGATGTGACAGAGGTCGTGGTCGGGGGGACTCGCATCGTCGCCCGGGGGACGCGCGACCTGTTCGGGCGGATGCTGCTCGACGCAGGGGTGGCACATCTGCCGCCGGTCCCGGAGCTTGTTGACGAGACTGTGGCCGGCGCGCGCATCGGGAGCCCGCACGATACCCGGCCGCTCGCGCTCATTGTCGCCGAAGGCGACGACGAGTTTCTGGTCATCGGCGAGGGCGTCACGCTCGACTTCTTCGATGAGGACACCGTCGTTGAGATCGACTCTGTGGTTCGTGGCGAATATGTCGATGGGCGGTGGCATCCGGGACTCGCACTCAACGGCGACGAGCGGCTGAACATCCTGCCCACCGACACCATCGGCGTCGTGAAGGTGCGCCTTCTCCGACTCACGCAGGAGTGAACAGCCGGCGCAGTTCCGCCCGGCATCGGGCGCAGATGACAGAGTGAGCCTTCAACGGTCTGCCCGGTCTCCTGCGGTGATCGTTCGTCCGGCCTCGATGAACAGGTCGCGCATCCACGCGTGCTCGGGATCTCGCGAGTGCACCGGATGCCACCACAGCGCATTGACCAGGGGCGTGGCAGCGAATGGCAGACGGACGACACGGACTCCTGGAACCTCGCGAGCCAGCGGGATGAGCGCAGCTTGGATCAGACCGACACGTCGCGTCCCGGCGACGAAGTGGGGCAGTGCGAGGAAGCTTTCGACGACAACCTCGACGCGCGGCTCAACGCCGAGCTGCTGGATCTGACGGCCCACTGACGTGAAGGCGCTGCGCGAGGCATACGTCATCACGAACGGCAATGCCGTGAGGTTCTCCATCGTCAGCTCGTCACCCACGGCGCTGTTCGCATCCGCCACGATCGCGACCCAGTCGTCGTGCCAGAGATCCGCGTACGGCAGGTCGGTGAGGAAGCCGTGCGGGAGGACCATCCCGTCCGCCGAGCGGAGCCGGGTCGCCGCATCCTCCACGACAGTGGGCGTGTGCAGGAGGAACCGGAACCTGACGCCCGGGGCCCGCTCCGCCGCGAGCCGCGTCACGACGGTGCCGATCGTCGCGAAGGCGTGGTCGGAGCCGTACACCGAGAACTCGCGCGTCGACTCCGCGGGCTCCCACTCCGCCTGACTCTCGAATACGCGGCGCGCGGCGTCGAGCGCGATCGTGGTGTGGTCGGCGAGGCGGAGCGCGAACGGCGTCAGCTCGTAGGTGTTCCCGCGCCGGGCGAGGATCGGGTCGCCGAAGTGGTTTCGCAGCCGGGCGAGCGCGGCGCTCAATGCCGGCTGGCTCAGGTGAAGGCGCTCTGCGGCTCGTGTCACGCTGCGCTCAGTGAGCAGGGCGTCGAGCGACACGAGGAGGTTGAGATCGAGGCGCGAAAGCAGCACGTGGTCGGTCACGTCGATGTGATCCTCAGAACGGGTGGCGAGGAACGGCCATTGTATCCATGATGCGGATGCCGCTGCCAGGCGGCATCGGCTACGGCGATGCCGTCCTCACCCGCTGAGCAGCGATCTCCACTCCAGCGCGAGAAGGAGCCGTGCCACGAACGAGTAGTCGCGCACGTCGGCATTCAGCAGGGTGTTGATGCGTTCGAGGCGCTGCTTCACCGTGTTCACGTGCAGGTGCATTCTGCGAGCCGTGCTCGTCGCGCTGCCGTTCACGGCCAGGTACGTGACGAGCGTGTCGAGCAGCCGCGCGTCGTGGCGACGGTCGTACTCCTCGATGGGTCCGAGAACCTCGGCGATGAGCGCTCGAGCATCCTGTTCCGGGATCGAGGCGGTCACGCTCAGCACCGACCCGATCTCCTCGAACGGCACGAGGCGTCCGCCGCGTGCGCGGGAGATGTGCGCCGCTGTCGTGGCGTCCTGATACGCGCGCCGGAACGCGCCCGCCAGGACCGGGCCCGCGTACCCGCCACCGAGATACCCTGTTGCGGCGAGCAGCCGGGGCCGTAGGCGGGAGAGGTCGGATGTGTCGGACACGAGCGCGACCAGCAGGGATCCCCGCGCCACCACGGTGCGGCCGGGAGGCGTGTCCTCGTGGTGGAGCTCGGTGGCGAGGTCGAGAGCGTGCTCGGCGTCCGCGAGCTCCGCGACCAGCACGATGAGCCGGTGGTCGTCGATGCCGAGCAGCGACTCGGCTGCCGAGATCGCAGAGGGAGCAGCGTCATCCTCCGTCAGCAGCAGAAGGGCACGGTCGCGCGCATCGGTGAGCCGGCGCTCGCGATCGCGATGGTCGAGCTCGATCGCCATGAGCGTGGCGGCGAACCGCGTCATCCGCTGCGCGGCGGGAGAGCTCGCTCGGCTCTCGAGCGCACCGTGCACACGCGTCCCCGCAATCGAGACGACGTCTTCCGACGCGCCATCCCTCGCCGGAACGATCCGCGCGGGCAGCTCGCGCCGAGCCAGCGCATCGAGCACCGCATCCGGTTCCGGGTTCTGCGCGGCGATGCCGACGATCTCCTCGGCGAACGAGAGCACCTGATCGGCTTCGTCGCGGGCGGCGAGATGCGCGCCGGCGGACTGGACTGCCGCCGCCCGCTCCTCGGCCAGGCTATCCGCGGCGTCGGTCACCTCGATCACGAGCGCCGTCATGCGCGCGGCGATCCGGATGAGATGCCGCTGTGCGGCATCCGGTTCATGCCGCTGCGCCCAGTACAGGGCGAGCACGCCGAGTGAGCGTCCGCGGCGCACGAGCGGAATCGTGCACATCGAGGCGAGCGGGAACTCCGCGCTCGCCGCATCCGTCACGACCTGCATCTCACCCGTGAGGAACGCTTCGACGCTCGGCGCCAGCACGCTGCGGCGGACGATGTGCGTCTCGAGCTTGCCGAGCTGGAGCACCTCGTCCCGGGCGATCTGCAGATTCGTGGGCGTGAGGACCCCCGCCGCGTTCGACACGGCGACGGTGTGCAGCGCAGTCCCTTCCGCATCGACCAGCCGCACCATGGTCGCCGCGCAGCCCATGATCTCGCTCGTCTTCTCGCACAGCAGCGGCAGAGCCTCTGCTCGTGGTCGGATGCCGTCGGCGGAGACCATCGTCTCCAGCAGCAGATCGAGGTCTTCCTCGGCTGAGGGTCGGTGCTGATCCATGGGCCGCCCGCTGTCTCCGGTCTTGGGTGTCGAAACCGACTGGTCTGAGGCGTCAGTCTATGGCCGATCAGACGTCGTACTGCGGCGGCGGCTTCCGTAGCGTGAAGGTCGCACCGCACCCGACGGCGCCCGCTGTCGGTTGGGAGGGATTCGCGAAGGAGTGACGAATGGACGACGCACAGCGCGCGCTGCAGGACCTCAACCGTACGACCGTGGAGCGGTTCTTCACCGCGCACGGGCTGGAACGGGCTTCGCTGTTCACGAAGGACGGCTACAAGGTCCTGCCCTGGACAGGCATGGGCTTTCCGATCGACATGCGCGGACAGTACGAGCTGAAGTACAACTTCCTGATCAACAGGGAGATCTTCACCGGATGGACCTGGAGTGACATCCACGTGTTCGACACGCAGTACCCCGACCAGTTCTGGGTGGAGTGCTTCGGCGCCGGTGTCATCCGCTCTCCGGAACCGGGATACGAGCCGGTGCACTACAAGAACCACTACCTGCACCACTTCCTGCTCGTCGACGGCAAGATCTCCGGGTTCCGGGAGTTCCAGAACGCCGTCACAAAGGTCACGAACGACGCCGGGGAGGTCGTCCCCATGCCGCCCCTGGGCGACTGGAAGCCCCCGACGGACTGGCAGGAGCCGGCCGACTGGACGCCCTCTTCCAACGACTGAAACCCGACACCCACCACCCACGACAGAAAGGCACGCCATGACACAGCACCGTCGCTTGCGCATGATCCGCACCGCCGCCCTCGCCGCCGGTCTCGCCGGCATCCTCGTCCTCGCCGGATGCTCCGGCTCCGGATCCGCGGACACCGAGAAGCAGACCGACACGAAGAAGTTCTCCCTGTCCTTCGGCCCGGCCAACGACGAGGAGACCGGCTACGAGAAGCTGGCCAAGCAGTACATGAAGGAGAACCCCGACGTCACGATCACGCTGAACCCGCTCCCGGGAGAGACGTACCCGCAGGCGATCCGCACACAGCTACAAGCAGGAAACGCGTCGGACGTCTTCGTGGCGGCTCCCGGCTCCGGACAGCCCTACAGCATCGTGCCCCTCGCCAAGGCCGGGCTGATCGCACCGCTCGGCAAGGCTGCCACCAACGTCATCCCGGCGGGGTCGGAAGGCCTGTTCCAGGTCGACGGCAAGACATACGGTCAGGCGCTCAGCATCTCTTTCATGGCGGACATCTTCAACACGCTTCCCGGCGTCGCGTACCCGACCGACGAGGCGACCGTGCTCGACACCTGCGCGAAGCTCAAGGCCGACGGCAAGGCGCTCTTCATCGTCGCTGGCTCTGTGAACGCCAACACGGGCCTCATGGCACAGATCATCGCCGCCACCCGCGTGTACGCGCAGGATCCCGACTGGAACGCCAAGCGCGCTTCCGGCGACGTGACCTTCGCGGGCTCCCAGGGATGGAAGCAGACGCTCCAGACCGTCATCGATATGAATAAGGCCGGCTGCTTCCAGAAGGGCGCCGAAGGCGCGGGGTTCGATGCCATCACCAACGGGCTGACACAGGGCAGCGGACTCAGCATGTTCGGCCCGAGCAACGCCGCAGCAGACATCAACAAGGCCGCTGCCGGACACGCGAAGTTCGTCGTCCACGCGTTCCCACCCGCACAGTCGACGGACAAGGCCTTCGGCCTGGCCAGCTCCACCTACGCGTACGCGCTGTCCGCGAACTCGAAGAACAAGGTCGCGGCGCAGAAGTTCCTGGACTGAATGGCCGAGCCGGAGCAGTCGAAGACCTTCGCGGAGACCGCGGGCGACCTCCCAGTGACCGGCGTCGCGGGGCTGGATCTCTCGGACAGCGTGTTCGCGCCGGTCGCCGGCATCCTCGGCAGCGGCGCCTACGCCCCACTGCCGAACGCGACTTGGCCGAACGCCTCGGTCTACGACGCACTGGGCGCTGGTGTGCAGGGTCTGCTCACCGGTCAGAAGACGATCGACCAGGTGCTGGCCGACATGGACGCGGCGTGGGGAGCATGACCTCAGTGACGCATGTTCTCGTTGCAGGAGCGGGAATCGCCGGCCTCGCCACCGCCAACGCCCTCTCGCGGCTGGAGGGGTTCGAGGTCGACGTCGTCGACCCGAATCCCCGGCCGGTGGGGGTGGCCGTGGGGCTGTCGTCGTGCGCGCTGCGCGGCCTCGCCGCGATCGACGTCCTCGACCCGGTGCTCGCTGCCAGCGCGCCGAGCATGTCGCTGCACATGTGCACCGCCGACGGCACCACGATCGTGCATGTCGACCGGACGACCCCAGCGGGGCAGCCGTATCCCGACAATGTGATCGTCGATCGGCTGAGCCTTGCTGAGGCGCTCGCGTCCTCGCTCGCCCAGCGCAGCGTCACGGTGAGGGCCGGTGTCGCCGTGACCGGGGTCTCGTCGCTTGATGACGGCATGCTGGCGGAGTTCGACCAGGGCGAGCCGCGGCGCTACGACCTTATCGTGGGCGCGGACGGTGCCGGGTCGCAGCTGCGCGACGCGGTGCTCGCTGATGGTCGGGAGAACCTCGACCAGCTCGGTCTCCGCTGGGTGACGGGTCCCGTCGACGGCCTGGAACACGGAACCATGTTCCTTGGCCCGCGGGCGGTCAAGCTCGGGCTCTGGCCGCTCGGTGACGGCAGCGTCTACGCGTTCCTCACCCTGCCCCGTCCGGGCCTTCCTCGTGCCGATCGCGAGGAGGTCCTCGCCGACGTGCAGCAGGTGCTGCAGGAGTTCTCCTTCCCGGGAGTCGACGAACTGCGGGTGGGCGTGCCGTGGGACGACGTGCACATCGCGATGTTCCAGACGCTGATGCCTGAAGCGCCCTGGCATCGCGGGCGGCTCGTTCTCGTCGGCGACGCCGTGCACGTGATGCCGCCGCACGGGTCGAGCGGGGCGGCAATGGCGATCGAGGATGCGTCTGTGCTCGCCGACGAACTCAGGCGAGCGCCGATCGACGCGGCGCTGGAGGCGTACGGCCGTCGCCGTGTCGACCGCGTCCGCCGGGTCGTCGAGTACTCCACCGCCAACTGCCGTGCCGAGAACGACGCGGCCGAGGCGGGCACCGTGGCGCCTCCGATGGACCCGGGGGAGGCGACGAGCTTCTGGGAGTTTCTCCGCACCGAGCCGTGAGAAGACCGCCCTGCCGGACCCGCTCAGACCGCCCGGTCTGGCTGGGTCTGGCACGCCAGGCGCGGACTGACGCCCGCCTTATGCCATATATCGAAGAAACTAATGTGTCTTTTCTGCATATCGCGGTCATACTGGGGACGACAGCATGGTGTCTCGATCACCCGAGCCGCCGACAACGAAGTCAGAAAGGCCCGACATGACACAGCAACGTCGCTCTCGTGCACTCCGCGCCGGCGTCTTCGCCACCGCGGTTGCCGGTGCTCTCATTCTCGCCGGATGCTCCGGCTCGACCGGCGGCAACGGCGGTGACTCCACCACCGACACGAAGCAGTTCTCCCTCGCCTTCGGCGTCTCGAACGAAGTCGAGACCGGATACGAGAAGCTCGCCAAGCAGTACATGGACGAGAACCCCGACGTGAAGATCACGCTGAACAAACTTCCCGGCGAGAGCTTCAACCAGACCATTCGCACGCAGCTGCAGGCGGGCAACGCCTCCGACGTCTTCGTGGCAGCCCCGGGCGTCGGCCAGGCGCAGAGCGTCGTCTCCCTGGCGAAGGCGGGCCTGCTCGCGCCGCTCGACGACACCGCGAAGAAGCTCATCCCCGCGGGCGCCGACGCGCAGTTCATCGTCGACGGCAAGGTGTACGGGCAGGCGCTCGACATCGCCTTCGTCGGGAACGTCTACAACACGATGCCGGGAGTGGCTTACCCCAAGGACTTCCAGGGCGTCCTCGACACCTGCAAGTCGATGGCAGCCGACGGCAAGTCGCTCTTCGTGATCGCCGGCTCGATCGGAGCCAACACCGGCATCATGGCGCAGACCGTCTCGGCCACGCGTGTATATGCCCAGGACCCGGAGTGGGACCAGAAGCGTGCCAAGGGTGAGGTGACCTTCGCGGATTCGCAGGGCTGGAAGGACACGCTGCAGGCGATCGTCGACATGAACAAGGCGGGCTGCTTCCAGAAGGGCGCAGCGGGCGCCGGCTTCGATGCGATCACGAACGGCCTGACGCAGGGCAAGGCCCTGGGGATGTTCGGACCGAGCGGAGCCGCCACGGAGATCAACACGGCGGCGCAGGGGCACGCGAAGTTCGCCGTCGAGGCGTTCCCCGCCGCAACGTCTTCCGACAAGCCCTTCGCCATCGCGAGCTCGACGTACGCGTATTCCATCTCGGCCGCTTCCAAGAACAAGGTCGCGGCACAGAAGTTCCTCGACTGGATGGCTGAGCCCGAGCAGTCGAAGGCCTTCGCGAAGGACCAGGGCACGATTCCTGTGTCGGGTTACCAGGACATCGACTTCAAGGACTCGGTCTACGCCCCGGTCGAGACGATCCTCAAGGACGGCGCCTTCACGCCGATCCCGAACTCGTCGTGGCCGAATGCAGCGGTGTACGACGCGCTTGGCGCGGGCGTGCAGGGTCTGCTGACCGGTCAGAAGACGATCGATCAGGTGCTCGCCGACATGGACGCCGCCTGGCAGTGATTCGATGAGCCGCCCGGCGACACGTGCGCCGGGCGGTCTCGAATGCAGGACGCGAGAGGACGAAGGACGATGACGACGACGCTCGAATCCGAGACAGAGCTTGTGGTCGTGCCGAAACGGAACCGCCGCGGTTCCCGGCGCGGCGCACCCCCGCGGCGGCCGGGCCTGCTGAAGTTCGGACACTGGTGGTGGGCACTGCCCGGCGTCGTCCTCGTCATCGCCATCCACTACGTGGCCACCACCGCAGGCGGTGTCTTCGCGTTCACGAACTGGACGGGTCTCGGCTCGTTCGACTGGATCGGATTCGCGAACTTCGAGAAGATCTTCCGCGATCCGTCGAAGCTTCTCGCACTCGGGAACACACTTTTCCTCGCATTCGGCTCGGTCATCCTCACGAATGTGATCGGCCTCGTCCTCGCGCTCGCGCTGAACCGGGGGCTCAAGACCCGGTACACCCTGCGGGTGCTGTTCTTCATGCCAGTGGTGCTCAGCCCCCTCGCCGTGTCGTACGTATGGAAGTTCATCTTCGACTTCAACGGCCCGCTGAACACCGTCCTGCGGGCGGTCGGCCTCGACTCGGTCGCACGGGCATGGACCGGCGACCCCACATTCGCGATCTGGACGATCCTCCTCGTCATCGTGTGGCAGCAGACCGGCTTCGCGATGGTGATCTACATGGCCGGACTCGCGGCCGTCCCAGTCGAGATCGAAGAGGCCGCGGCCATCGATGGCGCGAGCCTCTGGCAGCGGTTCTGGCACGTCACCCTCCCCGCCATCCGCCCTGCTGTCGCCATCGCAACGACCCTCGGCCTCGTGAACGGGCTCCGGATCTTCGACCAGATCATGGCTCTGACCGGCACCGGGCCTGCAGGCGCGACATCCACCCTCGCCACCGAGGTCTACAAGCAGGCGTTCACCCTCGGCAACTTCGGCTACGGTGCGGCGCTCGCGCTCGTGCTCACCGTGATCATCCTGGTCTTCGCCGTCATCCAGCAGCGCGTCTCGAACGGTCGCGGAGAGGACTGACCCATGTTTCGGTACACCAAGCTGACCGCTCTGCGCGAGGTGCTCGTGTGGGTGCTCGCACTGGTCTTCCTCATCCCCTTCTACTTCCTCATCGCGACGGCGCTCAAGTCCGACGGCGACCTGTTCACCACCTCTCCGCTCGGGCTGCCCACCGAGCCGGCCTGGGGCAACTTCGCCGAGCTGTTCACTGCGCAGGGCAACAGCAACATCATCATGGGGCTCGTCAACAGCATCGTCATGACGGTCGGCTCGATCATCGGGCTCGTGCTTCTCGGCGCACTCACCGGTTACGTGATCGCCCGCAGCACGCGCCGCTGGAGCAAGGCTGTGTACTACCTGTTCCTCATCGCGATCGTGCTGCCGTCGCAGCTGGGTACCGTGCCGCTGTACATCGGCGCCCGCGCCATCGGGCTCACCGGTTCCATCTGGGGCATGATCGTCCTCTACACGGGCATGCTGCTCCCGCTGTCGATCTTCCTCTACGCCGGCTTCTTCCGGAGTCTCGGCACCGAGTACGAGGAGGCGGCGACGATCGACGGCGCCAGCCGCTCGCAGATCTTCTTCCGCATCGTGCTGCCTCTCATGGCACCGGCCACCGGGACGGTCGCGATCCTCGCCGGACTGATCGTGTGGAATGACTTCTTCACGGCGCTGATCTTCCTCGGCGGCTCGGCGAACCAGACGCTGCCGGTGACCATGTACTACTTCATCGGCTCGCTGGTCTCCCAGTGGAACAAGATCTTCGCGATCGTGCTGGTCTCGATGATCCCGATCCTCGCGTTCTACCTGTTCGCTCAGAAGCGCTTCATCCAGGGCTTCGCCGGCGGCTTGAAGGGCTGACGGATGGCTGCACCCAACGGGGAGCGGCCGCCGGCGGATCTCGGCGATGGCACGTTCCGCAATCCCGTCCTGCCCGGCGACCGGCCGGATCCCAGCGTGCTTCGCGTCGGCGACGAGTACTACCTGACGTATTCGTCCTTCGACGCGGCTCCGGGTCTGACGATCTGGCGGTCGCCCGACCTAGTCAACTGGACCTTCGTCACCTGCGCGCTCGCCGAGCCGCGCAGCACGGTGTTCGCGCCTGACTTCATCGAGCACGACGGACGGTACTACATCTACATTCCGTTCATCCCGAGCCATTGGTCAGACGCGATGACCGAGCCGCAGATCTGGGTGATCACGGCAGACAGACCCGAGGGGCCGTGGAGCGAGCCGATCTTCACGGGCATCACCGGTGCGATAGACCCCGGGCACGTTGTCGGCGAGGACGGCGAGCGCTACCTCTTCGTCAACGGGATCCGCCGCTGCCGACTGGACCGCGCCGGACTGCACGCCGTCACGTCGCTGGAGTCTGCGTACGATGGCTGGCGCTACCCCGACGAATGGATCACCGAGGCATACGCCCTCGAGGGACCGAAGTTCTTCCGGCGCGGCGAGTGGTTCTACCTCGTCAGCGCAGTGGGCGGCACCGGTGGCCCGGCCACCGGTCACATGGTGATCGTCGCCCGGTCGCGCAGCGTGTCCGGGCCCTGGGAGAACTCGCCGGACAATCCGGTCGCGCGCACCTGGTCGTCGGACGAGGCCTGGTGGTCGCGCGGTCACGCCACCATCCTCGAAGCCGCCGACGGCTCATGGTGGATGGTGTCGCACGGATACCGGCGCGACTACCGCACGCTCGGGCGTCAGGCGCTCCTCGAGCCCATCGCGTGGACGGAGGACGGATGGCCGACGGCCCCCGCTGCAGACCTCGGCGCTCCGCTGCCCAAACCGGCGGGCGCTGGTGTCCCTGCCGCCGTTCTCGCGCCGAGCGACGACTTCTCGACGCCGCGATGGGGCGAGCGCTGGGTGTTCGATAACCCCTCCTCCCGTGAGACGGGCCGTGCTCAGTTCACACAGGAGGGACTTGTTCTGCGCGCCAAGGGCACCTCGCCGGCGGACTCATCGCCCCTCACAACGTGGGCGATGGACACGGCGTACGAGATCGAGGTCGAACTCGAGGTGTCGTCACCGTCAGCCCTCGGCGGTCTCCTCCTCTATTTCAACGATCGACTGTTCTGCGGCATGGGGTGGGACGGTGCCGTGATGACCAGCTACGCGGGGGGAATCCGCACCCACTTCCACGCGCCGGTCGAGTCTGGCGACACGATCCAGCTGCGACTGCGCAATGACCACCACATCGTGACCGGGTGGTACCGCCGGCCCGGAGACGAATGGACGCGGCACGGCGTGCGGTACGACACCCAGGGGTACAACTCCGCGACGATGAACGACCTGAAGAGCCTGCGGCCCGCACTCTTCTCGGCCGGGGAGGGCACCGTGACATTCCGCTCCTTCCGGTATCGCGCTCTCGTCCAAGACGAGGGTCTCGCAGCCGCTGTGCCGCAGGGAGCCGTCGTATGAGCGCTCGCATCGACAACCTTCTCGACCGGATGACATGGGAGCAGAAGCTCTTCCAGCTGCAGATCGTCTGGCGGAAGGACACCGCAGGGCAGCAGGACCTTGCACGGAGGGGCATCGGAGCCCAGTTCTGGCCCGCCAGCGCCGCCGCGACCAACGCCCTCCAGCGCGTCGCCGTCGAGGAGTCCGAGCTCGGCATTCCCCTGCTGATCGCCCTCGATGTCGTGCACGGCCAGTTCACGATCTTCCCCACACCGCTGGCCCAGGCAGCGAGTTTCGACACCGCTGTCGCGATGGCGGACGCGCGGGTGTCGGCCGCCGAGGCGCGGCGGAACGGCGTGAACTGGACGTTCTCACCGATGGTCGACCTCACCCGCGATCCTCGGTGGGGGCGGGTCGTCGAAGGATTCGGCGAGGACGTTCACCTTGCGGCACGGTTCACGGCCGCGAAGGTGGCCGGCTATCAGCACGAACTCATCGAGCCGCATGCCGTCGCGTCGTGCCTCAAGCATTTCGTCGCGTACGGCGCCGCGGAAGCCGGCCGGGACTACAACACGACGGACCTCTCGTCCCGTCGGCTGCGAGAGACCTACCTCGAGACGTTCCGGGTGGGCGTCGCAGAGGGCGCGGCATCGGTCATGGCGTCCTTCAACGCTCTCAACGGCACCCCGATGCACGCCAACCGCACCTTGCTCACCGACGTGCTGAAGGACGAGTGGGGCTTCGACGGCGTGGTCGTCGGTGACGCGGAGGGGGTGGCACAGCTCGTCGACCACGGCGTCGCCGTCGACGAGAAGGCGGCGATCGCGCTCGCCATCGAGGCGGGGGTCGACATCGTGATGGGCGGGTCCCTCCTCGTCGACGAGAGCGGCGTCGCACTGCTGTCGCCGGATGACGTTTCGCCCACGCGTGTCGACGACGCTGTGCGCCGTGTTCTCGCGCTCAAGGAGCGGCTCGGCCTCTTCGACAACCCCTACGTCGACGAGGGAGCGGCGCCCAGTGCGGCGAGCGAGGAGGGTCGCGCTGCCGCTCGGACCGCGGCGGAGCGTTGTCCTGTGCTGCTGCGCAACGAAGGGGAGCTGCTGCCCCTCGCCGACCTTCGGCGCGTGCTGATCGCCGGGCCCTACGCCCGCAGCGCCGACCACCTCGGCGCCTGGGTGCAGCATTTCGCGACCCCCGTCGCAGGCACGCTCGCCGACGCCCTTGGTGACGAGCTGACCGATGTCGACCTCGACGTCGTCGACGGTGCCGGATTCTTCGAGGCCAGTGCGGCCCAGATCGAGGACGCCGTCGCGCGCGCCCGCGCCGCCGACATCGCTGTTCTCGCCGTCGGCGAGCCCAGCACCCTCTCGGGGGAAGCCAGTTCCCGTGCCGACATCTCGCTGCCCGAGGCGCAGAGCCGCCTCATCCGTGCCGTCGCCGGCACCGGCACGCCTGTGGTCGTGGTGCTCGCCACTGGCCGCCCGCTGGTCGTCGAGGACTGGATCGAGGACGTCGCAGCACTCCTGGTGACGTGGCACCTCGGCAGCGAGGCGCCCGCGGCGATCGCCGGCGTGCTGAGCGGACGCGTCAACCCGGGAGGGCGCCTGCCGATGACGTTCCCCCGTTCCGTCGGACAGGTCCCCATCCATTACGACCATGAGCCGACCGGGCGGCCGCCACAGACGGGCGGAGTCATCCTGACGAACCGTGACGCGGAGTTCGCCGGACCGAACAACACGGATGACTACTACACCTCGAAGTACCTCGACTTGGAGCTCGGGCCCCGCTTCGACTTCGGCGCCGGGTTCGGTTACACGGCCTTCGAGCTGTCGGAGCTCGAGCTCCCGACGGACGCCTCGCTCGCAGCCCTCGAGAGCGGCGCGGCGATCGACGTGCGCGTGCGTGTGCGGAACACCGGAGATCGGCCGGGCGACGACGTCGTCATGTTGTTCACCCGCGATGAGGTCGCGAGCCTCACCCAGCCTGTGGCGCGGCTGCGCGGGTTCGACCGCGTGACCCTCGCACCGGGGCAGAGCACCGTCGTCTCCTTCACCCTGACCGCCGACGATCTGCGCTTCTGGACAGACGACGGCCGGCGGCTGCTCGAGCCCGGCGACTTCGCTGTCTGGGTGTGCGACGGCACGAGCCGCCGAGACGGGCGACTCACCATGAGCGAGAGGGCGGCGACACCGTGACACTGCAACGACTGCACGACGCCGTCTCGGGCCCCGTCCCCGGCGCCATCATGCCGCTCTTCTGGCAGAAGGGAACGGGCACGGCGTCCGTGCGCGAGGAGATGGAGCGCATCGGTGACGCCGGCATCCGCTCCGTCATCCTCGAGGCGCGCCCCCATCCGGACTTCCTCGGCGAAGGGTGGTGGCATGATGTCGACGCCGTCCTCGAGATCGCGCGCCGTCGCGGCATGACGGTGTGGTTCTTCGACGATGACACGTTCCCGACGGGGCACGCCGGCGGAGCGGTGCAGGATGCCGAGGCCGACCTGCGTCGACGTTTTCTCGCCGAGCGGCACACGGATGTCATCGGTCCCGCGCGTGGGGCGTCGCTGATCGTCGAGCGCCGGCAGTTCTGGGGGCCCCCCGCCGCGCTGGATCCGGGGAACCTCGTGCGCGTCGTCGCGTACCGCCGCGCCGAAGACGGGCACGATCTGGTCGGCGAGCCGATCGACCTGACCGATCGAGTGACCGACGGCATCGTGCACTGGGACATCCCCGACGGCTGGTGGCGCGTCTTCTTCCTCACCACGACGGCCGATGGTGGCAGCGCGCGGCATGCCCAGCACATCGACTACCTCAACGCCGCCTCGACCCAGCTGCTGATCGACAGCGTCCACGAGCGCATCCACGCCCGGTACGGCCCCGAGTTCGGCACCACGATCGCCGGATTCTTCAGCGACGAGCCCGGCATCTACAACGACCCGGACACGTTCGACTTCGATTCGCAGCTCGGCAAGCCGGTGCCGCTGCCGTGGAACGAGGACGTCCACGAGCGGCTCACCGCGGCGCTCGGCGCCGACCCCCTGCCGCTCCTGCCGATGCTGTGGAACTCCGCGGGCGGCACGGAGCGCCGAGTGCGGTACGCCTTCATGGATGTCGTGACCCGGCTGTACGCGGAGAATTTCTCCGAGCGTCTGGGCGACTGGTGCCGGGCGCACGGTGTGGAGTACATCGGCCATGTCATCGAGGACAACGGCGCCCACGCGCACCTCGGTCCCGGCGCAGGCCACTACTTCCGTGCGATGGCCGGACAGGACATGGCGGGCATCGACATCATCGGTGCCCAGGTCGTGCCCGGGTTCGGTCGTGGGCCGTTCGCGAACATGGTGGGGCACTCCGACGGAGAGTTCTTCCACTTCGGGCTGGCGAAGCTCGCGTCGTCCGCCGCTCACCTCGACCCGCGAAAGCGCGGCAGGTCGATGTGCGAGACGATCGGCGCGTACGGCTGGTACGCGGGACTGCGCCTGTTCACCTGGCTCACGAATCACCTCATGGTCCGCGGCGTCACGCACATCGTGCTGCATGCTTTCTCTCCCGCGCCGTTCCCCGATCTCGACTGTCCACCGCACTTCTACGCACAGGGGCACAACCCGCAGTATCGGCACCATCATCTGCTCAGCGCCTACACCGACCGCCTCAGCCACCTCCTGCAGGGCGGCACGCACATCGCCCCCGTGGCAGTGCTGTACCACGCTGATGCCGAGTGGCTGGGCGCGGCGCAGCCGGTGGAGCGGCCTCTGCGGCTGCTGGCCGAGGCACAGCTCGACGCTGACATCGTGCCCGGCGACGCGCTCGCGGGCGCCGCGGCCGACGGCGCATCGCTCGCGCTCGGCGGCGAGTCGTACGACGCCCTCGTCGTGCCCGGCAGCGCCTTCCTGCCGGCGGCGCTCGCACGGAATCTGCTGCGCCTTCACGCCGACGGGGTGCCGGTCGTCTTCGTCGACGAGGTCCCGGACGTCATGTGCAGCGACACGGATGCGGAGGACGACGCCGACGTCTTGCGAACGTCGTTCCACGCCGTGCCCCAAGCCGAGCTTGCGACGGTCGTGCGCGCGCTGACGAACCGCGCCGTGCGGACTTCGGGGGCAGCCCCATCGCTGCGGGTGCTGCGCATCGATCACGGCGAGGCAGACGTCGTCATGCTCGTCAACGAGTCGGTGACCGAGACGCTGCACACTACGCTGACGCTGCCCCGCACGGGCGACGTGGTGACGTTCGACGCATTCGCGGCCACGCTCACTGCAGTCCCGAGCAGCGCCGTCGACGACGGCACCGAGGTCGACGTGGTGCTCGAGCCAGGCGAATCGACAGTGCTTCTCGTCGGCGAACCCACCGCGTGGGCGGGGCTCCACGTTCAGCCAGCGACCACGGCGGGCGAGGGCACGCTGCTAGCAACGGAATGGGACGTCGCCCTGGCCACCGCAGAGGAGTACCCGACGTTCACCCCGTGGCGCACGCTCGATGAGCTGCGTCCCCTCAGCGATCCCGATCTGCTGCCCCGGTTCAGCGGTACGGCGCGGTACACGACGCAGCTCACCACGGACCACCCCGGGCAACCGCACCGACTCGACCTCGGTACCGTCTTCGAGATCGCGCGGGTGAGGGTCGCCGGCGTCGACCTCGGTACACGCATCGCGCCGCCGTACGCCTTCGACATTCCTGCCGGCGTGCTCGACTCCGAGAACCTGCTCGAGATCGAGGTTACGAACACGCTCGCGAAGGCGCATCCTGACTTCTTCTCCGCTTTCGCGCAACAGGACCCGACGGGCCTGCTCGGTCCGGTCGTAGTCGCACCTACGAGCACACAGGAGAGACCATGACCGACAACCGCGCCGCGTTCGAGCGGTTCTGCGACCTGTTCTACACGCAGAAGCGGGTGGCGGATGCGTTCGCCTTCCTGGTCTCCGACGACTACCGCCAGCACAACCCGACGATCGTCGACGGGCGGGCCGCCGCGGTCGAGATGCTCACCCCGAAGTTCGACGGATCGCCGGACGCGCGATTCGAGATCCAGCGGGTCATCGCCGACGGCGACCTCGCGATGGTCCATGTGAAGGCTTCCCGTCCGGGCGCACCCGACGCGGCGGTCGCGGACATCTACCGATTCGAGGACGGCCGGATCGTCGAGCACTGGGACGTGCTGCAGCAGGTTCCCGTGCATGCCGCCCACGACCACCCGATGTTCTGAACAGGAGATCTCATGTACCAGCTCGCACCCAACATCGAACTGCTCTTCACCGAGGCGGGCGACTACCACGACCGCATCCGCGCCGCAGCCGCGGCGGGCTTCACCGCCGTGGAGATGTGGGGGCCCACCGGGGTCGACGCGCCGGCGAAGCCGAAGGACATCCCGGCGTTGAAGGCCGCACTCGAGGAGACCGGCACGCAGCTCACCGCGCAACTGAGCGAGCCGCGCACGCAGTTCATGATCCCGCCGTGGGACCATTCCGAGTTCTTCCGCAAGCTCGACGAAGGCGTCGCGATCGCTCGCGAGCTCGACTGCCCGCGCATCGTCGTCGGCAGCGGCACCGGGTTCGGAGGCTGGAAGCGCCAGGTGCAGCTCGACAAGCTCATCGAGATCTACCGGACGGCGATTGCCCAGATCGACGGATCGGGCATCACCCTCGCGCTCGAGCCCGTCAACGTGCGCGTCGACCACCCGGGCTCGCTCCTCGACCGCACCGCCGAGGCCGTTTACGTCGCCCGCGGGGTCGACTCGCCGTTCTTCGGCATCCTCTACGACATCTACCACTCGGCGGTCGAGGGAGAGGACATGGAGCGCGAGCTGACGAACGCGGCCGACGTGCTCGCCTACGTCCAGCTCGCCGACGCCCCGGGGCGGGGCGAACCGGGCTCGGGCGACCTCGACTGGCCGCAGCGGCTCGGGATCCTGCGCGCCGCGGGGTACGACGGGCCCATCGGGCTCGAGTACTACCCGACCCAGGAGTCGGCGGCGTCGACCGCCCTCATCCGCGAACTGGCGGCACAGGCATGAGCGACGACGAGCGCAGCGACGAGAGCCGGTATCCCGCCGAGGTGGACGTCGCGATCGTCGGCAGCGGGCCGACGGGCGCCGCGTACGCGCGCATCCTCACCGAGCGCGCGCCCGACGCCACGATCGCGATGTTCGAGGTCGGTCCCACCGTCTCCGACCCGCCCGGCGCGCACGTGAAGAACATCGTGGACGCGGCGGCCCGTGCCCGCGCACAGGAGCGGTCGGAGGGTCCGGGAGCCGGCGCTGCCACCGTGAACTCGCCCGGCGCCGTGAAATCCGGCGACCGGATGGCCCGTCCCGGCACCTACCTCCTGCCCGACGGCTATGCCTCCGCCGACGAAGACGGCCTCCCGGTCGCCGCGTTCTCCAGCAACGTCGGCGGCATGGGAGCGCACTGGACCGGGGCCTGCCCGCGGCCGGGCGACAGCGAGCGCATCGACTTCCTCGACGATCTCGACGAGCTGCTCGACGAGGGCGACCGCCTGCTCGGGGTGACCACCGACGCGTTCGACGGTGCACCGTACACGGAACTCGTCCGCGAGCGCCTCGCCGCGGCGGTCGACGATTCACGCGCCCCCGACCGGCGCGTGCAGCGGATGCCGCTCGCCGTGCACCGTCGCGCCGACGGCGGCCTCGTCTGGTCGGGCTCGGATGTCGTGCTCGGCGACGCCACCCGCGCCAATCCCCGCTTCTCGCTGCACGACGAGTCGCTCGTCAGCCGCGTGCTCCTGCGCGACGGGCGGGCCGTGGGCGTCGAGGTGCGCGACCTGCGCACCGGCACCGTCCACGAGGTCCGCGCACGGTTCGTCGTCGTGGCCGCCGACGCCCTGCGCACGCCGCAGGTGCTCTGGGCATCCGGCATCCGTCCCGCAGCGCTCGGACGCATGCTCAACGACCAGTCGCAGATCGTGTTCGCGGCGCGCATCCGCGATGCCGAAACGGACACGCGCAGCACTCCCGCCGGACAGTCCGACGAGCACGACGTCATCAGCGGCTCGCTGAGCGAGCAGAGCGGCGTCAGCTGGGTGCCGTTCACCGACGCCGAGCCCTTCCACGGCCAGATCATGCAGCTGGATGCCTCGCCTGTGCCCCTCGCCGAGGACGACCCCGCGGCGCCCGGCACCATCGTCGGCCTGGGATTGTTCACCGCCAAGGACCTCCAGTGGGACGACCGCGTCGAGTTCTCGGACGAGAAGACCGATGCGTACGGCATGCCCGCGATGAGTATCCGCTACCGGCTCACTCCGCGCGACCACGAGGTGCTCGAGCGGGCGCGTGCCCAGATCGTGCGCCTGGGGAAGGCGGTGGGCGAGCCTCTCGACGAGCGCCCGTTCACGATGCCGTTCGGTGCCTCCCTGCACTATCAGGGCACAGTGCGGATGGGCGCGACCGACGACGGGCGCAGCGTCTGCGGGCCCGACAGCGAGCTCTGGCAGGCGCCGGGCGTGTTCGTCGCGGGCAACGGCGTGATCCCCACCGCCACCGCCTGCAACCCGACGCTCACCTCCGTCGCGCTCGCCGTGCGCGGCGCGCGCCGCATCGCGAGCGAGCTGACGATTCCGCGCTGACGCTTGCTTATGTCGAAAAGAGACATTAATGTGTAGGAACAACGAGAAAGTAGGGAGGTGGATGCCGTGATCCCCGATCGGCTCATCGAGCAGGGCACCCTCACCAGCGACGGCACCCGCGCGTCGGTCGAAGTGCGCATCCCGTGGTACCGGGCACTGCCGGCATCGTGCATCGCCGGCGCCAGACTGACGGTCGACGGCGTCGGCGCGCCGGCGGAGACGCTGCGCTGGGAGATGAACGGCAGGACGTTCACCTTCGCCGAGATGGTCGACGACACGGAGCAGTGGTGGTTTCCGCTCGACTCCGCCGTCCTCTCGGGCGAGGTCCCGGTCTCGTTGGGTCCCGAGCACGAGGTGACCGTCGAGCTCACCCTCTACATCCCGTACATCGTGATCGGCGACCAGGAGGTGCTCCACATCGAGGAGCGCGACACCAAGACGATGACGGCGGTGGCAGCATGACCGGCCTCGGCACGCCCATCCAGGGAGTCACCCTCTACAGCTTCACCCGCGCGTTCCACGGTCGCCAGTACGACCTCGAGGGGCTGATCCGCAAGGTCGCCGCCGACGGAAACGGCCCGGGGCTCGAGATCATCGGGTTCTCCAGCTTCCGCGGATTCCCGGCGATCGACGACGCGTTCGCGGGGCGCTTCCGCGATCTCGTCGACGAGGTCGGTCTGGTGCAGACCTCGCTCGCGATCAACGCCGACATCGGCATCCATCGCGATCGGCTGCTGAACCAGGACGAGCTCATCGAGTACATGCGCCGGCAGATCGAAGCGGCGGCGAAGCTCGGGTTCCCGATCGCACGTGTGCAGATCTCGATCGAGCCCGACTCGATGGAGCGCCTCGCCCCGGTCGCCGAGCGCTACGGCGTCACGCTGGCCCTCGAGGTCCACGCCGACCAGTACGCATCCCACCCGCGCATCCTCGCGCTGCGCGACCGCTACGAGAAGGTCGGATCGCCCTTCCTCGGCTTCACCGCCGACTGGGGTGCGACCACGTCGGGCTTCGCCCCGTCTCTGGTCGAGGCGTATCGCCGCCGCGGAGCATCCGACGAGCTGCTCGAGAAGGTCGTCGCGCTGTGGGACGAGTTCTATGAGGCAGGGCCGCCCGCCGACCAGGCCGAGCACGCTGAGCGTTTCGGCCGGTTCATCGCCCTGGGCGCCGAGAACGGCCGGCCCGATCTCGGCATCGACTTCGGGATCAACGGCACGGGACTGTTCGGTCCTGCTCGCGTCGACGACTGGCTCGAGATCATGCAGTGGATCCGGCACGTGCACGGCAAGTTCTTCGGCATCGACGAGAACGGCGAGGAGCCGTCGGTCCCGGTGCGCGACCTCATCCGCCTGCTCGTCGAGAACGGCTACAACGGTGCCGTCTCGAGCGAGTACGAGGGGTGGCACTGGAACCACTGGCAGAGCCCGTTCGACATCATCGCCGCCGAGCAGGCGGTGCAGCGGTCCGCAGCGGAAGACGCCGGAAGCCGGATGGAGACGGATGCCGCAGCCGCCCGCACGCAGCTGTCGCAGTGGCTGAGCCGCGGCCGCGCCGATGGGCGGACAGCGGCGGCCCGCACGGAAGGAGCACGCGCATGAGCGAGTCGATCGCGGGAACAGGGATCAAGCTCGGCACGACGCTTTACTCCATGACGAGCGAGTTCGCCGCGGGTCTCTACACACCGGAGACGCTCATCGCCGCCGTCGCCGAGAACGGCATCGGCCCCGGTGTCGAGTTCAACATCGCGCAGCTGCTGCGCACCTATCCCGACGTCGACCGGGCGTTCGTGAAGCTCTGGTTCAGCACCCTGGAGAAGTACGGGCTCGAGCCCAGCGCCGTCGGCACGAACCTCGACATGGGACGCCGCAAGGAGCGCGACATGACGCCCGACGAGGAGCACGACTTCCTCGCCCGGCAGCTGAAGACCGCGCACACGCTCGGGTTCACACGCGTCGTCATCCGCTCGGCCGGAAAGGAGCTGCTGCGCCGCCTGCTGCCCCTCGCCGAGGAGTACGACCAGAAGCTCGGCTACGAGATCCACGCGCCGCAGGGGCCGAACGACCCCGTGGTGCTCGGCATCCGTGAGATGTACGACGAGCTCGGCAGCGACCGGCTCGGCTTCACCGCCGACTTCTCCTCGACGATGCACAGCCTGTCGCCGACGCTGCTCACGCAGCTGGCGAAGATGGGCCTCGACGAGCGCCACTTCCCCGTGATGGACGAGATCTGGCACCGTTCGGAGCCGATGCACGTGCGCAATCAGGCCTTCGAGGACTACCTGCGCGGCGAGGGCGTCGACCCGGTGCGATTCGGTCCGTTCACCCGCCTCGCGTTCAACATGCACGGCCTCGTGCCGCCGGAGGAGTGGCTCGACATCATGCCGCAGATCTTCCACGTGCACGCGAAGTTCTACGACATCGACGCGAACGGCGACGAGCCGGCGATGGACATCCCGCGCATCGTGCGGCAGTTTGTGAAGGGCGGCTACCAGGGGTACCTGTCCAGCGAATGGGAGGGGCACGCGTTCAGCGACCTCGGCGAGGCAGACCCCATCGCGCTCGTGAAGAAGCAGCACGCCCTCATGCGGCGTGCGATCGAAGACGCCGTCGTCCCGGCCTGACAGCGAGGAAAACATGGCCACGCACAACTCCCTGTTCTCCGAGAACGACGTCCGGCGCACCGACGACGGCATCGCCGTCTCGGTGCAGATCCCCTGGTACCGCAGCCTCTGGCTCTCGGCCGTCGACGATGTCGAGGCATCCGTCGACGGCGTGCCGGTCCCTCGCGAGGCGCTGCGCTTCGCGCTGAACGGACGCACCTACCGCGTCGAGGAGCTTCCCGAGCAGTGGGAGACGCTCTGGTTCGTCGCCGACCGGCCCGACGTGCTCATCCCGCTCGACCACGTTCCCGAGCCCGGCGCCGCGCTCACCGTCGAGGTGGTCCTCACGATGCGGCTGCTCTACATGCAGATCATGCCCGGCGTCGACGGCGGGCCCGGCCGCTACGTCACGAACCGCGTGCCGGTCGAGCGAGAGGTGGTGCTCGCATGACCGAACCCCGGTCGTTGAGCGAGCGAAGCGCCTCCCGGTCGTTGAGCGAGCGAAGCGCCTCCCGGTCGTTGAGCGAGCGAAGCGAGTCGAAACGCCCCCTGCGGGTGGCCATGATCGGATACGGCTTCATGGGCGCCGCGCACTCGGTCGGGTGGCGGCAGGCTCCGGCGGTGTTCGATCTCGCCGAAGACGTCGAGATGAGCGTACTGGTGGGCAGGAACGCCGACGCCGTCGCCCAGGCCGCCGCGCACTGGGGGTGGGCCGAGTCGGCCACAGACTGGCGCGAGGTCATCGCTCGCGACGACATCGACATCGTCGACATCGTCACACCCGGCGATTCGCACGCCGAGATCGCCATCGCCGCGCTCGACGCCGGAAAGCATGTCCTCTGCGAGAAGCCGCTCGCGAACTCGGTGGAGGAGGCCGAGGCGATGCTCGCCGCCGCCGAGCGCGCCGCAGACCGTGGTGCGAAGGCGATGGTGGGCTTCACGTACCGCCGCGTCCCGGCCGTCACGTTCCTGCGCGACCTCATCGCCCAGGGCACCATCGGAACCGTGCAGCAGGTGCGCGCCGCCTATCGCCAGGACTGGCTCGTCGATCCCGAGGCGCCGCTGGCGTGGCGGCTGCAGAAGGAGCGCGCCGGCTCGGGAGCGCTGGGCGACATCGGCGCCCACATCATCGATATGACCCAGTTCGTCACCGGGCAGACCGTCGAGGCGGTGTCGGGCACCGTCGAGACGATCGTGAAGCAGCGACCCCTGCTCGGCTCCGGCGCGGGACTGACGGGTGTGGCGGCCGACGGGTACGGCGAGGTCACAGTCGACGATGCGGCGATCTTCGCCGGCCGCCTTTCCGGCGGCGCGCTGGTCTCGTTCGAGGCGACGCGGTTCGCGACGGGCCGCAAGAACGCGCTGACGATCGAGGTCTCCGGCGACAAGGGCGCGCTTGCCTTCGACCTCGAGGACCTCAACAGCCTGCAGTTCTACGACCGCACGGCCCCCGACGATCGGCAGGGCTTCACGAAGATCCTGGTCACCGAGGCGCAGCACCCGTACGTCGGCGCCTGGTGGCCCGCGGGCCATATGCTCGGCTACGAGCACGGGTTCGTGCATCAGGTCGTCGACCTCGTGGCGGCGATCCACGGCGACGTCGACCCGCATCCCACGTTCGCCGAGGGGCTCGGCGTGCAGCGGGTACTCGCCGCCGTCGAGCGCAGTGCCGCGAACGACTCCGCGTGGGAACGCACCGGCGTTCCCGTCCGCGTCTGATTTCGAAGGAGAGAGCGACATGACCCGTCCCATCACCCTGTTCACCGGCCAGTGGGCCGACCTGCCGTTCGAAGAGGTGTGCCGGCTCGCCGGGGAGTGGGGGTACGACGGTCTCGAGATCGCCTGCTGGGGCGATCACCTCGACCCCAGCCGCTGGGATGACGACGCCTACATCCGGGACCGGCTCGACATCCTCGAGCGCAACGGCCTGACGGTGTGGACGATCTCGAACCACCTGAAGGGCCAGGCGGTCTGCGACGACCCGATCGATCAGCGGCACCGCGACATCCTCCCCGACAGCGTCTGGGGCGACGGCGACCCGGAGGGCGTCCGCCGCCGCGCCGCCGAGGAGCTGAAGAACACGGCCCGCCTGGCTGCGCGCCTCGGCGTGAAGACCGTCACGGGGTTCACCGGGTCGTCGATCTGGAAGTACGTCGCGATGTTCCCGCCGGCGTCCGACGAGATGATCGCCGCGGGCTACCAGGACTTCGCCGACCGCTGGAATCCCATCCTGGACGTCTTCGAGGAGGAAGGGGTGCGCTTCGCGCTCGAGCCGCACCCGTCCGAGATCGCCTACGACTACTGGACGGCGAAGGCGACGCTCGACGCGATCGGGCACCGGAAGAGCTTCGGGTTCAACTTCGACCCCTCGCACTTCATGTGGCAGCAGCTCGACCCGGTGGCGTTCATCCTCGACTTCGCCGACGACATCTTCCACGTGCACGTCAAGGAGTCGGTGACCAACCTCGACGGCCGCAACGGCGTGCTCGGCTCGCACCTGCCGTGGGCGAACCCGCGACGGGGATGGACCTTCGTCTCGACAGGTCACGGCGAGGTGCCGTGGGAGCCGATCTTCCGCGCGCTCAACGCCATCCAGTACGACGGGCCGACGAGCGTCGAGTGGGAGGACGCGGGGATGGACCGCCTGCAGGGTGCGCCCGAGGCGCTCGCCTTCGTCCGTGAGCTGAACGCCATCACTCCGCCGGCCGCCGCCTTCGACGCCGCGTTCTCCACGAAGGGCTGACCCCCGGTTCGTTGCGCGAGCGCAGCGCGCGAAACGACCTGCTTCTGCCACGAGCGCCGGGATCCGCACCACTGGTCGTTGAGCGAGCGCAGCGAGCCGAAACGTCGAGCGGCGGCGAGAGTCGCTGTGGATCGTCCCTCAACATCGGGACGCCTGCGTCCCACCCTCGGCCAGCGCCGACGACGCCAGCGCGAGGTGCGCCCGCGTGGCGGCGGCCGGGTCGGCGTCGAGCCACTCGTGCCCGCCCCACTCGCTGCACAGCGTGCCGGTGAAGCCCACGGCGGCCAGCTCGGTGGCGAGTTCGCGGATGGGCGTCGTGATCCGTCCGTCGGTGTCGTCGAGGTCCCAGAACTTCAAGTGGACGCCGCCGACGAGCGGCAGCACCTCGCGCAGGTCGGCCGCCCGAGACCGGCCGAAGCGCACGAGCAGGTTCATGTATGCCGTGTGCACGGCGCCGGGCACCCCGCCGCTGCGCAGGAGTGCGACGACCGCCTCATGCGTCGCGGGGTCGCGCCATCCGTCGGTCAGCGCGTCGATGAGGATGCCCGGCACTCCGCCCTCCCGCAGCACCGCGAGGTACGACGGCGGCAGGGCGGGCATCAGCATGCTGATGTCCACGAGGAGCCGCACACGGGGGTCGTCGAGGTCGGCGATCGCTGCGTAGCTGTCGGCGAGGCCGGCACTGCCGGGCGTCTGCTGCCCCTGCACCTCTTCGTAGAGCACCAGATCGAGCTCGTGCAGCAGCGGCAGGATGCGGGCCGTCAGCGCCGGACCCGCCTGCCCGATCGGAAGCCGCACGCCGATGGCGCCCAGGCGATGCGCGACGTGCAGCTGCGGAAGCAGGAACGCGAGGCGCTGAGCCTCGCTGCGCCGCGAGCCCGAGGGCGCCCAGTCGTCGATCGACGCGCCCACGATGCCGATGCGGCCGCCCGCCTGCTCCACGGCGTCGCGCAGCCGCTCGGGCTCGTCCCCGTCAGGCTCCGGAAAGCCGCGCAGCGTCTGACCTGCTTCGATCTCGATCACGTCTGCGACGCCGTCCGCCACGATGTCGGCCGCGACGCGATGAGTGGTGCGGCGTGCGCGCAGCACCTCGCGCGTCCAGTTGAAGGCCGACGCGGCGAGCGTCCATCCGGCGGGAAGCGCGGCGCTCACGCGACGTCCTCCGAGACTCCGGTGAGCTCGTCGGCCGGCACGAGCATGCGCTCGACCCGGAACGGCAGTCGCAACGGGTCGTCGGGCCCGGCCGCGAGGTACGGGATCGTCAGCGTGAAGCTCACGACGACGTGATGCGGTCCGGCGCCCACGGGCTGTCCGCTCCGGAGCACGACGCGGTCCTGCACGAACCACCAGCGATCGCCGGCGTGAGGCAGCCGGAGGTCGTCGACGGATGCGCCGTCGATCGTTACAGCGACGTCGGTGAGGCTCGCAAGCGGAAGCGAACGGATCCACGGCAGCCCGAGCCGCAGGTCGAACCCACCGGGCGTGGCGGTCAGCGCATCATCGCGCAGTGCGGTGAGCATGGCGCTCCCTCCCAGTTTTGATACCAATGTACAGACTTTGGTAGAAAACGGGAAGAAGGGTCAGGATGCGGCGCGCACGCCCTCGATCGTCGGGCGGCCGTCGGCGAACCACCGCGGGAACGTCGTGTCGAAGAGCTGCTCGATCGCGAGCTCTGCTCCACCGCGCAGCGGCTCCTGCTCGTCGCCGAACGACCGCACGATGCTGAGGTCGCGGGTGGCCAGCGGCAGTGACAGCTCGTAGACGCGCTGACGGATCTCGGCGAGGAAGATCTCGCCCGCCGAGGAGATGGAGCCTCCCACCACGATCACCCCCGGGTTGAACATGTTGACGAGCGCTGCGATCGCCTCGCCCACCAGTCGGGCCGAGCGCTGCACGAGTGCGATCGCCAGGGCGTCGCCGTCCATGGCCGCGACGGCGATCGCCTCGGGGGTGATCGCCTCGCCGCGCCCATGCGCCGCAGCGAGCACTCCGCCGCGCCCCTCTTCCACGGCGCGCTCCGCCTCGCGCACGATCGCCCAGCCGCCCGCTTCCGCTTCGAGGCACCCGACCTTGCCGCACCGACACACGACGTCGGAATCGCGCACTCGCACGTGCCCGATGTCGCCGGCGGCGCCGTTCGCCCCGCGGTGGATGCGCCCGCGGGAGAGCAGGCCGGCCCCGATGCCACTGCCCACCTTGCAGTAGATGAGATCGACCGGCTCGTCGCGACGCCGGGCGCGCTCGGCGAGGGCGAGCAGGTTCACGTCGTTGTCGACCCAGACCGGAGCGTCGAAGCGCTGCTCGAACCGCCGCCGGACGTCGAAGCCGTTCCATCCCGGCATGATCGGGGGTGCGACGGGCGAGCCGCTGTCGAAATCGACCGGGCCCGGCACGCCGACGGACACCGCCCACACCTCGGCGGCGCCGTCGCGTGACAGCAGCTCGTCGATCATGCTCATCGCCGCATCGAGCGTCTCCGCGGGGCCGCGGGCGATGTCCCATGGGCGGTGCGTCTGCGCCGTCACCTCGCCGTCGAGCGAGGCGAGGCCGACGCGGATGTGCAGGGCGCCCAGCGCGCAGACCACGATCTGACCGCGATCGGCGCGGAACCGCAGCGTCCGAGGAGCGCGACCGCCCGACGACGGCCCGAACTCCCCGTCCTCGAGGAACCCCATGTCGATGGCTGCCCCGACACGCTGCGTCACGACCCCGCGGCCGAGGCCGGTGAGGCGACCGATCTCGGGCCGCGTCGCAGCCTCGCCCGTGCGTACCATGTTCACGATCCGCAGCAGGCTCGTCACTTCATCCGTCTGCGCTCCGAAGCGCAGTGCCGACTCTCTGGCCACGCTCGATTCTGACACAACTCTGACGCTTTAGTCCGCATTTTCGCGCACACTATGGACGCCAGCGAACCCACTTAGGCATAATCAAGACAAAAGGAGGAGCGACGATGCCGCATTCAGTGGGCCTCATCGGTGCCGGCCCGGGCGTTGCCGCGCTGCACCTGCCGACGCTCGATCTGCTCCCCGAGCGGTTCCGTGTCGCACACGTCGCCGACGGCGGCAGCGGACGGGCGCGAGCGATCGCCGAGCAGCGGGGTGCCCGGTGGTCATCGGGCGTCGACGAGGTGCTCGCCGACCCCGACGTCGACGTCGTGGCGGTCTGCAGTCTTCCCGATCAGCATGCCGCCCACGTGCTCGCGGCGGTGGCGGCGGGCAAGCGGGCGGTGCTCTGCGAGAAGCCGCTGGCGACGAGCATCGCCGACGCCGAGGAGGTTATCGCCGCCTGCCGTGCGGCGGGGACCGTGCTCGTGGTGGGCACGAACCACCTGTTCGACCCGGCGTGGGGTCGCGTCACGCATCACCTCGTCGTCTTGGGCGCCACGGTGCGGACGATCACCGTGACGGTCGCGCTCCCGCCGAACACGCGCTATCACGAGGTCGTCTCCGAGGCGGCGCCGGCTTCAGCGGCGGGGAGGTCCCACGGCGGCGGTCCGGATCTCACGGATCCGGATGTCGCAGCCGCCGTGGTCCGTCAGCTCGTGATGGGTCTCGCCGTGCACGACCTCCCCGCGATTCGTGACCTCGCGCCGCAGCTCGGCGACGTGGTGTTCTCCCGGCCCGTGCCGCCCGTCGGCTACTCGGTGGGCTACCTCGCCGGCGACGTGCAGGTGGTCCTGAATGCGGTGATGCTGCCGGGCGGTCCCGATGCGCTGTGGCGGATGTCGATCGGCACATCGCACGACGTGGTCGACGTCGACTTCCCGCCCTCGTTCGTGCACGCCGGCGCCGCGGCCGTGACGGTGCGATCGCCCGACGGGCGGACCACCCGGTACCCCGTCGTGCCCGAGGACGGATACCTCGCCGAATGGCGAGCCCTGGCTGCTCTGATCGAGGAGGGCGCGCCCGTGGAGTACGACGAACTGCTGGATGACGCCCGGTACACGATGCGGCTCGCCGACGCGGCGGCCGACGCGACGCGCAGCGCCGTGGCGTGCACCGCCGTCGCGGAGAGCGCCCCGTGACCGCCGCAGCGGGAGCTGTCCCCGTGTGGGCGGCGACCTCCACCCATCGCGCGCGGGTGCTGTCGCTGCCGCGGTCAGCGGCGCCGCAGGAGAGCCCCGCCGGGGCGATCGCCGTGATCGGCGGCGACGACCGATGGTGGGATGCTGTCGCCGGCGTGGTCCGCGAGGGCGCGAGGGGGGTCGTCGTGGACGACCCGGTTCCTGCGCCCGCCGCCGCTCTGGCCGGCCTGCGGAACGCCGTCAGCGTCCCGGTGGTCCTGCACCGCCCGCTGCTGCGCACCGACGTCATGGCAGACGCGCGGCTCGATGAGGCGCCGCAGGCGATCTGGATCGACGGCGCCGCACCGCCGCGTCGGCTGGCGGCAGTGCTGCGGGACGCGGTGGGCTGGGTGCGGGAACTCTCCGGCGCGCCGGTGCGGATGGTGGCGGCCGGCGCGGCGACCGGGGTGTTCTGCCTTCTCGCGGCCGGCCACGTCAGCGCGACGATCAACCTCGCGGCCGTTCCCGGCAGCTCCGACCGGCTGCGGGTCGTAGCCGCCGGCGTCTCCCGGCTCGAGGTCTCGCTCGCGGCCGGCGCTCCGGCGCGCCTCGCTTTCGCGTCCGAGGCAGGTGAGCGCATCCCGCCGCAGCGCTTCGAAGACGGTCTCCGCATGGCCGTGCGCAGGGTGCTCGTCGCGTTGCGCGGCGACGGCGACGTCGCCGATCCCGACGACGCGCTGTCCGACGCCGTCGTGGCCGAGGAAGCGCAGCGACGTGCCCACGCGCGTATCAGCGTGGGTGATGGACGGGATAGGCATCCTCATCTTCCTGGATGGTCGCGCACCGCCCAGAGTTGATGTGGGCAGTCCTGTTCGCCCCGTGGAAAGGATCGACGATGATCACGCTTCTCTCGCACCTCTCGTACGTCGCCATCACGTCGCCCGACGTCGAGGAGTCGGTCCGCTTCTACGAGGAGCAGGTGGGTCTGACGGTTGCCGACCGCGTCGACGGTGCCGTCTACCTGCGCTGCTGGGGCGACCACTACGCCTACTCGCTCGTGATCCTTCCCGGTGACGAGCCGTCGCTCGCCACGATGGCCTGGCGCACGTCGAGCGCGGAGGCGCTCGACGAGGCGGTCAGGCGCATTGAGGCGAGCGGGGCCCAGGGGGAGTGGGTCGACGTGCACCGCATCGGCCGCGCCTACCGGTTCACCGGTCCGTGGGGCCACTCGATGACGCTGCACTGGGACGTCACGCGGCACCGGGCTCCCGGCCACGCCGCATCCATCTACCCCGACCGGCCCGCGCGGCGCAGCACCGTCGCCGGCGCTCCGCGCCAGCTCGATCACGTCACGGTCGCCGCGAGCGATGTCGACGCGTTCGCCGACTGGTACAGCGAGGTTCTCGGCTTCCGGATCATGGCCCGCACCCTGCTCGACGAAGCGCCGATCTCGGTCTTCTCGGTGCTCACCACGAACGAGAAGTCGCACGACCTCGGCGTGGTGCTCGACGGCTCCAGCCGCGCCGGGCGCATCAACCACTACGCGTTCTGGGTGGACACCCGCGAGGAGCTGCTCATCGCCGCCGACACGCTGATGGAAAGCGGCGTCCCGATCGAGTACGGGCCCTCGATCCACGGCATCGGCGAGCAGAACTTCCTGTATTACCGCGAGCCGTCGAGTCTGCGGGTCGAACTCAACACCGGCGGGTACCGCAATTACGTGCCCGACTGGGAGCCCAACACGTGGAAGCCCTCGCTCGGCTCGAACAACTTCTACCGCAACGGCGCGATGCCGATGTCGATGACCGAGTCGTTCCCGGCCGCCGACGGTCCCAGCGCGACCGAGGAGGGAGTGCCCGACGAGATTCGCGACGCGCTCCTGAACCCCTACGGAAAGCAGGGGCGGGGCTGATGGCTCCGACCCGGTGACCGAGCCGCCGCCGCACGAACAGAGAGGTTCCGCCATGACCGCCGTATCGAGAGTCGCCGTCGCGGGCGCCGGAATCACCGGACTCGCCGTCGCCATCCGGCTGGCGAAGGCCGGCATCGCCGTCGACGTGTTCGAGGCCAAGCCCGAGCTCAGCGCCCTCGGCTCCGGGATCACGCTGCAGGGGAACGCGCTGCGCGTCTTCGATGCCCTCGGCGTCTGGGACGACGTGCGCGCGGCCGGCTACGCGTTCGAAGGGCTCACGCTGCGCGCACCCGGTCCCGGCGCCCCGGTGGTCGCGCAGCTTCCCGACGTCAAGACCGGTGGGCCGGACTATCCGGCCGGCATGGGCATGTACCGGCCCGACCTCGCCGCGATCATGCTCGCCCACGCCCGGGCCGCCGGAGCGCAGGTCCGGTTCGGCGCGACGGTGACCGGGCTGGAGCAGCGTGAGCAGGGCGTCGAGGTGTTCGTGGCGGATGCGTCGGCCGGCGCCTACGACCTGCTCGTGGGCGCCGACGGCCTGCACTCCGCCGTCCGCAGCCTGATCGGCATCGACGCCGTCCCTCAGCCGACGGGCATGGGGATCTGGCGCTCGTTCGTCTCGCGGCCCGCAGAGGTGGAGCGCAGCGAGCTGTACTACGGGGGTCCCGTGTACATCGCCGGGTACACCCCCACCGGCGACGACACGATGTATGCGTTCCTCGTCGAGAAGGCGCAGGACCGATTCGGGGTGAGCGACGACGAAGCCGTGCGGATCATGCTCGAGGAGTCGCAGGCGTACCACGGTCCCTGGGAGTCGATCCGCGCCGACCTCGCCGCCGGCGCGCGGGTGAATTACACCTGGTTCACGCAGCACCTGGTGGATGCCCCGTGGAACCGCGATCGCACCGTCGTCATCGGCGACGCCGCCCACTCATGCCCGCCGACGATCGCACAGGGCGCGGCGCAGGGGCTCGAGGATGCCTGGGTGCTGACCGAGCTCCTCATCGACCGGGATGCCGTCGATGAGGCGCTGTGGAACGACTTCCACTCTCGTCGTCTGCCCCGGGCGCGCGCCGTCGTCGAGGCATCGGTGCAGCTGGGGCAGTGGCAGATCGACGGCGATCGTGACGCCGACGCCGGCGGGCTGATCTTCGGCATCGCACACCAGATGGCGCAGCCCGCGTGACCGCTCCCGTGACCGACGTGCACGCGCACGTCCTGCTGCCCGAGCTGCAGGCCGAGGTCCGCCGTCGCGAACCGGAGGGATTCGCGACGGCCGAGGCACTCGAGCTGCGGCGCAACGGCGCGGCGAGCCTCGCCGTCTCGGGACCCATGGTCGGCGCACGCATCCCGAAGCTCACGGAAGTGGCGGAGCGGCTTGCGGCGATGGATGCGCAGGGCGTCGACGGGCAGTGGGTGAGCGCGTCGCCGAGCCACTTCTATCCCTGGGCGGGGGAGGGACTCTCGGTGTGGGTCGCGTGCGAGGCGAACCGCCTGGTGGCCGAGCACGTCGCGCATGCCCCGGAGCGGCTGGCGGGACTGGGCCTCGTCCCGCTGCAGCATCCGTCCCGCATCGTGGAGTGCCTCGACGACGCCGTCCTCGGGCGAGGCCTCGCCGGAGTGGAGATCTCGTCGTCCGCGGGATCGGTGGAGCTGTCCGACGAGCGGCTCGAGCCGTTCTGGGATCGCGCCGTCGAGCTCGGCGCGATCGTGTTCCTCCATCCGTTCGGCTGCAGCCTCGACGAGCGGCTCGATCGCTACTACCTCGCGAACACCGTCGGCCAGCCGGTGGAGAACGCCGTCGCGCTGTCGCACCTGATCTTCTCGGGTGTCCTCGATCGCCATCCCGACCTGAAGATCGTCGCGGCGCACGGCGGCGGCTACCTTCCCACCGCCATCGGCCGCAGCGATCACGCCTGGCGCGTCCGTCTGGATGCCCGCGTCTGCCGCCACGAACCCTCGTCGTATCTGAGGCGCATCTTCTTCGACACCGTCGTGCACGATCACGCGGCGCTGCGGCATCTCGTCGAGGTCGCCGGTGCCTCCCAGGTCGTGCTGGGCAGCGACTTCCCCTTCGACATGGGCTCGGAGGATCCGGTCGGCTTCGTCCGCGTGGCGGGTCTGCCGGATGAGGTGACCCAGCTCATCCTCGGTCGCAACGCCGACGAGCTGCTGCGCGCGACCGCCCATCCGTGACGATCTGCTCTCTCCCGCGCCAAAGCCCACTTTTGTTGCTTTCCGACATTGGGAAGCATATAATCGACATGACGTTGGGACCCCTGGGGTTCGATCTCGGACGCGACGGCGCTCCGGGGCACACCGTGTCGCGTCGACGGCCCGATCGTTCGGGTGACTTCGTATGCCGCTCTCGCCACTGCGTTTCCGCCTCCTTGTCGTCTCACTGCTGACAGTCTCGTTCCTCGGCGCCCTCGACAACACGGTGGTCACGACCGCGCTGGCCACCGTCGCGGGCGAGCTCGGCGCCCTCGAGCACATGAGCTGGATCGTCGTCGGCTACACGCTCGCGAGCACGGTGCTGCTGCCGGTGCTCGGCAAGCTCGGCGACATGGTGGGGCCGCGTGGCGTCTTCCTCTCCTCCGTCGTCGTGTTCATCGTCTCGTCGGTCGCGTGCGGCTTCGCGTCGAGCATGCTGTGGCTCATCGTCGCGCGGGTGGTGCAGGGGATGAGCTCGGCGGGTCTGCAGCTCATGTCGCAGACGATCATCGCCGCCACCACCACCCCGCGCCAGCGGCCCAAGTACATGGCGATCATCGGGGCGGCGTTCCCGGTCGCGATCCTCGTGGGCCCGGTCATCGGTGGGCTCATCACCGACTACTGGAGCTGGCCCTGGGTCTTCTGGGTGAACGCGCCCGTCGGCATCGTCGCGTTCGTCCTCGCGGTCGTCGCCGTGCCGCATCTCGCCGGGGGTGGTCGGGCGCGGTTCGACGTCGCGGGCGCGGCCACCCTCACCGCCGGTCTCGTGTCGCTCGTTCTCGCCGTGACGTGGATCGTCGACCCGCAGCAGCTGGCCGCCGCGCTCGTCGCCGTCGGCGCGGCGGCGGTCTGCCTCGTCGCGTTCGTCGTCATCGAGCTGCGCGCGAAGAACCCGATCGTCCCTTTGCATCACCTCGCGAATCGCACGATCGCCACGGGGATCGTCATCTCGGCGATCATCGGCGTCGGCCTGTTCTCCATCACGGCCTACCTCCCGACCTACTTCCAGATGGCGTACCGCACCAGCGCCACCGTGTCGGGGTTCGTGCCGATCGCGACGGTGTTCGGCATGCTCGTGAGCAACCTCGCATCCGGATGGCTCGCGAGCCGCACCGGCCACTATCGACTGTTCCCGATCGCCGGCACGATCCTCGGAGCCGCAGGCCTCGCCGTGATGGCGGTGCTCCCGGTGGGACTCCCACTGTGGGTGCCGATGCTCGTCATGGCGCTCGTCGGCCTCGGCACCGGCGCCTTCATGAGCCTCATCGTCGCCGTCGTGCAGAGCGCCGCTCCGCGCAGCGAGACCGGGGCCGTCACCGCGACGGTGAACCTCGTCCGCCAGGTCGGGGCGACCGTCGCCACCGCGCTGATCGGCGGAGTGATCGGGTTCGCCGTCGCGGCCGGACTTCCGGCGGGAACGGATGCGGCGACCCTGACGCCCACCGACGTGCACGCCGCCTCTCAGGCGGTGCAGGGGCAGATCGCCCAGCTGTACCGCGACGTGTTCGCCCCGATCTTCCTCGCGCTCGCGGCGACATACGCGGTCGGAGTCATCGCGTCGCTGCTGCTTCCGGGCGGCAGGCTGCCCGACGAACTCGACGACGTCCCCGCGACCGCCGCGCCGCGGCATCCCGTTAGGAGCATTTCATGACCAGCGCCCCCACCATCGCCGTCGTCGGCAGCGGACCGATCGGCTCGGCCTACGCCCGCGTGCTGCTCGAGCGGCTGCCCGACGCCCGGGTCGTCATGTTCGAGGCGGGTCCGCAGTTGAGCGAGACACCGGGGGAGAGCGTCCGCAACATCTCCGACCCGGTCGCGAAGGAGACGGCGCGCGAGCGGTCGCAGGGTCCGCAGGCGGGCGAGCACCGCGCTTCACTCGGCATTCCCGAGGGCGTCGTCGTGGAGGGGATGTTCACCGCCCGCGGCGGCACGCATCTCCTCGACTTCGGCGCGGCCGGCGCGGCACACGCCCCGCAGTTCCCGGCGGCGGCCGCATCGACCAACGTGGGGGGCATGGGCGCGCACTGGACGTGCGCCACACCGGCGCCGTCGTTCAGCGAACGCATCCCGTTCATCGCCGATGCGGAATGGGACGACCTCATCGCCGACGCGGAGCGGCTGCTGCACGTGCAGCACTCCGCATTCGCTGACTCGCCCATCTCGTCGGCCATCAGTGCGCTGCTGGCTGACGAGTTCGCCGGCGAGCTGCCCGAGGGCTACGGGCCGAGCACGCTTCCGGTCGCCGGCGACCCGCAGCCGGACGGGTCCATGAGGTGGGCAGGGGCCGACGTCGTCCTCGGCCCGCTCATCGAATCCGGCACGCCCGAGGCTGCACGATTCACCCTGCGCGACCTCACACTGGTGCGTCGCATCGAGCACGACGACACGAGGGTGACGGGAGTCACGGTCGAGGACCTGCGCACGCACGAGCAGGAGTTCGTGCCCGCCGACCTCGTCGTGGTCGCGGCGGACGCGTTCCGGTCGCCGCAGCTGCTGTGGGCGTCCGACATCCGACCCGCGGCGCTCGGCCGCTACCTCACCGAGCACCACGTCGTGATCAGCACCGTGGCGCTGGACGGCGAGCGGATGTCGCGCCTGGTCACCGACGAAGAGTTGGGGCGCGAACTGGAGCGCCGCGCGCAGAACCCCGTAGACCCGGTGGCGGCCGTCAACCGCATCCCCTTCTCCGAACCCGACCACCCGTTCTCTCTGCAGGTCATGTACGCCGAGAACCCACCCTTCCCGCTCGACCCCGCGCACCCCGCGTCGGGCAACCGCTGGGGCTACGTGAACATGGGCTATGGCGTGCGGAAACGCCCTCGGGTGCAGGACGGCGTGCGCTTCGACGACGACGAGCTCGACTACCGCGCCCTGCCCAACATGACGATCGAGTACGAGCTCACCGACGCCGAGCAGGCCGAGATCGAGAAGGCCACGGCGCTGCTGCGTCGGGCGGGCGAGGCACTGGGGACGTTCGTGGCAGAGCCGCGTCTCCTTCCCAACGGGTCGAGCCTCCACTACATGGGGACGATGCGGATGGGCGAGACCGACGACGGCAGCTCGGTCGCCGATCCGTACTCGCGGGTCTGGGGCTACGAGAACCTCGTGGTCGGCGGCAACGCGTTGATCCCCACCGCGAACACGATGAATCCCACGCTGATGAGCGTCGCCCTGGCGGTGCGGGGCGCACGCCGGGCGGCAGACGACCTCGAGCAGCAGTCATGACCGACCGTGACGAGCTGCGGGCCCGCAATCGCGCGGTGGTCGAGGCGTTCTTCGCCTCGAACCTCGACAACCCCGAGGAGCGCATCGCGCTCTGGCACCCCGACGGGGTCAAGGAGCTGCCGTTCGCGCCCCAGGGCCTGCCGAAGACGCGGTGGGAAGGGCGCGACGAGATCGTGGCGAACACCAGGAACAACAACGGGATGTTCGCGAACTGCGTGCACCGCGACCTCGTCATCCATCCCTGCGAGGACCCGAGCCTGTTCTTCGTGACGAGCCGCATGGTGCCCGAGGCCACGTTCCTCGGGGAGCCGTATCCGCAGTCGTTCGTGCATCTGCTGCGCGTGCAGGATGGCGCCGTCATCCTGCAGCAGGAGTACTTCAACTCCGAGGTCCTCGCGAACGCGGAGCGGTCCGCGCGCGCAAAGGGGCGCACGCCGCTCACCTGAGACAGAACCGCATCGAAGCGAAAGGAAGACAATGCTCGAAGAACCGCTGATCCAGGCGGCCGGGTTCCGCAACGTCGGACCCGAGGACGCCGCCACGGGCTTCCAGCTGCGCGTGCGCAGCCCGTACTACCGCGGGATGTGGGGCAATCTACTCGACAAGCCCACGGTCATCGTCGACGACGAGGAGTTCGACGGAGACGACATCCGCTGGACGCTGCCCACGGGCGAGTACTCGTTCGCCGAACTGCAGTCGTCGACCGAGGCGCGGTGGCCGATGGACAAGGCCGCCGTGCTCACCGTCCCCAGAGCGGGCGGGCTCGCCCGCGGCATCCACGACGTGACATTCGTGCTGCGGGTGCGGATGTCGTACATCCCCGAGGAGCTGCAGCCCTCGATCTGGACCGCGACACGGAAGGCGGTGATCGTCCGATGAGCACCGGCAGCCTGCCCTTCGGGCTCGGAGTGTCCCTGTACAGCTACACGGAGGACCTCGGCGTCACGATGACGGTCGAGGACTGCATCGAGGACGTCGCAGACCTCGGCGCGACGGGGCTGGAGATCCTCGGCGAAGGCCACATCGAGGACTACCCGAACCCGTCCACCGCGTGGATCGACGCCTGGTACGCACGCAACGAGCGACTCGGGCTGACCCCCACGCTGTACGGCTCGTGGCTCGACACGCGGCGGTTCCCCGGCCGTTCGATGACGGTGGCCGAGGGCGCCGACCAGCTCGAGCTCGACCTGCGACTGGCCTCCCGGCTCGGCTTCTCGTTCCTGCGGCCGAAGATCGGCGTGATCAGCGAGGACCTGCGCGTCGACCCGATCTGGGCCGACGCGGTCGAGCGCAACCTCGACCTGGCGGCCGAACTCGGCATCGTCATCTGCCCCGAGATCCACTGGCCGACGGTCATCAAGTCGCCGGTCGTCGAGGAGTACCTCGAGTTCAAGGAGCGCACGGGCACGGAGCAGTTCGGTCTGCTCATCGACACCGGCGTGTTCGATGTGCAGCGGTATGCGCGCCGCGGCGGCAGCGCCGCGTTCCAGATGGGCACCGGCGGCGCCCGGCCACCGGAGGTGCCGTTCGTGCCGGTCTCCGACCTCGCCGACGTGATGGAGCACGTCGTCTACTTCCAGGCCAAGTTCTACGAGGTCGACGACGAACTCGTCGACCACTACATCCCGTGGCGCGAGATCCTCGACGTGGCGCTCGGCGCCGGGTACACGGGATGGTTCTCCAGCGAGTACGAGGGACACCGCGAGCTCTACCGCGCGTCCGACCAGCTGCGGCGCCAGCACGCGCTGATCCGCTCCCTCGCCGCCGGCCGCGGCTGACGCATCCGGCCCTCTCGCAGCCTCTTCACCTGGCTCGATTGCACACGGATCACCGCTGCGGTGTGCAACCGGGCCAGGTGAATCGCGGTCGGGCGGCTACTCCTCCTCGTCGTCGTAGTAGTCGTCCTCATCGTCGTCGTCCGTCTCGCCGTCCTCGGCCGCGATGCGGTCGGCGTCGGCGCTCGAGATGAGGTCGTCGTCGGCGTCGTCATCGAGCACCTCCTCGCCGTCCTCGTCGACGAACGGCTCATCGAGGTCGTCGTCGGGGTCGTCGCCCGCGCCGAAGGGCAGTGGGGGTGGGAATGCGCCTGTGGACATGAGGGTCTCCTTCCGATGCGGCGACGTTAACCGTCGGGAACAGGGTCGCGGAAGGCCTTGACAGCGACCGGTTCGCGGTCACGGCCGTCGGCTCATCGCACACCCTTCATGAGGGCGAGCACCGGCTTCACCGCGATGGCGAGGCAGATGCCGACGACGATCGCGAGCCCGCCCAGGATCGAGAAGTACGGCACCTCGTTCTGCGGGTCGTAGAACTTGGCCAGCCAGCCCGAGATCGCTGTGCCGAGGGCGACCGAGAGGAAGAACAGCGCGACCATCTGCGTGGTGAACAGCGACGGCGCGAGTTTCGTCGCCACCGACAGGCCGACCGGTGACAGCAGCAGCTCCGCCACGGTGAACACGAACAGGATGCCGACGATGGCCAGCAACGGCGTCGAGTTCGGACCTCCGCCGGCGAACGGCAGGAACAGCAGGAACGCGACGCCCATGATCACCGCAGCGAGCGCGAACTTCACGGGGGTCGACGGCTGCCGCCGGCCGAGCTTGGTCCAGACCGTGGCGAACACGCCCGACAGGACGATGATGAACACCGGGTTGATGGACTGGACCCACGACACCGGCATCTCCCACCCGAACAGGTCGCGGTCGAGACGCTTGTCGGAGTAGACGGTGAGCACGGTGAACTGCTGCTGGTACAGCGACCAGAACGCGACGCTCGTGATGAACAGCGGCAGAAAGCCCCACACGCGCGACCGCTCGGTCGCGTCGATGCGCCGACTCGACAGGATCACCGCGAAGTACGCGATGGCTGCGGCGACCGTGGCGAGGATGACGATGCCCGCGAGGTTGTCGGCGCGGATGACGCCGACCAGCACGAGCACGACGATGACGACCACTGCCGCCGCGCCGATGCCGATTATCAGGGGGTAGCGGTTTCGCGGCAGCGGGTTGGGGACGTGGTGCGCTTCAGCCGGCAGCTGCTTGCGGCCGAACGAGTACTGGATCAGTCCCAGCGCCATCCCGACCGCGGCGAGGCCGAACCCGTAGTGGAAGCCGATCGTCGATTGCAGCAACCCAGTGAGGATGGGGCCGAAGAAGGCGCCCAGGTTGATTCCGAGGTAGAAGAGCGAGAAGCCGCCGTCGCGGCGCGGGTCGTCGGGCTCGTACAGCGTGCCGACCACCGACGTCGCGTTCGCCTTCAGTCCGCCCGACCCGACGGCGACGAGGATCAGGCCGACGCCCACCCCGACGAAGCCCGGCAGCAGCGCGAGCGCGATGTGCCCGCACATGATCACGATGGCGCTGTAGAACAGCACCCGCTCCGACCCGATCAGGCGGTCGGCGATCCAGGCGCCGAGGACCGTGGAGAGGTAGACGGCGCCGCCGTACGCGCCGACGATGCCGCTGGCGGTGGCCTCCGGCATCCCGAGTCCGCCGCGCGTGACGGAGTAGTACAGGTAGATGAGCAGGATGCCCTGCATGCCGTAGAAGCTGAAGCGCTCCCACATCTCGACGCCGAACAGGTGCGCCAGCGCCCACGGCTGCCCGAAGAAACGGGTGTCGCCGCGTCCGTGCCTGGTGGTGGCGGGGGAGTCCTCTGCGGTACTCATCTGTCCACGGTAACGGGCGCGGCCGCCGCACGGGAGGACACTTGACTCATGGCCGACCTCTCCGCATACCTGCCGACCGGCATCAGCATCCGTCCTCTCGAGTCGGTCGAGGACGTGTTCGCCGCCTCGGCCGTGCTCGCCGAGGTGTGGGGCGGCGATCGCGCGGGAATGCCGCCGAACCTCCTGCGTGCGCTGGCACATGCGGGGAACTACACCGTCGGCCTGTACGACGGCGAGCGGATGATCGGGGCCTCCGTCGCGTTCTTCGCCATGCCCGCGGCCCGGTCGATGCATTCGCACATCACCGGCATCCTGCCTCCGTATCGAGGGCGGGAGCTCGGGCGTGCGCTCAAGCAGCATCAGCGCGAATGGGCGTTCGCGCGCGAGGTGGGGCAGATCACCTGGACGTTCGACCCACTCGTCGCACGCAACGCCCACTTCAATCTGCGCGTGCTCGGCACCCGCGTCGACGAGTATCTCGTGAACCACTACGGGCGGATGGACGACGGGGTCAACCGCGACGACGAGACCGACCGGCTCCTGGTGACGTGGGTGCTCGCCGCGCCGCCGGTTCCCACGCCCGACCCGGAGCAGGTCGTCGCGACGGTCGCGGTACCGGAGGACATCGAGGCGCTGCGCGTGTCAGAACCGGCCGAGGCGCGGTCCTGGCGCATGCGGGTGCGCGATCAGATCCTCGCTCACCTCGACGCGGGCCTTGCCATCCGCGGCTTCGATGACGAGCGGGGCTACCTGCTCACGCATCCGTGACCGCGAGATCGCGTCAGCGCTTCTCGCAGGCGACGCCGTCCTTGTCGCGGTCGAGCCGCTTGTTCGCCTTGTAGACGGCGTCGTTGCGGGTGAAGTTCTTCACCGGCTTGGCCTTGCCCTTGACGCGGTCGCGGCCGGTCTTCGATGCCACGCCATGCCGGTAGACCTTGTTCAGCGCCGTGCAGTTCTTGAACACCCGTGGCTTCGCCTTCGCCACCTGGATCGTCGTCGCCTGTGCGACGTCGACTCCCGGCGCGTGAGCGGTCGGCAGCACTGCCGGCCCGGCGATGAGTGCGCCCGCCAGTGCGGCAGCCGCGATGATGCGTCGAATCCCCATGTTCTCCCCCACCGATGTCATCGGTCGCCTGAGTATAGCGGTGGGGGCAGCGCGCGCCGCGCACGGGCCCGGTAGGGTGAGCGGATGCTCCCCGCCGACTGGACCCCGCACCGTCGCGACGACGGCGAGCTCGTCGGCTGGATCCGGCCCGGCGATGCGATGGCGCAGACGTGGGTGCCCGTCGATCTGCTCGGGCGCGAGGTCTCGGCGCCGGTCGACTGGCTCGTCGCCGAGGCGGCGCTGGAGGAGCACGGAATCGCCTGGCTCGCCGACATCTGGATGCTCGAGCGGGAGGACGGGATGCCGCTGCGCGTGCGGATGGTCGAGGTCACGCCGGATCACGTCGTGGTGCAGACCGACGACTTCGGCGCGATCGACATGCCGGTGACCCGCTTCGAGCTGGAGTGGCCGGCTCCCGCCGTGCTTCGGCCGCCGCGCGCGGGCGACCCCGACGGTCGCGAATTCCCCGCGACTCTCCGTCGCGAGCAGCACTGAACGCACGTACCCTGAGGCCATGCCCATCGCCCGGCCCGCCGCGCCCGTCGCGCTCGACGGCTTCGAGCTGCGCGTGCTGCACATTCCGCTGGTGGCGCCGTTCACGACCTCCTTCGGCACGGAGAGGGTGCGCGAGGTCATCGTCGTCCGCGCGCTGACCCCCGACGGCGGCGGATGGGGAGAGATCGTCACGCAGGCGGCGCCGCTCTACTCCAGCGAGTACACCCGCGGCGCGTGGGACGTCGCGCAGCGCTGGCTCATCCCGGCGCTCCTCGACGCGCGCACGCTCCCGCCCGAGCAGGTGAGCGAGGTGCTCGCGCCGTTCGTCGGGCACCGCATGGCGAAGGCGGGGCTGGAGCTGGCGGTGCTGGATGCGGCGCTGCGCGCCGAGGGCCGGCCGCTGGGGGAGTATCTCGGTGCCGTGCATGAGCGCGTCCCGTCGGGTGTCTCGGTGGGCATCCAGCGCGATGCGGCCGCCCTGGTCGACGCCGTCGGCGGGTACCTCGACGAGGGGTACGTGCGGATCAAGATCAAGATCAAGCCGGGGCGCGACATCGCCGAGACGGCCGCGGTGCGCGACGCGTTCGGCACGATCCCGCTGCAGGTCGACGCCAACTCGGCCTATACGCTCGCCGACATCGACGCGCTCGCCGAGCTCGACAGGTTCGACCTGCTGCTCATCGAGCAGCCGCTGGCCGAGGACGACATCGTCGACCACGCGGCGCTCGCACAGCGGCTGCGCACCCCGATCTGCCTCGACGAGTCGATCACCTCGGCCAAGGCCTGCACCGACGCCCTCGCGCTGGCGGCGACATCCGTCGTCAACATCAAGGCCGGCCGGGTCGGCGGATACCTCGAGGCGGCGCGCATCCACGACCTGTGCCGGGATGCCGGCGTGCCGGTGTGGTGCGGCGGGATGCTCGAGACCGGCATCGGCCGCGCCGCGAACGCGGCGCTCGCGGCCCTCCCCGGCTTCACCCTCCCCGGTGACGTGTCGGCCTCGAGCCGCTTCTATGCGCGCGACATCGTGACCGAGCCGGCGCAGCTCGAGGACGGCCACATTGCCGTGCCCACCGGGCCGGGCCTGGGCATCACGATCGACCCGGTCGCGCTCGACGACTTCACGGTCGACCGCGCCACCGTGCGCCGCTGACCGACGCGCGTCGGGTCCCTGCGAGAGCGGCGGCTGTGTCCGATGTGTCAGGTCCCTGAGCGAGGGGCGGTTGTGTCCGATGCGTCAGGTCCCTGAGCGAGGGGCGGAGCCCCGAGTCGAAGGGCCGATGCGCTCGAGACCCGACGCGCCCTTCGACTCCCCTGCGCTGCGCGCGGGCTCGCTCAGGGACCTGTCGGCTCGCGCTGCGCGCGGGCTCGCTGAGGGACATGTCACGCGTGGCCGGGACCGTAGGCTGTCGGGCATGAGCAGCGTCGCTCCCCACGATCCCGCCGCTGGCCGCGGCATCGCGCGCCAGGTGCAGTCCGACATCTTCCGCGCCGGAATCAGCGGCGCCCGACCGGCCGTGCCGACCACTCCCGCGGCGCTCGAGCAGGCTGCCCGCAAGGCGCTGAGCCCCGAGGCGTTCGCCTACATCGCCGGGGGAGCGGGAGCCGAGCACACCGTTGCCGCCAACCGCGCCGCGTTCGAGAAGTGGCAGATCTGGCCGCGACCGCTGCGCGACGTCGCGGCCCGGGATCTGTCGACCACGTTCCTCGGCGCACGGCGGGCCACGCCCCTGATCCTCGCCCCGCTCGGCGTCATGGAGCTCGTGCACCGCGACGCCGACCTCGCCGTCGCGCGCGCGGCGGCATCGCTCGGCATCCCGTACACGATCAGCAACCAGGCCTCGACGACCATGGAGCAGGTGGCGGATGCCGCGCCCGGCGCGCCGCGATTGTTCCAGCTGTACTGGTCGGGATCCGACGAACTGAACGCGTCGCTGGTGCGCCGGGCGGAGGCATCCGGCTGCGAGGCGATCGTCGTGACGGTCGACACGCATCTGCTCGGGTGGCGCACGCGCGACCTCGATCTCGGCTATCTGCCGTTCACGCGCGGGCTCGGCATCGCCCAGTACACGAGCGACCCGGTGTTCCAGCAGCTGGTGCGCGAGCGTGCGCACGGCGCCGCTCCGGGCGCCGTGCGGCTCACGCCGAAGGCCGTCGCGGCGGGCATCTCGATCGCGCGCAAGGGCGCGGTGCTCACCGGCGCGGGATTGCGCGACAACCTGCGCTCGCCGCTGCCGCGTGCCGCCGTGGAGACGTTCCTCGACGTCTTCTCCACGCCCGCGCTCACGTGGGACGACCTCGCGCGGGCCCGCGAGTGGACGCGTCTGCCGCTCATCGTGAAGGGGATCGTGCATCCCGACGACGCGATCCGCGCCCTCGACGCCGGAGCCGACGGCGTCTGGATCTCGAACCACGGCGGGCGCCAGATCGACGGATCGGTGCCGACGCTCGTGACCGTGCCGCTGATCGCCGACCGGATCGCGGAGCGGGTGCCGATCGTCTTCGACTCCGGCGTGCGGTCGGGCGCCGACGCGTTCGTCGCGCTCGCTCTCGGTGCGACGGTCGTCGCGCTCGGCCGGCCATACGCGTACGGCCTCGCGATCGCCGGCGAGGACGGCGTCGCGGCCGTCATCCGGCACATGCTCGCCGAACTCGACATCACGCTCGGCCTCAGCGGCCACACGGCGATCGCCGACGTCGACCGCGACGCGCTGCGCGAGGCCTGACGGCGGCCGGCGGGCGCAGCGGCGCCCGGTCTCGACGCGAATCGTCGGTCTCGACGGGACCCCGCGGCATCACGCCGGCGCGATGCCCTCGTAGAGGAGGATCGACTCGGGCGGCAGCGGGCGATCGTGCACACGCCGATGCCGCACGTCGACGTCGGCGAACCCCGCAGCGCGCAGCGCGGGCAGCGGGTCACGGTCCTGATGGCATCCGCTGCACCAGCGCACGGTGAACGGCGTCGCGATCCGCTGCAGACCGCGCATCGTCGCACTGTGCGGCGCGAGGACGTGCTCGACCAGGAGCACACGCCCACCGGGCACGAGCACGCGCCGTGCCTCACGGAGCGTGGCCCCGATGTCGCCGACGGTGCACAGCACGTAGGTCGCGACGACGGCGTCGACGGATGCCGCGGGCAGCGGCACGCGCTCGGCCACCGCATCCATCGGCGCGGCGGAATGTCCCCATTCCCGCGCCCGCCGGCGGAGTTCTTCCCGCCTCTGTGCATCGGGCTCCAACCCGTGCCAGGTGACGTCGGGGTCGAACGCCCCGAAGTTCTCGCCGCGCCCGGCCCCGATCTCGAGCACCCGACCGCGTGCGCGGCCCAGGAGCTCGCGCTCGAGGTCGTCGAGGGCGTCGTCGTCGATCATCGGAGGCTTCGGCATCCCCTTAGTCTGCTTCGCGCACCCCGCCGCTGGCCACGACATCTGTCACGAAGGGAGTGGATGTGGCGGCCGACCCCGCGGACCCCCTAGGCTCATGCCCGTGAGCACCATTCCTCCGCAGCAGCCTCCGGTCCCTCCGCAGCAGCCGCCGGTTCCCCCGCAGGGCGGCTACGGGCAGGCGCAGCCCATGAACCCGTCCGATGAGAAGCTCTGGGCGACGCTCATCCACATCGGCGGGATCTTCTTCGAGTTCCTCCCGGCGCTGATCGGCTACCTCGTCCTGAAGGATCGCGGCCCGTTCATCAACGCCCACACGAAGACGGCGCTGAACTTCCAGCTCACGCTGATCATCGCGTGGATCGTCGGGTGGATCACCGCCTTCATCCTCATCGGCTTCCTGATCATCTTCGCCGTCGCGATCGTGAACATCGTGTTCTCGATCATCGCCGCGGTGAAGGCCAACAAGGGCGAGTTCTACACGTATCCGATGACGATCCCCTTCATCAAGTGACGGCCCGGGGCCACGTGCCCCCGCCGATAGAATCGAGGATGCCGCGACTCGCGGCATCCTCCTTTCTTTCTCTCCGTGCGACCATTGGAGCCACCGTGGCCGAGCAGTCCCGTCTCGACAAAGTCATCGCCCTCGCCCGTCACCGCGGTTTCGTGTTCCAGGCCGGTGAGATCTACGGCGGGTCGCGGTCGGCGTGGGACTACGGCCCCCTCGGCACGGAGCTGAAGGAGAACATCCGCCGCCAGTGGTGGCAGACGTTCGTGCGCGGCCGCGGCGACATGGTCGGCCTCGACTCCTCCGTCGTGCTGCCCAAGCGCGTATGGGAGGCATCCGGTCACGTCGCCACCTTCAGCGACCCTCTCGTCGAGTGCCTCCAGTGCCACAAGCGGTTCCGCGCGGACACCCTCATCGAGGACTTCGAGGCGCGCAAGGGCCGCCGGGCCGAGAACGGCCTCGCCGACGTGCCCTGCCCGAACTGCGGCACGAAAGGGCAGTACACCGAGCCGAAGGCGTTCTCGGGCCTGATGAAGACGTACCTCGGCGTCGTCGACGACGAGGCGGGCGTGCACTACCTCCGCCCGGAGACCGCGCAGGGGATCTTCGTGAACTTCGCGAACGTCGTGCAGGCCTCGCGCAAGAAGCCGCCGTTCGGCGTCGGCCAGGTCGGCAAGGCGTTCCGCAACGAGATCACGCCGGGCAACTTCATCTTCCGCACACGCGAGTTCGAGCAGATGGAGATCGAGTACTTCGTGCCGCCCGCGGACGCCGGCGAGTGGTTCGAGCACTGGGTCGAGGAGTGCTGGAACTGGTTCGTCGACCTCGGCATCGACCCCGCGAACATGCGCCGGTTCGACGTGCCCGAGGAGGATCGCGCGCACTACTCCGACGGCACGATCGACCTCGAGTACCGGTTCGGGTTCGTCGGCAAGGAGTGGGGCGAGCTCATGGGCATCGCGAACCGCACCGATTTCGATCTCACGAACCACGCGGATGCGTCGGGCCAGTCGCTGTCGTACTTCGATCAGGCGTCCGGCCAGAAGTACGTGCCCTATGTGATCGAGCCGTCGTTCGGTCTGACCCGCGCCATGATGGCGTTCCTCGTCGACGCGTACCACGAGGAGGAGGCGCCGAACGCCAAGGGCGGCACCGACACCCGCACGGTGCTCAAGCTCGACCCGCGCCTGGCGCCCGTCAAGGTGGCCGTGCTGCCGCTCTCGCGCAACGAGAAGCTCTCGCCGCTGGCCCGCGGCCTGGCCGACACGCTCCGGGGCCACGGCTGGAACACCGACTTCGACGACGCCGGGGCGATCGGTCGCCGCTACCGTCGGCAGGACGAGATCGGCACGCCGCTGTGCGTCACGGTCGACTTCGATTCGCTCGAGGACGACGCCGTCACGGTCCGCGACCGCGACACGATGGCGCAGGAGCGGGTGCCGCTCGCCGACGTCGAGCAGTACCTCGCGGAGCGGCTCAAGGGCGCGTAATCGCGGCGCGCGACAGCCGGTCGAGGCGGTCGTCGCGCCGGGCTAGGCTCTGGTCATGGACCCCCGCGCCGACACCGTTGACGGCGTGCTGCGACGCAGCGCCGCCCGCACCCCCGACCGCATCGCGCTCACGTTCGAGGAGCGCACATGGACGTACCGCGAACTCGACGACGCCGTGACGCGCGCGGCCGCCTGGCTGCGCGGACGGGCACCCGGAGCCGGCGATCGCGTCGCCGCCGTCGGCACGAACTCCGACGCGTACCTCATCGCGTTCCTCGCGTGCGCACGGGCAGGTCTCGTGCACGTCCCGATCAACTACGCGCTGCGCGGCGGTGAGCTGCGGTACCTCCTGGAGAAGTCGGGCGCGCGCGTCGTGCTCGTCGACCCGGCGCTCGAGGAGACCGCGGCGCCGGTGTGCGCGGAGCTCGACATCACCGATGTCGCGCCCCTGCGCGACGCCGGCGGTTCGCTGCTCGGTGCCGCGTCGCGCGGGTCGCTCCCCGACATGGACGCCCTCGTCGACGGCGCCGACACCGTCCAGCTGCTGTTCACCTCGGGAACGACATCCAAGCCGAAGGCCGCACGGATGAGCCACCGTGCGCTCGTGAGCGAGTACGTCTCCTGCGTCATCGCGCTGGACTTCACGCCCGACGACAAGCCTCTCGTGTGCATGCCGCTGTACCACTCGGCCGCGATGCACGTGTTCCTGCTGCCGTACCTGTCGATCGGTGCGTCGATCGTCCTGCTGCCAGCGCCCGACCCGGCCGAGATCCTGCGTCGCGTCGAAGCCGACCGCATCGGCTCGCTGTTCCTCGCCCCGACAGTGTGGGTGCCGTTGTCGAACCACCCCGATCTCGACCGGCGCGACCTCTCGTCGCTCACGAAGGCGCAGTACGGCGCCTCGATCATGCCCGTCACGGTGCTGAACCGGCTGCGCGAGCGGTACCCCGACCTGGGGTTCTACAACTGCTTCGGGCAGTCGGAGGTGGCGCCGCTCGCATGCGTTCTCCGCCCTGAGGAGCACGAGCGCCGCGCGGCATCCTGCGGCCGTCCGGTGTTCTACGTCGAGGCGCGCGTCGTCGACGCCGAGGGGAACGATGTGCCCGACGGGGAGCCCGGCGAGATCCTCTACCGCTCCCCGCAGCTGTGCGACGGGTACTGGGAGGACGAGGCCGCGACGGCCGAGGCGTTCCGCGGCGGGTGGTTCCACTCGGGCGACCTCGTCACCCGCGACAGCGAGGGGTTCATCACCGTCGTCGACCGCATCAAAGACGTCATCAACACCGGCGGGGTGCTCGTCGCCTCGCGCGAGGTCGAGGACGCGCTCTACACGCATCCCGCCGTCGCGGAGGTCGCCGTGATCGGCACGCCCGACGACCGCTGGATCGAGGCGGTGACGGCCTTCGTCGTGCTGCGCGACGGGCAGGATGCGTCGGCCGACGAGCTCGTCGAGCACGTCAGGGGCCTGCTCGCGCCGTTCAAGGTCCCCAAGCGCGTCGAGTTCATCGCCGAGCTGCCGCGCAACCAGAGCGGCAAGCTGCTCAAGCGCGAGCTGCGCACCCGCGTCTAGCTACGCCCCTCCCCGCTGGCCCTATGGCCCCACCATCGCCGAGTTGCCCCTCGGTTCGCCGAGTTGTCCCTCGGTTGGCCGAGTTGCCCCTCGGTTCGCCGAGTCGTCCCTCGGTTGGCCGGGTTGCCCCTCGGTTCGCCTAGTTGTCCCTCGGTTCGCCGAGTTGTCCCTCGGTTGGCCGAGTTGTCCCTCGGTTCGCCGAGTTGTCCCTCGGTACGGTGCGGATCAGCGCACGATGACGGTGACGGTCGCCAGGCGGGCGAGGACTTCGTGGCTGATCGAACCGAGCAGCAGCCGCGCGAGTGCGCCGCGCCCGTGGCTGCCCACGACGGCGAGCCGGGCCGAGCCCGCCAACTCGGTGATGATCGTCGAGGGATAGCCGCACTCGACGCGCTCGGTGATCTCGAGGTCCGGATGCGCGGCGCGCACCTCGGCGAGGGCGCACTGGAGGATCTCGGCGGTGACATCCTGCATACCGTCGAGATACGGCTCCGGATATCCGCTCACCGCCCCGGGGATCGGCATGGGCGTCCAGACGCTCACAGCCGTGAGCGGCTCGCCGAGGCGCGCTGCTTCCTCGGCCGCGAAGGTCACCGCACCTGCCGAGACGTCCGATCCGTCGGTTCCGACGACGACACCGGTGCGCCCGCTGACATCGAAGTCGGGGACGACGGCGACGGGGCTGTGCGCCGCGGCGCTGATCCGGATGCCGTGCGCTCCGCGCACCGACCCCGACTCGGGCCCTTGATAGTCGCTGCCGATCACGAGCAGCGCCGCGTCGTCAGAGGCGTCGATCAGCACGGCGACCGGATTGCCGTGCTCCACGCGCGCCGTGACCGGCACTCGGGCCGCGTTCGCGAGGGCGGCGTAGGTGTCCAGCATCCGCGCGGCCGCCTCTTCCGCGCTCTGCACGATGCTGTCCTCGCCGACGGTGCCGACCGCTCCGCCGACGACGGTGATGAGTTCGAGCCCGAGTCCGAGTGCCGCCGCGCGGTCGACCGCCCACTGCACGGCCCGCTCCGCAACGGGGGCCGCCGAGACCCCGACCAAGATGTTCCCGCTCATTGTGACCTCCCCGTGGGTGCCTGTGGCTCCCAGGCTAGGGCACGGCCGGCGTTCGGCCGGAAAACGGCAGGGATCGGCCGAGATCGGCGAGACCGCCCGATGAGGCTAGGCGGTCTTGGCCACCTTGGCCGATTTCGCGGCGGCCTTCATCTCGCGCTTGAACTCGCGGACCTTGGCGAGGGTCTCGGGGCTCGTGATGTCGGCGACGCTGCGCAGCGAGCCCTCGTCGCCGTACGGGGCGGAGGCTTCCCGCCAGCCCTCGCCTGTGAACCCGTACTGCTTGCCGAGCAGCGCGAGGAAGATCTTCGCCTTCTGCTCGCCGAAACCGGGCAGACCTTTCAGGCGCTTGAGCACTTCGGGTCCGGTCGGCCCGCCGCGGGTCCACAGCGCCGCCGCGTCACCGTCCCAGTCCTTTTCGATCGCCTGGCACAGCGACTGCACTCTGGCCGCCATCGAACCCGGATAGCGGTGCACCGCCGGCGTCTGACGGAACGCGTCGACGAGCGCGTCGGGATCGTATCCGGCGATCGTCGACGCATCCACGGCTCCGATGCGCTGCTGCAGCTTGAGCGGCCCACCGAAGGCCGTCTCCATCGCGACCTGCTGATCGAGCAGCATGCCGATGAGCAGGGCGAGCGGGTTCTCGGTGAGCAGTTCGTCGGCCGCCCGGTCGTCGGTGAGGTGGATGGCCATGCCCTCAGTGTAGGCAACGCGACTCTGCCGCACCGCTTCGGATTTCGTATGCGTCCCCGGCCGCCGGTGTGGGCGGAGCGCTCGCAAAGACTACGGCGGTCGGGCCGGTTCCTACGGCCGCTCGGCCGTTTTCCTGCGGCCGCCGAAGGTTAGACTGAAATGATGCTCAGGGGATTCTGGGCTTTCGACGGCCCAGTTCCCTACTGAAGGACTTTCTCGATGAGTTCACTCGTCTCTCGGGCGTGTCTGCCTGCCTCGGCTCGCAGGCTCGTGACCATGCTGGTCACCGCGCTCATCGTCGCCGCCGGCCTCACGGTGGCGGTCGCCGCACCGTCGCACGCCGCCTCGGCGACAGCCACCGTGGACGGCATGACCTTCGAGAGCCTGGACTACTACGAAGGCGAGGCCTGGGTCACCGCCTACGACGCAAGTTCCTCTTCACAGGGCACCGCGGTCACGATCCCCGAAACGGTGACCCTGGATGACGGACGCGAGTACACCGTCACCACCATCGGAGAGGGCGCCTTCACCGACCAGAAGCTCACGTCGGTCACTCTTCCTCACCAGCTGCGCAGAATTGAGAACTGGGCATTCGCCCAGAACAGATTGACATCGATCACCTTCCCGGCGTCGCTCACCTCCGTCGGAGTGTATGCGTTCTTCGACAACCAACTGGGGGCGGTGACCTTTCCGGTTCCCGACACCTACCTCGAATTGCAGCAGTGGGCCTTCATCTCCGCCGGCGTCACCTCGGTCACCTTTGAAGGGCCCGTCGACCTCTACGCATCCGTATTCCAGGACAACCCGCTGACGGACGTCTACTTCAGCGATCGCGCGCCGGCGAGGTTCTGCGGAGCCGGCGAGGATCAGCTTTGCCTCGGCTCTTTGGGGGACGGCGGGCCCACCGGCCCGACCGTGCATTTCTTGAATCAGTACTACACGCTGCCCGGCTATGGCGGCTTCAACTTCCCGACCTGGCGGGGCTACACCACGATGACCGAAGACACCGTGACCTTCGATCACAACGACGGCACGGCCGGCGACGAGGTCCAGGTGGATCGTGACACGAAGGTCGCGAAGCCGGCCACGGATCCGGGCCGCACCGGCTACACCTTCACGGGCTGGTACAGCGATAAGGCTGCAAGCACCCCGTACGATTTCGATGCGAAAATCAACGGCAACACCACCCTCTATGCCAGGTGGACGATCAACAGTTACACGGTCACCTTCGACAGCAACGGTGGTACGGCTGTCGCTTCGAAGGCAGCCGACTACGACACCAAGATCACCGCGCCGCCCGCGCCGAACCGGGATCATCACACCTTCGCCGGTTGGTACACCGACACGGGCGCGACTCATCTCTTCGACTTCTCCGCGACCCCGATCACCGGTGACATGACGCTGTACGCAGGCTGGTCGATCGAAACGCACACCATCACCTTCGACGGCAATGGCGGCAGCACGATCAGCCCGGCAGTGGTCGACCACGGCACGAAGGGTTCAGCACCGAGCACCGACCCGAGCCGCGCGGGCTATGCCTTCACCGGTTGGTACCTCGATCCCGATGCCACGACGCCGTTCAATTTCGGATCGACGAACGTCATCGACGACCTCACCCTGTACGCGGGGTGGGGGATCAACACCTACACGGTGACCTTCGACAAGAACGGCGGGGATACGACCACACCCGCGCAGACGGTCAATTACAAAGACTACGCAGCGGCGCCGGCGGCAAGCCCCAGCCGCACCGGACACACCTTCACCGGCTGGTACACCGACAAAGCCGCGACGGACCCCTTCGCGTTCAACTCGTCACGGGTTCTCGGCAATCTCACCCTCTACGCGGGGTGGAGGATCAACAGCTACACGGTCACCTTCGACTCGAACGGTGGCGGCGCGGCTCCGGCCCCGCAGTCAGTGGAGTTCGGCGACACCGCGACCATGCCGCCCGGGTCCCCGCACCGCACCGGATACACGTTCGTGGGCTGGTTCACCGACACCAACGCGATCCACGACTTCGATTTCGACACGACCCCGATCACCGGCGGCATCACCGTCTACGCCGGGTGGAGCATCGACCAGTATCGGGTCATCTTCGACAGCGATCACGGCACGGCGGTGAGCCCGCAGACTGCGTACTACCGCGACACGGTGACGGCACCCGCGGATCCGACCCGTGCGCACTACCGCTTCGACGGCTGGTTCGCCCCCGGTGCGACGACCGCGTTCGACTTCGCGGCGCCGATCACGGACAACATCACGTTGACCGCGCAGTGGGTGCCGACTATCACCCTCATGTTCGACAACGCGGGTGGCAGGGGCAACGGCACGGTGACGATCGACGCAGGATCCCCGCTGCCCGTACCGCCGACTCCGACCCGCGCCGGGTTCACCTTCGCCGGATGGTACACCGATCCCGGGCTGACCACCCCGTTCGATCCCACCGCTCCGATCACGACCAACCTGACGCTCTACGCGAAGTGGGCGGCCGTGCCGGTGAACCCGACCCCGCCGCCGTACAAGCCGGTCGACAAGCCTGGTCATACGGACACGAAGCACGGCAGCACCCACAAGGACGGCTTGCTCGGCGAGACCGGCGCCACCACCGACCCGGCGCTCCCGATCACTGGAGCGCTCCTGCTTCTGGGCGGCGCGAGCCTGCTGATCGCCCGCCGCCGACACGCGAAGTAGTCGAACGTGCGCGGCCGACGGGGGTTACCGTCCGCCGGACGTGTGTACTCGGTGCCCAACGGGCGAGTCACCAGGTTCGTCGCCCGCGAGGCGAGTCACCCAAATGTTGACGCGCTCCGTCGGGTCGAGCCAGAGGCCGTCGCCCACCGGCGGCTTGTCGCGCGCTCCCTTCAAATCTGGCGCGATAGCGGGGACCGGGGGAGGCTCCGCCTCACGGTGTGGACGCTATGCCGACGGCGAACACCGCCGAGAAGCATCCCCTCGCTGGTTACGCTCGATACAAGCGCCAGACGTGGGCGCCCGGAGGAGTCAGCATGTTCGAGAGATTCACCGACCGAGCTCGCCGCGTGGTCGTCCTCGCCCAGGAAGAGGCGAAGATGCTCAACCACAACTACATCGGCACGGAGCACATCCTGCTCGGCCTCATCCACGAGGGCGAGGGAGTGGCTGCCAAGGCGCTCGAGTCGCTCGGCATCTCTCTCGATGCCGTGCGCGAGCAGGTGCAGGACATCATCGGCCAGGGTCAGCAGCAGCCGACCGGCCACATCCCCTTCACTCCGCGTGCCAAGAAGGTGCTCGAGCTGAGCCTGCGCGAAGCCCTGCAGCTCGGCCACAACTACATCGGCACGGAGCACATCCTGCTCGGCCTCATCCGCGAGGGCGAGGGCGTCGCAGCCCAGGTGCTCGTCAAGCTCGGCGCCGATCTCAACAAGGTGCGCCAACAGGTCATCCAGCTGCTCTCCGGCTACCAGGGCAAGGAGCCGGCCGCCGTCTCCGGCGCCGCGCACGAGAGCCCGGCCGGTGCGCAGGGCGGCTCGCAGGTGCTCGACCAGTTCGGCCGCAACCTCACGCAGGCGGCGCGCGACAACAAGCTCGACCCGGTCATCGGCCGCGAGAAGGAGGCGGAGCGGGTCATGCAGATCCTCTCCCGCCGCTCCAAGAACAACCCGGTCCTCATCGGCGAGCCCGGCGTCGGCAAGACCGCCGTCGTCGAGGGACTCGCGCAGGCGATCGTGAAGGGCGATGTGCCCGAGACGCTGAAGGACAAGCAGCTCTACTCGCTCGACCTCGGCTCGCTCATCGCCGGATCCCGCTACCGCGGCGACTTCGAAGAGCGTCTCAAGAAGGTCACCAAGGAGATCCGCACCCGCGGCGACATCATCGTCTTCATCGACGAGATCCACACTCTCGTGGGCGCCGGCGCCGCGGAGGGCGCGATCGACGCCGCTTCGATCCTCAAGCCCCTGCTCGCCCGCGGTGAGCTGCAGACGATCGGCGCCACCACGCTCGACGAGTACCGCAAGCACTTCGAGAAGGATGCTGCGCTGGAGCGCCGCTTCCAGCCGGTACAGGTGCAGGAGCCCACGCTGCCGCACGCGATCAACATCCTGAAGGGCCTGCGCGACCGGTACGAGGCGCACCACAAGGTGCAGATCACCGACGGCGCGATCGTCGCCGCGGCGAACCTCTCCGACCGGTACGTCTCCGACCGGTTCCTTCCCGACAAGGCGATCGACCTGATCGACGAGGCCGGCGCGCGCCTGCGCCTGTCGATCCTCTCCAGCCCGCCCGAGCTGCGCGAGCTCGACGACAAGATCGCCGACGTGCGCACGCACAAGGAGCAGGCCAGCGAGGAGCAGGACTTCGAGAAGGCCGCGTCGCTGCGCGATGAGGAGAAGTCGCTGCTCGCGGAGCGGCTGCGCCTCGAGAAGCAGTGGCGGAGCGGGGATGTCGCGACCCCCGCCGTGGTCGACGAGGGCCTGATCGCCGAGGTGCTCGCGCAGGCCACCGGCATCCCGGTGTTCAAGCTCACCGAGGAGGAGTCGAGCCGTCTCGTCTTCATGGAGAAGGCGCTGCACCAGCGCGTCATCGGCCAGGAGGAGGCGATCGCGGCGCTCGCGCGCACGATCCGCCGCCAGCGCGCGGGCCTCAAGGACCCTAAGCGCCCCTCGGGCTCGTTCATCTTCGCCGGCCCCACCGGCGTCGGAAAGACCGAGATGGCGAAGGCACTCGCCGAGTTCCTGTTCGACGACGAGGGCGCGCTGATCTCGCTCGACATGAGCGAGTTCGGTGAGAAGCACACGGTCTCACGGCTGTTCGGCGCCCCTCCCGGATTCGTCGGCTTCGAAGAGGGCGGGCAGCTCACCGAGAAGGTGCGCCGTAAGCCGTTCTCGGTCGTGCTCTTCGACGAGATCGAGAAGGCCCACCCCGACATCTTCAACTCGCTGCTGCAGATCCTCGAGGAGGGTCGCCTCACCGACGGCCAGGGCCGTGTGGTCGATTTCAAGAACACCGTGATCATCATGACGACGAACCTCGGCTCGTCGGCGATCGCCGGTGGCCCGGTCGGCTTCCAGGTCGAGGGCGACACGACCACGTCGTACGAGCGGATGAAGGGCAAGGTCGACGAAGAGCTCAAGCGCCACTTCAAGCCCGAGTTCCTCAACCGTGTCGACGACATCATCGTGTTCCCGCAGCTGAACAAGGACGAACTGCGTCAGATCGTCGGCCTGTTCACGAAGCGCCTCGGCGAGCGGCTGCTCGACCGCGACATGACGATCGAGCTGAGCGACGCCGCGAAGGACAAGCTCATCGAGATCGGCTTCGACCCCACGCTCGGCGCGCGGCCGCTGCGCCGCGCCATGCAGCGCGAGATCGAGGACCAGCTCTCGGAGCGCATCCTGCACGGCGAGCTGAACGCCGGCGACCATGTGAAGGTCGACGCGCAGGACGGCAAGTTCGTGTTCGAGCACGCGCCTCGCGGCGAGAAGATCGCCGTCGGCGTGGGTGCCCCCGAGCAGATCTCGGCGACGCCGGACATCATCGCCGGCACCTGACCGCCGGTCGCACACGCGGAGGGTTCCACCAGGAGGTGGGACCCTCTGCGTCGTATCGTGGACGGGTGACCGAGATCGTCGTCCGTCCCGCCCGCACCGCCGACGTGCCCGCCATCCACAGGCTTCTCGAGCCGCTGGTCGAGCGACGCATCCTGCTCGGCAAGGAGATGGTCTCCCTCTTCGAAGCGGTGCAGGAGTTCGTCGTCGCAGAGGCCGACGGGGAGGTGCTGGGATGCGGCGCACTCCACGTGATGTGGCACGACATCGGTGAGGTGCGCACGCTGCTCGTCCGTGAGGACCGCCTGCACGAGGGGATCGGCGGACGCATCGTCGAGGTGCTCGAGAAGCGTGCCGTGGAGCTGGGCCTCAGCCGCCTGTTCTGCCTCACGTTCGAGGTGTCGTTCTTCACCCGGCACGGATTCGCGCCGATCGGCGAGCATGTGGTCGCCCCCGATGTGTACGCCCAGCTGCTGCGCAGCCCCGACGCCGGTGTGGCGGAGTTCCTCGACCTCGCGCACGTGAAGCCGAACACGCTCGGCAATACGCGCATGATCAAGCACCTGTGAGCGCACCGGGAGCAGGCGTGCCGTACCGCGGCATCGCCGAGCGGCGACGTAGCCTCGTGTCGTGAGCACTCCCCGCCGCCGACACTCGCCCGCCGTCTACCGGCGTCGCCGACTCACGCTGCTGCTCGTGCTGGTCGTCATCGTCACCGTCGTCTGGCTGCTCATCGCACGCCCCTGGGAGAGCCGCGCCGAGCCGTCCGCGGGAGCGGTGACGCAGAGCGCCGACCCGCTGCTCCCGGCGGTTTCGAGTGAGGGCACACCGGGCGCGACGACGAGCCCGACGCCGGGCGCGACGTCGAGCGCCGCGCCGTCGAAGAGCACACCGAGTCCGGGCGCATCCGCGAAGCCGTGCGCCTCCGCCGATCTCGTCGTCAAGGCGGTGACCGACAAGACCAGCTACGCCTCGGGCCAGCTGCCGAAGATGTCGATTGAACTGACCAATACCGGGTCGGCGGCCTGCACCCTCAACGTCGGCTCGAGCGAGCAGGTGTTCACCGTCACCAGCGGCAGCGACACCTGGTGGCGCTCGACGGACTGCCAGAAGGAGCCGAGCGACATGGTCGTCCTGCTGAATGCGGGGCAGAAGGTGTCGAGCGCGCAGCCCATCGCCTGGGACCGCACCCGGTCGACCGTGGCGACCTGTGACGCGAAAAACCGGCCCAAGGCGCCGGGCAACGGCGCGACGTATCATTTGACCGTGTCGATCGGCGGCGTCGCCTCCGTCGACGATGCGCTGTTCCAGCTGTACTGAGGTCCGATCAAGGGCTGGGTCCCGACGGTTTTCCGACGGGGTACCCCCGCTTCACCCCAGAAGAGGTCAGATGTCCCCCAAAAGGGGGACAGATAGCAGTGCTCGGAAGCGCGTACACTTAAGGCATACGCTGTGCATCAGCGCGACGGAACCGTCCCCAGCGGTGAAGCGCCCGTCCCCAGCGGGCCCCGATCGCGGCACAGCGTCTCGGGCCCTCTCGAGTCGTCCAGTCCCCAATGAGCGATTCGAGGGGGCCCCATTCTGTCCTCCGGCTACTCTTGAGCCGTGGCATCCGGCAAGAAGCGCTCGTCGAAGCAGGTCGACTTCCGCAATACGCAGCTCGGCGACGCGCTGCAGACGCAGGACATGGCCGCCGTCGCGTTCGCGCTCCGGCACGGGCCGACCGTCGTCCCCTTGATGCGACCCGGCGCACGCGACGATCCCCGCGACTCGGGCGAGGTGTGGACCTTCCGCGACCCCAACACGGGCGACGTCGCGCTGCTGCTGTTCAGCGATGCGCTGCACAAGCCGGCGACCCTGCCGCCGGCCGTCGGCCTGCACTCGCCGGCCTGGCTGCGCGCCTTCCTCGAGGCGCACCGGGACGAGATCACGACGGTGTTCTTCGACATCGCCGGCCCCCATCCCATGCAGGCGACGCCCGCCGATGTGATCGCGGCGCTCGACGCCTGAGCGGCGCCGACAGTGCGCGATTCGCTGCGCCGTGCCACCCGGCTCAGAAACCGGGGACGCCGTCCTCCGGTCCGGCCGCCATCGCCGTCGCCCTGACGCGGTTGAGAGCCTGGCCGATCGACTCGGCGCGCTCGTCGATCACGGTGCGGTAGCCGAGCCGGGCCGCTTCCTGCCGCCGCTGGGCGGCCTGCGTGACGGGACGGATCTCACCCGACAGGCTCAGCTCGCCGATCGCCGCGACATCGTGCCGCACCGCCTTCTCGCTCTGGGCCGTGGCCACCGCGATCGCGATCGCGAGGTCGGCCGCCGGCTCCACGAGCCGGACGCCGCCCACCGTGGAGACGTAGACGTCGTGCTTCGACAGATCGACTCCGGCGCGCTTCTCGATGAGCGCGAGGATCATGGCGACCCGGGACGAGTCGACGCCGCTCACCACGCGCCGCGGATTGGGGCCGGATGCCGGGACCGTGAGCGCCTGCACTTCGACCGGGAGTGCGCGCCGTCCCTCGAGTGCGACGGTGATGCAGGTGCCGGCGACGGGCTTCCCACTGCCGAGGAACAGGCGGCTGGGGTCGGGCACCTCTTCGATGCCGGCGCCGGTCATGTCGAAGCATCCCACCTCGTCCGTGGGGCCGAACCTGTTCTTCAGGGTGCGGAGGAACCGCAGGGCGGTCTGCCGGTCGCCCTCGAAGTGGCACACGACGTCGACGAGGTGCTCGAGGATGCGCGGGCCGGCGATCGAGCCGTCCTTCGTCACGTGGCCGACGATCACGACGGGCAGGGCCCGCTCCTTCGCGACGCGGATGAGGGTCGCCGCGACCTCGCGGACCTGGCCGGGGTGCCCGGCGAGGCCGTCGGAGAGGCTCGAGGACACCGTCTGCACGGAGTCGACGATGAGCAGGTCTGGTTCGACCTCGTCGACGTGCCCGAGGATCGTGGCGAGGTCGGTCTCGGCGGCGAGGTACAGCTCGTCGTGCAGCGCACCGGTGCGCTCGGCGCGCAGCCGTACCTGCGCGGTGGATTCCTCGCCGCTCGCGTAGAGCACGCGGCGGCCCGACCGCGCCGACTGCGCTGCGACCTCCAGCAGCAGGGTCGACTTGCCGACGCCGGGTTCGCCGGAGAGCAGGATGGCGGCGCCGGGGACGATCCCGCCGCCGAGGACGCGGTCGAACTCCGCGATGCCGCTCGAGCGTCGGGGCGTCGTGGAGGTGTCGATCATGGTGATCGGGCGCGCGGCGCGCCCCGCTCCCGGGGCCGTGGCGGTCACGCGGCGGGTCGCGATGCCGGTCGACTCGGCGGCCTGCACGACAGTGCCCCACTGCTGGCATTCGCCGCACCGGCCCACCCACTTGAGCGTCGTCCACCCGCACTCCGTGCACCGGTAGGGGGACGCCGTGGGTCGCTTCGTGGCCATGCCTTAAGGCTATGCGCGCCCTGCGACATCCCATCCCATGGCGCGAGTTGCCCCGCGGTTGGCCGAGTTGCCCCTCGGTTGGCCGAGTTGTCCCTCGGTTCGCCGAGTTGTCCCTCCGTCAGCAGGCTCCGCGCTCCGCACCTGCGCCGCCGCTTGCCCGGGCTGCGCGTCAGCGCAGCGTGTCCGCGACGGCGCGCAGTGCCTCTGCGGAATGGTGGAACAGCGCGAGCTCGTGCTCCGAGAACGTCGTCTCGGCAATCGGCGTCGCTCCGGTCGCGTTGACGATCGACGGCACGGAGAGGGCGACGCCGCTGACACCGTGGAAGTCGTGCAGCACCGTCGAGACGGGCATCACGGCGTGCTCGTCGCCGAGGACGGCCTCCACGATCCGTGCGCTCGACAGGCCGATGGCATAGTTCGTCGCACCCTTTCCGCGGATGACCTTGTACGCGGCATCCCGCACGTCGATCGCGATCGTGTCGAGCTCGTCGGGAGTGAACGGATCGCTGTCGGTCGGCCGCCAGTCGAGGATCGGCACCGTGCCGATCGTGGCCCGCGACCAGAGGGGGAACTCGGTGTCGCCGTGCTCGCCCACGATGTACGCGTGCACGCTCGACGTCGAGACGCCGGCGCGCTGTGCGAGCAGCCAGCGCAGGCGCGACGTGTCGAGCACCGTCCCGGATGCGAAGAGGCGTTGCGGTGGCAGGCCGGTGGCCTCCTGCGCGAGGACCGTGAGCACGTCGCACGGGTTGGTCACGATGACGTAGATGGCGTCGGGAGCCGCTTTCAGCAGCTGCGGCATCATCGTCTTGATGATGCGGGCGTTGACGCCGGCGAGGTCCATGCGCGTCTGGCCCGGGTCCTGCTTGGCGCCGGCGGTGATCACGACGACGTGCGATCCCTCGACGACGGAGAGGTCGCTGCCGCCGACGATGTCGCTCGCGCCGGTGAACTGCGTGCCGTGGGCGAGGTCGAGCACTTCGGCCTCGGCCTTGTCTGTGGCGATGTCGTAGAGGGCCACGTGGCGCGCCGAGCCGCGGATGAGGGCGGCGTAGGCGGTGCTCGAGCCGACGCTGCCGGCGCCCACGACGGTGAGTTTCGAGTTCTCGATGACGCTCATGCGCTCAGTCTCGCAGGGACGGATGCGGTCAGCCAGGGCGGAGCGAGCTCGCGTCCGCGGGTAGCGTGGGAGGCGACATCCGTCTCTTGCAGACCCGCAGAAAAGGCACCATCATGACCCAGCCTCAGGGCGCCCATCTCGTCGGCAGCGTCAACTACGACGACGCCGAGACCACCATGCGACGCGCCGCCGAGATCCTCGGTGACCGCCTCAAGCGCATTCCCGACGGCGAATGCGGGCCGCGGTTCCACTGGATCATGTTCCAGCCCGACGTGCTGGGGCAGGCGGAGGGAATCGAGCGGGTGGGCGACGAGTCGCGGATGCTGCGCATGCTGGATGCCCGGCCGCTGCGTGTCGCCGACGGCGTGGACCCGGCATCCGTCGTCTTCCCGCCCCTCGGATACGCGAGCGCGGCGATCGATTCGTACGCGGTGTTCACGCGGCTGCGCGACGAGGGCGTGATCCCGGCGGGAACCCGGTTCCAGGTGTCGCTGCCGACGCCGCTGGCGGTGGTCGGCGCGTTCTTCCCAGCCGAGCAGCGCGCGGCGATCGAGCCGGTGTATCGGGCCGCGATGTATCGGGAGCTCGACGAGATCCTCGCCGCGATTCCGCACGAGGATCTGGCGATCCAGTGGGACAACGCCGTGGAGTTCGGCATGATCGAGGGCGTCAGCGCTGAGCCGTGGTGGGACGGCGACGTCTGGGAGGGGCTGACGTCGCGCTCGGCCGAGCAGGCCGACCGGGTGCCGGGGGATGTCGAGGTCGGATTCCACCTCTGTTATGGCGACGTCGCCGAGAAGCACTTCGTCGAGCCGACGGACGCCGGCAACCTCGTGCGGTTCGCGAACATGCTGGTGGCCGCGGCGGACCGGCGCATCGACTGGATCCACCTTCCGGTGCCGATCGAGCGCGACGACGACGCGTACTACGCTCCGCTCGACGGGCTCGAGATCGGCGACGCGGAGCTGTATCTCGGACTGGTGCATCGAGAGGATGGCGCGGCCGGGGCCGCGCGCCGCATCGCGGTGGCGCAGCGGCACGTGCCGGAGTTCGGCGTGGCGACCGAGTGCGGTATCGGGCGGGCCCCCGAGGGCACGACGGAGGGCATCCTCCGCACGCACGCCGAGGTCGCCTCCGCCTGGTGACCCGGCCCAGGCCCCTGGGCGAGCGCAAGGGTGACCGCGAGTCAGGTCCCTGAGCGAGCGCAGCGAGTCGAAGGGCCGGTCGTCGGGCAGAGCGTGCGCCCGATTGGCGGGGCATCCCATCGTCACGTACACTTGTCCGCGGTGACGTGTCCGAGCGGCCGAAGGTGCAACTCTCGAAAAGTTGTGTAGGGTAACCCCCTACCGTGGGTTCAAATCCCACCGTCACCGCCAGCGTCGAAGGCCCCGAGATCCTTGAGAAATCAAGGGTTCCGGGGCCTTTGTCATGTCCGGGGGCGGGCGTGCGGTAACGCAGCGGTAACAGAATTTCTGGGCCGCCTGGCCGTCTACGCCTCTTCGGCTTCGTCGGGTGGGCTCGCTGCTCGTCGTAGAGCGTCAATCGCGTCGCTGGTCACCCGGTTGAGGGTCCGAGCGAAATGCGACATAGTCACGTGCAGGAGCGGTGTCGTCGTGCCAGGGACTCGGGGTCTGCCCCGTCTTGTTGCGGTAGCTCATGGTTCCCCAGTCAACGTCGGTGTTGGTGCTTCATTCATACCCTGTGCTGTCGACACCGTCCAACGTGGTTGAGGACACGTGCATGTCGGCACGCCAAAGACGCATGAGCGGCGCGCGGTGGTCCACCCCACGTCCTTGGGCAAGTTCGTGCGCGATGCGACGAAGGCGAAGGCGCCTGAGGATCTGCTCTGGTCAGTGGAATTCGGGGGATACCTCCGGCCGGGGAACGCTGTCTCGGGGTGGTTCGCGGGCGCCGCTAAGAGGATCCGGGCCGAGGATGCCGAGGCGGCCACGGAGGCGAAGTATCCGGGAGAGGAAGCGCCACCGATCATGCCGTGGGTCAGCCCATGACCTGCATCACGCCGCCGCGTCGTTTGTGATCATCGCCGGAGCCAGCGTCAAGGCTGTTCATTGCATGCTTGGGCACGCGAGTGCGGCCATGACACTTGACGTATGCGGAGTTCTTCGAGGATGATATCGCCCCGTCGCCGTGGCGCTGGATAGCCAGTGGTCGGCGTCACTCGCGTCGCAGTCAGGAGGCGGCAGGACCGCGGGCGCGTCGCGCATGCCTACACAGAGCGAGTTTTGCGATAGTTTTGCGCAACCCTTCACTGTGTAGGGTTCTGCAAAACTTCGGGTAAACTCGAGTACGAACTCAAGGACGGAGGTCGAGACGCGTGGACGCATTGGATCGCGTGCTCGCCAAGATCGCGGACGGACTTGATTCGGCGACCGCCAGCGAGTCGATCGAACTCGAGTTCAAGACCGATGGGCGGTCGGTGAAGGACGACCTCGCCAACATCGCCGACGCGGCCGCTTGTCTAGCGAACGCTGCAGGGGGAACCCTTGTCGTCGGTGTCGACGACAAAATCGCCGGCTCCGATGCGTTCGTCGGCACCAAGCTGGATCCGGACAAGACGCGTCTTCGGATCTACGAGATCACGCAGCCCCCGCTTCTGGTGGAGTCCGAGCGACGAATCACGGCACACGGCGATGTTCTGGTGCTCACAGTCGCGAGCAGTACCCAGGTGCACAGTGCGAACGGCAAGATCCCCACCGAGCGGGTTGCGGACCGTTGTCTACCGATGACAACCGAGCGGATTGCTGCGGTCACGGCGCAGAAGACAGGGCGGGACTGGAGTGTTCATCCCGCAGGGGTGTCGGCGTCGGACGTCGACCCGGTGGCGATGCAAGTCGCTCGTGAAATGCTCGCCCGTTCGAATGACCTCGGGAAGCGGCGTCTCGCCGAAGCCAGCGACATCGACCTGCTTCGCGCATTGGGAGTAGTCCTCGAGGACCAAACTCTGACAAACTCAGGGGCGCTGCTATTCACCCGGGCTTACGAACAGACCGTCCTGATTTCCTACACGTATCGACGGACTCCTGCCGGTCAGCTGACGGCAAATGAGCAGCTCGCCGGGCCGCTGGTGATTGCATTGCAGCGGGTGTTCGACCTGATTGAGGCGCGGCTTGAGACCACGCCCGTGTCCATCGGCAAAGGTCAACAACTCCACATCGCCGACTTGCCAGAGGCAGCCGTCCGCGAGGCAGTGGTCAACGGACTTATGCACCGCGAGTACTTCAGTACGGAACGCACCGCGGTCGAGCACACCGTCACGCAACTACGAGTGTCCTCGCCGGGTGGGTTCGTGCCGGGCGTCAGCGTCGACAACGTCCTGACGACGTCGTCGCGAACCCGCAACACGAACCTCGCGGGGGCCATGCGCATGCTGGGTCTCGCTGAAACGGCCGGATCCGGTGTCGACCGGATGTACGCGGAGATGGCCCGCATCGGGCATGAACCTCCGAGGTACACCGCTGCCCCGACTTGGGTGGAGGTGACTCTTCTAGGTGGAGCGCCGAACACTGCGCTGGCGAGATACGTTGCTACGCTGCCGCCTGAAGAAGCCGCTGACGCCGACACCATGGTGATACTCCTCACTCTCCTCACCAAGAAGACCGTGGGAGCTGAGGAACTGATGCCGCTCCTCCAGAAACCTGTGATCGAAGAGGCGCAATCCGTCCTCGCGCGACTGAGTGGCGACGAGATTCGCCTCCTCGAACCAACGCGCGAGACGGCGCGCCGGGCATTTCCGAAGTATCGGCTCCGCGAAGATGCGCTCACGGCGCTTGGGTCCGCGGTCACCTATCGTCGTAGGACGACTGACCAGCTCGATCGCAAGATCATCGAGCTCGTCAACGAAACCGGAACGATCAACGCCAGGATGGTGCGCATCCTCCTCGACCTCGACACTGTTGGCGCATCTCGCGTACTCGCCGACCTCGTTGAGCGGGAGATCCTTGTCAAGACCTCTGAGGCAACACGTGGCCCGAGCGTCACCTACGGACGTGGTGCAGCTTTTCCAACCAAGGCCGGCGGTCGCGGCAACACACGTGATGGCCGTGGTTCCCGAGCGTCGCGAGGGCCGGACCAGCTCACCCTCGAAGGGCTGGAGGACCAGTGACCAGGTCAGCATCAGCGGTAACGCGGCGGTAACGGAATAGCTGCGGAACGGTGTTTTCGGGCGTGCGCACATGTGAGCAACCTCCGCGGAATCACGCGGATCTTGCCGATTGAGCCGGCATCCGCTGACGGGCGATAAGAGTTCAAATCCCACCGTCACCGCCATTGGTCCTGAGTCGCGACATCGTCTACGAACGAGTCGTGGCTCAGGACCTTTTCGTGGTCGGCTTCCTCGCCGCCAGCCAGATCTAATCGACGCCCGCGCCCAAGCCCATAGCCCTGCGCGAGACTGTAACCATGGACATCACAGGCTTGGGCTGGGTCGGCACACGCACCGAGCATGGTCATGAGCTGGCCGCCTTCTACGAGAAGGTACTCGGTCTGACTCTCACCCACAGCGAGCCCGACTTCTGGGTCTTCACGCTTCCCGACGGTCGTAACGTCGAGGTATTCGGTCCCGACTACCTCGGTAAAGAGCACTTCACGACCGGGCCGGTCGGCGGCTTCGCCGTGCGCGACCTGCCGGCCGCGGTTGAAGAGCTGCGCGCTGTAGGAGTTGAGCTGCTCGGCGAGGCGGGACCCACATGGCAGCACTTCCGGGCGCCCGACGGCAACGTTTACGAACTCGTTGCGCACTGACGCGCATTCACGCGGGTTCGACCCATCCGATATCCCACAGAACCCATGGAAACACTGGATCGCGGGGGTCCTTAAACTGCCCCCACGAACCACCGAGATGGCCCCGCGAACCCTCTTCGCTGTACTTCCCGTCACTGACATCGCACGGCCTCCGGCCGACTTGGGCTCGGCAGCGACAGCGGCGGCAGCGGCGGCGGTCTTCGCGGCGGCGACGGTCTCGACGTCGGTCTCGGCGTCGGGCTCGTCGGCGCCGTTGTCGGCCGTGTTGTTGTCGGTCTCGATGACGACGGCGTCGTGGGCGGCCTTGGTGGCGGTCACGGCTTCAGCGCCATCAATGCCGGCGACCGCGCCAGCCGCTGTGATGGCGCTCTTGGCCAACGACTCTGCTGCGGTGTCGGACTCCTGCACATGTCAGCAGAACCATATCCGGCCGACACCGAGCGCGTGGTGCGCTGGTGAGCTCCGACCGCCCTCAATGATCGGGTTCGGCGCGTTGTGATGACACGCGGCATGTCAGGGCTCGACGCGTGCGAGCGTCATCAGGCGTTTCCCGCGAGACGCGGTCCCGGATCCTTGAGGCGAGCAAGCACGGGAAGAATACTTCCCATCTGGCTGTATGTGAAGTATTTTTCCCATAGAAGACACTGAGAAGTATCCTGCACATGGGAGGTCAGATCATGCAGATGCCATCGAGCGCTGGCTTCGCAGCCTTCGTGCGAAGCCAGCGCCTGCAATCGAACATCACCCAGGACGACCTCGCACAGGCTGTGCGCAAGAGCAGGCGCTGGGTGCACGACCTCGAGATGGGCAAGGTGGATCCCTCGCTCAGCGCGGCGATAGACGTGGCCGCAGCTCTTGGGTTCACCGTGTCGCTGGAGCGGAGCAAGCGCTCTGATGTCCTCGACGAGCTGTTCGAGGATCTGTGATGGCTGACGTCCTCGATGTCTGGCTGGATGGACGCTTCGCGGGACAGCTCCTGCGTGGCGAGCAGGACCAGGTGGAGTTCATCTACAACGCGGGGTACGTCTCCGACCGAGACTCGACGCCACTGTCGTTGAGCATGCCGAAGTCGGCCGTCGGGCACGGACCGGACGTCGTGATGCCATGGCTGTCCAACCTCCTCCCGGACGCGGAAGAGGTGCGCAGCCGATGGGCAGCGAAGTTCGGTGAGCGGCGTATCGATCCATTCAGCCTGCTCGCGCACATGGGAGAGGACGCGCCCGGCTCTGTCCAGGTCGTCCCCGAGAACGTGGTTCCTTCGGATGCCGGCGAACTGTCCCCGCTCACGGAGCGCGACATCGCGCGACGCGTGCGCGCCATCCTGGAGGATCCGGAGCACTGGGTCGATGACACCGACGATGACGGGAGTCGGTTCTCGCTCGGCGGCAATCAGGGCAAGTTTGCCCTCGCCCGGATCGACGGAGGATGGTTCGAGCCGAACGGACGTGCGGCCAGCACGCACATAGTGAAGCCCGGCATGGTGCTCGCGTCCGGCCAGACGGATGAGCACGTCCAGGCCGTGGAGTTCGTGACGATGCGCACTGCGCGCTCTCTCGGCATCCGTGCAGCGAAGGTCGAGATCCTCGACTTCGACGGGGTGCCTGCGTTCGTCACGACACGGTTCGACCGCAGGCTGGCTGTAGATGGCACGGTCGTCCGCGTGCACCAAGAGGACTTTTGCCAAGTGCTGAGTGTCTATCCGTCACGCAAGTACGAGGAGGACGGCGGCCCGACCATGGCTGACATGGTGGAGCTTGTCGACACCGCCTCATCGCCGGCGTATCGCGTCGAAGACAAGCTCGAGTTCGCTCAGCTGTTCGCCTTCAACCTGCTGGTCGCCGGCGTCGACGCGCATGCGAAGAACCACAGTCTGTTACATGCCGGCAACACCAGCAGACTCGCGCCCGCGTACGACCTCATCTCGGCTCACGGCATCTGGCCGGAAGATCGAGTCAAGTACCGGTCCAGTGCGGCTGTGAAGTACGGCAAAGAGCGCGCGTACCGCAAGATCACCAGCCGCAATCTGATGCGAACAGCTGATGTGCTCGGCATCCCCCGCGGAGTCTTCGCAACGAACCTCAGCACGATGTCGCGGATGCTCCCCGAAGCGGTTCAGGGTGCCATTGATGAAGTCCCCACAGCGATGGTGACACCGCAGCTTCGTGCCATGCCGACACGGATCGGGTCCTTCGCCGAAGGGTTCGTTGAGCAGATTCAGCGGGACGACCTGAGCTATCGGAACCTGCCTCGCTTCGAAGGCGGCCACGCGATCGGCCGGCTGGCCGCGAACCGCGTCTGGGAGCCGGGGGAGTGGCGTGTTCGCCGCTGGGTCACGGGGCACTACCGGGGCCGGTCCGGCAGGTAGACGATGATCCTGGGCGCAGCGTCTGGCGAAAGCCGGAGTCTAACGCGGTGTGCATCGGCGGGCGCTGTGGCCGCGTGCATCAGTCAGGCGATGGTTGCGGCATCCTCGGTGAGCCCGGACGAGCGGCTCCCGTGGCGCGCGATCGGCGTACCATTCTTCCTTTGCCGAGGCAAGCGCGATGTATGCCCCCCGACCCTGAACTGCCGTGGCCGCACATCACGTCACGGGCCAGGAGGAATCTTGAGCGACACGCGGGACGACCGCCCGAGGCAGGACGACGAGGGTGAGGAGAAGAGCGGTGGCCTGGGGCGGGATGGCACGATTCCGCCCAGCCCCGATGGTGTCGCCGCCGGGCACACCGGCGAGCCGTCGACCTTCGAACCGGAAGAGGACGAGCAGGCTCCGGGCAAGTGAGAGCGACGCCGGGCTGGCGATTCGGCCGCTTCGGTCGGGACTGGTCCGTCGACTGAGAAGAGGTTGGTGGTGATGCTTCGAGTCGACCGGGTTCGCACTGCTTGCGGACAACCGGCCGATGCACCACGCTCGACCACATGACCGGAAATGACCTCGCCGCGCAAGCGCCACCCGTGCGACGGATGGAACGACCGTTGGCGGGCCGTTGGGCCGCCGGGGTGTGCGCTGCATTCGCGGCTCGGCTCGGCATCGACGTGATGGCGGTCCGGCTGTGTGCGGTGCTCGCCGCGGTCTTCGGCCCAGGTGTGCTCATCTACCTCGTGCTCTGGTGGGCGATCCCGAACGAATCGAGTTGAGCCTGGCGGCGGTCGTGGCAGCCGTGACGATCGACCGAGCATCCATCCGTCGAACCGTCGAGCGGGATCGTGAGCCGATCCTGCCGCACGCGGCGCGTCGCCCCGCCGCCGGGAGACCCACTCCGCTGAGGACCGCCTGCCTGGTGGCACGCCCCAGTACTTGCCGCCAGGCAGGCGCTTTCCCCTGCGCCATTCAAGCAACCGCATCGGACACTTCGGGTTCGAGAACGCCCGATCCGAACTATCCGGAACTTTCGGCGATCAGGTGCACAGCGGCTCACCGAGGTCGATGCTCTTCCCCTGCAGAGTGATGACGCCGACCGCGCACAGCCGGGTCTGCGGCGTTGGACGCACTACCAGCGTCGTGTACGCGCTCTGCACGTTCGGCTCTGTGGCCGACTGACGATCGGGACCCTGAGCCGCGGTCTCGGGATAGATGGCGACGGTCATGGAGTTGCCCGAGAACTTCTCGTCGTACCGGGTGATCCTCGCCCAGCCGGCGTAGCACTTGTTCGACCAGATGATCTCGAGGAGCGTGTCGTTCGTGCGCGGCGACGAGGTGGCGACCTCGGCGTCGTTCACACACTCGGTCAAGGCCGGATCCACCCCGTTGTGGACGTTGATCTGCGCCCGCGGGTTCACCGAGGCGTTGGCGAGCTCATCCCGCACGGTTTGAGCAGCGCTCGTCTTCGCCTGCTCCACGACGGTGCTCGCCACCGCCCAGCTCACGCCACCCGCCAGCAGGATCCCCACCCCGAACGCGCCGGCTGCCCCGAGCAGAGCGGTCCGGCGCGGCCACGCGCTCGGCGCAGTCCTCGCTGGCGCGCTGTCGTTCACGGTGCTCTCCGGCTCGGTGAGCGTCGCCGCCAGTCCATCCCGCCGCCGCACCCACCCCGCGCTGTCCCCATCGAGCGCGCGAACGATACGGTCGACCGTGCGCGCGGACGGCAGCCGCTTGCCGGCGAACGCCTCGGAGAGCACGCTGCGCGAAATACCGGTGTCATGCTGCAGCTTGGTCAACGTCGGGCTCTCCGCGTCGAGACGCAGCGCCCGCAACGCGGCGGCGAACTCCGCGATCGAGTCCGTGCTGGATGCTGAGGTCATCGGGTCCCCGTTCCCGTGAGATCGGCTCGTACCTTCTCTGCTTACCACGACGACGATGGCCGACCGCGCTTCTCTTACCCCAGCGTGCCGCGATCCGGCGAGATCACCGAGAGCGAGAGCGAGAGCGTCACCGGAGCCCCCGGGCCTCAACCTTCGCGAAAGCTCATGCCTCGACGGCGAAGCTCTTCCTCGAGGATGCGGATCGCCTTCGGGCCGACGCCATGGATGGTCAGGATCTCGCGCTCCGTGCGCTCGGCGAGCTGTTCGTAACGGGTGATGCCGGCGGCGGCCAGCGAACGGGGAGCCACCCTCCCCGTGGAGGCCGGGAACTCCGTGGCCCTGTCCATCTGCATTCCCTCCTCGGCACTCTCGGGCGGTTCGTGCCTCACCCTAATCGGCCGGCCGGGCGGATTGTTGCTGGCGCCTCCGGAGTCCGCACGCGGCGAGGACTCCACCGGTCGCATGGCGGGCGGCGGGGTCGGGTGGCGCCCTGCCCGCGTGGCGGTGTGGAGCACGACGAGGTTCTGGGTGAGGAGAGCCACCCCGAGGGCGAGCATCACGTTGCCTTCGGTGACGGCCGGTGACGCGCCCAGGCCGGCTCCGGCGTTCGCGAGCGCGAAGCGCAGCACCACCGAGACTGCCCAGAGCGCGACGGTGAGCCAGGTGTACCGGTACCGCACCGTTCCCGTCGCATCGGCGCCGACTTCCACCGTGGCCCCGCGCGCGGCACCGAGGCCGACGGTGAGCACGAGGTCGGCGACCGCAACCCCGATCGTGGCGCCCGCGTCTCCCCGCGCCGCAACCCCGAGCCACGGCACGAGAAGGAACGCACCGACCAGCGTGACGATGACCGGCGCCGTCAGCAGTCGTCCGACCCCCGCGGCACGCGGTCGCAACCGGGTGAGGACGACCACCGTGAGGGTGACCAGGCCGACGAGAACCTGCGGCGGGACGGAGTTCAGGATCGTCGTGCTCATCAGGCGGCATCCTGTCCCATGAGGTACGCCGCCACGACGGATGAGAGCACGGCCCGGAACCTCGTGGTGCGCTCGGGATCGTCGGGGTCGTGGCCGAGCGCGCGTTGCCATGACGTGCCGCCGAGCGCGTAGCCATAGGCACCGGAGAGACCGAGGAGCAGGACCGCCTCGACTCGGTCGCGCGACGGTACCCGCTCGGCCGGAAGCGCCGCACGCAGACCCGCCTCCATCATGTCCGCGATTCCGGCGAGCCCGTCGGTGGCGAGCGTGCCATGCTCCGGATGCAAGGCAGACCATGCCCACAGCCGCACGTAACGCTCGTCGGCGAGCGCGGCGAACACGACATCCAGCATGCGAGCGGCGTAAGGGACCCCGGAGTCGTCCGAGACACGGGAGCTCACCCGCTCACGGTGGCGAGCGTCCTCTTGCCGCAGCACCTCGTGCATCAATGCACGATGCGTGCCGAAGTAGTGGCTCACGAGGCCCCGGGTCACTCCCGCTTCCGCCGCCACCCCGGCGAGCGTGACGGTATCGGGCCCATGTTCCGCGACCAGCGCGGTGGCGGCATCCAGGATCTCCCGGCGCGAGCGTTCAGGAGTGAGCCGGCGGCGTACGCGGCGACCGGCAGCGTCGCGGCCTTCGGAGTTATTGGCGCCCACGCCAATAAGTTACAGCAACCAAGCCGACGCGCTCGTTTCAGGTGTCGTCCTCGCGAAGCGTGCTCGCCCGGCGTGATGTGCTGCGCTCGCGCGATGCCGTCACTCGCGGGACGCCGATACCCGCGGTCCAGCGGCACCCGCGCGAGGCCGGTGAACGCAGGAGGTCGGCGCGAGTCACTAGAGTGTCTCGTCCAGCAGTTGCGATCCCGCTCCCGTGGTCGGCTGCTCCGTCAACGAGGAGTTTGTCATGGCGGTCCTGCAGGACGTTCTCGCGCTCGGAGCCGAGCTGGAGCGCTCGTATCAGGTGTACGTGCATGGGAGGCTCAAGTTCCGTGTCGGACAACTGGTCTATGTGGCGTTCTCGCTTGACGAGAGCATCATGGGATTCGCCTTCCCGAAGGAGGAGCGGTCGGCCCTGGTCGGAGGCGACCCTCGCACGTTCCAGATGCCATCTCCATCCGACCTGCGCTTCAACTGGGTGCAGGCGGACATGGCCTCGCTGGAGCCTTCTCAAGCCCGCGAGCTGGTCGTCGACGCCTGGCGCATGGTGGTGCCGGCCAAAGTCTGGCGCGCGTACGACCTTGCACACCCGAACGGCCCGGGTGACAAACCAAATGGCATTGGGTGAGAGTGTCCGATCCGCGGCGTCCTGTTCGTAGCGATAGTGAGGCCGCTGATGAGCTGCGGCACGGAGGCAAGGGAAGGACGGATATGAAGCTGACGACCATGACGCAGGTGACGGTGGACGGCGTGATGCAGGGAAACGGCTCTGCATCGGATGACCGGAGTAACGGGTTCGACCGCGGCGGATGGGCGCTCGGAAAGGGCGACGACGACACGCGGGCCCTGATCACCCACACTTTCCAACAGGCCGACGCGTTCCTGTTCGGCCGGCGGACGTATGAGCTGTTCGCCGGAAGCTGGGGCGCCGTCGACCAGATGCGTGCTCATCCCATCGGTATCGCCCTGAACAATGCCCCGAAGTACGTTGCGTCAACGACGCTCACCGCCCCGCGCTGGAACGGCACATCGGTGCTTCGGGATGATCTCGCATCGGCCATCCGGGATCTGAAGGCCATGCCGGGCGGCGAGGTGCAGGTGCATGGCAGCGGTGCACTGATCCGCTGGCTGCTGGAGAACGATCTCATCGACGAGATGACGTTGATCGTGATCCCGGTCATCGTCGGCCAGGGTGCCAGACTGTTCCCGCAGACGGGTCGCGACCTGGCGCTCGACCTCGTCGAATCGCGCGTCGACTCGAAGGGCGTCACGATCCAGTCATTCCGACCCGCTGGACGCCCGCAGTACGCGGCCTAAGACCCGCTCCACCGCACCACGAGAGGGGTGTCACATGCAGTACCTGGTTTCCGTGATCGATGACAAGGCCAACCCGGGCAGCACCGACCGAAGGCCGGCCATCAGCGCATTCAACGAACGACTGATCGCCGACGGGTATTGGGTGTTCGCCGGCGGGCTCGCCGACACCGACGCAGCCACCGTCGTCGACAACCGCGGCGACGGGGTGGTGTTCAGCGACGGGCCCTTTGTGGAATCGAAGGAGTACCTCGCAGGCGTCTGGGTGTGGGAGGCAGCCGACCTGGACGTGGCACTCAGGCTCGCGGCGGAGGCCTCGAAGATCTGCGACCGCAAGGTCGAGGTACGGCCGTTCCTGTGAGCGTCGTCGGCGAGGTGATCACCCGAACCCACCGTGAGGAGTGGGCGCGGATGGTCGCCTCCCTCACGAAGCGATTCGGCGACCTTGACATCGCCGAAGACGCCGTGGCCGAGGCGTTCGCGACCGCCGTCGAGCGATGGCCTGCTGACGGCACGCCGCCCAACCCCGGTGGATGGCTCACCACGACCGCGAACCGCACCGCCATCGACCGCATCCGTCGTGAACGCAAGCGCGACGGCAAGCACCTCGACGCCTTCCTTCTGCAGGCCGACGAACCAGCGGAGCCGGTCGGCGCCGTCGACGACGACCGGCTCCGATTGATCTTCACCTGCTGCCATCCCGCGCTCGCGATGGAGTCGCGGGTCGCGCTCACCCTCCGCATGGTCGGCGGGCTCACGATGCCCGAGATCGCCCGCGCATTCCTTGTGGGGGAGAGCGCTATGGGTCGACGGATCACCCGGGCGAAGACGAAGATCAAGGCAGCCGGAATCCCGTACCGCGTGCCGTCTTCGGAGGATCTGCCGACTCGGACCGCGGGTGTGCTGGCTGTGCTCTACCTCCTGTTCAACGAGGGCTACCTGGCGACCGGGTGCGACGCTGATCCCATTCGTCCCGGAATGATGGCCGAGTCGATTCGCCTCACTCGCCTCCTCCATGAGCTCCTGCCGCACGACGGAGAGGTGACCGGCCTGCTCGCGATGATGCTGCTCACGCATGCTCGATCAGCATCACGGCTCTCGAATGGCGAACTTGTCCCGCTCGCCGAACAGAGCCGGGCGTCCTGGGATTCACAGCTGATCGCCGAAGGCCACCGGCTGGTCCGGGAGCGCCTTGCAGCGGCAGCGGCCGGGTCCGCTCCAGGGCGCTATCAGATCCTCGCCGCGATCTCAGCCGTACACACCTCCGCCCCACACGTCCGCGACACTGACTGGTCGCAAATCCTCGCTCTCTACAACGAGCTCGCTCGCATCGATCCTTCGCCCATCGTCACTCTCAACAGGTCCATCGCCCTCGCCGAAGTCGAGGGCGCTGGGGTCGCCCTCGCCGGCCTCGACACACAGGCGGATGTCCTGGATGGGTACCACGCTTATCATGCGGCTCGCGCCGACCTCCTCCGCCGCCTCGGACTCGATCAGCAGTCCTACGCTGCTTACACGCGAGCCATTCAACTCGCAGGGAACACAGCAGAGGCTGCGTACCTGGCCCGTTGTCGTGACGGCCTGACGGCGGGCGGTTGGAACGAGGATGTCGCGGCCCGCGCGTAGTCTGTAGCGATGGACGCCGCCGACGTACTCAGCGCACGGGGGAAGAAGAGCGATGAATGACACCACCTGCCACATGTCGATCTCGCTCGACGGCTTCGTCGCCGGACCAGAGCAGAGCCGCGACCATCCGCTCGGGAAGCGCGGCCACGAGCTGCACGCGTGGCACCTCGGCGACGAGCGCGCCAACGACGCAGACGAGCTCGCGGCGGAGTGGCTGATGCGACCGCGAGGCGCCTACATCATGGGCCGCAACATGTTCGGGCCGATCCGCGGCGAGTGGGATGAGGACTGGCGCGGATGGTGGGGCACCGAGCCGCCGTACCACGCGCCGGTGTTCGTGCTCACGCATCACGCCCACGAGCCGATCGAGATGGAGGGCGGCACGACCTTCCATTTCGTCACCGCCGGCTTCGACGCGGCCTACGCGCGCGCCCGCGAGGTCGCCGGCGACAGCGGCGTGGACATCGCCGGGGGAGCCTCCACCGTCCGCCAGGCGCTCACGGCAGGCGTGATCGACGAGCTCACCCTCGACATCGCACCCGTCCTGCTCGGATCGGGGGAGCGGATCTTCGACGACGTCGATTCGTTCGGGTTCGAGCCGGTGGAGGCGCTGCATTCGCCGCTCGCCACCCACATTCGGTACCGCAGATCGACGTGACGAGCGGTCCTCGCCGAGCCCGTCATCCTGGCCGGGACCAAAATGCACATTCGCGGTGTTGTCAGTGATGACGCCCCCGCATCGGAGCGCGAAGAGGAGACTGGTGTCAGACGACGCCACGACACAGGAGGAGACGACCATGACGAGCGGAGCCAGCGACACCGGACAGATCCGCCGCGAACCCGGAACGGAGACCGCGGTCCTCGCCGGCGGCTGCTTCTGGGGGATGGAAGACCTCATCCGCCGCCAGCCCGGCGTGCTCGACACGCGCGTCGGCTACACCGGCGGCGAGAACGACCACGCGACCTACCGCAACCACCCCGGCCACGCCGAGGCCGTGGAGATCGTGTTCGACCCGACGAAGACGACCTACCGCGACATCCTCGCCTTCTTCTTCCAGATCCACGACCCGTCGACCCTCAACCGTCAAGGAAACGACGTCGGATCGAGCTACCGCTCGGCGATCTTCCCGCTCTCGCCCGAGCAGGAGAAGGTCGCGCGCGACACCATCGCCGACGTGGATGCGTCGGGACTGTGGCCCGCGAAGGCGGTCACGACGATCGAGCCCGCCGGCCCCTTCTGGGAGGCGGAGCCCGAGCACCAGGACTACCTCATCACCTATCCGAACGGGTACACCTGCCACTTCGCCCGCCCGAACTGGGTGTTGCCGAAGCGCGCTGCGACGGCCAGTTGACGCTCGGTCGCGGCGGAGGGGATGCTTGTCAACCCCTTCGCCGCGGTCGCGCCCGTCGCCTTAGCGTGATGCGACATTCCAACGATCACTGGAGGACGCATGGTCACCGCGATTGAACTGCAGAAGTACCTCGGCGGCGTCGACTACCCCGCCAGCAAGGACGACCTCGTTCAGGCCGCCCGCAAGAACGGCGCCCCGGACGATCTCATCTCGGCGCTGGAGAACGCGGACGGCGACTCGTTCGACGCGCCGACCGACGTCAGCAGCGCCGTCTCCGACGAGTGAGTTCGACCTCCTGACGGCGCCTGCCCGCACCGACCGGCAGGCGGGTGCGGCTGGGCGTCATGTGCGGGGCGTCGCCTGACCACCCCGGAACGACCGCCCGGCGAACGCCGCCACCAGATCCGTCACGATCCCGGCGGGCGGCCGCTCGACATCCATCGCGACTCCGGCCTCGTCCGCGGCCAGGGGTTCGAACGCGGCCAGCTGCGAGTCGAGAAGGCTCAGCGGCATGAAGTGATCGGCGCGCCCGGCGACACGCGCCGCCAGCACGCCGCGCCGAGCGTGCAGCTGCACGAGCCGAACGTCGGGCGCATGAGCGCGGATGGCGTCACGGTAGGCGCGCTTGAGCGCCGAGCACGCCATCACCATCCCGGTGTCGGCATGGGCGGCGAGTTCGCCGCCCACCCGCGCCAGCCACGGCCGGCGATCCTCATCGTCGAGCGGCGTCCCCGCCGCCATCTTGGCCACGTTGATCGCCGAGTGGAGCGAATCGGCGTCGCCGAACGGCACGCCCAGGGCCTCCGCGAGCGCCGCGCCGATGGTGCTCTTGCCGGCCCCGCAGACGCCGAGCACCACGATCAGCGGCGCCGCCGCCGCATCGCGGATGATCACCAGTCGTGTACGGTGCCGTCGGCGAGCCGGTTGTACGGCAGATACGCTTGCACATACGGGTACTTGCCCGCCTCGTCGGTGTTCAGCTCGACGCCGAGGCCCGGCTTGTCGCCGGGATGCAGCATCCCGTTCTCCCACGTGAACGACTGCTCGAAGACCTGATCCGTCTTCGCCCCGTGCTTCATGTACTCCTGGATGCCGAAGTTGTGGATCGCGAGGCCGAGATGCATCGCCGCGGCCATGCCGACGGGCGAGATGTCGGTCGGTCCGTGCATCCCCGACTTGATCTGGTACTGGGATGCGTAGTCCAGCACCTTCTTCAGGTGGGTGATGCCGCCGGTGTGGGTCACCGCCGACCGCACGTAGTCGATGAGCTGCTCCCGGATGATCTGCTGGTAGTCCCACACCGTGTTGAAGATCTCGCCGATGGCGAGCGGCGTCGTGGTGTGCTGGCGCACGAGCCGCAGCGCCTCCTGGTTCTCGGCCGGCGTGCAGTCCTCGAGCCAGAACAGGTCGTAGGGCTCGAGCGACTTGCCGAGCTGTGCCGCCTGGATCGGCGTCATCCGGTGATGCCCGTCGTGCAGCAGCGGCAGCTCCGGTCCGAACTCGCCCCGCACCGCCTCGAACACCGTCGGCACATGCCGCAGGTACGACCGGGTGTCCCAATCCTCCTCGCTCGGCCGCGCGCCGCGCTGCGCCGGCTCGTAGTCGTACCGCACGCCCGCGTTCGCCTCGAACGTCGCATTCGACGCGATGCCGTAGATCGACTTCAGTCCCGGCACCCCCGTCTGGACGCGGATGGCGCGGTACCCCTGCTCCTGATACGAGCGGATCGAGTCGAACAGCTCCTCGATGCTCTTCCCCGACGCGTGCCCGTAGGCCAGCAGCCCGTTGCGAGATGCGCCGCCCAGCAACTGGTACACCGGCAGCCCCGCTGCCTTGCCCTTGATGTCCCACAGCGCCATGTCCACCGCGGCGATCGCCGCCATCGTGACCGGGCCGCGACGCCAGTACGCCGAGCGATACAGGAACTGCCAGGTGTCCTCGATGCGGTGCGCGTCACGCCCGATCAGGAGCGGGACGACATGCTCCGAGAGGTACGCGACGACAGCGAGTTCGCGACCGTTCAGCGTCGCGTCGCCGAGACCGGTCAGCCCGTCGTCGGTCGTCAGCTTCAGCGTCACGAAGTTGCGGTCGGGGCTCGTGACGATGACTTCGGCCCGTTCGATCTTCATGAGTGGTCCTTCCTCACCATTCCGCCAGCGATCCGTCGGCGTGCCGCCAGATCGGCGACCGCCACTCGTGTCCGCGGCTGTCGGCTTCGCGCACGGCCGCCTCGTCGATCTCGATCCCGAGCCCGGGACCGGTCAGGCGCTCGATGGCGCCGTCGACGAACTTCAGCGGCTCCTTGTCGAGCACGTAGTCCAGCACCTCTGCGCCCTCGTTGTAGTGGATGCCGATGCTCTGCTCCTGGATGAGGTAGTTCGGCGTCGCGAACCCCACCTGGAGGCAGGACGCGAGGGCGATCGGCCCGAGCGGGCAGTGCGGTGCGAGCTGGACGTCGTACGCCTCGGCCAGCGACGCGATGCGGCGCACCTCGCTGATCCCGCCCGCGTGCGAGAGGTCGGGCTGCGCCACCGCGATGCCGGCCTGCAGCACGGGGAGGAACTCCTGCCGGCTGTACAGGCGCTCGCCGGTGGCCACCGGGATCGTCGTCGCGCTGACGAGCGCCCCGATGACATGCGAGTTCTCGGGAACCACCGGCTCTTCCAGGAAGAACGGATGGAACGGCTCGAGCAGCGGTGCGACCCGCCGGGTCGTCGCCAGCGTGAATCGGCCGTGGAAGTCGACGGCGATGTCGCGGGTGGGGCCGAGCACGTCCCGGGCGGCGGCCACGCGCTGGACCACGGCATCCAGTTCGGCGACCGAGCCGTTGCGACTCATCCGCCCGCTGGCGTTCATCTTCACCGCGGTGAGCCCGACCTCGATCTGCGCCTGGATGGCGTCGGCGATCTCCGACGGATCGTCGCCCCCCACCCAGCCGTACGCTCGGACGCGGTTGCGCACGGCGCCGCCGAGCAGCTGGTGCACCGGCACGTCGAGGTGACGGCCGGCGATGTCCCACAGCGCCTGGTCGATGCCGGCGACGGCGCTCGCGAGCACCGCGCCGCCGCGGTAGAACCCCGACTTGCTGAGCACCTGCCAGTGGTCCTCGATCCTGAGGGGATCGCGGCCGACGAGGTACTCGGCGAACTGCGTGACGACGGTCCGCACCGCGGCGGAATGGCCTTCGAGCGACGCCTCGCCCCAGCCGACGACGCCCGAGTCGGTCTCGATGCGCACGAACAGCCAGCGCGGCGCGACCATGAACGTCTCGACACGATCGATCAGCATGCGATCAGCCCTTCGTCGCGCCGGCGGTGAGGCCCGACACGATGTACTTCTGCGTGAACAGCGCGATCACCATGATCGGAACGGTCACCACGACCGCGGCGGCCATGAGTCCGCCCCAGTCGATGCTCGCGTACGAGACGAAGTTGAAGATCGCCACGGGGAGGGTCTTCGTGTTCGCACCGGAGAGCACGAGCGCGAACATGAAGTTGTTCCACGAGAAGATCACCGAGAGGATGCCCGACGTCGCGATCCCGGGGACGGACAGCGGCAGCGTGATCCTCAGGAACGCGCCGATCGGGGTCAGCCCGTCGACCTGCGCCGACTCCTCGAGCTCTTCGGGCAGCGAGTCGAAGAACGACATCATGATGTACACGATCAGCGGCAGCGCGACGAACATGTGCGACAGGATGAGGACGCTGTACCCTCCGACCATCCGCAGGTTCGCGAAGATGAAGTACCAGGGCACCAGCAGGCTGACGCCCGGGATGATGCGCGCCAGCAGCACGACGCCCGCGGACCGTCCCATCGAGAACCGGCTCATCGCGTAGGCGGCGGGCACCCCCACGAGCAGGGACAGCGCCGTGGACGCGAACGCGATCCATGCGCTGTTGAAGATGAACTGGAAGTAGTTGTTGCGGCCCAGCACGTTCGCGAAGTTGTCGAACGTCGGCGTGAACACCAGCGTCTTGCTCGCATCGTAGATGTCGACGTTCGTCTTGAACGACGAGAGCAGCATCCAGGCGAGCGGCAGGATGAAGACGAGCACGACGACGATCAGCGCGATCGCACGGAACCACGAGTAGGCGCGGGAGCGGATCGGCTTGCGTCGTCGCGCAGTCGGCGGCGCCGTGCGCGTCGGAGTCGGTGTCGGTGCGGTTGTCGTTGTCATTTCGACGCCTTCTCCTTTCTTCTCAGGGTGATGAGCCACATGATCCCGATGATCAGCAGGAAGAAGATGATGAGAACGGCGGATGCGACGCCGTACTCGTTGTAGTCGAAGCTCAGGCCGTACGCATAGACGTTCAGCGTCTCCACCTCGTGGAACGCGCCGCCGCCCTTGCCCTTCGTGGCGTACAGGATGTCGAAGGTCTTCAGCGCGTCGATGCTGCGCAGCAGCACCGCGACGATGACCGTCGCGCGCAGCAGCGGCAGCGTCACGAACCAGAATCGCTGCCAGGCGCTCGCTCCGTCGATGCGCGCGGCTTCGTCGGGCTCGTCCGAGAGCGACGTGAGACCCGCGAGCAGGATGAGCACGACCATCGGCGTCCACTGCCAGATGTCCATGAACATGACGGTCGGCAGGGCCGTCGCCTGGCCGGAGAGCCACGGCTGGGCGGGAATGCCGAAGTAGCCGAGCAGCTGATTCGCGAAGCCGATGTTCGGGTCGAAGATGAGCTTCCACATCATGCCGACGGCGACGGGCGTCGCGACGAGGGGGAGCAGGATCGCGACCCGCACCCAGCGCTCGCCACGGAACGGCCGCCACAGCAGCAGAGCGATGGCCATGCCGAGCACCAGCTCGATGACGAGCGCGCCGCCGGTGAAGATGAACGTGCGCCACACCGCCGGCCAGAACCGGTCGACGTCGGTGAACACGTCGATGTAGTTGCCGAGCCCGATGAATTCATGATCGGCCCGGACCGAGCCCTCCGAGTTCGTGAGGCTCAGATAGATGGTCCAAGCGAGCGGGATGGCGATGAGCAGGCCGACGATGATCATGGCCGGCGAGGCGAAGAGCCATTTCCGATGGCGGTTCGCCCAGTCCGAGAACGCCCGCTGCGGCGGGGTGCGAAGACCGGTCGTTGCAGACATCGTTCACCTCCTTGTGGATGAGGGGACCGGCGGTCCGGGGCCGAGCCATCACGACTCGACCCCGGCCGTCGCGGTGCGTCTGGTTGCTACTTGTTCTCGTCGTCGAGGAGGGCCTGGAACGCCTTGTTCCCGGCGTCGGCCGCGGCATCCGAGTCACCGCCGGTGATGGCGACGACGATCGGCTCTCCGACGATCTCGCGGGCCTCGGGCACCTTGATGACGAGCGGCCGATCGTGGCCCACGCCGTTCTTGGTGCTCACGGCGATCGCCTGGGCGAGGTCGGCCGGGTAGGTCGAGATGCCGTCGGGGTCTTCCCACACCGAGGTGCGCGATCCGGGGACTCCGGCCTTCTGGATCTCGAGCATCATGTCCTGGCTCGTCGCCCACTCGATGAACTTCCAGGCGTTGTCCTGGTGCGACGACGACTCGTTCACGCCGAGCGCCCACGAGGGCACGTTGTACGCCTTGGAACCGGCGGGGCCCGCCGGCATCGGCGCGAAGCCCACAGTGTCGGAGACCTTCGACTTCGCCGGGTCGGTGGCGTTCTTGTAGAGGCTGTCGGCCTCGGTGTAGAACGCGGCGCTGCCCTGCGTGAAGATGGCCATCGCCTCGGCCCAGCTCATGTCGGTGCTGACGTTGTCGGGCCCGAAGTCGTGGATCAGCTTGCCGTAGGTGGCGTACGCGGCCTTGGCCTCCGGGGTGTCGATGCTCGCGTTGCCGTCGGCGTCGGTGAAGTCGCCGCCGTAGCTGTACAGGAAGCTGGAGAACTGCGTGACAGCGGCCGACTTGCCCGTCCGCGCCACGAATCCTGCGACGCCCGGGTTGTCCTTCTTGATCTTCTCCGACGCGGCGAGCAGCTCATCCATGGTCTTGGGGACCTCGAGCCCCGCCGCCTTGAGCAGATCCTTGCGGTAGTAGAGGACCTCCTGCTCGGTGATGATGGGCACGCCGACGACCTTGTCCTTGTACGTCGTGGAGTTGACCGGGCCCTCCTGGAAGTCCGACCAGTTCCAGTCCTTGTTCTCCGCGACCCGGTCGCTGAGATCGGCCAGGTAGCCGTTCTTCGCGAAGAGCTTCCCCTCCTGGAGCGGGCGGTACATCATCACGTCGATGTCGTCGCTTCCCGCGTTCAGCTTCACGTTGTACTGATCGGAGAGCTGGTCCTCGCCGAACTGCGCGACCTGCACCTTGATCCCGGTCTTCTTCTCGAACTCGGGGATCTTGTCCTTGATGATGTCGGTCCACACGTGGTTGACGAGGGTGACCCGGAGGGTGTCGGAGCCCTCGGCGTCGCCCGCGCCGCTGCAGGCTGCGAGGCCGCCGGCCAAGAGGAGGGCTGATGTCGCCAGTGCGGCGGTTCGGAGTACAGATCGCTTCATTACGAGTTCCTCTGCGTTGATGGATGTGTGCGCTTCGCTGGCGCGGCGAGGTTCAGTCGCCTCGGCTACATCACCTCAATTGAGGCAACGTACCAAAAAAGATCATCTTTAAACAACCCTTGGGCGTGCTCAGTATGATCTATCCATGACAACGGACGTCAATGGGGCCCTGCCGGACGCCGAAGCCCCGCCGCCTCAGCGCAGCGGGCTCCATGCCCGGGTCCTCGACCAGCTGGGTCTCGCGCTGTGCACCGGCGAGCTGCCCGCCGGATCGGTCGTGCGGATCGACGAGCTCGAGCAGCGGTACGACGTCTCCCGCTCGGTGGTGCGCGAAGCCCTTCGCGTTCTCGCCGCCATGGGCATGGTCTCGTCGCGGCGTCGGGTCGGCGTGCAGGTGCTTCCGCAGACCGAGTGGAACCTCTACGACCCGCAGCTCATCCGCTGGCGACTCGCCTCGCCCGGCCGGATCGCACAGCTGCGCTCTCTCACCGAGCTGCGCAGCGCCGTCGAGCCCGAGGCCGCGCGGCTCGCGGCGATACGGGCGCCGCTCGCGGGTGCGAGCGAGCTCATGGGCCTCGCCGGAAAGCTGTGGGCGGCCGGCCAGGAGGGCGATCGAGACCGGTTCCTCGAGGTGGACATCGAGTTCCATCGCCTCGTCTTGACCACATCCGGCAATGAGATGTTCGCGAAGCTGCACACCCTCGTCGAGGAGGTGCTGGTCGGCCGGACCCAGTACGGTCTCATGCCCACGCATCCGCACGTCGAGGCGCTGCAATCGCACGTCGACGTCGCGAGCGCCATTCAGCGGGGGAACGCCGAGCACGCCCAGGCCGCGATGCTGCGCATCATGCAGCGCACGTTCCTCGAGATGAGCTCGATCTGGGAAGGAGGAGCGCCCGACGACGATGCGGCCGGGGGAGTGCCGACGCCATGACGCCGACCAGGGTCGTCGCCGTGGGATGCTGATCTGAGCGACGCCGGGAGGGCCGATGCAGGAACACGACGGGGACGAGCGAGACGCCACCGTGCACCGGGACGAGACGCGGGCCGAGCGCGCCGACCGCAACTGGCGCGACATCCTCCAAGAGCTCCGCGTCTCCCAGACCGGCACGCAGATCATCGCCGGCTTCCTGCTCACCCTCGCGTTCCAGCAGCGCTTCAAGGACCTCGACGAGGTGCAGGTCGGCGTCTACCTCACGCTCGTCGTGCTGGCGGCCCTGGCGACGGCGGTCGGCCTTGCACCGGTCGGTCTGCACCGGATGCTGTTCCGCCACCACCACAAGCAGCTCACGGTCCGCGCCGGCGACAGGATCCTGCGCGCGATGCTCGTGCTCGTCTCGCTCCTGACCGCCGGGGTCACGGGATTCATCTTCGACGTCGTCGTCTCCCGCACCGCCGGCATCATCGCCACGGGCGTCGTGCTGCTCGTGCTGATCGTCCTGCTCCTCGTCCTGCCTGCGATCCTGCGGCGGTACGCCGAGCGGTGACGGGCCGCCTGGTCAGCGCGGGCAGTGCGCTGACGGCTGGCATCCGTCCGGTGCTCGGCGCTACCGTCGAACCATGACGACACGCCTGCTGCTGGTCGCCGATACCCACGTGCCCAAGCGTGCCCGGGTGCTGCCCGCCGCGGTGCTGACGGCGGCGGACGAGGCGGACGTCATCGTCCATGCCGGCGACTGGGTCGAGGCATCCGTGCTCGATGAGCTCGCCGTCCACGGCGATGTGCTCGGCGTGTGGGGCAACAACGACGGCGCCGAGCTTCGTGCGCGTCTGCCCGAGGTCGCTCGGCGGCGCATCGAAGACGTCGACGTCGCGGTGGTGCACGAGACGGGCGACGCCCGCACACGGGAGCGCCGGATGGATGCCGCGTTCCCCGACGTCGACGTGCTGGTGTTCGGGCACAGCCACATCCCCTGGGACACGACGGCCCCGCGCGGCCTCCGGCTGCTCAACCCCGGTTCGCCGACCGATCGCCGGCGTCAGCCGCATCACACGTTCATGACCGCCACGATCGACGGGCCACAGCTGTACGACGTGAGGCTCGTCACGCTCTGAGGAGCCGGCTCCCGCCCGGCCGATCGCACGCCGCTCAGCCCGCGGCGCGGCGAGCCCGATACGCCGCGACGGCGTTGCGGTTCGCGCACGTCGTCGAGCAGTAGCGCTTCGACCGGTTGCGCGACAGATCGAGCGCGATCGCGTCGCAGTCGTCGTCGGCGCAGACCGAGATCCGGCTGCCCTCCTCGGCGCGCACCACGTCGATGAGCGCCATCGCCGTCTCGACGAGGATGCGCTCGGCCAGGGGGCGATCGTCCGACACGGCGTGCAGGTGCCAGTCGGCGTCGTCGTGCCGGGTGAGCCGCGGGGTGACCGTGACCGCGGCGAGGGCGGCGTTGATGTGCTCGACCATCTCGTCGCGCGGAGCCAGCAGCATCGTCCGCAGACGCGGCCGCAGCGCGCGGAGTGCGGCCAGCTCGCCCGCATCGTGGTCGATGCGACCGGTGTACGGATGCGTCTCGAGGAAGGCCTCGACGTCGGCAGCCGACGTCAGGGTGTCGGGCGGCTCGGCGGTGTTCGCGAGCTCGACGGCGCTCTGCAGCGACTCCTCGGTGTCATCGGCGAAGACCATGTTGACATCTTACACGGGACGCGAGTAGCGTCACTTGCCATGAGCACTATGGCCGATGACAGGCAAGCGACGTCTCGCATGGGCCTCGGCCTCGTGGTCGCACTCGGCGCCGCGTTCTCGTTCGGGATGTCGGGCGCGTGGGCGCGCGGGCTCATCGATGCGGGATGGACGCCGGGTGCTGCCGTCGCCGCGCGCGTGTGGGTCGCCGGTCTCGTGCTGCTCGTGCCGACACTGCTCGCGCTGCGGGGCCGCTGGGGCGCCGTCCGTCGGAACGCCGGGATGATCGCTGCGTACGGGCTCCTCGCCGTCGCGGCCACGCAGCTGTTCTACTTCCAGGCCGTCGCCGTGATGGACGTGGGAATCGCCCTGCTCATCGAGTACACCGCGCCGATCGCCGTCGTGCTGTGGCTGTGGATCCGCCGCGGCGAACGGCCGAACCTGCGCAGCGTCATCGGCGCCGTGGTCGCCTTCGCCGGACTCCTGCTGATGCTCGACATCGTCACCGGCGCCACCGTGAACGTGGTCGGCATCCTGTGGGCCCTCGCCGCCATGGTCGGCGCCGCCACCTACTTCGTGCTCTCGGCCCGCGACCACACCGGGCTGCCGCCCATCGCCCTCGCCGGCCTCGGGCTCATCCTCGGCGCCGTGTGCCTGACCGTCGCCGGCGCCGCGGGAGTGCTGCCGATGGTGTGGACGACGCACGATGTCGTCTATCGGTTCGGCGTCGTGCCGTGGTTCGTTCCGGTGCTCGCGATCGGCGTCGTCGCAGCCGCCCTCGCGTATGTCCTCGGCATCGCGTCGACGCGCATGCTCGGCTCGCGACTCGCATCGTTCGTCGCGCTCGCCGAGGTCATCGCCGCGCTGCTGTTCGGCTGGCTGCTGCTCGGGCAGCTGCCCGACCTTCTGCAGGCCGTCGGAGGGGTGCTCGTGCTGGCCGGCGTCATCGTCGTCAAGACGGGGGAGCCGGTGCCGACCGAGTTCGTGGAACCGGTGCCCGAGCACGACCTCGCCGGCTGAGTCGCAGCGGCCGGGCCGCTCGGGGGGCAGAGAGCTTCGGATGCCGCGACGCGGCGCCCGTCAGACCGGGTCGTTCATGCCCTCGCAGAGGAACGCCAGCCGCTGCAGCGTTTCAGTGTTCCGCCGCCACAGCATGAGATCGACGACGGGACCGGGCAGCAGCAGGGTCGGACCGCTCACCGGCTCCTCGTGCAGCTCGACGAGGGCTCCGCCATCCGACGGAGTGACCTCGATCACGACCCGCGCCGTGCCGATGAGCCACCCGCGCGCCTTCAGCACGGCACGGTGCGGCGGATTCCACTGGGCGATGCTCGTCGTGCCGTCGACGAGCATGGGCCACGTGCCGACGGAGTGGTGCAGCCGCGCCTCGGGGGCCGGCCACTCCTCGTCGACGTCACGCATCCGCGCCGTGCCGACCACCCACGAGGGGTACAGCCATCCGTCTGCCAGCACCCGGAACACGGCCTCGGGGGTGCACTTCAGCGTTCGCCGGTTGATCGCCATGGTTCTCCTCGGGCCGGTGCCGTGTCAGGCGCTCATCGCTCACTCGGCCCTGGCGCGCCCTCCGCAGCGACGGCGGCGTAGACGGGCGCGACGGTCTCCGGGTGGTTCAGGTCGAAGGCGGGTCGCTCGCTGCGGATGCGCGGAATCGCGACGAAGTTGTGCCGTGGCGGCGGGCAGCTCGTCGCCCACTCGAGCGATCCCCCATAGCCCCACGGATCGTCGACAGTGACCTTCGGGGCGTTCCGCGCGGTGATCCACACGTTGATGAGGAACGGGATCATCGACGAACCGAGCAGCATCGCGCCGATCGACGAGACCTCGTTCATCCAGGTCCAGCCGTCCGACGGGGCGTAGTCCGCGTAGCGCCGCGGCATCCCGTCGACGCCCAGCCAGTGCTGGATGAGGAACGTCATGTGGAAGCCGATGAACAGCATCCAGAAGTGCACCATGCCCAATCGCTCGTTGAGCATCTTGCCCGTCCACTTCGGCCACCAGAAGTAGAAGCCGGAGAACATCGCGAACACCACCGTGCCGAACACGACGTAGTGGAAGTGCGCGACGACGAAATAGCTGTCGGAGACGTGGAAGTCGAGCGGAGGCGAGGCGAGGATGACGCCGGTCAGACCGCCGAACACGAACGACACGAGGAAGCCGATGGCGAACACGATGGGCGTCTCGAATGTCACCGAGCCGCGCCACATCGTGCCGATCCAGTTGAAGATCTTCACACCCGTCGGCACCGCGATCGCCATCGACATGAGGGAGAAGAACGGCAGCAGCACGGCTCCCGTGACGAACATGTGGTGCGCCCAGACCGACACCGACAGGGCGGCGATCGCGATCGTCGCGAAGATGAGCGTCTTGTAGCCGAACAGGGGCTTGCGGCTGAACACCGGGAAGACCTCCGAGACGATGCCGAAGAACGGCAGCGCGATGATGTACACCTCGGGGTGGCCGAAGAACCAGAACAGGTGCTGCCACAGCAGTACGCCGCCGTTCGCCGGGTCGAACACATGAGCGCCGAGGATGCGGTCGGCGGCCGCACCGAACAGCGCGGCGGCGAGCACCGGGAACGCCATGAGCACGAGGACGCTCGTCAGCAGGACGTTCCAGGAGAAGATCGACATGCGCCACATCGTCATGCCCGGCGCGCGCATCGTGATGATCGTCGTGATGAAGTTCACCGCACCGAGGATCGTGCCGAAACCGCTGATGCCGAGGCCGAGGAACCACAGGTTCCCGCCGACGCCCGGCGAGAACGTGGCGTTCGCCAAGGGCTGGTAGGCGAACCACCCGAACGGCGCAGCGCCCTCGGGGGTGAGGAAGCCGGCGGTCGCGATCGTCGATCCGAACAGGAACAGCCAGAACGCGAAGGCGTTCAGCCGCGGGAACGCGACATCGGGGGCGCCGAGCTGGAGCGGCAGGATGGCGTTCGCGAAGCCGGCGAACAGCGGCGTCGCGAACATCAGCAGCATGATCGTGCCGTGCATCGTGAACAGCTCGTTGAACTGCTGTTTGGTCTCGACGATCTGTATCCCCGGCGCGAACAGTTCGGCGCGGATCAGCAGGGCCATCACGCCGCCGAGCATGAAGAACATCACCGAGGCGATGAGGTACATGTACCCGATCGTCTTGTGGTCGGTGGACGTGATCCATCGCACGACGATGTTGCCCTTCTGCTCCACCCGGGTGGAGTGGAGCAGCTCAGCCTGCTTGGGTGGGAGATCGGGCGCAGGGCGGGTGCGGCCGGGGATAGTCGTGGCCATGCTTGCATGCTGGCACCCGGTGCGCGCGAGGTGGCGCCCGTTGACGCGATGGATGAGACGGCTATAATGACGGGCCGTCCCGGGCGCGCCGGGGTGCTCGGGACCCTGGAGCTGCACGTTTCGACTGATGCGGCAGGGTTTTTCTGGCGCATGAGCGGCAACGTGCAGCCCCAGGTCGAAGATTGGCGCATCGGCATGATGCTGCAGCATTCGCGAGGAGGTCCGCGGTCGGAATCGGGGCGCGGCGTGGAGGTCGGGCGCGGCCTCGGGATCGGGCGCGGCGTGAGGACGGGCGCGGCGTGGGGCCGGCTGCTGCGGGAACGGAACCGAGCAGGATTCGAGAAGCGGCCGCGCCGCGGCATCCGTATCGTTTTCGACATGACGACCACTGAACGCAACACCAAGTCGGGTTTCACCTCGGAGGAGCGCGCCGCGATGCGCAAGCGCGCGGCGGAGCTGAAGGCCCAGGAGCGCCGGGGAATGAGCGACGAGCAGAAGTCACAGGCGGATCGCCAGGACCTCCTCGACGCGATCGCCGGCATGAACGACGCCGACCGCGCGCTCGCCGAGAAGCTCGACGAGATCGTCACGTCGGCCGCCCCGCAGCTCGGCTCGAAGACCTGGTACGGCTTCCCCGCCTACACGAGCGGCGGAAAGCTCGTGCTGTTCTTCAAGCCGGCCGCGAAGTTCAAGGACCGCTACGCGACGCTCGGCTTCGAGACCAACGCGCAGCTCGACGACGGACAGATGTGGCCGACGTCGTACGCACTCCTGCACATCGGAGCCGCGGAGGAGAAGCAGATCGCCGAGCTCGTGAAGCGCGCCGCCGGCTGATTCCGCGCGCCCAGGAATCCCGAGACGAGGGGATTCCGTCGACGAGAGGACGAACCGTTCCGGAATGCCCTCTTCTCGGCGGAATCCCCTCATGTGCGCGGGAGATGAACTGTCGACGCGGCGCCGTGCGAGGGCTACCCTGGGCCGCAGGCGGGCCTTCCTGCCCGTCTGACGGCCGAGCGCTGGCGACGGGAGACGTGATGGACGCGATGATGATGGACGCGATGAGTCGCGACATGAAGGCGATGCCCGGCATGGACACGATGGACATGTCGATGATGCAGGAGTGCATGGACGCGTGTTCCGCCTGCGAGCAGGCGTGCATGGTGTGTTCGATGCAGATGATGTCGTGCGCGCCCATGTGCATGAACTGCGCCGACATGTGCAACACCATGATGCGCGCGATGCTGCGCATGCAGGGGATGACCCCGCCCGTGATGGTCTCGATGCTCGAGGCCTGCATGGCGATGTGTCAGCTGTGCATGGACGCTTGCATGAAGCACGACGACCCGGTCTGCCAGATGTGCGCGCAGTCGTGCAAGGCATGCATGGACGCCTGCATGAAGATGCGCGACGCGATGCGGGCCGCAGCCTGATCCCTGGTCAGAGCGCGGCGACGTTGTACTGCACGCGGCCGATCGCCAGCACACCGTAGCGGGAGTGCAGGGCGACGGGCGTTCCCGGGGCGACCTCGTGGGTCGCGCCGCCCGCATTCCACACGGTGTGCGCCGCTCCGTCGAGGGCGACCAGACGGATGACGCCGCGCGCCGCGTCGACGTCGGACACGAGGGCGTCCGCCCACTCGGCCGGTGTGGCCGAGGCGAGCCGCGCCTGGATGAGGTGCAGGGCGTGGCCCGGCGCGTACGACGAGCAGGCTTCCCCGTGGGCGCACATGCACGCGACGCGCTCAGGCACCTCGAGGGGCGTCAGGCGGGTCAGCGGCGTGGTCACGAGGAACTCCTTCAGGTCGGGGTCCTTCGAGAGTACGGATGCCGCGGCCCAGCGCGAAGCCGAACGACACGGAGCGCAACATTGGCGCGGACGCTCAAGGCAACCGCGATCCCGTGCCGGCGGCCGGAGGGTCAGCCGGCCGGATAGGGCTCACCACGGAGCAGCCGGGCGAGGTGTGCCGTGTTGCGCGCGAGGGTCGCCGTCGTCTGGGCCACCTCGGTCGGCGTCTGATCGAGGTCCTTGTAGTCGGTCTTCTGCATCGCGGCGCCGTTCCAGTAGGTGCCGGCCTGGGCGGGGATCGTGAAGCCGACGTCGCCGAGCCCCTGGTAGAGATCGGCGATGATCATGTGGGCGCCGTCCTCATTGCCCACCACGGCGGCAGCGGCGACCTTGTCGAACAGAATCGGCCGCCCCGCGTCATCCGTCTCGGAGAGTTCGGCGTCGAGCCGCTCGAGCACGCGCTGCGCGACGCTCGACATGTGGCCCATCCACGTCGGGGTGCCGAAGACGAGGATGTCGGCTTCGAGGATGCGGCGGCGTACCTCAGGCCACTCGTCGCCGTCGCCCATGTCCTTGTTCACTCCCGGACGGATGTCGAGGTCGACGACACGCACCTCCTCGCCGGTGACGCCGTGTTCGGCGAGTGCCGTGAGCACCTGCTGGATCATGAGACTCGTGCTCGAGGGGGCCGGCGACGGCTTGAGGGTGCAGTTGAGGGCGAGGGCGGTGAGGTCGGTCATCGGTGCTCCTTCGTCGGGTGTTCGTCAGCGGGCGGTCGGTTCGTAGGGTCTGCCGGCTCGTCTCCTCCGTCTCGTCATCGCGTCTCGGGCGGAGTTGGCACGTAGCCCTCTCGTTGCGTCGTCTCGTCGGCGACCCGCACGCCGTAGTGGAAGACGAGCTTGCCGCCGAGCCACCCGGAGACGCCGATCGCGATGATCCCGATGATCGTGAGGATGAACCCTATGACGCTGATCGTGTCGTGGTCGGTGAACCAGCGGACGAGCAGGTTCACGAGGAAGAGCGCCGCAACCGAGAGGTTGATGATCATGTGGATCTCGGCGGTGCGGTGGGCGGTCGTCCTGTGTGCGAGCCGCGAGAAGTCGATGAGGCCGAAGATCGCGGCGAGCACCGCACCGATCAGGCCGATGAGGATGAGGATGCGCGACGCGATCGCGTACGGTTCCGGGTCGTCGGCGGCCAGGCCGATGATGTCGAAGACGAGGCTGGCGAGCCAGGTGCCGATCGGGATCACGACGATCACCGGATGGATCGGGTGGCCGTAAAGACCGGCGATCGGCGTGCGGGGGCGTTTGGCCTCGGCCATTGCTGTGCTGTCGTCCATGGCTCCTCCTGCCGCGGTTCCCTGGGGTCGAGACGCGCTCGTCGTCTGGCCCTGACGCTACGTGTCGAGAGGGGGTCGGCGAAGGGGGTTGACAGGGTCAGACGCCGTCAGCCGTGCTGTGCGAGCCGTCGAGGGATGCCGCGACTTGCGCGGTTCCCTCACCCTGCCCGGAACCGCACCGCCTCTCGCAGGAACGCGACCCACGCCGCCTCGGCCGACACGCCGACCCACTCGCGCATCGTGCGCGTGCCCATCGTCACGGGCTCCGCGTCGCCCGAGGCGATCGCCGCCGCCGCACGATCGCCGCGGATCTTGACGATGAGCCGGCCATCGTGCGCAATGAAGGCGATGTTCACGCCGTCCGCGGCGATCGACGGCCCACGGAAAAGCGATCCGATCGACAGCGCCGGCGCCGCGGGTCCCGGTGCGTCGCCGCCGCGCGCGTCAGCAGCCGCCTGCATCGCGGCGATGAGCTCCATGAGCCGATCCCGCCGCTCATCGATGGTCGTCATGTCGGATCCCTCCGTCGGGATGACGTCCATCCTGCCGCGGGCCGCGGACACGCGAAAGCGCTCAGCCGAGAGCGCCCGTCGCCCAGAGCACGGCGAGCGAGGTCGCAGTCACGAGGACCCAGAGGATGGCGCCCAGCAGAAGCGGCTTCAGCCCGGCGCGCTTGAGGCCCGCGGCATCCGTCGACAGTCCGATGCCCGCGAGCGCGACGGCGATGAGGAACACGCTCGCCTCGACGAGCCCCGCGCGGACGCCCGGTGCGATCACGCCGAGCGAATTCAGCACGGCGACCGCGACGAACCCGACGAGGAACCACGGCACGAGCCGCCCCACCTGGGCGAGCGACATGCCCGAGGACGCCGTGCGGCGCGCTTCGACGGCGGCGAGCGTCACAGTGATGGGGATGATCATGAGCGTGCGCACGAGCTTGACCACGACGGCGAACCCGAGGGCGCTCGCACTGAAGACGCTCGCCGTCGCCACGACCGAACTCGTGTCGTTGACCGCCGTGCCGGCGAAGAGGCCGAATGTGTGCGGGTCCATGTGCAGCAGGTGCCCGACGAGGGGGAAGAGCAGCACTGCCAGGACGTTGAACAGGAAGATCGTCGAGACCGCGTACGCGATCTCGGCGCTCGCTGCCGTGATGACCGGCGCGACGGCGGCGATGGCGGATGCGCCGCAGATTCCGGTGCCCACGCCGATGAGGGTGCGCAGGCGCGGCGCGACGCCGAGACCGCGGCCGATGGCCCAGGCGCCGGCGAGGCACACGGCGAGCGACGAGAGCATCACCGGAAGCGACTCGAGTCCCACCTGGAAGATGCTCGCGAGCGAGAGCTGCGCGCCGAGCAGGACGACGGCGCACTGCAGCAGGAACTTGCCGCTCCAGGCGATGCCCGGCCGCAGCCGTTCGGCGGGTCGGCGTACGAGGGCGACGGCGACGCCGATGACGATCGCCGGGACGGCTGCGCCGACGAGCGGTACGAACCGCCCGATGACAGTCGCGACGACGGCGATGCCGATGCAGACCGCGGCCCCCGGCCAGACCGCGATGGCGCGGGCGGTGGCGCGGCGCGAGACGGCGATGGCGTGACGAGGCAGAGCAGAGACGGTGAGGGGCACGGTCTCCATCCTGAAGCCTGCGCGAGGACCGCGGAAGACGGCGATACGCTGTGGCGATACAAGGAGGGGTTGTGGTCGATCGTCGCGTGCCGGCGCTGGCGGAACTCACGCTGATCGATGCCGTCGCGCGCACCGGGAGCATGTCGGCCGCCTCGCGCGAGCGGGGGATCAGCCAACAGGCAGTGTCGGCGAAGATCCGGGAGATCGAGCGGCGCCTCGGCGTGGAGCTGTTCGTGCGGTCTGCGCACGGCGCGAGGCTCACGACCGACGGTGACGCCGTGGTCGCGGCAGCGCGAGACGTCCTGGCCGCCGCGGAGCGGATGGGCGAGGCGCTCGATCTGCTCCACGCCCCGGCCGCCCGCACGCTCGTCGTCGGCGGCAGTCAGACGATCGCCGCCGGTCCGCTGCCGCGATGGATGCTGCGGCTTCGCGAGCGGCAGCTGGCGGCGGGGCTCGACCCCACCGCCGTGCGCCTCGTCACCGGCAACAGCGCGCAAGTCGCACGTCTGGTGCGGGACGGCGAACTCGACCTGGGGTTCATCGAGAGCCCGCTCATCCCGCCCGACCTCGGCTCGACCATCGTCGCCGTGGACCGCCTGGTCGTCGTGGTGCCGCCGAGCCACCGCTGGGTGGGGTCGGTCACCCTCGCGGAGCTCGCCGCGACGCCGCTGGTCGTCCGCGAGAGCGGGAGCGGGACCCGTGTCGCGTTCGAAGCGACGGTGACCGCGCGGCTCGCGGTCGGCCCGGCCGCCCCCGCGCTCGAGCTCGGCACGACGGTCGCGGTGCTCTCGGCCGTGGCGAGCGGCGTGGCGCCCGCTGTCCTGAGCGAGCTGGCCGTCGCCGACGCCGTCGGGCTCGGGCGTGTGCGCCGGGTCGAGATCGCCGGAGATCCGGTGCTGAGACCGCTCACGGCGCTGTGGCGCGGTGGCGCCGAGTCGCTGCGCGGCGCATCCCGGGCCCTCGTGGAGATCGCGGCGGAGGAGTCGCGGCGCTGACGGGGTGTGGGTGATCGCGTGTGCGACAATGGCGACGCATCCGTCTGGACCGAATGGGGATGAGCATGGACCTTCTGTCGCAGGGCGCGATCGCGCTGACGACGTGGGTCTTCCTGGAGGCGCATTCGACCTCGTTCGCGGTGCTCGTGGCGTCGCTGGCGACGATCGTGGTCATCGCGATCGTCGTCGCAGCGGTGCGGCGCGCGATCGTGCGATGGATGGGCGCGAGCTGGGTCGAGCTCATCGTGCGCGGTGCCGAGCGGCGGCAGAGCGCGCCGGCGTCGGTGACGCGCGACCGGCCTTCCGGCGGGCGCGGACCTCGTGCACCGGGTGCGGCATCCGGTCGTCTCGCCCCGCGCTGACGCTCCGCTGAGCGTCGTCGATCTGCGGGCCGCGCGTTCGTGGTCGGTGCGTCATGCGCCTTCGTGCGCCGCGCGGGCGAGACGACACAGGACCGTGCTCGTCTCCGACCGAAGGTCTGTCATGTCTGTGATGTCCACCCGTACCCTGCGGCGCCTGCGGCTGTCTCGTCTGCTGCTGCGCCGGCGTTCCACCCTGCTCGCTGCTCCACTGTGGCGCTTCAACACCTGGATGATCCTCGCCGCCGCCGCTCTCGTCGGCTTCGAAGGGCTCGAGGTGCTGCTCGGTGCAATGCTCATGGCGCCCGAGTTCGTGCCGCTGGTGCTGCTCGCCCTCGCACTCGTCTGGCTGGTGCGCGAGCGCCTCGGCGGTCTCATCCGAGAGCTGCGCCGCCGGCCGCCCCGCCGACCGCCCCGCCCCGGTCGTTGAGCGACGAGCGAAGCGAGGAGTCGAAACGACGTCCGGTCGCGAGTGGTCGTTTCGACTCGCTGCGCTCGCTCAACGACCGGGCGGCCGCTGTCAGTCGTGCGCGGGAGCCTCGGGGATGTTGTCCTCGCCCGGAGGCGCCGCGCGCTCTCCGCGGTCGTCGCGCGCGGCCGACTCGCCGTCGGTCGTGGGCATCTCCTGATCCTGGAACTGCCCGTCGGGCAGGCTCTCGCTCGCGGGCGGCGGGTCGTCGGGCTGCGCCGCCTCGGTGTCGTCGCGGTTCGTCGATGCATCGCTCATGGCATGCTCCTCTCCTTCTCGCGAGTACATCGCGGCGTCGTGGCCGCTCGTGAGGGGGCTGTGTTCCGTGCGAGGCGGCGCTATGATCGCCGCCCGATCGACGGATTCTTGCGGTACGAAGCGGCGTCTTCGTCAGCGTTGCGGTTCGACGATGCTCTTGATGGTGCCGGGCGCGGTCGTCGACGCGAGCGCAGTCCCGACGTCGGCGAGGCCGAAGGTGCCCGTGACCATCGCGTCCAGGTCGACCTGTCCGTTGGCAGCGAGGGCGACGGCAGCCGGCCACGTGTTCGCGTAACGGAAGACGCCGGTGATGACCAGCTCGTTGTTCTGGATGCGGGTGACCGGGAGTGCGAGCTCGGCGGCGCCCATCCCGACGAGCACGGCGACTCCGGCCGGTCGCAGCGCCTCGATCCCCGAGCGCACCGCCGATGCTGCGCCCGACGCATCCACGAACGCATCCACACATGACTCGGCGATGGCGGCGGCGTCCGCCACAGGGTCGAGGACCGTCGTCGCGCCGAAGCGCAGCGCCGCCGTACGTCGGTCGGGGCTCACATCCGTGAGGAGCACCTCGGCGGCACCGGCGGCCCGGGCCACCTGTGCGACGGCGAGGCCCACAGGTCCCGCCCCGGTGACGAGCACTCGAGTACCGATGTCGAACCGCGCCTTCCGCCCTGCGGCGATCGCCACCGACAGCGGCTCGAGGAGGGCTGCGGCGTGGTCGCTCACGGTGTCGGGAACGCGGTGGGCGAAGTGGGACTGGATCGTCACGAACTCCTGGAACGCGCCGTCGGTTCCGGGTACGGCGAAGAACCGCATGCGGGGATCGAGGTTGTAGTCGCCGCGCAGCGTCTCGACGGATGACGCCGAGGGATGCTGCGGCTCGACGGAGACTCTCTCGCCGATCCGCTCCGTGTCCACCTCGGAGCCGACGGCGACGATCACGCCGGCCGATTCATGACCGAGCACGAGAGGCTCCTCGACGACCCAGTCGCCGAGACGGCCGTCGGTGTGGAAGTGCACATCAGAGCCGCACACGCCGACGGCCGTCACCCTCACGAGCACCTCATCGGCCTCGGGCTGCGGGACTGGGCGCTCCTGCAGTCGGATCTCGCCCGCCTTCTCAAGCACTGCTGCGCGCATGGTGGTCGGGAGTGTGGTGGGCATCGGCGACTTCCTCTCGAGGTGGTGAGCTGAACGGTTGACAGCGCTCCTTCGCATTCCTATGGTGTATCTAACGTGATCGCTTGACAAGATCACAGAAGAAATAACACGAGGTGAACGACCACCGAATGCCGGGGCCCTGCGCAGCAGCAGGGCACGGAAGGGCAGCTCCGACCGCAGCCCGCGTGGAGGTCGCGCCGCGAACGGGAGCACAGATGCGCGCAGTTGTCTTCACCGCCCAGGGCGAGCTGGCCCTGCAGGAGCGGCCCACCCCGACGCCGGGGTACAAGGAGATCCTCATCGAGACCGCCGCCGTCGGGATCTGCGGCACTGACACCCACGTCTTCGACGGCGAGTTCGAGGGCACCGTCTTTCCTCTCGTGCCCGGACATGAAGCCACTGGCACGATCGTCGCGCTCGGCGAGGGAGTGAACGACGGGGTATTCGACTTCGCCGTCGGAGACCACGTCGCAGTGAACCCATCCACCACGTGCGGCGAATGCGAGTTCTGCCTGAACGGCCACTCGAACCTGTGTCCGCAGTGGAACGGACTGGGCGTCGTGGCGTCAGACGGCGCCTCGCAGCAGTTCTTCACCGCACCCGCGCGCAACGTGTACAAGCTCAAGCCCGAGACCGACCTCCACCAGGCGGCGCTCATCGAGCCGCTCGCATGCGCGATCCGCGGATGGGACGTGCTCCCTCGCCGCCTCGGCGACCACGTCCTCGTGTACGGCGCCGGAACGATGGGTCTGCTCATGGCCCAGCTCGCTTCCCGAGCTGGGGCAACGTCCGTCACGATCGTCGACCTCAACGAGGAGCGGTTGAAGACTGCGGCGGAGTGCGGCATCGAACTGCGCTACACGAGCGCCGACCAGGCCGACCGTGCCAAGTGGGACGTCGTGATCGACTGCACCGGAAACATCCGGGCGATCGAAGATGGGCTGACGCGGGTCAAGCCCGCCGGCTTCTTCCAGGACTTCGGCGTCGCTCCCGCCGATCGCACCGCGCAGTTCTCGCCATTCCGCGTCTACCGCGACGAGATCTCCATCGTCGGAACCATGGCGGTGCTCAACTCCTTCGGCCGCGCAGTCGAGCTGTTCGAGGCCGGAGCGATCAACGCCGCGGCGATGATCAGTCACTCGTTCACCCTCGACGACTACGCCGAGGCGCTCGAGATGTTCCGCAAGGGTCAGGGACGCAAGCTCCAGATCCGCCCGAACGACACCCAGTCCCGGGTCTTGATCGCATGAGCGCCGTCACCACGAGCGTCGCCGTCAGGGCGAAGGGCGTGCGCCCGCTCGTCAAGCGCCTCATCTGGGCCGCAGTCATCGTCGTGCTGCTTATCGCGATGGCGCTGAGCACCAAGATCGTGCCGGTCGGCTCCGACCTCGCCGAGGGCGCCAAGAAGTTCGACCCCGCCACGTACGGTTCGACCGAGTTCCCCAAGATGCGCGATTTCATCGCCGAGCATGCCGTCGACGCCGCCACGCTCGCCACAGCGGTGAAGGCGGATGCGTCGGCCGCCGCCAAGAAGTACGGCAACTCCGCCGACGGCGCGACCTACGTCATCCCCGTCTCCTTCACGGGCGTCGTCGGCAAGGTGCCGGCATCCGGCTACACCCCGATCACGGTCGCCGGACTGCCATCCGACATCAAGATCGGCCTGCAGCTCGGCCCGGCGATCAACGGGACCGAGTTGCGCGACGTGACCGGCAAGGTGACGCTGAACGACTTCGAGAATCAGATCCAGTACCAGGATGCCGGCGCGGCCATCAACGACGAGCTGAAGAAGACGCTCACCGCCATGAACGCCACGAGCCTGCAGGGAAAGACCGTCTCGGTCGAGGGCGCGTTCACTCTCATCAACCCCGAGCAGTGGAACGTCACGCCGGTGCAGATCACGCTGGAGAAGTAGAGCATGACCGCGACGCATCCGACGCCCTCCGAGCTCGGCACGCCGCTGCTCTCGGCGCGCCACATCGTGAAGACCTACGGCGGGATCAGGGCACTGAAGGGTGTGGACTTCGACGTGTACCCCGGGACGGTGACGACCCTGTTCGGCGAGAACGGCGCCGGGAAGTCGACCCTCATGAAGATCCTGTCGGGCGTGGAGCAGCCGACGGAGGGGACGATCCTGCTCGACGGTGAGGAGGTCGTCTTCGCCGACACCAACGACGCGCGGGATCACGGGATCTCGATCATCCACCAGGAGCTCAGCCTCTCGCCGAACATCTCGGTCCGCGACAACCTCTACATGGGCCGTGAGCTGCGGCGAGGTGTCACGGTGGACTTCCGCGAGCAGGAGCGCCGCAGTCGCGAGGTGCTCGCGGGGCTCGGACTGAAGATCGATCCGCACGTGCAGGTCTCGGAGCTGCGGCTCGGGGAGCAGCAGCTCGTCGAGATCGCGCGGGCGCTTCTCGCGGACTCCCGCGTGCTGATCATGGACGAGCCGACGTCGGCGCTCTCGGCGAACGAGGTGGAGATCCTGTTCCAGGTGATCGAGGACCTCACCGCGAAGGGCGTCGCGATCGTCTACATCTCGCACCACCTGGAGGAGGCGCTGCAGGTCACCGATCAGGCCGTCGTCCTGCGCGACGGCACCATGACGGCCAAAGCCCCTGCCGCCGACATCGATCTGGAATGGATCGTGCGCCACATGGTGGGCGAGCACTTCGACCTCGGCACGCCGCCCACCGGCTACGCGTTCGGCCCGGTCGCACTCGACATCGACGAGGTGAGCGTCGCTGACCCCAAGGAGCCCAGCCGCATGCTCGTCGATCGGCTCTCCCTGCAGGTGCAGGAGGGCGAGATCGTCTGCATCTACGGCCTCATGGGCGCGGGCCGCACGGAGCTTCTCGAGGCAGTCGCCGGCCGGCGACCGCTGGCCGACGGCCGCATCCGGATGCGCAAGGGCGAGATCACCCACCTCAGCCTGCGCGACCGGCTCGCCTCGGGGATCGGCCTCGTGCCGGAAGACCGGCAGCGCGACGGTCTCGTGCAGACGATGAGCGTCGGCCGCAACATCTCGCTCGCCGCTGTCAGCACCTTCGTGAAGGGCCTGTTCGTCTCGCGTGCGCGGGAGAGGGAGCACGTGGATGACGCCATCCGGGATGTGCACGTGAAGACGGATGGCGGTGGCGCCCTGATCGGCTCGCTGTCGGGAGGCAACCAGCAGAAGGTCGTGATCGGGAAGATCATCTCCACCGGTCCGAAGGTCCTGCTCCTCGACGAGCCCACCCGGGGGATCGACGTCGGAGCCAAGGCCGAGGTCTTCAGGCTCGTCGCGCAGCGCGCGAGCAGCGGCCTCGCCGTCGTCTACTCCACGAGCGAAGTGGGCGAGTGCCTGAGCATCGCGCACCGCATCGTCGTGATGGCGCGCGGCCGCATCGTCGCGGAATTCGACCCCACCGTCACCAAGGAACAGATCATGGCCGCCTCCGGCGAAGCGGTCGTCGAGGCCTGAGGGCCCCGGGCAAAGGAATCCACATGGCTGAAGCACTACTCTCCCGCAGGCGCCGCCCCTTCGAGGGCCTCACGGTCGGCGCCGTCCTCCTCGAGGCGCGGGCCTTCCTGGCGCTCCTCGTGATCTTCGCGGTGTTCTCGTTCCTGGCTCCGGCGGCGTTCCCGACCCTGTCCAACATCATCGTGATGTGCCAGCAGGTCTCGGTGTACGCGATCCTCGCGATCGGGATGCTGGTCGTCATCATGGACGGGGGCATCGATCTGTCCGTCGGATCGACGCTGGGACTCTCCGGGATGGTCGCCGGTCTCGCGCTGCAGGGCTTCCCGGTCGGCGGCGTCATCCTGTACCCGCCGGTGTGGGTCGTCGTCGTGCTCGCCGTCGCCACCGGCGCACTCGTCGGGCTGCTGAACGGCGTGCTCGTCGCCCGGTTGAACGTCGCTCCCTTCGTCGCGACCCTCGGCACGATGTACGTCGTGCGCGGCATCGCGCAGCTCACCACGAACGGCCTGACCGTCAACAATCTCGGCGGAAAGCCGGAGCTGGGCAACACGGGCTTCTCCTGGCTCGGATTCAACTCGATCCTCGGCATCCCCGTCGGCGTCTGGATCATGGTCGTCATCAGCATCGCCGCAAGCCTGCTGCTGAGCCGCACCGTCTACGGCCGCTGGCTGTACGCGCAGGGCGGCAACCGCCGCGCCGCCGAGCTGAGCGGCGTGCCGGTGCGCAAGGTCAGCGTGCGGGCGTACGTCATCGCCGGGGTGTGCGCGGCGATCGCCGGGGTCATCCTCACCAGCGAGCTGACCAGCGCCGGCCCCACCCAGGGCACATCGTACGAGCTCACCGCGATCGCCGCCGTCGTGATCGGCGGAGCGTCACTGGCCGGCGGCACCGGCAACGTGCGCGGCACTCTGCTGGGCGCGTTCGTCATCGGCTTCCTCGCCGCGGGGCTCACGATCGTCGGCATCTCGGCCTACGTGCAGACGGTGTTCACCGGCGCCGTGATCGTGCTGGCAGTGCTGCTGAACGGCATCCAGCTGCGCTCCCGCAGGGCACGCAAGACCGGGCAGAACACCGCCGGTCCGACCGGCTCCGCGGCACCGCCCGGCGCCACGCCGGCAGCGGCATCCGACAACGAACCTGCCATCACCAAGAACGCCTGACCTGCTCGGCAGGCACCCTCACCGAAGAGAGAAGGAACGACATGTCCCGCAAGAAGATCGTCGCGGCGCTGGCGCTCGGCGCCGCCGCCGCGCTCGCACTGAGCGGCTGCTCGGGCTCGAGCTCGGGCTCGCCCTCCGAGTCGGCAAGCTCGGGCGGCAAGGCCGGCGGCTTCATCCAGATCGTCGTCAACGATCCGTCCAACCCGTACTGGCTCACCGAAGGGAACGTCGCCCAGGCCGAGGCCGAGAAGCTCGGCTACACGGCCTCGGTCGCGGCCTCCAAGGGTGACGTGAACACGGAGTCGACGATCATCGACACGGCGATCGCCAAGCACGCCGCCGGCATCATCCTCGACCCGGCCAACGCCGACGGATCGATCGGGAACATCAAGCGCGCCATGGACAAGAAGATCCCCGTGTTCCTCGTGAACGCCGAGATCAACCAGCAGGGCGTCGCTCTCGCTCAGCTGGTGTCGAACAACGCGCAGGGCGCGGCGCTCGGAGCTCAGCAGTGGATCAAGGTCGCCGGCACCAAGGGCCAGTACGCCGAGCTGTTCGGCCTGCCGTCGGACAACAACGCCGCGACGCGCTCGAACGGCTACAAGACGGTGATCTCGCAGTATCCCGACTGGAAGAAGGTCGCGCAGCAGACCGCCAACTGGGACCGCGCGCAGGGTCAGCAGAAGATGCAGTCCATTCTTCAGGCGCACCCGGGCATCAACGCCGTGATCTCGGGCAACGACGAGATGGCGCTCGGCGCGATCGCCGCGATCAAGCAAGCCGGCAAGAAGCTGTCGGTCGACGGCACGGCGAACGGCATCGTCGTGGGCGGCTTCGACGGCTCGCCCGACGCGATCGACGCCATCAAGGCGGGGGAGCTCGCCTACACCGTGCTGCAGCCGGTCGCCACGTTCGCGCAGAAGGCTGTGCAGCAGCTCGACGAGTACATCCGCACGGGCAAGAAGCCCGCGCAGGAGAAGCAGTCCTTCGACTGCATCCTCATCACGAAGGACAACGTCGACAAGATGACCGGTCCGTTCACCTACTCGGGCTGAACAACCCTCTGACGGCCGTTCGCTCCCGTTCGGCCACCCGGGGCGGGTGCGCACCCGCCCCGGGACCCTCACGTTCTTCCGCTTCCGACGAGGACACCATGAGCTACGTTCTGAACGACCCGGCATCCTTCGCCGACGAATCCGCCGACGGCTTCGTCGCGGCGCACTCCGGACTCGTGCGCCGGGTGCGCGGCGGAGTCGCCCGGGCCGCGGCGACACCCGCCGGCGAGGTGGCGGTTGTCATCGGCGGTGGGTCGGGGCATTACCCGGCGTTCGCCGGACTCGTCGGACCCGGAATCGCGCACGCGGCGGCGATGGGCAACGTCTTCGCTTCGCCGAGCGCACAGCAGGTGCACGGCGTGGCGAAGGCGGTGGCCACGGAGGCCGGAGTGCTGTTCAGCTACGGGAACTATGCCGGCGACGCCCTGAATTTCGACCAGGCCCAGGAGCGGCTGCGCGCCGAGGGCATCCCATGCCAGACGGTTCGGGTCACCGACGACATCTGCAGCGCTGCGGCGGACGAGCGCGAGAAGCGCCGCGGCATCGCCGGTGATCTCGTGGTCTTCAAGGCGGCCGGATGGGCAGCCGAGCAGGGCCGCACCCTCGAGGAGGTCGCCCGGTTCGCGAGCCGCGCCAACGACCGCACCCGATCGATCGGCGTCGCGTTCTCGGGCTGCACCCTGCCGGGCGCCTCGGAGCCGTTGTTCACCGTGCCCGCGGGCCAGATGGCAGTGGGGATGGGAATCCACGGCGAGCCCGGTCTCGAGACCATCCCGCTCATGCCCGCCGCCGACCTCGCACAGCTCCTCGTGGAGCGGCTGCTCGCCGAGACGCCCGAAGGCGCCGATGACCGCGTCGGGGTGATCGTCAATGGCCTCGGCGCCGTGAAGAACGAGGAGCTGTTCGTGCTCTACGCCGCAGTCGCCGCCGCTCTCGAGCACGCAGGGCTGCGGATCATCGACCCGGAGGTCGGGGAGTACGCGACGAGCTTCGAGATGGCCGGCGCCTCGCTCACCCTCGTCTGGCTCGACGACGACCTCGAGCAGGCGTGGCGCGCCGCCGCCTACACGCCCGCCTACCGCAAGGGCGCCCGGGAGGTCTCGGCCCCGGCCCGGCCTGTGGAGGACGAGGCGTCGGATTCCGGCGGCATCGGGCCGGCCGGGCCGGGTGCCGCCGCCGCGGGGGCGACCGCAGCCGCTGCGCTCTCCGCAATCCGCGCCGTCATCGACCGGGAAGTCGACGAGCTCGGACGCCTGGATGCCGTCGCCGGCGACGGCGACCACGGCATCGGGATGCAGCGAGGCGCCCGGGCCGCGGACGACGCCGCCGCGGCGGCCGTCCGTGCGGGCGCCGGGGCCGGCACGGTCCTCGCCGTGGCCGGCGACGCCTGGGCCGACAAGGCGGGGGGAACCTCGGGAGCACTGTGGGGTGCAGGCCTGCGCGCCGCCGGAGAACGCATCGGCGACGACGATGCCCCGGACCCGCGGGCAGTCGCGGCGGCGGTGAGCGCGGCCCGCGAGGCGGTGCAGCGCTTCGGCAGGGCCGAGACCGGCGACAAGACGCTCGTGGACGCGCTGGTGCCGTTCGCGGAGCGGCTGGCGGCGCGTGTGGAGGCAGGCGACGACCTCGCGGCGGCATGGACCGACGCGGCACGGGCCGCGACGTCGGCGGCGAACGCCACCGCCGAGCTGCTGCCGCGCATGGGCCGAGCGCGCCCGCACATGCACAAGAGCCTGGGCACCCCCGATCCGGGGGCCGTCTCGCTCGCCCACGCGATGACCGCGGTCGGCGCCGCGCTCGCCCAGGCCGCGGGCGAGCGCAGCGGTCATCGCGACCGCGGAGGAAACGAAGAGAAGGAGAACTGAGATGACTCGCACCTGGCGTGTGGTGGTGGGATCCGACGATGCCGGCTTCCAGTACAAGGAGGCGCTCAAGGCAGACCTGCAGAACGACCCGCGCGTCGCGGAGGTCATCGATGTGGGCGTCGACGCCGAGTCGCACACCCCGTACCCGACAGTGGGCATCGCCGCGGCCGAGAAGGTCGCGGCGGGGGAGGCCGACCGCGCGCTGCTGGTCTGCGGCACGGGGCTCGGGGTCGCGATCGCGGCCAACAAGGTGCCCGGCATCCGCGCGGTGACGGCGCACGACAGTTTCAGCGTGGAGCGCAGCGTGCTGAGCAACAACGCCCAGGTCCTCACGTTCGGGCAGCGTGTCGTGGGGCTCGAGCTCGCACGGCGCCTGGCGCGGGAGTGGCTCGGCTACGAGTTCGACACGGCGTCGGCGTCGGCGGCGAAAGTCGCCGTGCTCGAGGAGTACGAGCAGGCGCAGAGCGACGAGCCGCCGGTCGGGAATCAATCCTGATGGGCCGACGCCCCGCTCTCACTCTCGGCGTCAGCCTCAAGCTGTACCTCGACATCCCGCACACCGTGCGGTGGGCGCAGGCCGTCGCGGCGATCGCCGCACGGCATGCGGCCGTGCGCGCCGGCGATGTGCGGCTGTTCGCCCTCCCGTCGCTGCCCGCGCTGGAGGGGACGCGCGAGGCCCTGGCCGGCAGCGGCGTGGGGGTGGGGGCCCAGGACCTCTTCTGGGAGGACCGGGGCCCGTACACGGGCGGCGTCAGCGGCGCCGATCTGCGCCGCGCGGGCTGCACATTCGTGGAGATCGGGCACGCCGAGCGTCGGTCCGTCTTCGGCGAGGGCGACGAGATCGTGCGCCGCAAGTTCGCCGCGGCGGTGCGCAACGGCCTTGTTCCGGTGCTGTGCGTCGGGGAGGGCGACAGCGTGGAGAATGCCGCCGACGACTGCGTGGCACAGTTCCAGGCGGCGATGCACGGGCTGTCCGACGATGCCACGGTCGACGAGCTCATCGTCGCGTACGAGCCGGTGTGGGCGATCGGCGCCGAGCACCCGGCCCCGGCCGACCACGTCGCCACGGTCGCCGGCACGCTTCGTGACGCAGTGGCGCGCGATGGGCGCGTCGCCGACGCATCCGTCATCTATGGCGGAAGCGCCCAGCCCGGGGTGCTCGCCGAACTCGACGGAACGGTCGACGGCCTGTTCCTCGGGCGCTTCGCCCACGACCCGAAAGACTTCGAACGCGTGATCGACGAGGCCGCGGCGCTACTGTAATCGCAAGACCGAGAGGATCGACGTGAGCGCACCGACGACCCCCCAGGCGTCGCGGCAGAGTCGCCAGCAGGCGCGGCAGCGGGCGATCACCGAGGCAGTGATGGCTGAGGGCGCCGTCAGGATCGAGCAGCTCGCCGATCGCTTCAACATCAGCGTGATGACCGTGCACCGCGACCTCGACGAGCTCGAAGGCCGCGGACTGCTGCGCAAGGACCGGGGCGTCGCGACCGCCATGTCGACGGCCCTCGTGGAATCGAGCGACGTCTACCGATCGAGCCGTCAGCTCGCCGAGAAGGACGCTCTCGCCCGCGCGGCACTCGAGCTCATCGAGCCCGGTCAGGCCATCATCCTCGACGACTCGACGACGACCCTGCATCTCGTGCCGCTGCTGCACACCAAGACGCCGCTGACCGTCATCACGAACACGCTCACGATCATGGACGAGCTCAAGGGCGCGCGCGGGATCACGCTCCTGTCGGTCGGCGGGCAGTTCTACAACTGGTGCTCGGCCTTCATGGGGCGCATGGCGGTCGAGGCGTTCGCATCGCTGCGGGCCGACGTGCTCGTGATGTCGACATCGGCGATCACCGACGACATCGCGTTCCATCAGACGCTGGAGACGGTCGACGTGAAGCGGGCGATGTTCGAGGCCGCCGGCACACGCATCCTGCTCGCCGACCACACGAAGTTCGACAAGCGCGCGCTGCACGCGATGCTGCCGCTCAGCGACTTCGACGCCGTCATCGTCGACGCGGACACCGACAAGGGGCACGTCGAGCGGCTCCGCAAGCGCGGAGTGAACGTGATCGTCGCGCCCCGCGTGAAGGAAGCGCGCGCGTGAGCGTGCGACTCGACGTCCTCGGCGCGATCAATCAGGACGTCGTCGCGCGGGTGCAGCGGGCACCGGCGCTCGGCGAGACCGTGGCCGACGGCATCCTGATCCATCAGCCGGGCGGGAAGGGCGCGAACCAGGCCGCTGCGGCAGCCCGACTGGGAGCCGCGGTGCACATGCTCGGCGCGGTCGGCGACGACGCGGCGGGGCGGCAGATGCTCGACGCGCTGTCGGCCGCCGGTGTCGATGCCTCGGCGGTGCAGGTCGTCGACGACGCAACGGGCACGGCGCTGATCGTGGTGGACGCCGCGGGCGAGAACTCCATCGTCGTGTGTCCCGGTGCCAACGCGCGCATCGACGCCGCCCGATTCGATCGTGACCCGGCCGTGCCGGTGCTCGCGCAGCTCGAGGTGGCCCCCGACGTCGTCGACCACATCGCGCGCACGAGCACGGGGCTGTTCGCCCTCAACGTCTCACCGGCGCGCGAGCTGAGCGGCGTGCTCTGGGACCGCGTCGGCCTGTTCATCGTGAACGAGGGCGAGTACGCCGCGCTGCCGCGGCTGGCGACCGCGCCGCTCGTCGCGCTGACGCTGGGCGCGGACGGCGCCGTCTTGCTGCGGCGCGGCACGCGCGTCGCGGCCGCGCCGTCGACGCCGACATCGGTCGTGAGCACCGTGGGGGCGGGGGATGCGTTCGCCGCGGCGCTGACCGTCGGACTGCTGCGCGGCATCGACGAGGAGCGCGCCCTGCGCGCCGCGTGCGCCGTCGGCGCGGCTGCTGTCGCCGACGAGCGCAGCCAGCCCGTACTGCAGCCGCTGGACGCGTACCTCGGGTAGCGTTCCCTGTTCGGTGCGCCGACGCATCCGTCTCGTCGCATCCGACGACCGAACGCCTACGCTGGAGCCGACCCGAAAGGACGCGATGACGGCTCTCATCCCGCTCACCAACACTCCCCGTGACTACGCGTGGGGCACCGTCGACGGCGTGTCGCGCGCGCTCGGATGGCCGGCCACCGGCGGGCCGGAGGCCGAGTTGTGGCTGGGTGCGCATCCGCTGTCACCCAGTTCCCGGGTGGACGCAGAGCCGGACGGATGGCGTGACCTCGCCGAATGGGAGGCGCAGGCGGGCACCGCGCTGCCGTTCCTGCTGAAGCTGCTGGCGGCGTCGTCCCCGCTGTCGCTGCAGGCGCATCCCACTCCTCAGCAGGCGGCCGAGGGCTTCGCACGTGAGGAGGCCGCCGGCGTCCCGTTGACGGCGCGCGAGCGCAACTACAAGGACGCGAACGCGAAGCCGGAACTCATCGTCGCGGTCGACGACGGGTTCGAGGCGCTGTGCGGATTCCGGACCGAGGCCGAGACGGTGGCGCTCATCGACGCGCTGGCCGCGGCATCCGACGACGGGGACGCGCTGCAGCCGTGGCGGGAGCGGAGCGCCGAGGGCGTGCGCGAGGCGTTCACGTGGCTGCTGGACGGCGGCGCCGAGGTCGACGCGGCCGTCGCGGTCGCGAGCGCGACGGCCCAGACGCATCCGCGGCGGTTCGAGCTCGTCGACCGGCTCTCCCGCGAGTATCCCGGCGACCCCGGAATCCTCGTGGCGCAGATGCTCAACCACGTCACGCTCGCCGCCGGGGAGGCGCTGTGGCTCCCGGCCGGGAACATCCACGCCTACCTGCGCGGCACCGGCGTCGAGTTGATGGGGCCGAGCGACAACGTGCTGCGCGGGGGTCTGACCCCCAAGCACGTGGATCGAGCGGAGCTGCAGTCGGTTCTCGACTTCACGTCGGGCCCGCCGTCGCGCCTCGTGCCCGTCGCGGCCGGTGACGGCGCGGTCTCGTACCGGCCTGCCTCGGTGCCGAGCGGCGAGGGCGTCGGCTTCGAGCTGCTGCTCATCACGGAGGACGCCACGGTGCGCACGGCGTCGGCCGCCATCGCGCTCGTCGTGGAGGGGTCGTTCACGCTGTCGGTCGACGACACGGATGCCTCGGCCTCGCGCGGCGGCATCCTCCTCATCGACGAGCCCGCCGAGGTGCGCGCGACCGGCTCCGGCCGGCTGTTCATCGCGACCGGCGTCTGAGAGGCGGAACCGCGCGCGGAATGGGGGGGCAAACTCGGTAAACCGTGGGGCAACTCGGCGAACCGTGGGGCAACTCGGCGAACCGTGGGGCAAGCCGGGGAACGGCGGGGCAACTCGGCGAACCGTGGGGCAACTCGCGGAACGGCGGGGCAACTCGCGCCCTCGCGGCGGCCCGGGGGCGTAGTCTGCGAGCGTGCACACTGACGTCTGCATCGCCGGGGGCGGACCGGCCGGGATCATGCTCGGGCTGCTGCTCGCCCGCGCGGGGATCGACGTCACGGTGCTCGAGAAGCACGACGACTTCTTCCGCGACTTCCGCGGCGACACGGTGCATCCCTCGACCCTGAACCTCATCGACGACCTGGGCCTGCGCGAACAGTTCGACGCGATCGAGCACACGCCGCTGCGCACGCTCGACGTCGTGCTGAACGGCATCCGCATCCACCTCATCGACTTCTCGACCCTGCCGCCGCCGAACCGCTTCGTGACGCTCATGCCGCAGTGGGATCTGCTCGACCTGCTCGCCGACGCCGCGGCGACGCATCCGTCCTTCCACCTGCGGATGGGCACCGAAGCCGTCGACGTCATCGAGCGCGACGGGAGGGTGCGGGGCGTGCGCGTGCGCAGCACAGAGGGGGAGTCGACGATCGAGGCTGCCCTGACGGTCGCCGCCGACGGCCGCGACTCCACGATCCGGCGCGCGCTCGGCCTCGCGCCGCACGAGACGCCCGTCGACACCGATGTGCTGTGGTTCCGGGTGCCCCGGCCCGAACAGCCGCTTCCCGACACGCTCGGATGGGCGAACGCCTCCGGCCTCGTCGTCACCATTCCGCGCCCGGGTTACCTGCAGTGCGCGCTGCTCATCCCCAAGGGCTCGCATGACGAGATCCGAGCCGCCGGGATCGGGGCGTTCCGCGACCGGGTCGTCGACGTGGTGCCGCGGTTGCGCGACGTGATCGGCGAGATCGCCTCGTTCGACGATGTGAAGCTGCTGGCCGTGAAGATCGACCGGCTCGACCGCTGGTGGCGGCCCGGTGCGCTGTGCATCGGCGATGCCGCACATGCGATGTCACCCGTGTTCGGGGTGGGCATCAACTATGCGGTGCAGGATGCGGTGGCCGCCGCGCGCGTGCTGGTTCCGGCGCTGCAGGCCGGGCCGGATGTGATCGATCGCGCATGCGAGGCCGTGCAGGACCGCCGGGCCCGGCCGACGGCGCGGATGCAGGCCATCCAGCGCGCCGCACACCGGCTGCTCGGGACCGGCCGCGTCGCCCGCCTCGTCGATCACCCGCCGACGCTCCTGCAGCGCAGCGTGATGCGGGTGATGCTGCCCCGCGTCCGGCCGATCGCCGCCCGCCTCGTCGGATACGGCTTCCGCCCTGAGACGCTCGCGTCGGCCCCTGAATCCTGACGGCGATCCGCGCGGCCGCGACGAAGGGGCCGCGCGAGCGCGGCCGGACTGTTCGCCTGTCGCAAATCGACCTTCTCAGCCGGCGGGAAGGTCGATTTGCGACAGGTGAACGGTCCAGGGACGCCGATGTGCGTTCCGGGCCGGGGGCGGCGGAGGACGGCGCCGAGACGTCGACCTACCGCTCACCGGGGTCGAAGACAAGTCCCTCCTGCGGGGCGCCGGCCGGCACCACACTGACGCGATGGAGCGGCAGGCGGGGCGACTCGACGCGGAGTACGTGCTGCCGCTGCGCTGGGAGAGCGACGGCGGGCTCGCCGAGCTGACCGACTACCTCCGCCGGTTGAGCGCATGGATCGACGTGACCGTCGTCGACGGATCGGCCGAGGGGGTCTTCGCGGTCCACCACGCCGCGTGGACGACCGTCCGGCACGTCCGGCCCGCGGTGGCAGGCACCAACGGCAAGGCCCGCGGCGCGCTCACCGGCATCCGCCTCGCCCGCCACGACCGGATCGTGATCGCCGACGACGACATCCGGTACGACAGAGCCCTCCTCGTCGCGGTGCTCGACCGGCTCGGCGACGCCGACTTCGTCCGGCCGCAGAACGTGTTCCGTCCCGCACCGTGGCATGCCCGATGGGACACCGGGCGCATCCTGCTCAACCGCGCCCTCGGCGGGGACTACGGAGGAACCGTCGCCCTCCGCCGCGCGGCCCTGCGCGGCGGAGGGTACGACACCAGCGTGCTGTTCGAGAACCTCGAGCTGGAGCGGACGGTCCGCGCCCGCGGCGGTCGAGTCGTCGTCGCCCGCGACGTCGTCGTGCCTCGCCGGCCGGGCTCCGTGCGCGGCTTCGTCGGCCAGCGCGTGCGCCAGGCGTACGACGACTTCGCCCAGCCGGTGCGCCTCGTCGGCGAAGCGGCGCTCCTGCCGATCGTGGCGGGGCTCATCGTCACGGGCCGTGCGCGCCTCCTCGCCGGGCTCGCCGCGACGGCCGTCGCCCTCGCCGCGGCAGGACGGCGGCAGGCGGGAGGCGGCGCCCACTTCGCCGCATCCGACCCCCTCTGGGCACCCGTCTGGCTCGCCGAACGCGCGGTCGCGGTGTGGATCGCCATCGGGGCCCGTGTGCGCGGCGGCGTGTTGTACCGGGGTCGGCGCATCCGCTGCGCCGCGAACTCGCCGGGCGCCCTGCGCCCTGCGGCGGTCTACCGCTCGGGGTCGCGGGAGTCAACCCTGCGGCGCATTCCCGACGACCCCGGCAGGGTGGGACGACGTCCACACCTGGAGGAATCGTGACCACTGCCTTCGCCGCTCCCGTCGGTGTCGACATCCCGTTCCATCCCCGCGGACCGCTCAGCGCCGCCGTGCTCACCCCACCGGCCGGCCCATCACCCGACGTCGACGCGCTGGCGCTCGCGCAGCGGGTGTGTCTCGAGGCCGACGACCCCCTCGTCGACGACGACATCCAGCTCGCGCTCTTCTGCCTGTACGCCGCCTCGTACCGACTGTTCCCCGGCATCGCGCCCGACCGCGAGTGGGACCCGGGACTGGTCGCCGTGCGCCGCGTGCTCGAGAGCGCGGTGGAATCGGCGCTCCGCACACGCACCGCCGCCGTGGCGGTTCCCGAGCCCCGCCGCGACCTGGTCGCGGACGCCCTGTTCGAGCTGACCTCGGCCGACACCGGGCCGAGCCTCTCACGCTTCATCGCGAAGAAGGCGACGAAGGAGAACGTGCGCGAGTTCCTCATCCACCGCTCGGTGTACACGCTGCGCGAGGCCGACCCGCACTCGTGGGCGATCCCGCGACTGACCGGCGCGCCGAAGGCGGCTCTCGTCGAGATCCAGTCCGACGAGTACGGCGGCGGCCGGCCCGACCGCGTGCACGCCACGGTGTCCGCGAAGGCCATGCGGGGCGCCGGCCTCGACGACGGCTACGGCCGCTACCTCGACGAGATCCCAGCCGTGACGCTGGCGTCGTTCAACGCGATGTCGATGTTCGGCCTCAACGGCAGGCTCGTCGGCGCCATCGTCGGGCACCTCGCCGCGTTCGAGATGACGTCGTCCATCCCGAACCGCCTGTACGGCGAGGGGATGCGTCGCCTGGGCTACGGCGACGATGTGCTCGACTACTTCGACGAGCACGTCGAAGCCGACGCCGTGCATGAGCAGATCGCCGGGCGCGACCTCGCGGGGTCGCTCGCCGAGCAGCGGCCGGAGCTCGTCCCCGACATCATGTTCGGTGCCGCCGCGTGTCTCGCGCTCGACGGCGCGATCGGCGCGCACATGCTCGACCGCTGGGCGGCCGACGCGAGCTCGCTGCGCATCCCGGAGGCGGCGGCATGACGCAGCAGACGACGACCATCACGCCGTGCCCGGATGGGCCGCTCCTCGTGCGCGGACCGTTCGAGATCGTCGACGACGCCGGGGAGCCCGTGCCGCGTCACCGGCGGACCGTCGCCCTGTGCCGGTGCGGGATGTCGACCATCAAGCCGTACTGCGACGGGACCCACAAGGTGACCGGCTTCCGGGCCGACTGACGCGATGGCTGGCGCGTCGCGCCCGATGACGCCCGACGTCCGGGTCGGGACCTCGGGGTGGAGCTACGACCACTGGCGCGAGGTGCTGTACCCGCGCGGCACCCCGCCCGGGCGCCGGCTCGAGGCCTACGCCGCCGCGTTCGACACCGTGGAGCTGAACACGAGCTTCTACCACTGGCCCCGCGCCGAGACGTTCGCCGGGTGGCGCACCCGGGTGCCCGCCGACTTCCTGTTCACCGTGAAGGCGCCACGCGGGTTGACGCACGCCCGGCGCCTGCGCGATCCCGACGTGTGGATGCCGCGCCTCGCCGACGGGATGGCCGCGCTCGGCGAGAAGGCCGGGTTCCTGCTCTTCCAGCTCGCCGCGCAGGTGGAACGCGACGACGAGCGGCTCGACGCCCTCCTGCGGGTGGTGCCCTCGCAGGTGCGCGCGGCCGTCGAGCTGCGGCATCCGTCCTGGAACGACGACGAGGTGTTCCGGCTCCTCGAGCGACACGGCACCACGTACTGCGTCATGAGCGGTGCGGGGATGCCGTGCGTGCCGCGTGCGACGACGGATGCCGTGTACCTGCGCTTCCACGGACCGGATCCGCAGCGGCTCTACGTGGGCTCGTACTCGGAGGCGGAGCTGCAGGAGTGGGCGGCGCGGATCGCGCAGTGGCGCTCGAGCGGGCACAGCGTGGTCGCGTACTTCAACAACGACATCGGGGGAGCGGCCGTGCGCGACGCGCTCCGCCTGCGCGAGCTCGTCTCCAGCTGAGGTCCCTGAGCGAGGCTGCGCGCAGCACGACCGAGTGAAACGTCAGGTCCCTGAGCGAGGCCGCGCGCAGCACGGCCGAGTCGAAGGGCCGGTCCCCCTTCCCGTCAAGCCGGCTCCGCCCCGGCGCCCATCGCGGGTCAGCCGCGGGCGCCGGCCATCGCGAGCGGGCGAGTGGGCGCCGGCGCCGGCCTGCCCACCCTGACCGGCGGCGGCGCAGCGTGCGCAGCGTGTGCAGCCGGCTGGGTCGCGACATCCGTCACCGGCACGGCGAGTCGCGGCTCCCACCACTGCGGATCGGTCCAGCGATCCGGCGCGCCCGCGCGTGCGAGCTGCGGGAGATACTCGGGATGCGCCAGCCGCCGTTCCTGCACGGAGGAGTGCAGCATCGCGTCGTCGGGGATCCGCCGGCGCAGCGGCAGCAGCAGGTTCCACGCCCACGAGTTCGCGTGCGCAGGAGCCCTCCGCGCATACTCCTTCTCCACGCCGCAGTACCGCTTGTAGGTAGCGGCGGCCTGGGCATCCCGCAGCCGGAGCCGGTCGTACACGCCGTCGAACACCCACTTCAGCGCGATCGTCGCGAGCTCGTGGTTCTCGAACGTGCCGCCGACATCGCAGTGCACACCGGGGAACCACGCCTCCTCGAGCTCGGGGCGGCGGTCGACGGGCAGGTACCGGAAGGGCCGACGAGCCTCGTCGATCGACACGGCATGGCGGCCGCGTACGACGTTCCACAGCGAGCAGGTGTCGGGCCAGTCCAGGCTGCCGAGCCCGCCGAACCATGCCTCGACGGTGTCCCAGATGCCGAGATATTCGACGGGGATGGCGTGGACGTCCTTCACGAGCTCGTCGGGCACGGATGCGGCGAAGCCGCCCGTCGCGGCCGACACCGGTTCGCCCGCGGTACCCCAGCAGAGGGCGTCGGCGAACGCCTTCGCCTCGCGGGCGCGCTTCGCGATGGCCGCGCGCGTGCCGCCCGGCTTGACGTACTGCGCGACGGCGTAGTCGACGAGGTGCTCGGAACCCGAGCGCAGCAGTCCCGGCCGCGCCAGCAGGGCGGCGAGCGCCCGGGCCGTGTAGGCGCCGCGGCTGAAGCCGAAGATGAACACGCGGTCGCCCGGCCGGTAGTGCTCCACGAGCCAGCCGTACGCGCGACTGACCTTGGCACGCATCCCGAACCCGAAGGCGAGTCCGCACAGCTGCGACAGCCGGCGCTCGATCGCGCCGCGCGCAGTGGCGGACGGCAGCGTGCCCACGCCGGGGTCGTAGTAGGCGATCTGCGCTTTGGGATCGTCGAGATCGAGCATCATGAACACCTTCGCGGCGTTCGTCGGATGGTGATCGAGCTCGTTGCTCGTGCCGTCGAGGCACACGACGATGTTCTTGGGGCAGTAGTCGGCGTCCATGGGAACCTCCCTACGGCGAGGAGGGGGCGCGAGCTGCGGTTGATACGCCCGCGTCAGGCGGTGGGGCGCACGGCGAGCACGGCGTCCCAGATCGCGTCGGCGACCTCGCGCTTGGTTCCAGATGCCTCGGCCACCGCGGTCCCGTCGGGCCCGAGCACCACCACGGCGTTCTCGCCGGCTTCGAAACCGGTGGTCCATCCCACCTCGTTCACCACCAGCAGGTCGCAGCCCTTGCGTGCGATCTTGCGCCGGCCCCGCTCGAGCAGTTCGTCGCGGTCGACAGCCGTCTCCGCGGCGAACCCCACGATCGTCTCGCTCGCGCGGCGGCCCTCCACGAGCCCCGCCAACACGTCGTCGGTCTCGACGAGTGCGAGCGTGCGGGTCGGGCCGTCCGCGTCCTCCTTGCGCAGCTTGAGGTCCGATCGGTCGGACGGCCGGTAGTCGGCGACCGCCGCGGCCATGACGACGACGTCGGCGGCGGCCGACGCATCCGTCATCGCGTCCTTCAGCTCGGCCGCCGTGCCGACGCGCACGACGTGGATCCCCGCGACGTCGCCGAGCACGACGTCATCGACGTGCGCCGCGACGAGGGTCACGGCCGCTCCGCGCGCGGCGGCGGCCCGCGCCAGCGCGACGCCCTGCCGTCCGCTCGACCGGTTGCCGAGGTACCGCACCGGGTCGATCGGCTCGCGGGTCCCGCCGGCCGACACCGCGACGCGCAGTCCGGCGAGGTCGTGCGGGAGCAGCACGGCGAGGGCGCGCTCGAAGATCTCCTCGGGCTCCACCATGCGGCCCGGCCCGGAGTCGCCGCCGGTGAGTTCGCCGTCGGCCGGGCCCACGATGTGCACGCCGCGCGCGGTCAGGGTCGCGATGTTCGCCTGGGTCGCGGGATGCTGCCACATCTCGGTGTGCATCGCCGGCGCGACGACGACCGGCGCCGCGGTGGCAAGTAGGGTGGTGCCGAGCAGGTCGCCGGCGAGGCCGGCGGCCATCTTCGCGAGGGAGTCAGCAGTGGCGGGTGCGACGATCACGAGATCGGCCTGGCGGCCGAGCGCCACGTGGCGCACCTCCGGCACGTCCTCGTGCACCGAGGTGGTGACCGGGTGGCGGCTGATCGCCTCCCACGTCGGCAGCCCGACGAAGCGCAGCGCGTCGGCGGTCGGGATGACGTGCACCTCGTGACCCGCCTTCACGAGCAGCCGCACGAGCTGCACGGTCTTGTACGCGGCGATGCCGCCGGTGACCCCTACGACCACGAACATGGGTCGATCCTCCCACGACCGTCGGGCGGCGCGGCATGTGCACGGTGATCGTCCGGGTCCCGGAGAACGCCGCCGAGCCGGTGCGGATGCTCGCTGTGCGCGACGAGGACCCCGAGCGCCCTTGGGAGTCGCTCGGCGAGCGGTGGCCCGATCATCCGGGCGTGGTCGGCGTACGGGACGTGCGTGCGGGCGGCGCATGGCTGGCGGCGGATGCGTCGGCCCGCCGCGTCGCCGTGCTGCTGAACCGGCACAGCCCCGACGTCCCGGCCGGCGTCACCCCGATCTCGCGGGGACGGATCGTGCTCGACACGATCGAGGGGCGGGAGCCGCAGCCCTCCGTCGCGGTGCCGGGGTTCAACCTCGTCGAGGCGGCGCCCGGGATCGTGCGCGTCGTGACGTGGGACGGCGAACGGCTCACCGACGACGTCGTGCCGCCGGGGACGCACATGATCGCCCACCACGACCTCGACGACCCGCGCACGGCGCGCATCGTCGCCTGGCACGACGCGTTCGCCGAGGCATCCACCGCCCGCGACGACTGGGCCGCGGAGTGGCTGGACGTTCTCGCGCGGAGCGCCGCGCTCGACCCGCACGACGAGCGGGCGATCATCCGCGACAACCGGCCGCTCGGCTATCCGACGCAGTCGCTGCTGGTGTGCACGGCGTCCGTCGGAGCGGACGGCGCCGATGTGCGGTACGCCGCCCTCGACCATCCCGGCCGGTGGAACCCGATCGAGCTGGTGCCGCCCGTCCGGTAACGCGTCGTGTGTGCGGCCGATGCGGGTGGCGTCGTCTGCGAGACGAGCGGCCGGAACCCGCCCCCGGCCCGCCCGGCCCAGCGCGCCCCGGCCCGCCCGGCCCAGCGCGCCCCGCCCCGCCCCGGCCCGGCGCGGCCCGCCCCGCCCCGGCCCGCCGCCCGCCCGGCGCCAGCCCCGCGCCGCCACGATGCTGCAGCATTCTGGCCAATGCTGCAGCATCCTGCTCGAGCGCCAGGATTCGTTTCGGCGCTGCAGTTTCCCGCTGATGCGCCAGGAAAAGGCACGCGCATCAGCGGGAAACTGCCGCCCCAGGCCGGCCCACCGGCGGCTGCGCCCCGGAGGTCGCGCGGATCGGAGCGTGGACGGACGGCTCCGCACTGCGCACCCGGGGACCGCACGCCGATCGGAGCGTGGGCGGCCGGCTCCGCGGCGCGCGCCGCGCGCCCAGCCGTCAGAGCGCGCCGTCGCGCACGTGCGCGGCCGGGACGGGGCGCCCCTCGGCTTCGTAGCCGGCGACGACGCCCGCACGGTCGGCGTCCGACCGGTTCTGGCTCCACTTCGCCTTCGCATCGACCTCCTGCACAGCGAGCTCGACGCCGACGATCGCCCGCAGCTGCCCGCGGACATACTTCTCGGGCGCGTCGGTGACGGCCCACGGATGCGTCCGCCCCGCCTCGTGCCGGTCGGTCAGCGCCGTGACGGCCTGCTCCAGCCATGCGGCATCCTCGTGCACCGTCACAGAACCGCGCAGCTGCACGGCGGAGTAGTTCCACGTCGGCACGACCTTGCCGTGCTCGGCCTTGGCCGCGTACCACGAGGGAGTGACATAGGCCTCGGGCCCATACACGACGACCACGCCCGGTGCGCCGTCGGCGATGCGCTTCCAGTGCTCGTTCGCGCGCGCGAAATGCGCGATCACACGGTCGCCCTCCCACAGGATCGGCAGCAGCGTGGCATCGGGAACGCCGTCCGTGCCGGCCGTCACAAGAGTGCCGACGGATGCGGCGGCCACGAACGCGCGCGCGGCGCCGACGTCGTCGATGCGGTTGAAGTGGGGGACGTACATGACTCGAGCGTACGCGGCGGCGATGGCCATGCGGCGGGGCGGCCCGGGCGGTCGACAGGGGGCGGCGGGGCGGCCCGGGGTCGCAGCGCGGGATGCTGCATCCGCCGCCGGATCGGGCAGACTCGTCGAGACAGTCAGGAGCGCCATGAAGATCGCCCAGCCGCCGACCATCCACCCGCTGCGGCTCGACGACCTCGCCGACGGCGACCCCGCGCGGCTGACCGCGCACGCGATGTACGAGGCGACCCGCTTCGCCGACGCCGACGTCTCCGGCGCCGACCTCTCCGGCGTGACGTTCACCGAGTGCGCGCTCGTCGGGCTGAACGCGCACGAGACCCGGTTCAAGGCCGCGCGGTTCATCGAGACGCGCATCGAGCGGATGACGGCACCCGCGTTCGATGCGGCGCGTGCGGCGTTCCGCGACGCCGAGATCGACCAGTCGCGGATGGGATCGATGGAGCTCTACGACAGCGAGATCCAGTCGCTCGCCGTCAGCCGCAGCAAGCTCGGCTTCGTCAACCTCCGCTCCGCGCGGATCAAGGACGCCCGCTTCACCGACTGCACGATCGACGAACTCGACCTCGGCGACGCCGAGCTCAACCGCGTCGCGTTCGTCGACTGCGCCGTCGGGACACTCCAGGTCGGCAGCGCACGTCTGCGCAACGTCGACCTGCGAGGGCTGGATGTCGCGACCATCGGTGGCGTGGACGGTCTGCGCGGCGCGACCATCAGCTCCACGCAGGCGGTGCTGATGGCCACGGTGCTCGCGGAGCACCTCGGCATCGCCGTCGACGACTGACGGGCGCGGTGGATCGATCCGCGCCGAAATCGGGGCGCGTCCGTCCGCGTCCCCCACGTCGCCGCCCGCATCGTGCCGAGGCGGCGTCGTGTGCGACATGCCCGCGAACGCCCGTCGGCGCGCGGCGTCCCCGTCGAGGCCGGCCGTGGTCAGCTCCGCGTCTCAGAAGCGGCCTTCCGCGTCCGGCCGGAGCGGTGACTTCTGGGACATGCCCGAGTGATCCGGGCGCGACGGGCGCGGCGACATCCGGGCCGCGACGCCCACACCCGGGCGACACCCGACGCTAACCTGATCGCGTGAACGCGAGTCTCGTGTTGATTCCGCTGATGGCAGTGCTGGCACCGGTCGCGGCACGTGCCCTCGGACGGTGGGTGGCCATCCCCGTCGTCGTGTTCGAGCTCGTGCTCGGCATCCTCATCGGGCCCTCGGTGCTCGGCTGGGCGCAGCCGTCGGAGTTCGTGCATACGCTGTCTGACTTCGGCCTGGCGATGCTGTTCTTCGTCGCCGGCACGGAGGTGAACCTCGGAGCACTGCGCGGCCGCTCCGGACGCGGCGCGATCTGGGGCTGGCTCATCAGCCTCGCCGCCGGCGTCGCGCTCGGCTTCGTCGTGAGCCCCGGCGAGGGCGCCGTCATCATCGGCATCGCGCTCGCGTCGACGGCCCTGGGCACGCTGCTTCCCGTCCTCCGCGACGCCGGTGAGCTGCCGACTCCGTTCGGACGCGCCGTCAGCGCGCTCGGCGCGGTCGGCGAGTTCGGCCCCCTCATCGCGATCTCGGTGTTCCTCGGCGGACGCTCGCCGGGCGCCGCGACGATCGTGCTCGCCGCGTTCGCCGTCGTCGCGGCAGGCGCTGTCTGGTACGCGTTCGCCGCGCCGCAGGGCGCGCTGCACCGGTTCGTGAGCGCGACGCTGCACACGTCGGGGCAGTTCGCCGTGCGCGTCGTGCTCGTGCTCCTCGCCGCACTGGTCGCGCTCAGCGTCTTCCTCGACATCGACATGCTGCTGGGCGCGTTCACCGCCGGCATCGTGTGGCGGCTGCTCATCCGCGACGCCGACGAGGGCGACCAGCACGAGGTCGAGAGCAAGATCGAGGCCGTCGGCTTCGGCTTCCTCGTGCCGATCTTCTTCATCTACACCGGCGTGACCTTCGACCTGCGCTCGCTGCTCGAGGCCCCGCGCCTGCTCGTGATGGTCGTCGTCGCGCTGATCGTGCTGCTCATCGTCCGCGGCCTTCCGTCGCTGCTGGCGGCGCCCGAAGGGTCGCGGATGCGTGACCGCATCGCGATCGCGCTCATGGGCGCGACCGGACTGCCGATCATCGTCGCCGTGACGGCGATCGGCGTCGACAAGGGCATCCTGTCCAGTGCCGCCGCGGCGGTGCTCGTGGGGGCCGGGATGCTGTCGGTGCTGCTCTTCCCGCTCATCGCGATGGCGCTCCGCGGCGAACGCGTCATGGCGGACGAGCTCGACGACGACGCGTGAGCCGCCCGGCCGGTGTGCCCGCGATCCGGTCCCGCATCGCCGCGACGCGGCCGCGGCATCCGTCTCGCATCGGTCGCACGGGCGGCGGCCGCCGCATCCGTCTCTCGCCACTCGGGCGATGCATAGGAAGCGGGCTCTTCTGCTGACCCCATTCCCAGCCGCCGTCCGTAGGGTGGCGTCATGCTCGACCAGCCGGACATCGCCGCCCCCGCCGTCGCTCCCGAGGTCCCCGACGTCGACACGCCGATCGAGATGTCGCCCGCGCAGATGCGGGCGATGCGGGATGATCTGCAGCGGTTCCTCCTGCCGTACCGGTTCGGTCTGCAGGAGGTCACCACGAAGATCGACATCCTGCGTGACGAGTTCCTCTACCTGCACGATTACAACCCGATCGAGCACGTCTCGAGCCGGGTGAAGTCGCCGGACAGCATCGTCGAGAAGGTCGCGCGCAAGGGCATCGACCCGGATTTCGAGTCGATCCGGTCGCAGATCACCGACATCGCCGGCATCCGCATCACGACGAGCTTCACGGCCGACGCCTACCGGCTGTTCGACCTGCTGACGGCGCAGGCCGACATCTCCGTCCGGCGTGTGAAGGACTACATCGCGCGGCCGAAGCCGAACGGGTACAAGAGCCTCCACGCCATCGTGCATGTGCCGGTGTTCCTGTCGACCGGCCCCGTCGATGTGCCGGTCGAGGTGCAGTTCCGCACGATCGCGATGGACTTCTGGGCGAGCCTCGAGCACAAGATCTACTACAAGTACCAGCAGCAGGTTCCGGCCGAGCTGCTCGCCGAGCTGAAGGAGGCCGCGGAGTCGGCCGCCCAGCTCGACGACCGCATGGAGCGGCTGCACCGCGAACTGCACGGCGGCATGCGGCAGCTCGAGGCGCCCGCGCCGCGCAGCCTCGACGGCGGCCCGGCCGACGGGCGCATCCTCATCATCTGAGGAAACACCGTGGATGCGCCCCTGGACGTGCGGTGCGGGCGTGCAGAACTCCGTCGATCCGTGCCGTGCGAGCCGGGAACGCCCCGGAAAGACGCGGGTCGTGGGGACCATCCATCCCAGATGAGCGGCGTTCTGCACGCCCCGGGCCGATACCCTGGCCGCGTGGACGTGGCCGAGCTGCTGGACGACGCGCGCCGCCGCCTGGCGGGGGCGCGCCGTGAGCGCCTCGGCGAGCTGGTCGTCCCGCGGCGAGTGCTCGGACTGGCACGCGCGCCGCGGATCGTGCCGCGCGGCAGCGCCTGGCACCTCGGCGCCCTCCTGCTGACCGACGACGAGCTGCTCGCCACCGGTGAGATCGTGCGGGCGCGCGAGGAGGTGCGACGCGGGTTCACCGCCGAGTCGCAGCGCGAACGGGCGGCTCTCGCCGGCGCCGCGCGACGCGGCGGCTTCGCCGAGGGCGAGGTCGTGCACATCGGCTGGACCGTGCTGGATGTCGCCGCACTCGGTCGCGGCGAGACATCCGGGCCGCTCAGCCTGGTGGACGGGGTGCCCCACATCCGGTGGAGCCGTACCGGCGGGCTGGCACGCCTCGACGGATATCTGAACGAACGCGTCGAGTTGCTCGTCGCGCCGCCGGCGGGCGCCAGCTGACCCGGTCCGCACCCCCGGCTGCGGGTCCCCGGGCTCCGCGCGCCACACCGTGCCCGGTAGTCTGGGCGGGGTCGAAGAGAGGGATGCCTGTGGAATCGTGGCCTGGAACGCCGTACCCGCTGGGGGCGACGTATGACGGCAACGGCACGAACTTCGCCCTCTTCAGCGAGGGCGCCGAGCGCGTGGAGCTGTGCCTCTTCGACGACGCGGGCACCGAGACCCGCGTCGAGCTGACCGACGTCGACGCGTACGTCTGGCACGCCTACCTGCCGCAGATCTCACCCGGTCAGCGCTACGGCTACCGCGTCCACGGCGAGTACGACCCCGCATCGGGCAAGCGGTTCAACGCGGCGAAGCTCCTCATCGACCCCTACGCGAAGGCGGTGGAGGGACACACGACGCTGGGGCAGCCGCTGTTCGGCTTCGACCTGGACGACCCCTCCCAGCGCAACGACGACGACTCCGCCGGTTCGACGATGAAGTGCGTCGTCATCAATCCGTACTTCGACTGGCACGGCGACAACCCGCCGCGTACGCCCTACTCCGAGACCGTGATCTACGAGGCGCACGTGAAGGGCCTCACCGAGCGGCATCCCGACGTCCCCGAAGAGATCCGCGGCACGTACAGCGCCATCGCCCACCCGGCGATCATCGCGCACCTGCAGAAGCTCGGCGTGACGGCGATCGAGCTCATGCCGGTGCACCAGTTCACGAACGACCAGACCGCCGACGGCCGCTCGAACTACTGGGGCTACAACACCATCGCGTTCCTCGCGCCGCACAACGGCTACGCATCGACGGGCGACCGCGGCCAGCAGGTGCAGGAGTTCAAGGCGATGGTGCGGGCGCTGCACGCCGCCGGCATCGAGGTGATCCTCGACGTCGTCTACAACCACACCGCGGAGGGCAGCGAGAAGGGCCCGACCCTGTCGATGCGCGGCATCGACAACGCCGCGTACTACCGGCTCGACGCGAAGGATCCGAGCAAGTACACCGACTACACCGGCACCGGCAACAGTCTCAACGTCACCCATCCGCACACGCTGCAGCTCATCATGGACTCACTGCGGTACTGGGTGCTCGAGATGCACGTCGACGGATTCCGGTTCGATCTCGCGTCGACGCTCGCCCGGGAGTTCTACGAGGTCGACCGCCTGTCGGCGTTCTTCGACATCGTGCAGCAGGATCCGGTGATCTCGCAGGTCAAGCTCATCGCCGAGCCGTGGGATGTGGGGCCCGGCGGCTACCAGGTCGGGAACTTCCCGCCGCTGTGGACCGAGTGGAACGGGCAGTACCGCGACACCGTCCGCGACTTCTGGCGCGGCGAACCCCAGGCGCTGGGGGAGTTCGCCTCGCGGTTGACCGGGTCGAGCGATCTGTACGCCACCTCGGGGCGCAAACCCGTCGCATCCATCAACTTCGTCACCGCGCACGACGGGTTCACGCTGCGCGACCTCGTCTCGTACAACGAGAAGCACAACGAGGCCAACGGCGAGCAGAACCGCGACGGCACCGACGACAACCGGTCGTGGAACTGCGGCGTCGAGGGCCCGACCGACGACGACGCGATCCTCGTGCTGCGGGCGCGCCAGCAGCGCAACTTCATCGCGACGCTGATGCTGAGCCAGGGCGTGCCGATGATCTCGCACGGCGACGAGCTCGGTCGCACGCAGCGCGGCAACAACAATGCGTACAACCAGGACAACCAGCTCACCTGGATCGACTGGGAATCGGCCGATCACCCGCTGGTCGAGTTCACCGCCACGGTCGCGAAGCTGCGGCGCGCGCATCCCACCTTCCGCCGCAGCCGCTTCTTCGACGGCCGGCCGGTGAGCCGTGAGGAGGGCGGTCCCGTTCCCGACATCGCCTGGCTGCGGCCCGACGGCACCGAGATGCGGCCGGATGACTGGGAGTCGGGCTTCGGCCGGGCGATCGCCGTGTTCCTCAACGGCGACGGCATCGACGAGCGCGACGGACGGGGTCGCCCGATCACCGACCGGCACTTCTTCGTGCTGTTCAACGCAGGGGACGAGGACATCGACTTCCACCTGCCGCGCGTGAGGGCGAGCCCGAGCTGGGATCTCATCCTCGAGACGGGCGCGAGCGGCAACCGCCGGGGCCCCATCGCGCCCGGTGAGGTCGTCACGGTGCAGGCGCGGGCCATGGCGGTGCTCGGCGCGCATCTCGACGAGGAAGAGGATGTCGATCACTCGGCCGCCGCGTCGGTCGCGCGGTCGCAGCCCTGAGCCGAGCCTCGAAAGGCGCAGGAACCGGCCGACGCCGTCATGTATCACGGCGGCCTCTTCCGCCCTCTGGCCCGGTGTGGAGACAATTGTCGGTATGACCTCGCTCGACGACGCCGTCACCGCCGATCAGGAGCCCACGCGCTGGGAGCGCGCCGGGTCGCTGTTCGCGGCGTGGCGCGACGGCGACGCGCGGGCGATGGATGAGCTGGTGCGGCTGATGACGCCGACCCTGTGGCACGTCGTGCGCGCGTACGGACTCGACCGCGCGCTGGCCGAGGACGTCGTGCAGACGACCTGGCTCACGCTGGTGCGCCGCCACGAGAGCATCGCCGACCCGCGCGCGGTCTCGGGATGGCTCACCACGTGCGCCCGCCGGGAGGCCTGGCGCGCCGGACGCGCGCAGCGCCGCGCCGACGTCACCGAGACCGAGGAGCTCGAACCGCAGCTTCCGACGCAGGAGTCGGCCGAGGCATCCGCCACCCGGTCCGCCGATGCGCAGCGGCTCTGGGACGCGGTCGCGCAGCTGGCGGAGCGGTGCCGGCGTCTGCTGCGCGTGATCGCGTTCGAGGAGCGCCCCGACTACGCGCGGCTCGCCCAGGAGATGGCGATGCCGATCGGGTCGATCGGCCCCACGCGGCAGCGGTGCCTGGGCAAGCTCCGTGCGCTTCTCGGCGAAGGGATGGTGTGACATGGCGACCGAGGACTTCGCCGCCGACGCCGAGATGTTCGCCCGCCTGCGCGCGGCGTGGCAGGAGCACGACCCTGTGCCGGCCGGGCTCGTCGACCGGATGGTCGCCGCCGTGGCCGTCGAGGATCTCTCGCGGGAGTACGCCCTGCTGACGATGGTCGAGACGCAGTACGCCGACGTGCGCGGCGACGGCGACGGCGACACCGCCACGCTGCAGTTCAGCGACGGCCGCACGAGCGTGCTGCTGCACGTGAGCGTCACCGAGAGCGGCGATCGCCGCATCGACGGGTGGGTGGATGCGGCGGCCGCCGCGGTGCTGCTCGTGCAGGGCGACCGCGAACGCCGCACCGAGCCCGGCGAGCACGGTCGATTCGCGTTCGACGGCGTGCGCCCGGGACTGTACCGGGTGCGCCTGTCGGTGCCGGGTCGCGAGGGGCGGACGACCGAGTTCCAGACGCCGCAGTTCGAGGTCTGAGCGCCCGAGCGCGGCCTGCGTCATGATGGTCAGGTGAGGCCGACTGGGGAGCAGCTGCATCGGCGTGCCGTGGAGGAGGCGATCCGCGGGCGCTTCGCCCAGGCCGAGCGCACCCTGACACGGGCGGCGGCGCTCGCCGACGACGTCGATCTGCGCGCGCGGGTCATGGGCACGCAGGCGCTCGTGCTGCGCCGCACCGGCCGTCCCGCCGACGCCGAGGCGCTGTGCCACCGCGGTCTCGCGCTGCCCGGCACCTCGGCGCACACCCGCGCAGTGCTGCTCGGCCAGCTCGGCGCGCTCGCACTCATGAGCGGACGCCTGCACGAGGCGGAGCAGCAGCTGACGGAGGCGATCGAAGGGCTCGACGTCGAGCCGGTCGCCCAGGCGCGGGTGCGCATGAACCGCAGCGTCACACGCCTGCAGCTGCGCGACCTCGACGGGGCGGCCGACGACCTCGAACGCGCCGCCCGCATCTTCACCGAGGCGGACCTCACCGTCGACGGCGGCCAGGCCGACCACAACCGCGCGTACGTCGCGCTGCTGCAGGGCGACCTGATCGCCGCGCTGCGCGGCATGCAGGATGCGCGGCCGCGGGCGGCCGCGTCCCCCGTGGCCGCCGGGATCTGCGATGCCGACCGCGCCGAGGTGCTGCGCGACGCCGGGCTCCCGCGCGAGGCGGAGCGGCTGCTCGCCGCAGCGGCGGCGGTGTTCGGGGCGCACCGTATGCCGCAGCTGCGGGCCGAGGCCGAGTTCCAGCTCGCCTGCTCGCTGCTCTCGCACGATCCGTCGCGCGCCGCAACGGTGGCTGCCGCCGCCGCGCGGCGCTTCGAGGCCGTCGCGAGCGACGTCTGGCGCGCACGGGCGGAAGGGGTCAGGATGCGCGCGGCGCTCGCGCTCCCCGCCGCGCGCCGCGCCGCCCGGGTCGCCGCCGCTCGGCGCATCCCCACGACGGACGAGGTCGCGGCACTCGCCGCCCGGCTCGATGCCGCCGGAGTCGCAGCCGAGTCCGCGGCGCTGCGGCTCACCCTGGCCATCTGGCAGGCGCGGCACGGGCGCGTCGACGAGGTCGCGCGGATTCGCGTGCCGTCGGCCGCGCCGATTCAGGTGCACCTGCTCGCGCACGAAGCACGAGCCGCGCGTGAGACGGCGAGGGGGAAGGATGCGTCGGCCCGCCGCCACGCCGCGGCGGGGCTCGACGAGCTCGGCGCGTGGCGCACCGCGTTCGGCAGCCTGGACCTGCAGACCTCCGTGGCGATGCACGGCAGCGGTCTCGTGCTCGCCGGGCTCGCCAGCGCCGTGCGGTCGCGCCGCGCCGACGTCGTGTTCGAGTGGTCCGAGCGCGCCCGCCAGTTGAGCCAGCAGGTCGCTCCGCTGCGACCCCCTCCCGACCCTGAACTGGCCGCTGACCTCGCCGAGATGAGGATGCTCCGCGCCGACGACCCGAACTGGGTGACGAGCCCCCGGGGAGTCGCATTGCGGGAACGCGCGCGCACCCGGCAGTGGGCGCAGACGGCGGCCGGCGACGCGTATCGCCGCGTCGACGTCGAGGAGCTCGGCGCGGCGCTCGACGAGCGCACGGCGTTCGTGGCCTACATCTACTCGGGCGACGCCCTCACGGCGCTCGTCGTCACGCCGGAGGGGCGGCGCATCGTCACGCTGCCGGGCATCGCCGCGATCCGTGGCCTGATGCCGGGGTTGCGCGCCGACCTCGACATGGCGGCGACCGTCCGCACGGGGCCGATGGCCGCGATCGTGCGGCGATCGCTCGACGGGCGGCTCGCTGCGCTCTCCGCCGCGCTGCTCGAGGCGCCGCTCGCGCACACCGACGGCCGCCGTCTCGTGATCACGGCGCCGGGCATCCTGTCGGGCATCCCGTGGGCGATGCTGCCCGCGATGCGCGGCCGCGCGTTCACGCTCGCCTCGTCGGCGTCGCAGTGGCTGCTCGACCGGCCGGCGTCATCGCGGGCACGCAGTGCCGGCTTCGCCGCCGGGCCGGGCATCGCGCGCGGCGACGAGGAGATCCGCTCGGCGGCATCGACGTGGCAGGCGGCGGACTCGTTGACCGGTGCCGACGCGACCGTCGACGCCCTCACGGCGCTCGCCGGCCGCACTGACGTGCTGCACGTCGCCGCCCACGGTCAGCACGCCGTCGACAACCCGCTGTTCTCCGGCCTCGAGCTCGCCGACGGCACGCTGTTCGGGTACGACATCGACCGCATCCCGCGCGTGCCCGCGACCGTGATCCTGTCGGCGTGCGAGAGCGGGCGGTCCTCGGTGCGGTGGGGCGAGGAGGCGATCGGCATGGCTCGCATCTGGCTGTCGGCCGGCGCGCGGTGCGTCATCGCCACCCCGGTCGCGGTCGACGACGATGCCGCGTGCGAGCTGTTGGGCGCGATGCACGAGCGGCTGGCGAACGGGGACGCTCCCGCCGAGGCGCTGGCCGCCGCATCCGCCCGCACCGGCCTTGTCACCTCGTTCCAGGCGCACGGCGCAGGTTTCTGAGAATCGGATGTATCAGGCCGCCCGGCACCGGCTCTGCCACTGTGGGACGTTCGCAGCGCCCAGGGCCTACGACTGGGGAGTCAGGTCCGAGGGGGCGGCGCTGCGAGTGCGCTGACGTGCAACTGGGAGCCGTCACGCAGCCCGACGGGGAGGATCTCGGCTCGGCCGGGATCCTCTCTGTTTTCGGGTGCCCGCAGACCGCTAGAGTCCGGATCACGGGGAGCGCGCTGGCGCAGGCGAGGAGGCCACCATGGAAGAGAAGAACAGTCCGGATGCGTCGGACCGACGGCAGCAGAAGCCGGCCAACTGGCAGGAGCGCGAGAACATCATCAAGCCGCTCGGGGTGGTGCTGCAGCCGCCGGCGGAGGAGGACCCGCGGCGCATCTTCCCGACCGTGTACATCCCGGACCGCCTGCTCGTGGCCGGCTCGCGCGACGTGAACGAGGTGGTCCGCGACCTGAACCGGGCGTTCCAGCGTGCGGGCTGGCGCTTCGAGCCGCAGCCGACGATCACGATCGAGCGCAGAGCCGCACGCGAGCGGCGGCCGGCGGTGACGCGCGTGCAGGTCGTTCCGCAGGGCGCGGCCGCCGAATCGGTGCCCGACGCGTGGGCAGTGCTCACCGCGGCCGAGCGTAGTGGAGTCGACCTCGACGGCGTGGGGCTCGACCATCTGCTCACCGTTGCGCCGATCGGCATGAATCCGTTCATGTCGACGAATCCGTTCACCTCCACGAACCCGTTCACATCGACGAATCCGTTCACCTCCACCAACCCGTTCACGTCGACGAACCCGTTCGGGTCGACGAATCCGGCATCCGCCGGCCTCGGCGGGTACGCGCTCCCGGGCTTCGGGGGGCGGCAGGTCGTCACCTGGATCGGCGAAGCCCCGCACCGCGACGCCGACCGCACGCGCGAGCGGCCCGTGGTCATGATCGTCGACACCGGCTGCGCGCCGCACCCGTGGTTCGCCGGGGGAGTCGTCGACACGCGCGTGACGTGCGACGGTACCGCGATCGGCATCGACGATGCCGCGACGACGCCGGACCTCAATCCCGACCTCGTCGGACCTCTCGACGGCGAGATCGACCCGGTCTCCGGCCACGGCACGTTCCTCGCCGGCATCGTGCATCAGGTGTGCCCTGACGCCGACATCCTCTCGGTGCGCATCGCCGACAGCCTCGGGCGCGTCATCGAGTCGGACCTCATCGACGCCATGGAGAAGGTGGCCGAACTCGTCACGCGGTATGCGAACGGCGAGAAGGGCGGCCGCAGGATCGACGTGCTCAACCTCTCGCTGGGCTACTACCACGAGACGCCGGACGACGTGCTGTACAGCGCCGCGCTGCGCCAGGTGCTGCTCGAGGTCGCCGGGGCGGGATGCACCGTCGTGTGCAGCGCGGGCAACGATGCGACCGACCGGCCGATGTTCCCCGCCGCGTTCCCGGGCGAGGACGGGGCGGCGCCGATGCTCGCCGTCGGCGCGAAGAACCCGAACGGCCGCACCGTGGCGCTGTTCAGCAACACGGCGCCGTGGGTCGACCTCTACGCTCGCGGGGTGTCGGTGCTCTCGACGTTCCCGAGCTTCGACGGGGGAGCGCAGGCGGTCACGCGGCGTGACGCGCACGGGCAGCGGCGCGAGTCGCTCGATCCCGACGACTTCACCGGCGGCTACGCGGTGTGGAGCGGCACGTCGTTCGCCGCCCCGTACGTCGCCGGGCGCATCGCGCAACTCCTCGACGGCTTCCACGACGAACCCGACACCGCCACCCGCGCCACCCGCGCCGCCGAGATCGTCGACCGCCTCCGCGCCGAGTAGCGCGCCCCGGAGTTCACCGAGGGAGGAGACGAGACGGAGGGAGGACGGTACCGCGGATATCGTCCTTCGCTCGTGCCGTTTCCCTCCCCCGTCGGGCCGTCTCACCGACGCGCCGCAGTGCGGGTCAGCGGGAGGAGTTGGCGGTGCGGCCGCGGGCGATGCCGACGAAGGTCTCGACGAGCGGCGTCGTCGCCTCCGCCGGCCAGGCGAGCGCGACGGTCGACGCGGGACCGCCGCGCAGCGGGCGAAACGTCACGTCCTTGCGGTGGTGCAGCCGCGCCAGCGACATGGGCACGACCATGATGCCGACGCCCGTCGCAACGGTGGCAACGGCATCCTCCGTCGTCGCGGGCGCCGCGAAGGCCGGAGCGACGGTGCCGGATGCGTCGAACCCGAGCACGTCATCGGCCGAGCGGATGAGCACCTCCCCGGCGAGGTCGTCGGCATCGAGTTCATCGGCCGCGCTCAGGCTCGAGTCGGCCGACATCACGACGACCGGCTGCTCCTCGTAGAGCGGGATGACATGAAGGCCTTCGGCATCGATCGGCAGGCGCACGAGAGCCGCGTCGACCTCGCGGTCGACGAGCGCCGCGCGCTGAGTGGCGACGGCGAGCGGCGCGAGTTCGAGGGGATTGTGCGGCATCCGCTCCCGCCAGATGTCGATCCACTTGCCGGGTGTCGCGCCCTCGATGGCGCCGAGCCGGAACGGTCCGGGGGGAGCCGGCGGGGTCTGCGGCGAGGGGTTCGGAGTCCGCTTCGGGCGTGGCTGGGCCGTCGGCTTCCCCTTCGACGGGGTCGGTCTCGATGCGCGCCGCAACGTGCCTTTGCGCGGTCGCCCCTTGCCGCCCGGGGCTGATCGCTGCGTGGCCATGACTCTCAACCTAGCGCCGCCGCCCGCGTCGTCGGTGCGGCGGCAGCCGGGACGGCAAGATCAGGCGGCCAGGCGCAGTCCCCGACGGTCGGTGGCGATGCGCTCGCCGTCGCCGATCGTCTCGTCGTCGCCGATCAGGGAGCCCACCGCGACGATGGCGTGGTCGCCGACGTGTGTGCGCACGCCGATCTTGGCCTTCGCGCCGATCGCGGCTCCGGGGCCGATGTGGGCGTGCGGTGCGATGTCGGCGTCCACGCCGATGACGGCATCCGTCTCCACCCACACGCCGCGGCCGATATGCGCGCCCGCGGCGATCTGCGCACCCGGTTCGACATACGCGCCCGCCTCCACGACGGCGCTCGGGTGCACCTTCGCTCCATGGGCGATGAGTCCGCGGCCGTTCGCGTGCTTGCGGTAGCGGAGGGTGTCGCCCTGGTCGTTCTCGATGTCGATGTAGTTCTTGCCCACTGTTCCTCCCGCGGCATCAGCTGGTGCCGCTAATAGGAATAACCCTGTAAGAAATGATCTCATTCCCTCCCGGCAAAGCGAAACCGGGTGTCACGCGAGAAAGGACTCGGGCGCAGGCGGACGGATGGCGCGGCCGTGCCGCCCCCGCTCAGCGCTGGCATGAGGGGCACCAGAACACATTGCGCTCGCGCGTCGGATCGGCGCCGAGATGCCCGTGTGCGATCGGCGTGCCGCAGCGCAGACACGGCCTGTTCTCGCGGCCGTACACCCAGCGCGTGCGCCCGCGGCGGCTGTCGCCGGTGAAGACCCGGATCGGCCGATCGCGGTTCGCGCGCAGCATGCGGGCGGCGGTGTCGACGAGCGCCGCCGTGTCGACGTCGGCCGCCGGAGTGGTGGGCAGGATGCCGCGCACGAACAGCACCTCGTTCGCGTATTCGTTGCCGAGGCCGGCGAGGTTCCGCTGGTCCTGCACGGCGACGTGTGCCGGACGCGTATCGGCCGCGAGCCGGCGGGCGGCCTCGGCGGGATCCCAGTCGGGTTGCAGCGGATCCGGGCCGAGGTGACCGACGAGCGTCGACTCGTCGCTCGTCCGGACGACGGCGATCTCGGCGAGATCGAATCCCACGGTGTCCCAATCCGCGGTCGACAGCACTGCCCGCGCAGTGTGGGCAGGACGCGGCCACCGGGCGCCCGGAGCGAGCACCCGCCACGTGCCCTCCATCTTCAGGTGGGAGTGCAGCGTCCACTCGCCGATGCGGTGCAGGATGTGCTTCCCCCGCGGCACGACCTCGCGGACGACCTGCCCCGACAGGTCCACCGTCGCCGCTTGGGCCCACGCGCCCCGGAGGCTCGACGCAGCGCGAAGCGATGCGTTGAGCCCCCGGAGGCTCGACGCAGCGCGAAGCGATGCGTTGAGGGGGCGTGGGGAGGGAACCCGGAGGTCGAAGCGGGTGAGTTCGTGCCCGGCCAGCGCGGCGTGCAGGCGGCGCGCGGATTGCCAGACGGTGTCGCCCTCAGGCACGAGCCCGCTCCCGTCGTGCGGCGGTCATGCAGGCGCCGCGGCGGTGAGTCCGGCGACGAGGAGCGTCGCGATCGCACGCAGGCTCTCCGGCGCGTGCAGCTGCGCGGGCACGTCCTCGGGCGGCCTCGGCTGCGTGGGGGCGTCGTCGTCCGCATCGCCTTCGCCCGACGCGGTCAGCGGCCGCGCCGTGATGATCGCGGCCCAGGCCGCGGCGGCCGCCCTCACGGCATCTGCCGCGACCGGGGCGGACACGCTCACGGTCAGGACGCGTGCGATCGCGTCATGCAGTGCGTGCCGGTAGCGGGTGAGCACCCGCTGCGCATGCGAGCGGGTGTGCGCCTCGTGCCACACGACCTCGCGCAGGACCGCCGAATCGGCGTGTGCACGCAGTACGTTCTCGCCGATGTTCATGAGCGACTGCACGGGATCGCCCGGCACCGCGAGATGCCCGTCGTCCGGCACCGCGCCGAGACGCTCGTCGAGCAGCACGGCGAGGATGTCGGGCTTGGTCGGGAAGTAGTAGAACAGCAGGCCCTTCGGCACCGCGGCCGCGCGCGCGATGCGCGCGGTCGAGGCGCCGTCGAAACCCGACTGGGCGAACAGGGATGCCGCAGCATCGAGGATGCGCGTTCGCGCGTCCCCCGCCGCGGCATCCGTGTGAGCACCCGGTGCGACCGGGTGCCGATGCGCCGCGTGGGCGGTCATGCGTGGGCGGCGCGAGGGCCGCCGTGCGTCGTGTTGTGCATCTTCTCGGCCGGGGCGAGAGCCCACAGTCCGGCGATGACGCCGACGCCGCCGCAGATCCACGAGGTCCAGGCCGGTCCGGCCATCCCCGCGTATCCGCCCACCCAGGGCGAAATGAACAGCAGCGCTGCGATGACGGCGACGATCCACTCCATCGACACCAGGGCCGGTGCAGCGAGGCTCCAGACCGCCGCGGCGATCATCAGGATGCCCAGGACGATCATCATCGAGATCGAGGCCCCGGTGCGCGGGGTCGTCCAGATGCTCGCGAGTGCGGCGTAGAGTCCCGCCGCGACCGCCACCCAGTCCTGCCAGCGTGTCCACCTCTTCATTGAACTCATCCTCCTCTTCGTCAGATGGCTCCCGAATCGGGGGTCGCCTCCCACTCTACTCTCTTGATTGACCAGTCGGTCAAGACCTAGAGTCGCGTCCACGCCTCGGTGAGCACTCCGCGCAGGATCTGCTCGATCTCGTCGAACTCGCTCTGACCGATCGTCAGCGGGGGCGCCAGCTGCACGACGGGGTCGCCGCGGTCGTCGGCCCGGCAGTAGAGTCCGGCGTCGAACAGCGCCTTCGAGAGGAAGCCGCGCAGCAGGCGCTCCGACTCGTCGTCGTCGAACGTCTCCTTCGTCGTCTTGTCCTTCACCAGCTCGATGCCGAAGAAGTAGCCGTCGCCGCGCACATCGCCGACGATCGGCAGGTCGAGCAGCTTCTCGAGCGTCGCCCGGAACGCCGGCGAGTTCTCCCGCACGTTCTGCAACAGCCCTTCCTCTTCGAAGATGTCGAGGTTCTCCAGCGCGACCGCCGCCGACACGGGGTGTCCGCCGAACGTGTAGCCGTGCGGGAAGGACGCGTCGCCGTGCGCGAACGGCTCGTAGATGCGATCGCTGACGATCGTGCCGCCGAGCGGCGAGTAGCCGCTCGTGACGGCCTTCGCGAACGTGATCATGTCGGGCTGGTAGCCGTACGCGTCGCAGGCGAAGTACTCGCCGATGCGACCGAACGCGCAGATGACCTCGTCGGAGACGAGCAGCACGTCGTACTTGTCGCAGATCTCGCGCACCCGCTGGAAGTAGCCGGCGGGCGGGGGGAAGCATCCGCCGGAGTTCTGCACCGGCTCGAGGAAGACGGCGGCGACGGTGTCGGGCCCCTCGAACTGGATCATCTCCTCGATGCGATTCGCCGCCCACTGTCCGAACTGCTCTGGAGTGCCGCCGGGAAAGCCCATCTCGTCGGCGCGATAGTAGTTCGTGTTCGGCACGCGGAATCCGCCCGGGGTGACCGGCTCGAACATCGACTTCATGCCGGGGAGGCCGGTGATCGCCAGGGCTCCCTGCGGGGTGCCGTGGTAGGCGATGAACCGGGAGATGACCTTGTGCTTGGTGGACTTGCCCTGCAGCTTCCAGTAGTACTTGGCCAGCTTGAAGGCGGTCTCGACGGCCTCGCCACCGCCGGTGGAGAAGAAGACGTGGTTCAAGTCGCCGGGCGCGTAGCCGGCGATGCGGTCGGCCAGTTCGATCGCCGCCGGATGCGCGTACGACCAGATCGGGAAGAACGCCAGCTGCTCCGCCTGGCGGGCCGCCGCATCCGCCAGCCGCGTGCGTCCGTGGCCGGCGTTCACGACGAACAGTCCGGACAGTCCGTCGATGTACTTCCGGCCCTGCGAGTCCCAGATGTGGTGGCCTTCGCCGCGCGTGATGATCGGCACGCCGGGGCCGTCGGTCATGACCGACTGGCGGGCGAAGTGCATCCAGAGATGGTCGCGAGCCATCTCCTGGAGCTCCGCCTCGGTGCGGTGCGCGGTGCTCTGTGCGGTCGCGGTGGTGGGTGTGGAGTTCATCGTGTCCCCCAGTTGTAGAGCTGTTTGTGGAGTCGGAGGTAGACGAACGTCTCGGTGGAGACGACGCCGTCGAGCCCCCGGATGCGGGTGTTGAGGATGTCGATCAGCTCGTCGTCGCTCGTGCAGACGAGCTCGACGAGGAGGTCGAACGACCCGGCCGTCATGACGACGTAACTGACGCTCGGGATGTCGGCGAGGGAGTCGGCGACGACGCCGATGTCGCCCGCGACCTTGATGCCGATCATCGCCTGGCGGGCGAACCCGAGCTGCAGCGGGTCGGTGACCGCGACGATCTGCATCGCGCCGCTCTCGGTAAGCCGCTGCACGCGCTGGCGCACCGCCGCCTCGCTCAGTCCCACGGCGCGGCCGATGTCGGCGTAGGAGCGTCGGCCGTCGTCCTGCAGCTGCTCGATGATCGCCTTCGAGGTGTCGTCGAGTGGTGCGGCCGTCGTCCGCGGCGTGCCGGGCATCCTTGGCCTCCTTCGCGTGCCGCCACGGTATCAGTTGCCGGATGCGTCAGACAAGAGCGAATCCGAAGCTAGAATGGCGATCGGATTCCGAAATCGCACATGAGCAAGGGTGGTCAACGTGCGCAACGGCGGTGTGTCCTTCTGGTGGGGTCAGCTCGGCGAGCCGGTCGCGCGGGCCCCGCTGCCCGGCGACGTCGAGGTGGATGTCTGCATCGTGGGCGGTGGATACACCGGCCTGTGGACGGCGTACTACCTGCGCCGGGCCGACCCCTCGGTGCGGGTCGCGGTCGTCGAGTCGCGGTTCGCCGGATTCGGCGCGTCGGGTCGCAACGGCGGCTGGCTCACCAACTCCGTCACCGGGGGCCGGGAGCGGTACGGCAGGGAGGGCGGCATCCGGCAGCAGGCGGCGCACAACGACGCCGTCGACGAGGTGATCAGGGTCGCCGAGGTCGAGGGGATCGACGCCGACATCGCGAAGGGCGGCGAGCTGAACGTCGCGTACGCGCCGGCTCAGCTCGCCCGGATGCGGGCGTTCGCGGCGGCCGAGGCACCCTGGCCCGGAGCGGACGTGGTCGAACTCTCCGCTGCCGAGACCGCCGCGCGGGTCGGTGTCGACCGGCCCCTGGGTGCGGTGTGGCACCCGCACTGCGCACGCGTGCACCCGGCCAAGCTCGTCCGGGGGCTCGCAGCCGCCGTCGAGCGCGCCGGCGCCGTCATCTACGAGGACACGCCGGCCCTCGCGATCTCGCCCGGTCGCGTGCAGACCGCGCGTGGCACCGTGCGGGCGGCTCACGTCGTGCGGGCGACGGAGGGGTTCACGGCGAATCTGTCCGGCCAGCACCGCACGCTGCTGCCGATGAACTCGTCGCTCATCGTGACGGAGCCGCTGCCCGAGTCGGCCTGGCGCGAGATCGGATGGACGCACGCCGACACCCTCGGCGATCTGGCCCACGTCTACACGTACGCGCAGCGCACCGCCGACGGGCGGATCGCGTTCGGCGGACGCGGGGTGCCGTACCGCTACGGCTCGCGCGTCGACACCGACGGTCGCACGCAGGTGCGCACGGTCGCCGGGCTCACGCGGCTGCTGCACACGGCGTTCCCGGCTGCCCGCGAGGTGTCGATCGCCCACGCCTGGTCGGGAGTGCTCGGAGTGCCGCGCGACTGGGCTGCGTCGGTGGGGTACGACCGAGCGACGGGGCTCGGCTGGGCCGGCGGCTACGTCGGCACGGGAGTCACGTCCACGAACCTCGCCGGGCGCACGCTCGCCGACCTCGTGCTCGGGCACGACACGGATCTCGTCCACCTGCCGTGGGTCGACCACCGCGCGCGGCGCTGGGAGATCGAGCCGCTGCGCTGGCTCGCGGTGAACGCGATCTACGCCGCGTACGGCATCGCCGACCGGCAGGAGTCGCGCGGGCGGGCGACGACCTCGCCCGTCGCCCGCCTGGCCGACCTGATCTCGGGCCACTGAGGCGCGCGCCGGGCCGCGGCATCCGTCGGCCGTCTGCCGTCGGCCGTCTGCCGTCACCGAGGGAGGAAGTGGAACGGAGGGAGGACGATCGTGTGCCGATCGTCCTCCCTCCGTCCGGATTCCTTCGCTCGTGACGTCGGAGTCTGGCGCGCGATGCCGCAGGCCGGGTTACTGCAGGCTCGCCATGACGTGCTTGATGCGCGTGTAGTCCTCGAAGCCGTAGATCGAGAGGTCCTTGCCGTAGCCGGACTGCTTGAACCCGCCGTGCGGCATGTCGGAGACGAACGGGATGTGCGCGTTGATCCACACGCAGCCGAAGTCGAGCGCGCGGCTCATCCGCAGGGCGGTGGTGTGATCGCGGGTCCAGGTCGAGGCGGCCAGCGCGTAGGGGACGCCGTTCGCGAGGGTCACCGCATCCTCCTCCGTCTCGAACGGCTGCACCGTGAGCACGGGCCCGAAGACCTCGGACTGCACGATCTCGTCGTCCTGACGCACTCCCGACACGATCGTCGGCTCGAAGAAGAAGCCCGTCTCGCCGTGGCGCCGGCCACCCGTCTCGATGCGGGCGTGGGCCGGCAGCCGGTCGATGAATCCGCTCACCCGGTCGAGCTGCCCGGCGTTGTTCAGCGGACCGAAGAACACATCCTCGTCGGGCGCCCCGGTTCGGATGCTGGCGCGCACGTGCGAGACGAGCTGGCCGATCAGCTCGTCGTGCACCGAGCGGTGGACGATGACCCGCGTGGCGGCGGTGCAGTCCTGGCCCGCGTTGAAGAACGCCGCTTCGGCGATGCCGGCGGCGGCGCGGGCCAGGTCTGCGTCGGCGAATACGACGGCCGGGGCCTTGCCGCCAAGCTCGAGGTGCACGCGCTTCAGCTGCTTCGACGCCGATTCGGCGACGGCCATGCCGGCGCGCACCGATCCGGTGATCGCGACGAGCTGGGGCGTCGGATGTGCGGTGAGCAACGCCCCGGTGGCCCGGTCACCGAGCACGACGTTGAAGACCCCGGGCGGAAGGATCTCGGCCGCGAGCTCCGCGAGCCGCACGGTCGTCGACGGCGTCGTCTCGCTCGGCTTGAGCACGATCGTGTTGCCGGCCGCGAGTGCCGGCCCGATCTTCCAGATCGCCATGTTCAGCGGGTAGTTCCACGGCGTCACCTGGGCGACGACCCCGATCGGCTCGCGGCGCACGTACGAGGTGAAGCCTTCCGCGTACTCCGCCGCGGCGCGTCCGTTCAGCTCGCGGGCTGCCCCTGCGAAGAAGCGGAGCTGGTCGATCGACTGGTCGATCTCGTCCGCCACGAGGGTCGCGCGGGGCTTGCCGGTGTCGGCCGACTCAAGGTCGGCGAACTCCTCGGCGTGCTTCGCGAGGGCGTCGGCGAGCCGGAACAGCGCCAGCTGTCGCTGCGCCGGCGTCGCGTCGCGCCAGGCGGGGAAGGCACGGGATGCCGCGGCGAACGCCGCGTCGACGTCGTCGGCGGTCGAGACGCCCACGTGCCCGCGCACCTCGCCGGTCACCGGCGAGACGAGCTCGAGCAGCGCCCCGGAGGGGGCGACGGGCCGCCCGTCGATGAGGTTGTGCAACGTCGGGGTGGCGGTCATGCCTTCATCCTTCCTTGACCGGACCGTTCGCCTGTCTGAGATCGACCTTCCCGCGTGAACGAGGGTCGATGTGCGACAGGTGAGCGGTCCCCTGGTCACATGTGCTCGTCGGCGGCGTGCAGCGCGGTGTCGATCACGTCGAGGCCGCGGACCAGGTCGTCCTCGTCGATGATCAGCGGCGGTGCGACGTGCACGCGGTTGAAGTGGGTGAACGGCCACACGCCGGCGCGCTTGCACGCCGCCGCGACCGCCGCGACCGGCGCGGCCTCCGGACCCGACGCGTTGAACGGCACGAGCGGCTCGCGCGTCGCCCGGTCCTTGACGAGCTCGATCGCCCAGAACAGGCCGCGTCCGCGCACATCGCCGACGCTCGGGTGGCGCCGCGCGATCTCACGAAGCCGCGGCTCGACGACGCGTGACCCGAGGTCGCGCACCCGCTCCAGGATCCCGTCGCGCTCGAACACCTCGAACGTCGCGATGCCGGCGGCGCACGCCAGCGGATGCCCCGAGTAGGTCAGCCCGCCGGGGAACGAGACGGTGTCGAAGTGAGCGGCGATGCGGTCGGAGATCACGACACCGCCGAGCGGCACATAACCGGAGTTGACGCCCTTCGCGAACGTGATGAGATCGGGCACGACGTCGAACGCGTCGAACGCGAACCACTCGCCGATGCGGCCGAAGCCGACCATGACCTCGTCGGCGATGTAGACGATGCCGTAGCGGTCGCACAGCCCGCGCACCCCGGTCAGGTACCCGGGAGGCGGCACGAGCACGCCGTTGGTGCCGACGACCGTCTCGATGATGATCGCGGCGATCGTCGACGCCCCTTCCAGCACGATCGTCTGCTCGAGGTGCTCCAGCGCGCGCGCCGTCTCCTCCTCGGGTGAGGACGAGTGGAACGGCGACCGGTACGGGTACGGGCCGAAGAAGTGCGCCACGGAGCCGTCGGACGGCTCGTTCGGCCACCGCCGCGGGTCGCCGGTGAGGCTGATGGCGGTCGCGGTGTTGCCGTGGTAGCTGCGATACATCGCCAGCACCTTGCGGCGGCCGGTGAACTGCCGGGCCATCCGTACCGCGTTCTCGTTCGCGTCGGCGCCGCCGTTCGTGAAGAACACCTTCTCGAACCCGTCGGGGGCGATCTCGCTGATGCGCCGGGCGAGCTCGCCGCGCACGTCGTTGGCGAGCGACGGCTGGATCGTGGCCAGCTGTCCGGCCTGGCGCTGGATGGCCTCCACGAGATCGGGATGCTGATGCCCGAGGTTGAGGTTCACCAGCTGGCTGGAGAAGTCGAGGTACGAGTTGCCGGCGTAGTCCCAGAACGAGGCGCCGTCGCCGCCGGCGACCGGCAGCGGATCGATGAGCGCCTGTGCGCTCCAGGAATGGAAGACGTGGCCGCGGTCGTCGGCCCGCACGCGGGCGTCCGCGGCGAGGTCGACCGGGGCGGTGGTGAAGGTGTCGCTCATGGTGATCGTCAATCGTTCTGCGGGAAGCCGAGGTCGATGCCGCGGTGGGAATGGGTGTCGGCGGCCGGGTCGGTCCACCGCGTGGTGATGGCCTTCTCACGCGTGAAGAAGTCGAACCCGTGACTGCCGTAGGCCTTCGCGTCGCCGAACAGGGAGCTCTTCCACCCGCCGAACGAGTGGTAGGCGACCGGTACGGGGATCGGCACGTTGACTCCGATCATCCCGACCTGCACCTCCGACTGGAACCGCCGCGCGGCCCCGCCGTCGTTCGTGAAGATCGCGGTGCCGTTGCCGAACCGGCCGGAGTTGATGAGGTCGAGGCCCTCCTGGAACGTCGCCACCCGCACGATCGAGAGCACCGGACCGAAGATCTCCTCGGTGTACGCCCGGGAGTCGGTCGGGATGTTGTCGATCAGCGTGGGGCCGAACCAGAACCCGTCGTCGTGCCCGTCGACGGTGAACCCGCGCCCGTCGACGACGATGTCGGCGCCGTCGGCCTCCGCGATGTCGACGTACGACGACACCTTGTCGCGATGCGCGGCCGAGATCAGCGGGCCCATGTCGGGCTCGCCCGCGGCGGACGCGCCGTCGCCGATCCGCAGCCTGGCGATCCGCTCCTGGATCTTCGGCGACAGCTCGTCCGCCACGTCGCCCACCGCCAGCACGACCGAGACGGCCATGCAGCGCTCGCCGGCCGCGCCGTACCCGGCGTTCACCGCCTGGTCGGCGACCAGGTCGAGATCGGCGTCGGGCAGCACGAGCATGTGGTTCTTCGCCCCGCCCAGGGCCTGCACGCGCTTTCCGGTGCGGGATGCCTCTTCGTAGATGTACTGGGCGATCGGCGTGGATCCGACGAACGAGACCGACTGCACGGCATCCGCGCGCAGCAGCCCGTCCACCGCCTCCTTGTCGCCTTGCAGCACGGTGAACACACCGTCGGGGAGACCCGCCTCCGCCCACAGCGCGGCGAGCCACAGCGCCGCCGAGGGGTCCTTCTCGCTCGGCTTGAGGATGACGCTGTTGCCCGCGGCGATCGCGACGGGGAAGAACCACAGCGGCACCATCGCCGGGAAGTTGAACGGCGAGATGATCGCGGTGACCCCGAGCGGCTGCCGGAGCGTGAAGACGTCGACCCCGCTCGAGGCGTTCTCCGTGTACCCGCCTTTCAGCAGCGACGGGAATCCGCAGGAGAGATCGACGACCTCGAGCCCGCGTGCGACCTCGCCGGCCGCGTCGGAGAGCACCTTGCCGTGCTCGGCGGTGATGATCGCGGCCAGCTCACCGCGCCGCGCGTTCAGCAGCTCACGGAACGCGAACAGCACCGCCTGCCGCTTGGCGACCGACCAGCGCGACCACACCTCGAATCCCGCCTGCGCCGACGCGATCGCCTCGGCGATCTCGTCGTCGTCGGCCAACGCCACGCGGCCGGTGACCTGCCCGGTCGCCGGGTTGAACACCGGGGCGGTGCGGCCTCCGGCCGGCACCCGTGGGGCTCCGTCGATCCAGTGCCCGATGACCGGTGCCTCCGGCGTGGCGTCGTCGACGGACTGCGGCTGGGTGATGGTCATGGATATCCCTTCCCGGGTCGACGCCTCGGTGCGTCGACGTGTGCGCATGCGCTGGTCGGACAGATCGACCGGCAGCATCCGTCTCAGTGTTGCAGGGCGATCTCACACGCGGGAGTGGCTATCCGTCGCGATCTGAGAGGCGGATCGGACGTACTGTCCGGGCTATGCTGAGTCAGCTCCGACCCGAGGGAGAGTCATGGTGACCGACGACGACACGCGCGCGGATGCCCAGATCGTGCTGCCCACCCTGCGCGAGGTGCTGCAGCTCGACGCGGTGACGCAGGGAGTGCCGGAGGTGCTCAGCGGTCACGATCGGCTCGACGCCCACGTGCGATGGGTGCATGTGTCGGACAGCGCGGGAGTCGCTCGGCTGCTCAACGGCGGCGAGCTGCTGCTGTCGACCGGCTCGGCGTGGCCGCAGGACCCCGACGAGCTGCGCGCGTTCATCGCCGAGCTCGTCGCGGTGGGCACCGCGGGCCTCGTGCTCGAACTCGGCACCCACTACCGCTGGACGCCCGCGGTGATCATCGACGCGGCGCGACAGCACGGCCTCACGCTGGTCGCGCTGCACCACGAGGTGAAGTACGTCGCGATCACGGAGGCGGTCCACCGCCTGATCATCGACCGGCAGACGGCGGCGCTGCGGGCGCGCGACGAGGTGCGCGACCGCTTCACCGCCCTGGCGCTGCGCGGGTCGCCCGCCGACTACGTCGTGCAGCAGCTCTCGGTCACGCTGGAGGCCCCGGTCGTGCTGGAGAATCTCGCACACGAGGTGATCGCGGCGGAGGTGCCGCCCGCTCGCGAGGAGGAGCTCTTCACCGACTGGGAGCGCCGGTCGCGGAGCGCGCACCAGACGGCGGACGCCCGCGGCGAGACGCCCGACGGCTGGCTGCTCGTGCCGGTGGAGGCGCGCGGCACGCGGTGGGGGCACCTCGTCGCCCTCCCGGGGCCGGAGCATCCCGCCGGGCGGCTCGGCGTGCTGCAGCAGGGGGCGATCGCGCTGGCGCTCGGACGGCTCGCCGACGGCTCGAAGGACGAGTGGGAGCGCCAGGCGCGACGGCGTCTGCTCGAGCGCCTCGTGACGGGACGGTTCATCAGCGTCGCCGGCGCCGCCGCGCGTCTCGGGGCTGCCGGGCTTCCCGTGCGCGACCGGCAGCTGTACGGGGTCGTCATCGCCCGCGCGTCGGTGGCGGGAGGACGGGCGGATGTCGCGGCCCGCGCGATCGGCGGACGGGCGATCGCCGGCCCGGCGCCGACGTCGCGACCGGCGACTGCGGTGCTGCTGTCGCTGCCGCCCGACGACGCCTTCGACGACGCGGCCGTGCGGGAGTTCGTCACCAAGGCCGTGGGGGAGGCCGCCGCTCATGCCGTCGCCGCGGTCGGCTCGCCGGCGCGCGGTCTCGACGAGGCGCTGGTCTCGCTGCACGAGGCGGTCGACCTCGTGCACGGCGGTCCGGGAGCCGACCGGGGCGGCCCCGAGATCCGGCGCGCCGACGCGCGGCCCCTCGTCCACCTGGTCACATCGCTGCGTGACGATCAGCGCCTGCTCGAGCACGGCGAGCGCATGCTCGCGCCGCTGATCGACTACGACCTCACGCGCGATGGAGACCTGCTCGACGTCCTGACGGCGGTGCTGACGCATCCCGCCAACCGCACCGCGGCGGCCGCGGCATCCCACCTGTCGCGCTCGGTGTTCTATCAGCGCATCGCGCTCATCGAGCAGCTGCTGGAGATGGACCTCGACGACGGCGAGACGCAGACCGCGCTGCACCTCGCGCTGCTCGTCCGACGGAGCGCGCCCTCCCGGCGCTGATCAGCGCGACGCTCGGAACGGCCGACGGCTGAGTGGGGCCGAGTCGAGGGGCTGCCGCCCGTGGCCTACCGGCGCCTGCCCACGGGGATCTGCATCAGGTCAGTGCCGAGTTCGATCTCGCCGCGGTAGCCGGCCGCCCGCGCGCTGTTGCGCAAGAGCTTGCGCCACTCGCTGTCCGAGACCACCGACGCGTCGGCGGGACTGAGGTGTGTCGCGACGAGCTTCGCGACATCCGCCTCGCGGGCCACCGCACCGAGCTCCGCCACGTCGGTGTGCACGAGCTTGATGTGCTCGATGACCGGTGCGGGATAGCCGAGCTTCGGCAGGGCAGCGAAGTCCGCCGCCTCGTGGAGCAGCAGGTCTGCGCCCTTGGCGAGGGTCGGGATGTTCGGGGTGCGTGCCGTGTCCCCCGAGAAGACGACACTGCCGTAGTCGGTGTCGAAGCGGTATGCCAGCGCCGGCCAGACCGCACCGTGCGGAACGAGGATGGCGGTGACCTTCACGCGGTCGTCCTCCATGACGGGGAAGGGTGCCATGACCGGTGCCGGGTTCGCCGGGGACGCGCCGGCGGACGCCGGGGGCAGCACATCGTGCACGTGCAGCATCGTGACGGGGTCGACGCCGAAGTGCTCGGTGAGGAAGAACGTGGTGGAGGCCGCGAAGCTCTGGTTGGCGAGGGCCGTCTGCTCGACGGTGCCGGGCACGCTGCCAGTCGCACCGGCCAGCTTCGACGGCTCCCCGGCTGGGCCCGGTCCCCACACTCCGATCGGCGACTGGAACCCCTGCGGACCGACGACGCCCGCGGACAGCAGCGGGAACGAGAAGTAGTCGACCGTGTGGTCGGAATGCAGATGCGTGAGGAAGATCCCGGTCAGCGACGGCATCGACAGTCCCGCGCGCATGAACTGGGTCACGGCTCCGCGGCCGCAGTCGATCACGTACGTCTTGCCGTCGACGACGAGGGCCGACGAGATCCCGTTGCGGTAGGCCTGCGGGGGCGGGCCGCCCGCGGTGCCCAGCAGGGTCACCGACAGCCCCCTGGTATCGGCCGGCCGGCGGGAGGCTTCGGCGGCCGAGGCAGAGGCGGAAGGCCGCAGCAGACCCGTGGTCGTCGCGAGGACGGCGGATGCCGCGGCGGCGCCGAGGAGCCCGCGTCGGGAGATGCCTGACCTCGGCGCGTCGTGGTCGTCAAGAGTGCCGTCGGGGTGCGTCGTGGCGTCGTCGCACATGATGCGTCCCATCTCCTTCGTCATCGAAGGCGCCGTCGTCGTGGAGGGCGCCGGCCGTGAGGCGTCGCTCCATTCGACACCCCCTCCGGTGCGCGGCAAAGGCGGTTCGGCCGATGGTGGGTATCAGCGACGCCGATGCCGGGCGGAGCGCGATCGCCCCGCCGGGGCACGGGCGCTGCTCGGTGGCCGGCTCTTCCCGTCGCAGAAGCAGGCTGGATCCGCTCATCGTCGGCCGCTCAGGCAGCAGGGGGCCGATCGCGCCTGCTTCTGCGACGCCGAGCGGCGGGATCAGGCCACGTACACCTTGCGCAGCGTCTCGCGGATCGTCCAGACGGTGCGCATCCCCGCCGTGAGCCGCACGATGACGCCGGGGCGCAGCTCGACGGCGGGCAGGGACGGTTCCGTGAACTCGAGCAGCCCGGTGCCCGACACCACGACGAACACCTCGTCGTCCTCGACGTCCGTCGAGACGCCGGGGGAGTGCTCCCACACGCCGATCGTGCGTCCATCGGTGGCGTCCAGCTCGACGAAGCCCGCCCGGGGCGCGCCGGCCCGCACCTGCTCGGCGGCGATCGGCTCGTCGTCGATGGGAAGCGACGCGGCGACCACCCCGGCTCCGGCATCCATTCTCATGAGTCGAACCCCAATCCCAGCGCGTCGAGCGTCTTCAACAGCAGGTTGCGGCGCCCCTCCCGGTGGTCGGCGCGATCGAGCGACCAGCGGGTCGCGTTGATGCCGATCGCGGCCGCGGGCTCGGGCGGGAAGGGCAGGGGGCGCTTGCGCACCATCTGCAGCGACGTGCGCTCGTTCTCGATGCCGTCGAGCAGGTCGAGCATGACCTCGCCGGCGAAGCGGGTCGAGCCGACGCCGAGACCGGTGAAGCCGGCGGCGTAGGCGACGCGGCGCCTGCGCGCGGTGCCGAAGAACGCCGTGAACTGCGTGGACGTGTCGATCGCGCCGGCCCACTGGTGGGAGAACCGCAGGCCCTCCAGCTGCGGGAACGTCGTGAAGAAGTGCGTGGCGAGCCTCCGCCACGTCTCGGGTCGGTTCTCGTACTCGGCGCGCACGCGGCGCCCATAGTGGTAGATCGCGTCGTAACCGCCGAAGAGGATCCGGTTGTCGCGGGTCAGCCGGTAGTAGTGGAACTGGTTGGCCATGTCGCCGATCCCCTGGCGGTTGCGCCATCCGATGGAGGCGAGCTGCTCGACGGTGAGCGGCTCGGTCATGAGCACGTAGTCGTAGACGGGAACCGTCATGAGACGGTTCCGGGCCAGCAGCGACGGGAACACGTTCGTCGCGAGGACGACCCGGCCGGCGCGCACGCTGCCCGCCTCGGTGACGACCGTGGCGCCGGCGTCGCCCGGCGTGCGGAGGTCGACGACGCGCGAGCGCTCGAAGATCTCGACGCCGCGCTCCTCGCATACCCGCGCGAGCTCGGCCGCCATGCGCGCGGGATGGACCATGCCGCACGTGCGCTTCTCCCAGACCGCCGCGAGGTACGTCGGCGAGTCGACCTCGGCGCGCACCGCCTGCTCGTCGAGGTAGACGACGTCGTCGTCGCCCGCCGCCTCATCGCGCCACTCGTGCAGCCACTCCAGCTGGTGCGGCTCGAGCGCCGGCGCGAGCTGGCCGGTCCGCTCGAAGTGGAAGTCCATGCCGTACCGCGGCTCCGACGCCTCGATCGCATCGAGGTTCGCCATCCCGAGGCGCTCCAGGGTCGGCATCTCGTCGGGCCAGCGCACCATCCCGTTCTCATGGCCGTGGGTGAGGCTCGACTCGCAGAAACCGCCGTTGCGGCCCGATGCGGCCCACCCCACTCGCTGGGCCTCGAGCACCACGATGCGGGCATCCGGCATCCGCTCGCTCGCGAGCAGCGCGGTCCACAGGCCGGTGTAGCCGCCCCCGACGACCACCAGGTCGGCGTCGTGCGCACCGGTCAGCGGCGGCCGATCGGGTGTCAGCTCGGGCGGCAGATCGTCGCGCCAGAAGACGGAGTGGGCGGTGTGCGCGAGCGCATGGGAGACGACGGATGCGTCGGGTCGATGCCGTTCGAAGACGGTGGTTCCCACGGGTATCAGCTCCGATCGAGGTGGGTGGATTCCATCCTGGCCGAGCGGGCACGCCGGCACACCGGCATCGTGTCGGGATCTCGCCGGACGGCCGGACGGAGTGTCGTGGCGACGAAGGTCGGCCGCGACATCCCGCTCCTGCGCGGTCGTCGAGGGATGCCGCGGCCCGGCCGCTCACTCCGCGGCGAACACGCGCTCGCCCTCGACGAACGTCTGCAGCACGCGCGTGGCCCCGATCTCGTCGGCGGGACCGGCGAAGGGATCCCGGTCGAGGAGCGCGAAGTCGGCGTACTTCCCGACCTCCACCGTGCCCGTCGACTCGTCGAGGTGGTTCACCCAGGCCGACCCCGCCGTGTACGCGGTGAGCGAGGTGGCGAGGTCGATCGCCTGCTCGGGGAGGAACGGGTCGTAGTCGCCCTCCTCGTATCCGGGAGCCGCCGTGCGGTTCACTGCCGTGTGGATCGCCGCCAGGGGGTTCGGGCTCGACACAGACCAGTCGCTGCCGGCGGCGAGCACAGTGCCCGCGCGCAGCAGGTCCCCGAACGGGTACTGCCATCCGGCACGACGCTCGCCGAGGAACGGCAGCGTGAGCTCCACCATCTGCGGCTCCAGCGTCGCCCACAGCGACTGCATGTTCGCCGCGACCCCGAGCTGTCGGAACCGGGGCACGTCCTCGGGGTGCACGACCTGCAGGTGGGCGATGTGATGCCGGTTGTCGCCGCGTCCGTTGCGGGCGACGGCGTGGGCCACGGCATCCAGGCACTGCCGGACCGCCCGGTCGCCGATCGCGTGGAAGTGCACCTGGAACCCGAGCGCGTCGAGCTGGGGCACCGCCTCGTTCAGGACCTCGGGGTCGACGAACGAGATGCCGGAGTTGTCGGTGGGATGCCCATGCCCGTCGCAGTACGGCTCGAGCATCGACGCGGTGAAGTTCTCCGCGACGCCGTCCTGCATGACCTTGATGCTCGTCGCGGCGAACCGGCCGCCGCGGTACCGCTCCCGGCGTTCGACGAGCGAGGGGATCTGCTCGAGGCCCGCGGCACGGTCCCACCAGAGCGCGCCGACGACCCGCGCGGTGAGGCGCCCGTCGGTCCCGGCGGTGACGTAGGCGGGACCGGGATCGCCGGCGTCGCCATAGGCGCCGATGATCGCGTCCTGCCAGCCGGTGATGCCGAACGAGTGCAGATAGCGCTGGCCTTCGAGGAGCGCCTCGACGAGACGCTCCGGCGGCTCGGTCGGAAGGAGCCGGTTGACGAGCGTCATCGCGCCCTCGTGCAGCGTGCCGGTCGGCTCGCCATCGGCGTCGCGCTCGATGCGGCCGTCGGCGGGGTCGGGGGTGTTCCTGTCGATGCCGGCCAGCCGCAGCGCGGCGGAGTTCACCCACGCGCCGTGGCCGTCGCGGTTGGGGAGGAAGGCCGGCCGGTCGCGGACGACGGTGTCGAGGGCGGATGCCGTGGGCGTGCCGCCCGGGAACGCCGACATCGCCCAGCCGCCGCCGAGCACCCACTCGTCGTCGGGACGTGCCGCGGCGTACGCCGCGAGCGCGTCGAGGTACTCGCGCTCGGTCGAGTACGGCGACAGGTCGCAGCGCAGCCGGTCGAGCCCGCCCCACACCGCGTGCACATGCGCGTCCTGGAAGCCCGGCACGAGCATCCTCCCGCGCAGGTCGACGACCTCCGTGCCCGGTCCGACGAGGTCGTCGACGTCGTGGCCGACGGCGACGATCCGGCCGCCCGCCACGGCGACCGCGGTCGCCCGGGAGCGCACGGTGTCGGCGGTGAACACGGGCCCGCCGCGGAAGACGAGGTCGGCGTACGGCATGGTGACTCCTTCGGTGGTGGTGCGATGCGTGTGGTGTGGGCGTGGTGCGGTGCGCGGTGGCTTCGCCGAGTTGCCCCTCGGTTGCGCGAGTTGCCCCTCGGTTGCGCGAGTTGCCGCCGCGTTGGCCGAGTTGCCCCTGCGTTCGGCCGAGTTGCCGCCGCGTTCGCCGAGTTGCCCCCGCGTTGGCCGAGCCGCCCCTCGGCTGCGCGGGTCGCCCGGCGTCAGCCGCCGGCCATGGTGCGGGCGATGTCGGTGGCGGAGTCGCCGGCGCGCTTGAGGACGATCGCGACGACCGACAGCGCCAGCAGCGTGACGATGAGCATGATCGTCGACACACCGGCGATCTCCGGTCGCAATCCGCTGCGCAGCGAGCTGAGCACGTACACCGGCCACGGCGTCGAGCCCGAGACCTGCACGAACGCCGAGACGATCGTGTTGTCGAGACTGAACGTGAACGACAGCAGCAGCCCCGCGAGCACTGCCGGCATCGCGAGCGGCAGCGTGACCTTGAGGAACGTGCGCAGCGGCGGCGCGTACAGGTCGGCGGACGCCTCCTCGAGGTTGGCCGGGAGCCCGACCAGCCGGGCCCGCACGATGTACGTGACGACCGCGACCGAGAACAGCGAATGCCCGATCACGAGCCGGAACGTGCCGTCGTTGAAGAGCGACATCCCGAGGTCCTGGCCGAGGAAGACGAGCCAGGGCAGCAGCGAGACCGCGTCCACGATCTCCGGGGTGACGGCGACGAGCAGCAGCATCCCGATGAACCAGAACGTCCACTTGCCCGGGCGCCGCGCCAGCGCGATGCCCGCCAGCGTGCCGAGCAGCGATGCGAGCACAGCGGCGATCGCACCCGTGCGCAGCGACACCATGACCGCGTCGGCGATCACCGGCTTGCGGAACAGGGCGAGGTATCCGTCGAATCCGAAGCTGTCGAACGCGACCAGGAGGCGGCCGTTGTTGAACGAGTAGATGACGATCACGAGGATCGGCGTGAAGAGGAAGACGTACACCAGCACGCTCCACGCCGTGAGCAGCCGGTCGGTCACCGCGCGCCGCTGCCGGTGCTGCAGGGGTTCCGATCGGTCGCCGCCGGCGCGGGCGAGACCGGCTCCCTCCTCGAGGTCGACGGCGGCGGCCGGCAGAGTGCCCATCCCGGGCTCGACGGACGTCATGACGCGAACTCCTCGACGGTGATGCGGTTGCGCAGGCGGAACGGAAGGGCGAGCAGCCACAGGATGCCGGCGATGAGGGCGACCGATCCGAGGATGATCAGGATCAGCATCACCGCCATCGCCGAACCGAGCGCCCAGTTCTGCGCCGTCTGGAACTGGGAGGCCACCAGCTGGCCCACCATGTTGCCCTTCGCACCACCCAGCACGGTGGCCGTGATGTAGTCGCCCATGAGGGGGATGTAGACGAGGAGCGCCCCCACGACGATGCCCGGGCGCGCGAGCGGGAACGTCACACGGGCGAACGTGCGCCAGCGGTTCGCGCCGAGGTCCTTCGACGCCTCCCGCACCGGCAGATCGACCCTGTCGAACGCCACGAACAGCGGCAGGATCATGAGCGGCAGGTAGTTGTACACGACGCCGAACAGCACGGCAGGGCGGGTGTAGAGGATGTCGAGGGGTGCGAGCCCGATCGCCTGCATCGCCTGAGAGATCCAGCCCTCCGGCGACAGGATCACCATCCAGCCGATCGTCCGCACGAGGAAGTTCGTCCAGAACGGCACCAGCACGAGCGCGAGCAGGATCCCCTTCATGCGCGCGGGCGCCTTCAACGCCATCCAGTACGCGACGGGTGCGCCGATGAGGAAGCACAGCAGCGTGCCGCCGATGCCGATCCAGAGGGTGTTCCAGAACGTGTCGAAGAAGGTCGGAGTGAGCACCTCGGCGTACCGGTCGAGCGACAGCCTGTCGTTGGCATGGGTGCCGAACAGCCCGGGCTTGTAGCCGAAGCTGTACCAGAACACCACCAGGACCGGTGCGATGAAGAAGGCCGCCAGCCACAGCCACGCGGGCACCGCGAGGATGAAGCCCGGCAGCCGTGCTCTACGCACCCGCTGCCGCCTTCGCCTTGTTGTAGATGTCGACCGTGCGGGTCTGCGCCTCGTTGACGGCCCCGTCCTTCATCGTCGCGAGCTGCTCGGGAGTGAAGAAGACGAGGTCCAGCATCTCCAGACCCTCCTTCTTCGCGGTCTCCTCGATGTCCTTCGCCCCCGTGTGATAGCCGATGTAGTCGACGTTCTTCAGCTGGTTCTCGGGCGTGAGCACGAAGTTGATGAAGGCGTGGGCGGCCTCGGGGTGCGGCGCGCTCGCGACGATCGCCCAGTTGTCCATCCACAGCTCGGTGGTGGGGGAGCCGAGCACCCACTGCCACTTGTCGGGCTCCTTCGACGCCAGGATGCCCTGCCGCGCGTCGCCGTTCCAGACCTCGATGAGGGTGTGGGCGCTCTGCGGGATGGCCCCGCTGCCGGGATACGAGTCGAAGGCCGCGATGTGGGGTGCGAGCTTGTTGACGATGAAGTCCTCGCACTTGTCGATCTCGGCGTTGTCGGTGGTGTTCCAGTCGATGCCGTTGGCCCAGTAGTACATGCCGGTGATCTCGGCGGGGTCGTCGAGCACGCTCGTCTTGCCGCTCGCCTCGTTCTGCGCGCAGTCGAGGAAGTCGTTCCACGTCTTCAGTTCGCGGGTGATCTTCGTCTTGTCGTACACGAAGCCGGTCGTGCCCCACGCCTTGCAGATCGAATACTCGTTGTTCTTGTCCCACCCGCGGCCGAGGTACGCGGGGTCCATGTACTTCAGGTTCGGGATGAGGTCCTTGTTGAGCTTCATCAGCAGGTTGTTCTGTACCATCTGCGGGATGTAGACGCCCGTCGGCACGATGATGTCGTAGCCGCCGGTCCCCTTCGCCGCGACGAGCTTCGCGATGAGCTCCTCGTTCGAGCCGAACGAGTCGACCGTGAGCTTCGGGCCGAGCTGCTTCGTGAACGCGCTGAGCACCTCGGGTGCGTCGTAGTCGCCCCAGGAGTACATCGACAGGGAGCTCTCGAGCTTGCCGCCCGTCGCCCGCGGGCCGGGCTGGGCGCCGCCGCCGGTGCCGCCGCCACCGCCGGGCGAGCATGCCGCGAGCAGCGCGGTGCCGCCGACGACGCCCATGAGGGAGAAGAAGCCGCGCCGCGTCATATCGGAGACGATGCGGTTCGCCGCGCCCTGATCGGCCAGGATGCGGACGGGGTGGTGTTCGGTCATGGCTGTTCCTCTCGCCGTTCGGGTGTCAGCGCGTACGGATGCTGCGGGTGGTGGGCGGCTCCACGAAGCCGCCGTGCGTGGGGTCGTCGTCGACAGGGAAGATCTGCACGGATTCGGGGCGCCACGTGCACCATACGGTGCTGCCCACTGCCACGCGCGGGGCATCCGGGGTCGGCCGCCGCGAGATGATCGACATCTCGCGGCCGAACTGCACGAGGTACTGCATCGTCTCGCCGAGGTGGGAGACGCCGATGATGCGCCCCTCGGCCACGTTCACATCGACGTCGGGGCGTTCGGTCACGATGTCGACGAACTCGGGGCGGACCGCAGCGCGGGCCGCGACACCCGGCTGGACCGTCGAGATCCGCTGGGCAGGGCGCAGCACCGCGTGCGCTGCCTGCACCGCCGTGCCGTCCGGGGTGACGGTCCCGTCGAAGAAGTTCTGCTGCCCGACGAACGCCGCGACGTACGCCGAGGCCGGCGCGCTGTAGATCGTGTCGGAGTCGGCGAGCTGCTCGATGCGTCCGGCGCGCATCACGGCGATCCGGTCGCTCATCGAGAGCGCTTCGCCCTGGTCGTGCGTGACGAACACGAACGTGATGCCGAGCTGAGCCTGGATCAGCTTCAGCTCCAGCTGCATCTCCTCGCGCAGCTGGCGATCGAGGGCGCCCAGCGGCTCGTCGAGCAGCAGCACGGCCGGGCGGTTCACGAGCGCCCGGGCCAGCGCGACGCGCTGCTGCTGGCCGCCCGAGAGCTGGGTGGGTCGGCGGTCGGCGAACGAGCGCATCTGGACCATCCCGAGAGCGGATGTCACACGCTCGCGGATCTCGCTCTTCGGCACGCGCTTCTGCTGCAGCCCGTATGCGACGTTCTCGGCCACCGTCATGTGCGGGAACAGCGCGTACGCCTGGAACACCGTGTTGACGTTGCGCTTGTACGGCGGCTGCCCCAGGACGGACCGTCCGGAGATAAGGATGTCACCGGCGTCGGGATGCTCGAATCCGGCGATCATGCGCAGTGTGGTGGTCTTCCCGCATCCAGAAGGGCCGAGGAGGGAGAGGAACTCTCCGGCGCGGATGTCGAGCGACAGATCGTCCACCGCGGTCTGGTCGCCGTAGCGCTTCGTCAGGTGATCGAGCTGCACTGCTCCCGTCTGCTCGTCGACGGTGGTGCCGGGGCGGACCGGGCTGGTGGTGGACACCTGAACCTCCCTCTGGGCTGCATCGCCCTGTGCGGGCTGCCTCGCCCTGTGGAGTGATTCAATCCTGGGGGAACGCCGCATGCAAGACGAGGCACTCCGGAAACGGACGGATGCGCCGGGTGGCGCTCGGGCGCCAGACAGTCTGTCCGGCCGACGCTCGCGCGGGCTGAGCGTGCGCGTCATCTGCGTCGGGCGGCGGCATCCGGAAGCGGCTCATGGAGATCCGCTCAGGAGCGGCCGGTCGCCTTGCGCAAAGTGAGCCCGCGCGTCGATTCCACGAATCCGGCGGCCCGCAGCGCGCGGCCGATCGGGGTGCCGAACACGAGCTCGCCGTTCACCTGCTCGATCGTCAGCGTCTCCAGCCGGCGGGCTCGCGCGGTGTCGCCGAGGCTCCGGCACGCCGCGGCGAGCACCTCCTCGTCTTCGGTGAAGGCGAGGGCCGTCTTGCCGCCGCGCTCGAGGTACAGGGTCAGCATCCCGTCGACGAGCACGACGAGCGCTCCGGCCTTGCGGCCCGGGCGATGCGCGGAGCCTTCGAGAGGCGGCCACGCGAGCGCCGCGCCATACGGATTCGCCGGGTCGGTCGCCGCCAGGGTGAGCGCCGCCAGAGGCGCCGGATCGGCCACCGCGGCGAACTCGCGCAGCCGGTCGATCGTCGCGGACGCCGCGAACTGCGCGGCGCCGAGCTTCTCGATGACGTAGCCGCGCCGGCAGTGCCCGGCCTCTTCGAAACCCGCGAGGATGCGGTACATCTGCGCGAAACCGCCGGGCACCTGCTCGGCCTGCACCGCACCGCGCGTCACGACGCCGTAGCGGTCGAGCAGGAGGCTCGCCGTCGTGGTCGCGCGCAGCGCCGGATCGTCCTCCGGGTCGGGCAGCAACGACCAGCGGCCGCCGATCGCCGGGGGACGCGGGGGAGCCGAGGCGCGCGGCAGCGATGCGCCGCGGTACATCCGCGCGCGGGGCGTGCGACGCGACACCCTGTGCGCCTGCGAACCGCCCGACAGCAGGGTCCGCAGCGGCGCGAAGGTGTCGTTCGTGACGCGGCCGGCCCACGTCAGTGCCCACAGGGCCTCGATGACCGATTGCTCGTTCTCGGCATCCGCCAGCGTGCGCAGCTGGCCCGCGAAGTACGCGCCGCCCGCGCCGAGGATGTTCACGAGACGCTCCTCGAGCGCCCCGGGCGCGAGCTCGCCCACCGGCTCGGCGAGGGTGAGGGCGACCGCGTCGGCGGGGTGCAGCGCCACCCAGCCGTCGCGACCCGGAAGCGCACCGTGCCCCGACCAGACGAGCTCTCCGGTCGCGGTCAACTCGTCGAGCATGCCCGGCGTGTAGTCCCGCACGCGGGACGGCAGCACGAGTCCCTCCCAGGCGCTCGCTGGGATCGGCACGCCGGCGAGCTGCTCGACGACCGCGGCGACGCCGTCGATGCCCTCGAGGGGACGCGTGATGTGCTGCCATGCGGGCAGGAACCGCGCGAGCGCCGGCTGGGGCACCGGCTCGACGCTGCCCCGGATCGCCGCGAGGCTGCGCATCCTCAGCCGGCGGAGCGCCTCCGTGTCGCACCACTCCGTCTCGTCTGAGCCGGTGGCTTCGGGCAGGAAGAAGCCGCTCGTCACGCGGCCGGCGGCCTCCAGGCGCTGCAGCGTGTGCCGCGCCACGGCGACGCCGACGCCTAGTCGTTCGGCCACCGCCTCCGCACGGAAGGGGCCGTGCGTGCGGGCGAACCGGGCGACGAGCTCGCCCAGCGGATCGGGGACCGGCTCGAGGAACGCAGTCGGGATGCCGACGGGGAGCGCGGTTCCGAGTCCGTCGCGGAGGCGTCCGGCGTCTTCGATCGCCGCGATCCGGGCGTCGCCGCCGATCGTGACCCGGATGGCGCGGTGCGCGGCGACGAGGGCGTCGAGGTGCGATTCCCCCAGGCCCCTGAGCGAGCCCGGAGGGCGAGTCGAAGGGGCGTCGCGACCGTCCGGCCCTTCGACTCGCTGCGCTCGCTCAGGTGGGACATCGTCCTGAAGCCGATCGGCCACCTCCGTGGCCGTCAGCGGGCCGAGCAGCCGAAGCAGGTCGGCGACACCCTCCACCCCCCGCACGCGGCGCTCGGGGTCGAGGCGCTGCACCTCGCGCTCGAACTGCGCGATCACCTCCGGGTCGAGCAGCTCGCGCATCTCGACCTTGCCGAGCAGCTCCGACAGCAGCGACGGGTCGACCGACAGCGCCGCCGCGCGCCGCTCGGCGAGCGGCGAGTCGCCCTCGTACATGAACGCGCCGACGTAGCCGAACAGCAGGTCGCGCGCGTAGGGCGAGGGCAGCGGCGTCTCGACCTCGATGAGGCGGATGCGGCGCTCGCCGATTCCGCGCATGAGGCGCAGCAGCGCCGGAAGGTCGTAGACGTCCTGCAGCACTTCGCGCAGCGTCTCGAGGATGATCGGGAACGTCGGGTGGCGGCGCGCCACCTCCAGCAGCTGTGCGGCCCGCTGGCGCTGCTGCCAGAGCGGACTCCGCTTGCCGGGGTTCAGCCGTGGCATGAGCAGCGCGCGCGCCGCGCACTCCCGGAAGCGCGATGCGAACAGCGCCGATCCGCCCACCTCGTCGGTGACGAGCTGGTCGATCTCCTCGGCGTCGAAGACGAAGAGGTCGGCGCCGGGCGGCTCGGCGGTCGCATCGGGGATGCGGACGATGATGCCGTCGTCGCCGGCGACCGCAGATCCGTCCACTCCGAGCCGTTCCCGGATGCGGGCGTTGACCGCGAGCGCCCACGGTGCATGCACCTGCATGCCGTACGGCGAATGAAGGATGATCCGCCAGTCTCCGACCTCGTCGCGGCCGCGCTCCACCGTCAGCGCCCGGTCGGTCGGGAGGGTTCCAGTCGCCTCGCGCTGCTCGGTGAGGTAGCTCAGCAGATTGTCCATGGCGTACTCGTCGAGCCCCGAATCGGCGAGCCGGTCGCGCGCCTTCTCGGTGCCGAGCGCCGCGACCTCGCGAGAGAACCGGCCCATCGCTTCACCCAGCTCCGCCGGTCGGCCGATGCCGTCGCCGTGCCAGAACGGCACCTTGCCGGGTTGACCGAACGCCGGCACCACGTTGACCCGGTCGTGCGTGATCTCGACGATGCGCCAGCTCGTGGTGCCGAGCGTGAAGACGTCGTTCACCCGCGACTCGTAGACCATCTCCTCGTCGAGCTCGCCGACGCGCGCCCCGACCTTCTCGCCCGCCACGAACACGCCGAAGAGCCCGCGGTCGGGAATCGTGCCACCGCTCGTCACGGCGATGCGCTGTGAGCCCGGGCGCCCGGTGAGAGTGCCATGGTCCCGATCCCACACCACTCGGGGACGCAGCTCGGCGAACTCGTCGGACGGGAACCGGCCGGCCAGCAGGTCGAGCGTCGCCTCGTATGCCGAACGCGGCATCGTACGGAACGGCGCACTGCGCCGCACCGTCTCGTACCATCCCTCGACATCGACGGGGCCGACGGCGCAGGCCGCCACCGTCTGCTGCGCGAGGATGTCGAGCGGGTTCTGGGGCACGGCGATCGCCTCGATCTGGCCCGCGAGCATCCGCTCCGTCACCACCGCCGTGTGCAGCACGTCGCCGCGGTGCTTGGGGAACAGTGCCGCCCGGCTCGTCTCGCCGACCTGATGTCCCGCGCGGCCGATGCGCTGCAGCCCGGATGCGGCGGAGGGCGGCGCCTCCACCTGGATCACGAGGTCGACGGCGCCCATGTCGATCCCGAGCTCGAGACTGCTGGTCGCGACGACGCACCGCAGCACGCCGCTCTTCAGCTCGTCCTCGACGATCGCCCGCTGCTCCTTCGACACCGAGCCGTGGTGCGCCTTCGCGAGGACGGGGGCCACCGTCGTCGGGGCCGCCGGCACGCGGGTCTGCGCAGGCGTGGTCGGGTCGGGCACCTCGAGCCCGAGCCGTTCTGCGTAGATCTCGTTGAGCCGGCCGGTGAGCCGCTCGGCAAGGCGCCGTGAATTGGCGAACACGATCGTGGAGTTCTGCTGCAGCACCCGGTCGACGATCGCCTCTTCGACATGCGGCCAGATCGATCCGGTCATCTCGGTGTTCTCGGATCGGCCGCCGCCGTCGGCGGCGTACCACTCGGCGTCCTGATCCTCGCGGATCGCCTCTTCCGGCGCCGAGCCGGCCGCGGCGCCTGGTCGGTCGGCGGCCTCGGCGGCGGGCGCGGGCGGCGGGTTCAGCATGTCGTCGACGGGCACGACGACCTGCAGCTCGAAGGTCTTCGAGGCGCGCGGCGCGACGATCTCCACCGGAGCGGCGCCGCCGAGGAATCGTGCGACCTCGTCGATCGGCCGCACCGTGGCCGACAGGCCGATGCGCTGGGCGGGCTTGTCGAGGAGGTCGTCGAGCCGTTCGAGGCTCACGGCGAGATGCGCACCGCGCTTCGTCGCCGCCACCGCGTGCACCTCATCGACGATGACGGTGTCGACGCCACGCAGCGTCTCGGCGGCCTGGCTCGTGAGCATGAGGTACAGCGACTCGGGCGTCGTGATGAGGATGTCGGGCGGATCGGCGACGAGGCGGCGGCGATCGGCGGCCGGCGTGTCACCCGACCGCACCCCGACCGTGACGTCGGGCAGCGGCACGCCGAGCCGGCGCGCCTGTTGCGCGATCCCCACGAGCGGAGAGCGCAGGTTCCGCTCGACGTCGACGCCGAGGGCCTTCAACGGCGAGATGTAGAGCACGCGCGTGCGGCGTGTCGGCTTCTTCCCGCCCTTCGTCGTGGTCTTGGGCGGCGGCGACGCATCCTGATCGTGGAAGACCCGGTCGATGGCCCAGAGGAACGCCGACAGCGTCTTGCCCGAGCCGGTGGGAGCGACGACGAGCGCGTGCTTGCCCGCGGCGATGGCCTCCCAGGCTCCGCGCTGGGCGGCGGTGGGATGCGCGAAAGCACCGCGGAACCACTCCCGCGTCGCGGCGCCGAAGCGGTCCAGCACATCGCTCATCCCTCCATCTTCGCCGGAGCGTCCGACATCCGGGCTATGGTGGAGGTTCTTTGCCACATACCCGCGCATGCGGAAGGAGCAGCCATGTCGAATCCGGCACAGACGGTCTGGATGACCCCGGCCGCCCTCGCGGCCCTCGAGAAGGAGCTCAGCGAGCTGACCGCGGCGCCCGGCGATGAAGCCACGCAGCTGCGCGTGGTCGAGCTGCGTGAACTGATCCGTCGCGCGGAGGTCGGAACGAAGCCCGACGACGGCGTCGTGGAGCCCGGCATGCGCATCACTGTGCGATTCCACTCCGACGACTCGGTCGAGACGTTCCTGCTCGGCAGCCGCGACATCGCGGTGGGCGACCCCGACCTCGAGGTGTACTCGCCCAGCTCGCCGCTCGGCACCGCCATCGACGGGCATCGCGTCGGCGACGAGGTCACGTTCGCGGCGCCGGGCGGCGCGTCGATGACGGTGACGATCGTCGCCGCGACGCCGTTCGCCTAGCGAACCCTGACCGGGCGGCGGGGGTCACGCGCAGCGCGCCCCCCGCGCGACGCCGGCCGTCACCGTGGTCCTCGATCCGCGCCCCGCGCCGGCCGGCGGTGTCACACCACCTCCGCGACGCCGTCCCGGGTGAGCTCGAGGGTCGTGTCGATGCCGAGCCTGTCGAGGAACGCGTCATCGTGGCTCACCACGAGCACCGCCCCCCGATAGGCGGAGAGCGCTGCCACCAGCTGTTCGACCGTGTCGAGGTCGAGGTTGTTCGTCGGCTCGTCGAGCACGAGCAGCTGCGGCGGCGGGTCGGTCAGGAGCAGCCGGGCCAACGCCACTCGGAACCGCTCGCCGCCCGACAGTGACGACACCGGCCGGTCGACGGCATCCCCGCGGATGAGGAATCGCGCGAGGCGGTTGCGCACCTGGCCCGGCGGCACGTCGGGCGCCGCCGCTCGCACGTTCTCGAGCACCGAGGCGGCGTCGTCGAGCCCGTCGACGCGCTGCGGCAGGTAGCCGATGCGGTCGGTGAACGCTGTCGCGTGTGCAGAACTCCGGCGATCCGCGCGAAACCCGGCCGAATCGACCTGATCGCGGCTTTCGCCGCCGGAATCACCGGAGTTCTGCCCGCCCGAGGCGACGAGCCGCTCGAGCAGCGTCGTCTTCCCCGCCCCGTTCGGACCGACGAGGGCGAGCCGCTCGGGACCTTGGACCACCCAGGAGCGCTCCCCGTCGCCGATCTCGGCGATGCGCCGCCCGGCCGGCACGCCGGGATCGGGAAGGTCGATCGTCACGGCGTCGTCGTCGCGCACCCGGCGTTCGGCGGCGTCGAGCGCGGCCCGCGCCGTCGCCTCCTTCTCGCCGACCTCGGTGCGCAGCTTTCCCGCCGAGACCTGAGCGGCGCGCTTGCGGCCGTTCATGATGATCTTCGGCTCCCTCTTCTCGACGAACGCCTTCTGCCCGTAGGAGGCACGGCGCGCGAGCTTCGTCTCGGCCTCGATGCGCTGCCGCTTCTCCCGCTTGAGCACCTGCGCGGCGGCGCGTTCCGCCTGCCGAGCCGCGCCCTGCTCGGCGTCGAGCCACTCCCGCCACTGCGAGTACGGCCCGCCGAACACCGACAGCTCGTTCTCGTAGAGCTCGGCCGTGTCGTCCATCAGCTCGAGCAGGGAGAGATCGTGACTCACGACCACGAGCGTTCCGCGCCACGCCCTGACCATGTCGTACAGGCGTGCGCGCGCGTCGCGATCGAGGTTGTTCGTCGGCTCGTCGAGTAGCGTGATCGGCGCTTCGCGCAGCCGGATGCCGGCCACCGCCGCCAGCACCGCCTCTCCGCCCGACAGCTCGCCGACCGTGCGGTCGAGGGCGCCGTCGGGAAGACCCGCTTCGGCGAGGGCGGCGATCGACCGCGCCTCGATGTCCCAGTCGGGGCCGACGGTGTCGAAGTGGCGCGGATCGACGTCGCCGGATTCGATCGCCCGCACCGCGGCGAGCGGTGCGGCGACGCCCAGCAGCTCGGCCACCGGGCGATCGGTGCCGAGGGTGAGCTGCTGGGGGAGCAGGGCGATCTCGGACGCGGCGGTCACCTGGCCGCTCGTGGGGACGAGCGATCCGGCGATGAGACGCAGCAGCGTGGACTTTCCGGAGCCGTTGCGGCCGACCAGACCGGTGCGGCCGGTGCCCATGGCTCCGGAGACGTCGTCCAGCGCGATGGTGCCGTCGGGCCAGGCGAAACAGACGTGGTCGAGGACGATGGATGGGGTAGGCATGAGTGCCCTCCGCGGGGTCGAGTGTCGGAGTGCGCCGACACCGATGCCCGAGGCATCCCGAAGAGGGAGGAATCAGATCGACGGTCGGCGCGCGAACGTGCTGCAGAGGCAGCGGATTGTTCGGTGACGGCGCGACACGTCGAAGAATCGACGGATCAGCGCAGCGTCAGCACGCGGCGGCGATCTCGGTCATTCCATTCCTCACGTCAGGGACAGGACCGAGACACTGTAGCAGACCCGTCCGACCTCCGGCCCGGGGAGCGGCGCGCGGACGATCTCCGCCGAGCGGGGGAAGTGGGGATGCCGCGGCATCCGTACGCTCGACGGCATGAGCACTCCGAACAACCGTGACACCGCCGGGACGGCGGCAGCCATGCTCGCAGTCGGCATCGGGTGCGGCGTGGCGATCGGCGTCGCCCTGGACAACGTGGCCTTCGGCATTGCGATCGGGGTCGCGATCGGCATCGCGCTCGGCGCGTGCACGACGTCACTCGGGCGACGTCGTCGTCGGCGCGATCGGCCATGAGCCGTGGCCGGCCGGCTCAGAGCGCGGCGAGCCGCTTCTCCAGGAACACCCGGACGTCGCCCAGCTCCTCCTCCGACACGCTGTGCGTGAGTCCCGGGTAGACGCGTCCCGACAGATCGGTGTGGGCCGGGAGCCACTGCGTCGTGTGCTCGACGAGGGCCGGCGGAATGACGTCGTCCTGTGCTCCGCGACCCCAGAACACGGGGAGACGGCGCGCCGCGAGCTCCGCGTCGTGCGGGAGCGGACCGGGGGCGACGTAGCCCGACAGGTTGACGGCGAACGCGAAGCGCTTGGGACGCATCCGCAGCGCCTGCAGCGCGACCGACGCACCCTGCGAGAATCCGACGAGGCCCACGGCCCGAGAGCCGGCCGAGGCATCCACCCAGTCCAGGACAGCGGATGCCGCAGCCGTCACCCGAGCCGGATCGTGGCCCGCCAGATCCGCGTCGAGGACGTCCTCGATCGGGTACCAGGAGTAGCCGGGGGCCGGCCACGGCGGCGCGAGCGGCGCGCGCACCGCGGCGAGGTCGAATCGGTCGGGCAGGAACGGCGCGAGACCGAAGAGGTCGTTCTCATCGGCGCCGTAGCCGTGGAGCAGCACCAGGAGCGGCCGGTCGTCGTGGTCGCCATGGGTCTGCGACCACAGCACGAGGTCGGGATCGATGTGCAGGTCGTCCATGGGGCCATCCTGCCAGGAGGCGCCGACGCGGGCGGTCGCACCTTGGGGTGTACCGGGCACAGGCGATGGCCGCCTCCCGCAGCGTGCGGACGACGTGGGGTATACAAGAGGCATGCCGGTGCGCACGCCTGATCCCGACCCCGAACCCGAGGAGCACGACTCCGAGCCGTTCGCGTCGGGCTCGCTCGACGGCTTCGGCACGCCGGCCGCGGGGAACACGAATCCCGGGTGGCTGAGCGACATCGAGCTCGCCGAGGCCCGTCGGCGACTGCCGATGCTCTACGTCGAGGCGGTGCCCGTGCGCACCGACGGCATGGGGGTCGTGACCCAGGTCGGTCTGCTGCTGCGCGCCACTCCGCTCGGCGAGATCACCCGCACGATCGTGTCGGGGCGCGTGCGGTACGGCGAGCCGATCCGCGACGCCCTGTTCCGGCATCTCGAAGACGACCTGGGGCCGATGGCCTTCCCGTTGCTGCCCGCGCAGCCCGCGCCGTTCACTGTCGCCGAGTACTTTCCGATGCCGGGTCTGGGCGCGTTCCACGACGATCGGCAGCACGCCGTGTCGCTCGCGTTCGTCGTCCCGGTCACCGGCACGTGCGACCCGCGGCAGGACGCTCTCGAGGTGACCTGGCTCACTCCTGAGGAGGCGGCATCCGACGCGGTCGCCGCCGACATGGAGGGCGGCCGGGGGACGCTCCTGCGCATGGCGCTCGCGAGCGTCGGCGCGCTGCGCTGAAAGGTGCCGGCGGGGCGCGAGAGCGGGCCGCCCGACCGCATCCGGATCACAGTCTCGCCGGGTAGTCTGCAGGTGTCCGTGTGCCGTGATTCTGCGGCTGAGCCGGCGTTCCCCCCTGCGCCCCGAGTGCGCCCCCGAGAGCGGAGACCTCTATGTCCGACCACACCAGCCCGAACGATGACGCCGGCGAGGAATCGTCGTTCGACAGCATCCTGGGTTCGGTGGCCGGTGCCGTCGACACGAGCTTCACCACGGCGTTCCGCGGCTACGACAAGGACGAGGTCGACGCGGCGGTCGCTGAGCTGAAGACGCAGGTGCGGGCGGCGGGCGACGAGGCGGCGAACCTCAAGGACGAACGCCATCGCCAGGCGAGCACGATCGCCGAGATGCGGCGCCGCATCGACGATCTCGAGCGCGAGGTGCGCACCGCCGCATCGCGCGAGGGCGAGGAGGTCAAGCGGCTGAAGGTGCAGGCGAAGGATGCCGATGCCACCCGCCGTGCCGAGGTGGAGCGCGTGCGCGCCGAGATGGCCGAGGAGCGCACCCGGATCGAGGCCACGGCGACGCAGTTGAAGGCGGATCTCGCCGCCGCGCATGCGCAGACGGCGGCGGCCCAGAAGCAGGTGCAGGCGCTGACCGACGAGCTGAGCGGCGCGGCGGCGGCGTCGCCGAACCGCAGCCAGTTCGAGGAGATCCTCCGCGTCGCCGAGGAGCAGGCCTCCACCCTCATCCGCAATGCGAGCGTGCAGGGCGATCGGCTGCTCGAGGCCGCCCGCGAAGAGGTCGACAACCGTCGCGTCCAGGCGCAGACCGAGGCCGAGGCCGTGATCGCGCAGGCGCAGCACGAAGCGCAGCAGGTACGGCTGCGCATCGAGACCGAGCTCGCGGCCCACCAGGCGCTGCTCGAGCGCGAGGCGACGCACTCGGCCGAGAAGGTCGAGCAGGCCGAGCGCGAGGCGGCGGCGATCCGCTCCGAGGCGGAGAAGGGGGCGGCGGCGCTGCGCTCGATGGTCGCGCGCGAGACGACCCGTGACCGCGCCGAGGCCGAGGAGGCGGTCCGCGAGCTGCGGGTGCGGACGCTCGACTTCGAGGCGTCGCTCACCCGGCGCCAGGACGACGCGCACCAGGAGTTCCTCGTGCTGCACAACCAGGCCGTCGCGCACGCCGAGCGCATCACGCAGGATGCCAACGAGCAGGTGGCGGCGTCTGTGGAGCACGCCAAGCGTGTCACCGCCAAGGCCGACGACTTCGATAAGCTGGCCCGGGCCCAGGCGCAGCAGATCGAGGCCGACGCGCACGTGCGCGGCGCGGAGGTCCTCGAGCAGGCACGCACGAAGGCGCAGAAGATCATGGACCTCGTCACCGAGAACGCGCAGGACGTGCTGCGCGACGCCGAGGACCGCGCTCGTCAGTTGCGCTGGCAGCAGCATCAGCTCACGAGCTTCCTCGCCGAGGTGAAGGAGCTCATCCGCCCCTCCATGGCCGTCGGCGGCGCGGCGCCTGTTGCCGGGGCAGGGGCGACGGATGCGTCGGTCGACGCATCCGTCGACGGCGATCGCGATGAGGCGGCGGCTGCCGAGGGCGTGGAGGCTGCCGATGCCGACGGCACTGGTGCCGATGCCGAGGCTGTGGAGGACGAGGTCGAGGAGCCGAGTGGTTCCGGTGACGCGGACGATGCTGCAGCCGACGGCCAGGGCGATGAGGGCCAAGGCGATGACGGCGACGAGGAGCCGGAGGACGACGAGGACGAGGAGCCGGCGGCCTGAACGGCGCCGCATCCGCTGTCACCAGATCAGGCGATGAGACGGAGGGAGGACGATTTCGCGCGAATCGTCCTCCCTCCGTCCGGTTTCCTCCCCCGGTGCCGGACGGCACGGCGGAAGTCGGTCAGGCGGCGGTCTCCCGGGCGATCGCCGCGACGAAGGCGTCGATGTCGGCCTCCGTGGTGTCGAACGAGCACATCCAGCGCACCTCGTTGCGCGCAGCATCCTCCCCACGTCCACTCGAAGCATCGCTGTCGCGCTGCTCCGAGCCTCCGGACGCGGGGCCCCAATCGTAGAAGCGGAATGACGAGCGCAACCGGTCGGCGACGCCGGCGGGAAGCGTCGCGAACACGCCGTTCGACTCCGTCTTCTGCGTGAACCCCACCCCGAGGATCGAGCCGTCGGCGAGTCCGGCCTCGACGCCGGCGCGCAGGCGCTGGGCCATCGCGTTCGCGTGTCGGGCGTTGCGCAGCCACAGGTCGCCGTCGAGCAGCGCGACCAGCTGCGCGGAGATGAAGCGCATCTTCGACGCCAGCTGCATGTTGAGCTTGCGCAGATATGTGAGGCCCGCGGATGCGTCGGGGTTGAGCACCACGATGGCCTCGGCGCCCATCGCCCCGTTCTTGGTGCCGCCGAAGCTCATCACGTCGACGCCGACGTCGCGGGTGAACGCCCGCAGCGGAAGGTCGAGGGCGGCGGCCGCGTTGGCGGCGCGAGCGCCGTCGAGGTGCACGCGCATCCCGTGCGCGTGTGCGTGGTCGCAGATCGTGCGCAGCTCGTCGGCGGTGTAGAGTGTTCCGAGCTCGGTGGACTGGGTCACCGAGACCACGAGCGGCTGAGCGCGGTGCTCGTCGCCCCACCCCCACGCCTCACGATCGATCAGGTCGGGGGTGAGCTTGCCGTCCTCGGCGGGAACCGTGAGGAGCTTCATCCCGCCGATGCGCTCCGGCGCACCCTGCTCGTCGACGTTGATGTGCGCGGTCGAGGCGGCGATCACAGCGCCCCAGCGGGGGAGCATCGACTGCAGACCCGTGACGTTCGCCCCCGTGCCGTTGAACACCGGGAACGCCTCGACGCCCTCGCCGAGGTGCGCCGTGAACACCTCCTGGAGGCGGGCGGTGTAGACGTCCTCCCCGTAGGAGATCTGGTGTCCCTCGTTCGCCGCGGCGATCGCCGCCAGCACCTCGGGGTGGACGCCGGAGTAGTTGTCGGAGGCGAAGCCGCGCAGGTTCGGGTCATGCAGTGAGGTCACGGAGATCCAATCTAGTTCGTGGTTCGGAGCGCTCGACGCGGCAAGAGCAGGCCCGATCGTCGGTTCGGCGTCCATCCGGGCGCGTTCGCGTCGATCCAGCCTGCTTCTGCAACGCGATCACGCGGTGAGGTCGATCACCGTGTCGTTCACGTCGGCGGCGGCGGCGTCCCACAGCGCGACGAAGCGGTCGGCGAGCGCCTGCTCCCGGCCGTCGAGCGATTTCACGCGGAAGATGACGGATGCCGCGGCCAGCGGCTCGTCGGCGTCCCGCGCCGCCTTCGCGAAGCCCTGTGCGACGGCGCGCGTCCATGCCTCACCGGCGGCTTTCACCGCGGCATAGTTCGCTCCGCCGGCGAGCGGGCGCGCGACGGCCGTCGACGAGACGATGGCGAGCCGCGCCGCATCCGATGCCCGAAGATCGTCGTCGAACGCGCGTGACACATGACGCAGCGCCGTCAGTGAGCGCTCCAGGAAGCGGAAGTCGTCGTCGCTCTGTCCGGCGAGACCGCCGCCGCCGCGCCATCCACCGACGAGGTGCAGCACCCCGTCGACATGGATGCCGTCGGCGTGCAGCCGTTCCGCGAGCCCGTTGACCGAGTGCTCGTCGACGAGGTCGCACGACTCGGTCATCCACGCGGCGCCGGCGCCCGTCGGATCGACCTGCTCCGCGAGGGCCTCGAGCTTGACCGGGTCGTGGCCCACCGCGATCACGAACGCCCCCGCGTCGCGCAGCGTCTGCACGACGACGCGCCCGACCGTGCTGGTGGCTCCCGCGACCAGTACGGTCCGTCCGCTCAGATCTGCCATCTTCGCTCCCTTTCCCCGGCTCACCCCGGCGGGTTCACATGAAACCGCCCGTTGCACATCATCCTGGCGTCGGATTGATGTGCAATCGTCGAATTCATGTGAAATCGACGAGGGGGAGGGGTCACTCGTCGGTGGCGCGGATGCCCTCCGTCGAGGCGATCACGTCGCGCATCTTCTTCTCGAGCGCCTCGTAGAACATCGAGAGCGGGAACTCGTCGTCGAGCACCTGATCGGTGTAGCCCTTCGGCGGCCCGGCGAGGACCTCGTCCGGCAGGCCGCGCGCCCATGCCGAGGCGGGGTGCGGGGTCAGCACCGAGCGCACGAGGTCGTACGCGGCGAGCCAGTGCGCCGTCTTCGGCCGGTCGATCGACTTCCAATACAGGTCGTCGATCGTGTCGCCGAGCGCGACCACGGCACGCGCCACGTCGTCCTCCCCTCGCTCACTCGAATCACCGCTGGCGCGCCGATCCGAGCCTCCGAGCGTGGGGCCCCAATCGAACGCGAGCGCCGTGTCGGTCCAGTGCAGCACATCGCGCTGGTGCAGCCACGCGAACAGCAGCTGGCCGCCGAGCCCGTCGTAGTTCCGCACGCGCGAGCCGGTGATGGCGAAGCGGAAGATCCGGTCGAAGATCACGGCGTACTGCACGAGCTTCGCGTGCTCCAGGATCTGCGCCTCCACCGCCGACAGCTGCTCGGTCTCGGTCTTCGCCTCGAGCCGCTTCTGGATCGCGACCGACTCCCGGAACGCCGTCATGTCGCAGCGCATCTCCTCCAGGGAGTACAGGAAGAACGGCATCCGCTGCTTGATCATGAACGGGTCGAAGGGCAGGTCGCCGCGCATGTGCGTGCGGTCGTGGATGATGTCCCACATCACGAACGTCTCCTCGGCGAGCCGCTGGTCGTCGAGCATGCGGGCGGCGTCGGCGGGCAGGTCGAGCTTCGTGATCTCGGATGCCGCGCGCACGACGCGGCGGTAGCGCGCGGCCTCACGGTCCTGGAAGATCGCACCCCACGTGAACGTCGGGATCTCCCGCATCGCGACGGTCTCGGGGAAGAGCACTGCGGAGTTCGTGTCGTACCCGGGCGTGAAGTCGACGAGCCGCAGCGAGACGAACAGCTTGTTGCCGTAGTCCCCGGCTTCGAGCGCGGCGACGAACTCCGGCCAGATGACCTCGACGATGAGCGCCTCGACGTATCGATTGCGCGACCCGTTCTGCGTGTACATCGGGAACACGACGAGGTGCCGCAGCCCGTCGACGCGATGCTGCTCGGGATGGAACGCGACGAGGGAGTCGTAGAAGTCCGGCACGCCGAAGCCCTCGTCCGCCCACCGGCGGAAGTCGCGAACGGATGCGTCGAGGTAGTCCGCGTCGTGCGGGAACGCCGGCGCCATCGCGGCGATCGAGTCGACGATCGTGTCGACGAGTTCGGCGGCGCGGTCCTTCTCCTCCGGTACCGAGCCGTCCTGCTCCTGCAGCTCCTGCAGCGCCGTCGCCGCGTCCTTCAGGGCGACCCAGGCCGCCGAGGTCTCGATGTCCCGGGCGTCTTCGACGACCCCTTCGTCTCGCTTCGCTCGCTCAGGGCGGCGCTCGGGCTCTCCGACGATGGCCTTGTCGGCACGGGTCTCGTGCGTCTGGCTGATGGACATGGAACCTCCGATCGTTGAGGATCAGGCCGCCGAAACGGCCACACGACGTAACTCTTCCGGGCTGAAGAGCGATTCACCGGTAATCTTACGGGAATGACGGATGCCTCCACCACCCCGGTCGCGCCCCTCGACGCCGCTGACGCCCACATCGTCGCCGAGATCTCGCAGGACGCCCGCGCGACGCTCGCCCACCTGTCCGAGCGGGTCGGGCTCTCGGTCTCGGCGGTTCAGGCGCGCCTGCGGCGCCTCGAATCCCGCGGCGTCATCGCCGGTTACCGGCCGATCCTCGACGCCGAGGCGGTGGGCCGGCCGTTGTCGGCGTTCATCGAGATCACCCCGCTCGATCCCGCCCAGCCCGACAACGCGCCGGAGCTTCTCGAGCACCTCGAGGAGATCGAGGCGTGCCACTCGATCGCGGGAGACGCCGCTTACATGCTGTTCGTCCGGGTGGCGTCGCCGCGCGAGCTCGAGCGCCTGATCCGCGACATCCGTCTCGCCGCGGGCGTCTCCACCCGCACGACCGTCGTGCTGCAGACGTTCTACGAGCACCGTCCGATCCTCCCCGTCGCCCGGAAGGACTGAGGCCGCGGACGAGGAATGCCGCAGCCGGAATACATCGCGCGACGGATGCCGCGACCCGGCGCCTCCCGTAGCGTGAGAGTCGTGTTCCGGCGTCTGTACCCCTACCAGCTCGCGGTCGATGTGACCGGAGCGGTCCTGTTCGCCCTCGTCGCCGTGCCGCTGGAGGTCGCGCTCGGGCAGGGGACGACCCTCAACATCCCGATCTCGGTGCTGCTGGCGGTCGTCTTCGGTACGGCGCTCGCGCTGCGCCGAGCATCACCCGCCCTCGCGCTTGGGATCGCCTGGTTCGGGGCGATCGTGCAGATGTCCTTCGGTCGCACGCCGGGATTCGTCGACCTCGTGGTGTTCGCGGTGCTGTACACCGCCGCGGCATACGGATCGCGGCTCCTGTTCTGGCTCGGGTTCTCCTCGGCCGTAGGCGGCGCGATCGTGGCGACCGTCTACCTGTACATCGTGCTGAACTCGAACGACATCACGTGGCAGACGCTGACCGTCGCGGCGGCCGTGATGATCGCGGCGACGTTCGCGCTGCTGCTCGCGTGGACCGTCGGCGCCCTGGTGCGAACGGCGCGCCGCGCGCGGGCAGGCCGGCTCGCGCAGGAGCAGGCGGAGGCGGAGACCGCCGCCGAGCAGGAGCGGGCCCGCATCGCGCGCGACATGCACGACGTGGTGGCGCACTCCCTCGCCGTGGTGATCGCGCAGGCCGATGGCGCGCGCTACGCCGGGGCCTCCGATCCCGGCGCGCAGACCGCGGCGCTCGGCACGATCTCGACGACGGCGCGGGCGGCGCTCGCCGACGTGCGCGTGCTGCTCGCGCAGCTGCGTCACCGCCAGGAGGAGGGGCCGCAGCCCACGGTGGCCGATCTGGAGGCGCTGTTCGGCCACGTGCGGGCGGCGGGCGTCGATCTGCGCGTGACGATCGACCCGGCCCCGCAGGCCGAGGCGCCCGCGGCGGTGCAGCTGGCGGTGTACCGGATCGTGCAGGAGGCGACGACCAACGCCCTGCGCCACGGCGGTGCCGGCCCGGTGGAGGTGTTCCTCGCCTGGCATCCCGATCACGTGCGGCTCGAGGTGCGCAATGCGCTGCGCGGCGGATCGGGAGGGGCCGCCGCATCCGGCGACCGGGCGGGGGCCGACGCATCCGTTCCGCTCGATCCGCCGCGCGGCCATGGGCTGATCGGCATGCGGGAACGGGCGCTGCTCGTGGGCGGCACGCTCGAGGCGGAGGCCGCGGACGGCGTGTTCGTCGTACGCGCGACCCTCCCGATGGGAGGAATCCGATGATCCGGGTCGTGCTGGCGGATGACCAGGCCCTGTTCCGCGCGGGCATCCGCATGGTGATCGACTCCCAGCCCGACCTGCAGGTCGTCGGGGAGGCGTCCGACGGGCGGGAGGCGATCGACGTCGTGCGGGCGACACGTCCGGACGTCGTGCTCATGGACATCCGCATGCCCGTGATGGACGGGCTCGCCGCGACCGGGGAGCTGCTGACCGCGGGCGAGACGGCCCGCATCGTGATGCTCACCACGTTCGACCTCGACGAGGCGGCGGCGCGGGCGATCCGGCAGGGCGCGAGCGGGTTCCTCCTCAAGGACGCCGACCCCGAGTTCCTGCTGGCGGCGATCCGCACGGTGCATGCCGGGTCGGCGGTGATCGCTGCTGCGGCGACCCGTGAGCTGTTCGCACAGACGACGGATGCGTCGCCGGTGCCGATCCCGGACTCCTACGGTGAGCTGACCGAGCGGGAGCGGGAGATCTTCGCGCTCGCGGCGCGCGGCCTGTCGAATGCCGAGATCGCCGCGCGCGAGTACCTGTCGGAGGCCACAGTGAAGACGCACATCAGCCGCATCCTCACGAAGCTGGCGCTGCGCGACCGCGTGCAGCTCGTCGTCTTCGCGTTCGAGCACGGCTTGGCCTGACGCCTCCGCTCGCGCCCCCAGCCCGCCGCCGCCGGTTTCGGGCCGGGCTCAGAGACGGGCAGCGAGCCAGCGGGTCTGGCGCACCCACTGCTCGGTCTGTCCGCCTTCGTGGCCGTTGAACTCGTAGACCTCGATCGCGTTGTCGCCGCTGCCGCAGTGGTTGAACGCGGCGAAGATGCTCGAGGGCAGCACGACGCCGTCCATCATCCCGACCGAGAACAGCGCGGGGGCGGTGATGCGGCGCGCGAAGTTCACGCCGTCGAAGTACGACAGCGTTGCGAAGACGTTCTCCACCTCGTTGCGGTGCACGGCGAGGTAGCGCTCGATCTCGCGGAACGGATGGTCGGGAGTGAGATCGACCGACCGGCGGAAGTGGCACAGGAACGGCACATCGGGCATCACCGCCGCGACGCCCGGGTGCAGGCCCGCCGCGGCGAGTGAGATGCCGCCGCCCTGGCTGCCGCCGGTCACCGCGATGCGCGCCGCGTCGACGAAGGGGAGCTCGGCGGCCGTGTCGATCAGCCGCACGGCGTCGGTGAACAGCCGCCGGTAGTAGTACGTGTCGGGGCTGCCGATGCCGCGCGTCATGAACCCCGACACCGCGGCGCCCGACCCGTGCGGATCCGGGGTGTCGCCGCCCGAGCCCCACCCGCTGCCCTGACCGCGGGTGTCCATCAGGATGTGCACGTAGCCGGTCGCCGCCCACTTCAGCTGCTCGCCCGGGATCCCGCGGCCGCCGCCGTACCCGATGAACTCGACGACGGTGGGAAGCGGGGTGTCGGAGGCCGGTCGCGTCACCCACGCACGGATGGGGTCCCCGGCGAACCCGCTGAACGTGAGGTCTTGGATCACGAACTGCGAGATCGGCGTGTCGACGGGCGCGAGCGTCGGCGGTGCCGCCACGGCGCGGGCCTCCTCGATCGTGCGACGCCAGAACGCGTCGAAATCGGCGGGCTCGGCCACGTCGGGGCGGTAGGTGCGGAGGTCGTCGAGAGACATGTCGGTCAGCGGCACGAACGCCACCGTACAGCACGCGTGAAGCAGGTGTTGCGCACGGAAGACGTTCGGCCTACCCTGAATCGAAGCGTTTCGACCGCCAGCGCGCCGCACAGCGGCGGCGGCGCCGGGAAACGCCGTTCCGACCCGATGACGAGTGGAGAGACGTGCGCACCGACGCCCCGCCCCAGCCCCGCCCCACAGCCCGCGCCGCCGATTTCCGGGGTAGCGGCCTGCGCTTTCCCACCGGGTTCACCTTCGGGTCCGCGACAGCCGCGTACCAGGTCGAGGGAGCCGCGCAGGAAGACGGCCGCGCCGCGTCGATCTGGGACACCTTCAGCCGCACGCCGGGCGCCGTCTGGAACGGCGACACGGGTGACGTCGCCTGCGACCACTACCACCGCTGGGAGTCGGACCTCGACCTCATGGCGGAGTTGGGTCTTCACGCATACCGCTTCTCGGTCTCGTGGCCGCGCATCCTCCCCGATGGCCGGGGAGCCGTGAACCAGCGCAGGATCGACTTCTACTCGCACCTCGTCGACGGGCTGCTGGCGCGCGGCATCCGTCCTGTCGCGACGCTGTACCACTGGGACCTCCCGCAGGCGTTGGAGGATGCCGGCGGGTGGCCGGAGCGGGCAACGGCCGACGCGTTCGCGGAGTACGCGGGAGTACTCGGCACAGCGCTCGGCGACCGCGTGCACACCGGGACGACGCTCAACGAGCCGTGGTGCACCGCTTACCTCGGCTACGGCCAGGGCGGCCACGCACCGGGTCGTCGAGAGCCGGCGGCAGCGCTCGCTGCGGTGCACCACCTGAACCTCGCGCACGGTCAGGCACTGCAGGCGCTGCGGGCGACATCGACGGGCTCGCCGGAGTACTCCGTGACGCTGAATCTGCACGTCGCCCGCGGGGATGCTGAGGCTGTGCGGCGGATCGACGCCGTCGGGAATCGCGCCTTCACCGGCCCGATGCTTCGCGGGACGTACGACGACGACCTTCTCGCCGACACCGCGGCCCTCACCGACTGGTCGTTCGTGCAGGATGGCGACCTCGCGGCCATCCACCAGCCGATCGACGTGCTGGGTGTGAACTACTACTCGACGAACACCGTGCGGATGTGGGACGGCGAGAGCCCCCGGCAGTCGGCCGACGGCCACAAGCCCGCGGAAGGCGGGACAGCCTGGCCCGGGAGCGACGGCGTCGTGGAGTTCCTCGAGCAGTCCGGCCCGCACACCGCGATGGGCTGGAACATCGCGCCCGACGGCCTCCTCGATCTGCTCACGTCGCTGCGCGACCAGTTCCCCGGCCAACCGCTCATGATCACCGAGAACGGCGCCGCGTTCGACGATGTGGTGGCCGACGGCGCTGTGCACGACGCCGAACGCGTCGACTACCTGCGTCGTCACCTCACCGCTGCGCATCGCGCGATCGAGGACGGTGTCGACCTGCGCGGCTACTTCGTGTGGTCGCTCCTCGACAACTTCGAGTGGGGCTACGGGTACGCCAAACGCTTCGGCGTCGTGCGGGTCGACTTCGACACGCAGGAACGCCTCGTGAAAGACTCCGGCCGGTGGTTCCAAGAGCTGGCGACGACGGGAGTCATCCCCGCATGAGCGCGGTGACGGATGCGGCGCTCACGCCGATCATTCCGGGCTTCTTCCCCGACCCGACGATCTGCCGCGCCGGCGATGAGCTTTTCATCGCCCACTCCTCGTTCGAGTACTCGCCGGGCGTCCCGCTGTGGCGCAGCTCCGACCTTCTGACGTGGCACGAGGCGGGGCATGTCCTCGACGGGGACCACCACCTCCTGGCGGGCGACGCAGGTGCGGGCGGTGGCGTCTACGCGCCGACGCTCCGACACCACGACGGACGCTTCTGGATGATCACGACCAACGTCTCCGGAACACCCGGCCAGCTCGTGACATCCGCCGCGCGCATCGACGGCGAGTGGGCACCCAGCCGGATCGTTCCGGGGCTTCCCGGCATCGACCCCGACCTCGCCTGGGACGACGAGGGCTGCCTGGTCACGTACAGCTCCAACGATCCCGACATGCCCGGCATCGCGCAGGCGCGGATCGACCTCGACAGTGGCGCCGTTCTCGAGCGGCCGCGCTCGGTGATGCGCGGCACCGGCCTCGCATACCCCGAAGGCCCTCATCTGTTCCGTCGGGGCGACTGGTGGTACCTGCTGTTCGCCGAAGGGGGCACCGAGCGCGGTCACTGCGTGAGCGTCGCCCGCGCGCGTACGGCGACGGGACCGTTCGAGCCGCGCCCGGCCGGTCCGATCTTCACGCGGCGCAGCACGACATTCCCCGTGCAGAACACCGGCCACGCCGACATGGTGGAGCTCGCCGACGGCGGGTGGGCCATGGTCTACCTCGGCGTCCGTCCGCGCGGGGCGACGCCGCTGTTCCACGTGAACGGGCGCGAGACGTTCCTCGCCGGGATCGAGTGGGAGGACGATTGGCCGGTCGTGGTTCCCGACCAGTACCTCATCCCGCCGCCGCACACGGCGTTTCAGGACATGTTCGAGACCGAGCGGCTGCACCCGCGTTGGATCTCGCCCGGCGCTGCGCTGTCGGCGTTCGCAGCGACGCAGCCGGGCGGCGGCGTCGAGATCCGTCGCGCACACAGCGCGAACGGCGCGCCGGCGATGCTCGCCGTGCGTGCCCGTGACCCCCGCTGGGTCTACCGGGCGACGACCCCGGTGCACGACGGCGCCGCGGTGCGGATCCGGATGGACGATCGGCACTGGTGCGAGGTGCTGCTGACGGATGGCCGGGCGCAGGTCCGCGTGGAAGTGGGCGGTCTCGGCCGGGTCTTCGCGGATACTGTGCCGCTCTCGCCGGGGCCGGTGACGCTGTGGGCTGCGGCGGAGGATCCGTCGTCCGGCGGTCCCGACGACCTCGTCCTGGGGGTCGAGGACGTAACCGGACGGCGTGCCGTCGCGCGGGTCGACGGGCGCTACCTGTCGACCGAGGTGGCGGGCGGTTTCGTCGGCCGTACGATCGGTCTGCGCGCGGAGACCGCCCCGGTGCGCTTCGACAGCGTGGAATACCACCCGACGGACCGGAACGCCTGATCATGGACGTTCGAGCCGTGGCGACCCACCGAGCCGGTGAGAGCGCTCTCAATCGTTACCGTCGCGTTACGCCGACGAGATTGACGATTCAGCGTTCACGTGGTTTCTTTGATCGAAGCCGGAATCGAAGCGGTTCGACAGATCGCTCGGTGGACGACCGGCACGCTGCAGCATCCGTCCCCGCGGCTGCCGCGGGAGCACAAAGGAGTGACATGCGACGACACGACGCGCCCCGGCTCGCAGCCGGCGACGAACGAGAGATCGCCCGATGACCGCCACCGCGGTCGTGACCGAGGTCGCGGCCTCGCAGGTCGACCAGAAGGGCGAGCGCATCCAGCGCAAGCGCGAGAAGCAGGCGGGCGGACGCCGGTCGTTCGGGATGTTCCTGTGCATCGTCCCGTTCCTCATCCTCGTCTTCCTGTTCTCCTACTTCCCGCTCTATGGGTGGATCTACTCGCTCTACGACTACAAACCCGCGCTGGGCCTCGGTGGCAGCGAATTCGTCGGCCTGCAGTGGTTCGAGATGCTCGTCAGCTCGCCCACGCAGCTCGCGCAGATCGGGCAGGTGCTGCTGAACACGCTTGCGATCAGCTTCCTCGGGATCGCGACGTCGATCCTGCCGCTGGTGTTCGCCGTGTTCCTCAACGAGATCAAGTCGACGTGGTTCCGCAACGCCGTGCAGACCCTCACGACGCTGCCGAACTTCATCTCATGGGTGCTGGTGTACATGATCGCGTTCTCGCTGTTCTCCAGCACCGGGCTGGTCAACGGCATCCTGACCGACTCCGGCCTCATCACCGCGCCGATCAAGTTCCTCGACACCGACCAGCACGTCTGGATCACGATGACGCTCTGGAGCATCTGGAAGGGGCTCGGCTGGGGTGCGATCATCTACCTCGCCGCGATCGCCGGCATCGATCAATCGCTGTTCGAATCGGCGCGCATCGACGGCGCCGGCCGCTTCCAGACCATGTGGTACGTGACGATCCCGCAGCTCATGCCGACCTACCTGGTCCTGCTGCTGCTGTCGGTGGCGAACCTGCTGAACAACGGGATGGAGCAGTACTTCGTGTTCCAGAACGCGTTCAACAAGGAGCACATCCAGGTGCTCGACCTCTACGTCTACAACATCGGCATCACCGGCAACAGCCTGTCGATGGCGACAGCGATCGGCATGCTCAAGAGCGTCATCTCGGTCGTCCTCCTGCTCACCGTCAATGCGATCGCCAAGCGCGTTCGCGGCCAGTCGATCGTCTGAGGGAGGCCACGATGTCCGCTGTCGCGACCGGCGTGCGCACGAAGCGCACCGGGGACCTGCTGTTCTCGATCATCAACTACGGGGTCTTCATCCTCCTGGTGTTCGTGTGCGCGTACCCGTTCTACTTCCTCATCATCAACTCGGTCAGCGCCAACGACGTCTCGGCGCTCGGCGATGTGCGGTGGTGGCCGATCGGGTTCCACCTCGCGAACTACAAGGAGGTGTTCCAGCTCGAGGGTCTGCCGTTGGCGGCTGTCGTCTCCGTCGCCCGCACCGTCATCGGCACCGCGGCGACGGTGCTCGCCTCCGCGTTCCTGGGTTTCATGTTCACGCAGAGCCGGATGTGGGGCCGCCAGTTCTGGTACCGCTTCGTGATCATCACGATGTACTTCAGCGCGGGGCTCATCCCGGTGTTCATCATCATGAAGACGCTGGGACTGACGAACAACTTCTGGGTGTACGTGCTCCCGTTCATCGTGCAGCCGTTCTTCATCATCCTGGTGAAGACCTACGTCGAGGCGATGCCCGAGTCGCTGCAGGAGGCAGCGGAGGTCGACGGGGCGAACATCGTGCAGATCTTCTTCCGGATCTACCTGCCGAACATGACCCCGATCCTCGCGACGGTCGCGATCTTCGCGGCGGTGGCGCAGTGGAACTCGTTCCAGGACACCCTGATCTACGTCACCGATCAGGGCCTGTACACGCTGCAGTACCTGCTCTACATGTTCATCAACCAGGCCAACAGCCTCGCCCAGGCCGCGCAGAACTCCGGCGGCAACCTGAGCGGGATCATCTCGGCCGCCACCTCGCAGACGCCGACATCCATCCGGATGACGGTCTCGGTGATCGTCGTGCTGCCGATCATCTTCATCTACCCCCTGTTCCAGCGCTTCTTCGTGAAGGGCATCATGCTGGGCGCCGTCAAGGGATGACGGCGGCCATGACCCACCAGAGAAAGTCCCCCGAGAAAGGAATGCAATGAAGCTGAAGAGGAAGGTGGCGATCGGCGCCATCGCGCTCCTCGCGGCCGGGCTGCTCAGCTCCTGCTCCGCAGGATCGGCCCAGCCGGAGAGATCGACCGTGTCGACGTTCCCCGCGAAGTGGGACAAGGAGATCACGATCGACGTGTTCGACGGTCTCGCGAACTACATGGGCGTCCAGCAGGGCTGGTTCGCCAAGCTCGTGAAGGACAAGTTCAACATGAAGCTCAACATCATCGCGCCCAACGTGGCCGGCGGTGGTGACACGCTCTACAACACCCGCGTGGCGGCCGGGAACCTCGGCGACCTCATCATCACCGACAAGGGCCAGAAGCTCGACGAGCTGGTCAAGGGTGGGCTCGTCATGGACGACAGCCCGTTCTACCCGGCGATGAAGAACGCGGCGACGTACGACAAGGCGGTCAAGAACCTGAACGACGGGAAGGACGGCGTCTACGCCTTCCCGACGTCGGTGTCGTCGCTGAAGCCCACCGAGCCGTCGGAGGGCATCGATCCGACCTTCGGCCCGTTCATCCGCTGGGACCTCTACAAGAAGCTCGGATACCCGCAGATCAACACGTTGGAAGACCTGCTGCCGGTGCTGAAGCAGATGCAGGATGCCGAGCCCACGGCGCCCAACGGCAAGAAGGTGTATGCGCTGTCGCTGTTCAAGGACTGGGACGGCAACATGATGAACAACGCCAAGCAGCCCACCTGCTTCTACGGCTACGACGAGCTGGGCTTCGTGCTCGCGAAGGCCGACGGATCGGACTACCAGGGCATCCTGGATTCCGACGGGCAGTACATGCGCACCCTCAAGTTCTATGAAGAGGCGAACCGGATGGGACTCGTCGACCCCGAATCGACGACCCAGAACTACGACACCCTGTGGTCGAAGTTCCAGAACGGCCAGGTGCTGTTCTCGTGGTGGCCGTGGCTCGGCCAGGCGGCCTACAACACCGACGGCAACACGAAGGCCGGCAAGGGCTTCGAGATCGCACCCGTCAAGGACATGAAGGTCTTCTCGTACGGTGCTGAGGCGTACGGCGGAAAGCAGGTGCTCGCGATCGGCTCGAAGGCGAAGGATCCCGAGCGCATCGCCGCGTTCGTCGACTGGCTCTACTCGTCGGAGGGTGCCTACTCGAACAACAGCCAGACGATGGGTGCCGCCGGTCCCCAGGGCCTCACCTGGGACCTCGACAGCACCGGACAGCCGGCGCTGACCGACTTCGGCAAGAAGGCGTTCATCGAGGGCAAGGGCGATGTGCCGGCCGAGTGGGGTGGCGGCGACTACACGAAGGGCTCGTCGGCGCTGAACGTGACGACGGTGCTGCCGGTGGCGACCGATCCGAACACGAAGCAGACGTACAGCTACAAGTCGTGGCCGACCTACCAGAAGCTCGTGCAGACACCGCTCAGCACGGACTGGTCGAAGCAGATGGGCGATGCGACGTCGACGATGGACTACCTGAAGAAGAACGATGAGCTGCTGGTCGCTCCCGGCGCGAGCTACACGGCCCCGGCCGACAGCTCCGAGATCGAGACGCTGCGCAATCAGGTCAAGGCGGTCGTCGTGCAGTACTCGTGGCAGATGTCGTTCGCCAAGAGCGACGCCGACTTCGAGAAGCTGAAGAACGAGCTCACGGACAAGGCGAAGGGCCTCGGCTACGACAAGGTGCTCGCCTTCGACATGGACAACGCGAAGGCGCAGAACGAGGCACGCGTGAAGGTGGCGACCGAGTTCAAGTGACCGGCTGAGCAGAGGGCCCGGGGCGCAGTGCTCCGGGCCTTCTGTGGTTCCCGTCCCGCGCAACCGACGGCGCCGAGATGCAACGGTCAGGCGGCGTGGCGGGCGAACACGCTGCGGAACAGGAACGCCGTGGCGTAGGCGCCGACCGAGAAGCCCACGGTGGCGAGGATGACCAGGAACACCGGGAACAGCAGCGTGATGCACACGAGCGCGACCGGGATGAGGACGATGCCGAACGTACGCACCGGCTCGGCGCCCGGCAGCAGCAGCGCGTTCTTCAGCGTCTGCCGCACTCCCGACGAGTAGCGGGCGACGAGCGCCATCGCATACATCCAGGCGACGACGCCGTACACCGCTGCGAGCACAGCGACCACGCCGGCCGCTCCCGACAGCAGACCCGGATTGGCGAACCAGAACACCGCGCTGAACCCGAGCACCGCCGCCGGCAGGAGCAGGATGAGCGAAAGGAGGCTCGACCGCCGGAAGTTGCGCGCGAAGGCGGGGAAGTAATCCTTCAGGGGTCGTCCGCTCTCGTCGTCGGAATAGCGGATCGTGACCTCGTACAGCGCGCTCGTCGCGCTGCCGATCGTGACGACCGGGATGCACATCACGAGGTACAGCACGTTCAGCGTGACGAAGGTGAGGAAGCCGGTGACGCCCTGGAGGGCGCGGCTCTCGGGATTGATCTGCATCGCCGCGCGTCTCAGACCGTCGAGGGCTGCGCGTCGGATGGCTGCGGGGCGCCCTGGGAGGCGAGAGCCGGCGGCAGCAGCACGACCTTCGGCGGCTCGGCTCCGCCGAGGATCTCCATCAGCGCCGACGCTCCCGCCGCGCCCATCGCCTCCGCCGGGATCGCGATGCTGTCGGCCAGGCCCGGGACGGTTTCGGCCATCTCGGCCGGGCACAGCGCGATGACATCGCGGGCGCCCGCCCGGTCGTCTCCGGCGAGACGCGCAGCGATATGCGGCAGCGCGCCCTCGTTGTGGATCAGGATGCCGGTCACGGCGGGCTCTGCTGCGAGCACGTCGTCGACGATCTCGACGGCATCGGTTCCACTCGGGCACGGATGCACGGAGCCGACGATCCCCGCATCGTCGCACCCCGCGAGGAAGCCGCGGGTCAGCCTGTCGGCGTATGATGTGTGCCGGTCGAGCACCTCCGCGGGGGCGCCGAGCAGCGCGATGCGCGTGTGCCCGAGCTCGGCGAGTCGCGCCGCAGCGAGGCGCCCGGCCGACTCGAAGTCGAAGTCGACGCACACGAGACCGTCGGCTCCCGTCGGCAGTCCGATCAGCACGCTCGGGATGGGCAGCGCCTCGAGTGTCGCGATGCGGGGATCATCGGATTCCACATCCATCAGCAGCAGGGCATCGACCATCGAGGCACGGGCGGCGTGCGTGAGACCGACGGCGTCGTCGCTCGTCAGCAGCAGCAGATCGTAGTGATGCGCGCGGGCCTCGCGGACGATGCCGGCGACGATCTGCATGACGACGTGCACGTCGACGCCCGCCCGCAGCGGGGCCTGCAGCCCGATGACGTTCGTCGAGCGCGATGCCAGCGACCGGGCGCTCGCGTGCGGGCTGTATTCGAGCTTCTCGATCGCCTCCTGCACCCGGTCGCGGGTCTCCTGCGAGATCGTGCGCTTGCCGCTCATCACATAGGAGACGGTCGAGATCGAGACGCCGGCGGTGCGGGCGACGTCGGCGATGGTCACCATGCTGGCTCCTTCAGGTCGGTCGGTGCGGCTTCGGCAGGGGGATGAGCGCCGGGAGCCGGGTCGAGATCGATGAGCAGCGGGCGCCCCGGCTCGAGGTGCACGCATCGTGGCGGCTCGCCCGGAGCCACCACGTCCATCGTGGCGGGTCGGCGGCTCTCGAGCCGGATGCGGCGCGCCCGCCCCGCCGCCCACTCCAGGTCGACGACGACCCCGCCGCGGGCACGGATCCCTTGGATAGTCCCGTCGGGCCAGGCCGCCGGGAGGGCTGCCAGCACCCGGATCACGTCGTCGTGCGACTGGACGAGCGCCTCCGCGATCGCCGTGGTCACCCCGAGGTTGCCGTCGATCTGGAACGGCGGATGCGCGCTGAACAGGTTCGCGTACAGGCCGCCGCGGTGGCTGCCCGCGGCTGCGTCGGCCGTCCGCAGCGACATGTCGATCCGCTGCGCAAAGCGCTCGCCGTCGCCGAGGCGTGCCCACATCGCCGCACGCCAGGCCAGGGCCCACCCGCTCGACTCGAGCCCGCGGCCGGCGATCGAGCGCGCGGCGGCCGCGGCGAGCCCGGGTGTGCGAGCCGGCGTGATCTGCGAGAACGGGAACAGTCCAACGAGGTGCGAGAGGTGCCGGTGGCCGGGTTCGGCGTCGGGGTGGGGCGGGTTCCACTCCTCGAGGGCGCCGTCGGGGGAAATCGCTGGATCGGGCAGCAGAGCGACGATGTCGGAGAGCGCAGCGACCTCGGCGTCGTGTCGCCCGAGCGCCGTGGCCGCGCGGGAGCAGACATCTGCGAGTTCGCGCAGCAGCGCGACATCCATCGTCGCCGTGACGCCGACCCCGCGCGGTGTGCCGCCGCCGTCGACGTAATGGTTCTCGGGAGAGGTCGAGGGGCTCGTCCAGGCCGCCGTCCCCTCGGTCTGCACCCAGGACAGGGCGAAGCGCGCGGTCTCGCGCAGCACCGGCCACACGCGGTCGCGGAGGTCGTCGAGGTCGCCGCCGAACGTGTAGCGGTCCCAGAGGTGCAGGGCGAGCCACACGCCGCCGAGCGGCCAGAACGCCCACGCCGGGTCGCCGTGACCGCCGCCCACGGGTGCGACCCCGCCCCACGCATCGGCGTTGTGGTGGGCGACCCATCCGTCGACCCCGTACAGCTGGCGGGCGACGGTCTTCCCCGTCGTCTGCGACACGCGTTCCACGAATCGCAGCAGCGGTTCGTGGCATTCCGGAAGGCCGGTCGTCTCCGCCGGCCAGTAGGCCATCTGCAGGTTGATGTTCGTCGTGTAGGCGCACGACCACGGGCCGGGCAGCTCGGCGTTCCACAGCCCCTGGAGGGTCATCGGCAGGCCCGTGCCGCGGGAGGCTGCGGTCAGCAGATACCGGCCGTAGTGGAAGACCAGCGCCGCAAGTCCCGGGTCGGGCCGCTCCTCGGCCCGGGCGACGCGCACGTCGGTGTCGATCAGGGCGGCGTCGGACGGAGAGGGCAGCTCGAGTGTGCAGCGTTCGGCGAGCTCCTCGTGCGCGGCGGCGTGCGCGGCACGCGCGGTATCCGCTGTCGCGGGGTCGAGATGGGCCGCGGCTCCCGCGACGGTCGCGCGGGCACGGGTGACGGCGTCGGCCCTGTCTGCCGGTTCCCCGGGGAGAGGGGGAGCAGTGGCGGTGCCGATCACGAGGGTGTGGGATGTCGCTGCCGCCGTGAGAAGGCGCCCTTCGTGCAGTCGCGCCGGCCCGTCCGAGCGCACGGCGATCGCCGCGGTGCGGCCCGACGCGGGGTCGTAGCGCACAGGCGCGGGCGGGTGCTCATGACCGGGGGCGACATCGACCGGCAGCAGCAGCGGGGCGACGAGCTCGCCGTCGATGAGGCCGGGCGCGTCGGCGGGCCGGAGCAGGCTGTCGATCGCCACCGACACCTCCACGTCAGCGGAGGCGGTGATGCGGTGCACGATCGCTCCGGTCGGCATGTCGGCCCAGGTCTCGTGCAGCACCTGGAGGCCGCTGGGGGTGGCGTATTCGCAGCTCGCGACACCCGTGCGCAGGTCGAGGAGGCGCCGGCATCCGTCCGCCGGCGGGGAGAGATGCTCCCCGGCAGACGCTGCACCGGTGGCTGCGTCGGCGGAGGACTCCTCGCCGCGGAGGGCGACATCGATCCAGCCCAGGGGGAGGTACGCCTGCACCCAGGGGACCTGCTGGCGCTGCAGGAGGCGCTCGGCCTCTGCGACGTCGCCGTCGGCGAGCGCCGCACGGATCGCGTGAAGAGCGCCGGCCCCGCGATCGACGACGCCGCGCAGAGGATCGGCGCCGGGGGAACCCGACCATGCGGTGATGTCGTTCAGCCAGAGCCGCTCGCCGCCGATGCGTCCGGCGCACATCGCCCCGCGGGTGCCGTTTCCGATCGGCAGGGCGTCGGTCCAGCGGCGCGCGGCGCGCGTGTAGCGCAGGACGTGGAGGGCCTCGCGGCTCTGCGTGGACAGCGGCACGAAAGCTAGTATATGGTCTGGTTGTTGAAACGCTTCGACAATCCTGCACCGAGAGCCTGGAGCCCATGTCATCGACGACGAGCGACCCCGCCCGATTCGACGCCCTCACGGCCGAGATCGGCATCTGCTTCGGCGGTGACTACAACCCCGAGCAGTGGCCCCGCGAGGTGTGGGCGGAGGACGCCGAGCTGATGCGGCAGGCGGGTGTGAACCTCGTCACCGTCGGGGTGTTCAGCTGGGCGATGATCGAGCCGGAGCCGGGAGCTCGCGAGTTCGGGTGGCTCGACGAGGTGCTCGACATCCTGCACGCGGCCGGCATCGGCGTCGACCTCGCGACTCCCACTGCATCGCCGCCGCCCTGGCTCGGCGCACGGCATCCCGACACCCTTCCCGTCGACAGCGACGGTGTGCGTCTTGCCGTAGGTTCCCGCAACCAGTTCTCGCCTGCCTCGCGCACCTATCGCGACCACGCGCTCGCGATCACCCGCGACCTCGCCGAGCGCTACGCCCGGCACCCCGCCGTGCGCATGTGGCACATCGGCAACGAGTACGGACAGCTCGACTACGGCGACGAGGCTGCGCGCGAGTTCCGCCGCTGGCTGCGCGAGCGGTACGGCACGATCGACGCGCTCAACAGCGCATGGGGAACGGCGTTCTGGTCGCAGCGCTACACCGACTTCGACGAGATCGTGCCGCCGCGCCGCATGCCGTACGTCGTGAACCCGACGCAGTCCCTCGACTTCCGCCGCTACAGCTCCGACCAGATGCTCACCTGCTACGCGGAGCAGCGCGACACGATCCGCGGCACGGGCGCCCTTCAGCCGATCACGACGAACTTCATGGGCTTCTTCGCGCACGTCGACTACCGGAGGTGGGCCGACCACGTCGACGTGATCGCCGACGACCAGTACCCCGATCCATCGTCGCCGCACGCGGCAGCCGACATCGCCCTCGTGCAGGACCTGATGCGCTCGCTCGGGGACGGTCGGGGGTGGATGCTCATGGAGCAGTCGGTGAGCGCGACATCCTGGCGCCCGCACAACCTTCCGAAATCGCCGCAGCACGCCCGGCTCGACTCCCTGCAGGCCGTCGCCCGCGGTGCCGACGGCATCTGCTTCTTCCAGTGGCGGCAGTCGACCGCCGGCGCCGAGCGGTTCCACTCCGCGATGCTGCCCCACGCCGGGGCCGACACCGCTGTGTTCCGCGGCGTCTGCCGCCAGGGCGCCGACATGGCGCGGCTGCGGCCGCTGGTCGGAACGCGTGTCGAGGCGCCCGTTGCGATCCTCTTCGACTGGGACTCGTGGTGGGCGGCCGAAGAGCCCGCCCGCCCGACCGAGCGCCACCGCACGATGGACCAGGTCGCCGGCTGGTACCGCGCGCTCTGGCGCCGCGGCATCGCCGCCGACATCGTCGCGTCGACGGCCGACCTCAGCGGCTACCCGGTCGTGCTCGTCCCGCACAGCTACATCGTCACCCCGGGTGCCGCGGCAACCCTCACCCGGGCGGTCGAAGCCGGCGCCGAGCTCGTCGTCGGGCCGTTCAGCGGCGTCGCCGACAGCCGCGGCCATGTGCTCACCGGACGTTCGCCCGCGCTCCTGCGCGACCTCGTCGGAGTGAGCGGCGAGGAGTGGTGCGCACTGCCGGACGCCGACGTGGCCGTCGAGCTCACGGGCACGTGGGGGCCGTCTGGGCGGCACTGGGCCGCGACGCTCGGTGAGCGCCTGCGCAGCGACGGTGCCGAGGTGCTGGCTCGCCATGCCGACGGTCCGCTGCAGGGCGACCCCGTCGTCACGCGGCATCGTGTGGGCAGTGGGAGCGCGTGGTACCTCGGTGCGGTGGTGTCGGACGACCTGCTCCACGCCGTGATCGACGATGCGCTCGACGCGGCGCAGGTCGGCGGAGCGCTGCCCAGCGTGCGGCTCCTCCCGGAGGGGCTCGAGGCGGTGCGCCGGGGCGGTGCGCTGTTCCTGCTGAACCGCGGGGAGCAGATGGTGCGGGTCGAGGTGCCGCCGGGCCTCGTCGACCTGCTCACCGGAGAACACGCCGGGGATGCCGTGGGCATCGACCCGGGAGAGGCGAGAGTGCTGAGCGAAAGGCAGGACCGGTGAAGTTCACCGATGGCTACTGGCTGACAAAGCCCGGGATGACCCCGCTGTTCGCTGTGGAGGTCGACGACATCCGCGTCGACGAGGCGGCGGGCACGATGACCGTGTACGCGGCGACAGCCGCCATCCGTCACCGCGGCGACACCCTCAACCGGCCCATGATCACGCTCACGTTCGGCTCACCGGCGGAGGGCATCGTCTCGGTGCGCGTGCAGCGGCACGCGGGCGGCGTGGATCGCGGCCCGCACTTCCCCCTGCAGCGGCAGGAGGGGCACCGCGCGACGGTGCGCGTGGACGACGCCGAGGGAGTCCTCGACGCGGGCGGCCTGACGGTGCGCGTCGCGCGGTCGGGCCCGTGGCGCATCGACTTCGAGCAGGACGGTGCGGCGATCACGAGCTCGTTGCCGCGTTCGGTCGGCCACATCACCGGTACGGGAACGTGGGTGCACCAGCAGCTGTCGCTCGCTCCCGGCGAGCGCGTGTACGGTCTCGGCGAGCGCTTCGGCGCGTTCGTCAAGAACGGCCAGGTCGTCGATACCTGGAACGAGGACGGCGGGACCTCGAGCGAGCAGGCGTACAAGTCGGTGCCGTTCTACGTGTCGAGCCGCGGCTACGGCGTCTTCGTCGACACCCCCGACGCGGTGTCGTTCGAGGTCGGCAGCGAGGTGAACTCGCGCGTGCAGTTCTCGGTGCCCGGCGAGACGCTCGACTACCACGTGATCGCCGGGCCGACCCCGAAGGATGTGCTGCGCAGGTACACCGGCCTCACCGGCCGTCCCGCCCGGGTGCCGGCGTGGTCGTTCGGCCTCTGGCTGACGACATCCTTCACCGCCAGCTACGACGAGAAAACCGTCACGAGCTTCATCGACGGGATGGCCGAGCGTGACCTGCCGCTGAGCGTCTTCCACTTCGACTGCTTCTGGATGCGCGAGTACCAGTGGACCGACTTCGAGTGGGATGCGCGCACGTTCCCCGACCCCGACGGACAGCTCGCGCGCCTGCACGAGCGCGGGCTGAAGGTCTCGGCGTGGATCAATCCGTACATCGCCCAGCGCTCGGCGCTGTTCGAGGAGGCGGCGGCGGCCGGCTACCTGCTCAAGCGCACCGACGGCGGCGTCTGGCAGTGGGACATGTGGCAGGCCGGAATGGGCATCGTGGACTTCACGAACCCGGCGGCGACCGAGTGGTATGTCGGCAAGCTCACGGCGCTCATGGACCAGGGCGTCGACAGCTTCAAGACCGACTTTGGTGAGCGCATCCCCGCCGAGGGTGTTCGTTGGCACGACGGCTCCGATCCCCGCCGCATGCACAACTTCTACCCCCGCCTGTACAACGAAGCGGTGTTCCGGGCGCTCGAACGGCACCGCGGCGAAGGCGACGCCGTGGTCTTCGCGCGCTCGGCCACGGCCGGCACGCAGCAGTTCCCGGTGCACTGGGGCGGCGACAGCGACTCCACGTTCCCGTCGATGGCCGAGACGCTGCGCGGCGGGCTGTCGCTCGCGATGAGCGGCTTCGCGTACTGGAGCCATGACATCGGAGGCTTTGAAGGCACGCCCGGCGCGGGGCTCTTCAAGCGCTGGGTCGCGTTCGGCCTGCTGTCGTCGCACTCGCGGCTGCACGGCTCGTCGTCGCTGCGGGTGCCGTGGGAGTTCGACGACGAGGCGGTGGACGTCACCCGCCTGTTCACCAAGCTCAAGATGCGGCTCATGCCCTATCTGGCCGGTGCCGCGGAGCTCGCGCACACCGACGGCATCCCGATCATGCGGCCGATGGTGCTCGAGTTCCCCGGCGACCGCTCGGGCTTCGACGCCGACACGCAGTTCATGCTCGGCGACGCGCTGCTGGTCGCCCCCGTGTTCACCGAGGCCGGCGACGTCGAGTACTACCTGCCCGAGGGGGCATGGACGTCGCTGCTCGACGGCACTGTGCAGGACGGCCGGCGCTGGGTCGCCGAGAACCACGGCTACACGTCACTGCCGCTGCGGGTGCGACCGGGCACAGTGCTGCCGTGGGGCGCGGTCGACGACCGCCCCGACTACGAGTGGGCGGATGGTGTGACGCTGCGCTGCTTCGCGCTTCCCGAGGGGTACGACGCCGTGACGACGGTGCCGGGGCTCACCGGGGACGCGACGACGTTCCGGGTGCGGCGCGACGGCGACATCGTCACGGCGCGCAGCGACGATGCCCGTGGGCCGTGGATGCTGCAGGTCGGCAGCATGACGGTGTCGGCCGAGGGGGCCGGCGAGATCTCGATCACCGAGGAGGATGCGCAATGAGCGCCGAGCGATTCCGCGACACCGATCTGCCGCTGCACGAGCGCGCGCAGGACCTGCTCGGCCGGCTCACGGCCGACGAGCGCATCGCAATGCTGCACCAGGTCGCCCCGGCGATCGAGCACCTCGGGCTCGCCGAGTTCCACACCGGCTGCGAGGCGTTGCACGGCGCGGCGTGGATGGGCACCGCGACGGTGTTCCCGCAGCCGGTGGGCCTGGCCGCGACCTGGGACACCGCCCTCGTGCGCCGTGTCGGCGAGGCGACCGCGACCGAGGTGCGCGCCAAGCACGCCGCGGATCCGGTCGTGAGCCTGAACGTGTGGGCGCCGGTCGTGAACACGCTGCGTCACCCCGGCTGGGGCCGCAACGAGGAGGGCTACTCAGAGGATCCGCACCTGACCGCCCAGCTCGGCGGCGCGTACGCGCAGGGGCTCCGCGGCGACCACGAGCGCGTGTGGAAGACGGTCCCCGCGCTCAAGCACTTCCTCGGCTACAGCAACGAGACCGACCGGTCGGCGACATCCTCGAACATGTCGCTGCGCACGCTGCACGAGGAGGAGCTGCCGGCCTTCCGCGGCCCGATCGAATCGGGTGTCGCCGGCGGGATGATGCTCGCGTACAACCGGGTGAACGGCATTCCCGCCCACACCCAGCCCGAGCTCGTCGCCGAGGCGCGGTCGTGGAGCGACGAGTCGATCGCGGTGGTGTCGGATGCCGGCGCTCCGACATTCGTCGTGACGGTGCAGCGCGCTCAGCCCGACCACGCGCACGCGGCAGCGGCCCTCGTCCGGTCGGGGATGGACTCGTTCACCGACCACGAGGCCGACGCGACGCCGACGATCGCGCATGTGCGCGCGGCGATCGAGCAGGGGCTGCTGTCGATGGACGACGTCGACAGAGCGGTGCTGCGGCTGCTCGAGATGCGGCTGCGGACCGGGGAGTTCGACGGCGACGACGATCCCTACCGGAGCATCAGCGCCGACGCGATCGATGCTCCGGCGGCCCGCGCGCTCGCTCGGGAGGCCGTCGCGCGCTCTGTCGTCGTGCTGCGCAACGACGCCGCGCTGCTGCCGCTCGCCGAACCGACGTCGATCGCCGTCGTGGGACCGCTCGCCGACCTCGTGCTCACCGACTGGTACTCCGGGACCCCGCCCTATGCAGTGGGGATCGCGCAGGGGCTGCGAGAGCGCTACCCGAACGCCCGGGTGGACGTCGTCACGGGCGCCGACACGGTGACGCTGCGGGCTGAGAGCGGCGGCCACGTCGCGGCGTCGGCAGACGGGTCGGTCGTCGACGCCTCCGCCGGCGAGGCGTCCGCCGCGGTGCAGTGGGACGTCACCGACTGGGGCGACGGCATCCTGACCCTGCGTTCCCACGCCAGCGGCGCGCTGCTGACCGGCGGCGCCTGGCCGATGCGCGCCGACGCCGAGCGGGTCGGCGGCTGGGTCGTGCAAGAGAGCTTCCGCCGCCACGTCCACGACGACGGCACCTGGTCGCTGCTGCACCTGGGCTCGGGCCGATGGGTCCGGGTCGTGCGCGACGTGGGTCTGCTCGTCGCGGAGGGAGTGACGCTCGCCGACGCCGGCCGGTTCACCCCGCAGATCGTCCGTTCCGGGGCGCGGGCGGTGACGGATGCGGCGGCCGACGCCGAGGTCGTCGTGGTGGCCGTGGGAAACGATCCGCACCTGGCCGGGCGTGAGACCGAAGACCGGCCGCACCTCCTGCTGCCGAGCTCGTTCGTCGACATCCTGCGCGCCGCGCAGGAGGGCAACCGGCGCAGCGTGCTCGCGATCGTGTCGAGCTACCCGTACGTGCTCGGCGAGGGAGCGGCTGCCGCCGAGACGATCGTGTGGTCGAGTCATGGCGGGCAGGAGCTCGGGCACGGCGTCGCGGATGTGCTCTCCGGTGACCGCGAGCCGCAGGGGCGGCTCGCCCAGTCGTGGCCGGCCGACCCCGCCCAGGCCGGCGACCTGTTCGACTACGACACCCTCGCGCAGCAGGCGACATATCGGCACCAGCCCGAGCCGTACGCGTTCGCGTTCGGCCACGGACTGACCTACAGCGCCGTGTCGTACGAGGGCGTCACACTTGACGTGTCCGAGGTCGAGGCGCCGTCGCCGACGCACCGGCATCCCGGGCTCGAACCCCGCACCGACGAGCACATCGCGGGCGCGACCGTCACGGTGGCGAACACGGGCGGGCGCCCGGTGGACGAGCTCGTGCAGCTGTACGCGCTCGCCGATCCGCAGCTGCCGCTCCCGGCGCCGCGGCGCCTGCTCGTCGCGTACGGTCGGGTGCGGCTCGAGCCGGGGGAGCGGCGCGAGGTGGGGCTGGAGTTCGCTGTCGAGCGGCTGGCGGTGTGGGACGACGCCCTCGTGCTCGATGGTGCGCCCCGCGACTGGCTGCACGAGGGAGCGCTGCGCGTGCAGCCAGGCCGTTACCGTCTCGCCGCCGGGCCGTCGGCCGACGACCTCCCCGTGGAGGCGGACCTGACCGTGCGCTGACGGCGTCGCCGGGCTCAGCGCCCGACGACAGCCAGAACGAGCCCGGTCGGGATGCTGACGGCGAGCACGATCACGAGCACGCGGAAGCCCCAGAGCAGCACCGGATGCGTCGGCGCGCCGCCGCCCGTTGCCGGCACCGTGACGACCAGCGCCGCGACCAGCAGCGCCCCGCCGACGAAGGTCAGAGCGACCAACCCGCTCAGCTGTCCCGCGACCACGCCCACGTTGCCGAGGTTCCACAGGACGAGCACGATCCACGCCGTCCGCGACGAGGCACGTCCGGCCAGCCATCCGAGGGCTGCCCCGAGCCCCGCCTGCGCGACGCCGCCGACGAGCACGATGTACGCCGTGGCCCACGCCGTCTTCTGCGTCGTCACGTACGCGGTGGCAGCGGCAAGCAGTCCGCCGGCGACCACGCAGATGAGTGCCGCCACGAACAACGGGAGCGTCCGGCGCAGTGCGCCGGACGCTCCCGTCGTGGTCATGCTCGTCAGACCAGGATGCGCAGCGGCTCGCTGAGCAGATCCGTGAGGTCGCGCAGGAACGCCGCCCCCGCAGCGCCGTCGAGCACGCGATGGTCGACCGTCAGGGTCAGACGGGTGCGCGGCCGCACCGTCACCTCGCCGTCGACGACGACCGGCTCCTCGACCGTCGACCCGACAGCGAGGATCGCCGCCTCGGGCGGGTTGATCACGGCGGTGAACGAGTCGATGCCGTACATGCCGAGGTTCGAGACCGAGAACGTGCCGCCGGTCATCTCATCGACCTTCAGCCGGCCGGCACGCGCCCGCGAAGCGAGATCCTTGATCTCGGCGCCGATCTCGCCGACCGACTTGCGGTCGGCATCCTTCACGACCGGCACGACGAGGCCGTCCTCGAGAGCCACGGCGACGCCGACGTTCACATGCTTGTGCCGCAGGAGCGCGTCGCCGCCGAACGAGGCGTTCACCTCGGGGTGCGCGCGCAGCGCCACGGCGACGGCGCGCACGATGAGGTCGGTGACGCTCACCTTCACGCCCGACTCGGCGAGCCGCGTGTTGATGTCACGGCGCAGCTCGTTCAGTCGCGACGCGTCGAGCACCGTCGTGAGCTGGAACACCGGCACGAGCGCCGCCTCGGTGAGCCGGCGGGCGGTGACCTTGCGGATCGTCGACATCTCGACCCGCTCGTCGTCCTCGAGCGCCGTCGCGACCGGTGCCGCCGAGCCGGTGCCGGATGCGGCGGCCTGCGGCTTCTGGTCGGCCTGGGGCTGCTGCGCCGCGGGTGCGGGTGCTGTCGCCTTCTCGCCGCCGGAGAGCAGCTGCTCGATGTCGGCGCGGACGATCCGGCCGCCGGGACCGGTGCCGCGCACCGTCGTCAGGTCGATCCCGTGGCTGCGGGCGAGGGAGCGGACGAGTGGCGTGGCCTTGATCTTGGATCCGGAGGATGCCGGAGCCTGCGAATCGTCGGCCGGGGTCTCCGCGACATCCTCACCGGGGGCTGTGCCGTCCTCCGGCGCCGCCTCGTCCTTGACCTCGACGTTCTGAGCCGCCTTGTCGGCGCGCTCCGCCGGCGGCTCCTGGCCGGTGTCGGCCTCGGAGGCGCCCTTGGCGGTGTCGGCCGACTCCTCGGCGGCGGCATCAGCAGACGCATCCGAACCGCCCCCTTCGGAGGAGCCGGAGCCGTCGCCGATCACGGCGATCGCCGCGCCGATGGCGACGTTCTCGCCGGGCTGCACGAGGATCTTCTCGAGCACACCGCCTTCGTAGGCCTCAAGGTCCATCACGGCCTTGTCGGTCTCGATCTCTGCCAGCACGTCGCCTCGGGCGACCTCGTCGCCCTCGGACTTCAGCCACTGGGCGATCGCGCCCTCGGTCATGGTGTCCGACAGGCGCGGCATGAACACTTCAGGCATCGCGTTCCCTCCTAGCGCGCGAACCGCGTCGCATCGAGCTGTTCGTTGATGACCCGGATCAGCGCATCGGCGTCCGGAAGGGCGATCTTCTCCAGCGACTTCGCGTACGGCAGCGGAATCTCCGCCGCCGCCACGCGGCGCACTGGCGCGTCGAGATAGTCGAACGCGCCCTCCTGGATCGTCGCGGCGATCTCGGCGCCGATGCCGTAGGTGAGCCAGTCGTCCTCGAGGACGACGGCCTTGCCGGTCTTCATGACCGAGCGGCACACCGTCTCACGGTCGAGCGGGCGCAGGCTGCACAGGTCCACGACCTCGACGGAGACGCCCTCGGATTCAAGCCGGTGTGCGACATCGTTCGCGATGACCGCGGCGCGCGAGTAGCTCACGACTGTGATGTCGGAGCCGGGGTGCGTGACCTTCGCCTTGCCGAACTCGGCGACCTGCTCCCCTTCGGGCACGGGTCCCTTCGTGTTGTACAGCGAGAGGTTCTCCAGCAGCAGCACCGGGTCGTCGTCGCGGATGGCGGCGGTGAGCATCGCCTTCGCGTCGGCCGGCGTCGAGGGTGCGAGGACCTTCAGGCCCGGCACCGAGGCGTACCACGCTTCGATGTTCTGCGAGTGGGTCGCCGCCAGCTGCTGGCCGCCCCCACCCGGCGTGCGGATCACCATCGGGACGGAGGTCTGTCCGCCGAACATGCCGTAGATCTTCGCCGCGTGGTTGACGATCTGGTCGATCGCGATCAGCGAGAAGTTCAGCGTCATGATCTCGACGACAGGCCGCATGCCGAGCATCGCCGCGCCGATGGCGGCTCCGACGAAGCCCTCTTCGGCGATCGGGGTGTCGCGCACCCGCTCGGGGCCGAACTCCGCGAGCATCCCCGCGGTGATCTTGTACGACCCTTCGAATTTGCCGATCTCCTCGCCCAGCAGGAAGACCTTCTCATCGCGCAGCATTTCCGCGCGCAGCGTGTCGTGCAGTGCCTGACGGTAGGTGATCTCGGCGGCGGATGCCGCCTGCGTGTCTGCGTTCTCGGCCATTGGCGTCACGCCTCCTTTCCTGCGCCGACCGGTGCGCTGTCCCACCCGACCGGCAGCACGGGGTCACCCGGCATGAGCCGCGAGGCGTTGGGGACGTCGGTGGCATACGTGAAGTCGAACAGCGTGGATGCCGCCGGCTCGGGGCTCGCGTCGGCGAAGGCGATCGCGTCGGCCACGGCCTTGGCGGCATCTCCCTCGATCTCGTCGGCGGCCTTCTCATCGAGCTCACCGTCGGCGAGCAACTGTGCGCGATACGGCGGCAGGGGGTCGTGCTCCTTGAGCTCGGCGACCTCTTCCTTCGTGCGGTACCGGGCCGGGTCGACCACGGAGTGGCCGCGCAGCCGATACGACATGACCTCGAGGATGCCCGGCTGCCGGTTCTTGCGCGCGTCGTCGAGCATCTCCTCGGCCGCCTGACGGACGACCTCTGGGTCGGCCCCGTCCACACGGCGTCCCGGGATGCGGTAGGCGCAGCCCCGCTTGTAGAGCTCGGGTTCACCGGACGCGGCCTCAACGGTCGTGGCCATGCCCAGACCGTTGTTGATGATCACGTAGAGAATGGGCAGCTTCCAGATCGCCGCGAGGTTCAGCGCCTCGTGGAAGGCGCCGATGTTCGTCGTCCCGTCGCCCATCTGGCACATGACGGCGTCGGCATCCGGACCGGGCTTCTGCTGGAGTGTGAGCGCGAGGGCAGCCCCCGTCGCGGGCGGGATCTGTCCGCCGACGATGCCATAGCCGCCCAGCATGCGCTTGTCGGCGTCGTACATGTGCATCGAACCGCCGAGGCCCTTCGACACACCGTCCCGGCGTCCGAAGAGCTCAGCCATCACGCGGTCGGCACCCATGCCACGCGCAATCGCGTAGCCGTGGTCACGGTAGTTCGTGAACAGGTAGTCGCCCGGGCGCAGAGCGCGCATGAGGCCGACGACGGTCGGCTCCTCGCCGAGGTTCAGGTGGCAATAGCCGCCGATCTTGGCTCGCTGGTACATCTCCGCCGCGCGCTGCTCGAACTCGCGGATGAGCGACATCTCCCGGTAGTAGTCGACGCGCGTCTCGGGATCGGCCCCGGTGCTCTTCGCACGGCGACGGGATGGGGACGACGAGCGCCCGGAGGCGGTGTCCTTCTTCTCCGCCGAGGCGGCGGCATCCTTCTTGCCCGCGGATGCGGCGTCCTTCTTGGCCGCCTTCCGCGGTGCCGCGGCCGCGTCCTTGGTGGCCGCGCCGGATGCCGCGGTCCTCGAACGTGCGCCCGCGGATCTCGCGGGCGCCTTCTTCGTACGTGTTGTCGTCTTCGCGCCGTCCGCGGGCGCGCCGCCGCCAGAGGCGGCTTCGTCGCGCTGCGGATCCTGCGTTCGTCCGGCCATTGTGAATCCCTCTCACCGAACATCGCGGCTTGTGGCCGCGATCATCATCACGGTCCGGGCGGCTGCTCCTGCAGCGCGAACCGGTCCTCGCTTCCCCCGCATTTCGGGCACACCAGCGGCGGGTGCGCGCCGCGGACGGTTTCGCCGCAGACGCCGCACGCCCATTCCACCATCCGGCCGACGAGGTCGTGCCGGCTGAGGATCCCGACCAGGCGGCCGGAGGACAGGACCGGCACTCGGCGGATCTGCGAATCCACGAGGATCCGCCGCACCTGCTCGATGTCGGTATCGGTCGTGACGCTGATCACGGCCGTGGTCATGACATCCCGCGCGGTCCGTCCGGTGCGCGAGAGAAGATCGAGTTCGCTGACGAGGCCGAGCACCGAGCCCGCCCCGTCGACCACCGGAACCGCGCTGATGCGCGACGACATGAGCGTCTCGGCGATCCGCGCCACGGTGGTCTCGGGCGTGACCGTGACGACGGGTGCTGTCATCACCTGTCCGGCCGTGATACCTGCTGCCGAACCCGAATGCGTCGTCATGCCATCACCCCTGTCCTGTATCGCAGATTATCAGTCGCGGGCCGGCGGTGGGGCGCCGGCCACCGTGACAGACTCTTCCGCGGTCGCCCGCGGATCGCCTTCCGGCATCAGCGCCGTTTCCCTCGTCACGGAGGGAGGAGACGAGACGGAGGGAGGATGATCCGGGCGAAATCGTCCTCCCTCGGTGCCGATTCCTCCCTCCGTGACGAGGGGCGGTGCCACTCCAGAGCGGCCCGTGCACGGTGTGCCGACTACTGTGCGAGGTGCAGGCACTGGGCGACGGCGGTCAGGATCCGCTCGAGCACCGACTCCCATTCGAACAGGATCTGGAAGTAGTCGAAGCGCAGCACCGTGTAGCCGCGCAATGTCAACTCCGCGTCGTGCGCGATGTCACGACGCCGGTCCGCGGCGACGTGGAAGCCGAATCCATCGATCTGGATCACGAGGCGCTCGCCGATGAGGACGTCCACCGGATGACCGAGCAGCCACACCTGCTGGCGCAACGGAAGGGCGTACGGACGCAGGCGGTCGACGACGGCGGTCTCCAGGCCCGAATCGGAGAGGGCGGATGCGGCTTGTGCCAGCTCGCCGGCACGCGTGCTGCGCCACTGCACGCGGCGCAGCGCGGCACGGGACACCTTCTGCTGACGGATCGCAGACTCCCACACCATCAGCGCGTCCCGCCGCGGCAAGCAGCGCGCGAGGTCGAACAGGACGTTGAGGGGCGGGTCCTCCGCGGCAGTAGCGGAGGTCGCCACTGGCCCCTGTGCCCAGTGCAGCCGCACGCCGGCCCCGCCGCTGCGCGAGCGCGACCGCGGCACGGCGATGTGGACGTCGTCGTGGTCGGGCACCCACAGCCCGTGGCGTTGGGCGGCGGTGATGCACGTGACACGCCCGCCGGCGGATGCGGCAGCGAGTTGTGCCGCGTCGCAGCTGGGCGAGACCAGCCACGACCGGCGCACCCGTCGCAGCGCGCCGGACCCGACCGCACCCGCCATTGCGCGTGCGGAGAAGCCCGCTGCCCGGGCGTCGGCACTGTGGACGACACCGCCGCGCCGCGCCACCCATTCCGTCAAGAGCATTCCGGGTGCCATGTGACCAGCATCCGTCCGCCACGACCTCGGTACAGGAGTCCGAAGCGCATCTGTGGAAGGGATGCCGCGCACTGCCCTCTGCGCCGTCCTGGGGAGGAGCGGCTGAGCCTCGCGTCGTCCTCCACGCGCTGGCCTGCCCGAGGGACGGCCGCCGTCGGCCGTTTGTCCGCCATCCAGCGCGCTGCGCATCCGTCACCGAGGGAGGCGATGAGACGGAGGGAGGAGGATCGGCGCCGGATCGTCCTCCCTCCGTGCCGTTTCCGCCCTCCGTCGCGGCGCGAGGGCCGCGACGGGGTCGGCTGCCGCGCGGCGATGTCGCAGCGGCCACGACGCCTCCTCCGTCGCAGCGGCCACGACACCGGTCGGCACCGACCGCCTGTGAGCGAGCGGATCATCCTCGCGATGTACGGGGATGCCATCCGCAGACCGATGTGGGCTGCGGGGCGTGGCTCATACCGTCGAAGGCATGGAGATCACATCGACCGAGATGGGGCTGGCTGCCCGCGTCCACCAGCTCATCAAGACCTATGGCACCGGAGCGAGCGAGGTGCGCGCCCTCGACGGCGTGACCGTCGGCATCCGCCGCGGCGAGTTCACCGCGATCATGGGCCCGTCGGGCTCGGGCAAGTCCACGCTCATGCACATCTTCGCCGGATTGGATGCGCCGACCTCCGGCCGTGCCTGGATCGGCGACACCGAGATCACCGGCCTGTCCGACCTCGAGCTGACGATCCTTCGCCGCCGTCGCGTGGGGTTCGTCTTCCAGGCGTTCAACCTCGTTCCCACCCTCGACGCGATCGGCAACATCCTGCTGCCCTTCGACCTCGACGGACGTCGGCCCACGGCGATGGAGAAGGCGCGTATCGACGGGCTCGTCGAGAGCCTCGGACTCGCCTCCCGCCTGCGCCACCGGCCGCACGAGCTCTCGGGCGGTCAGCAGCAGCGTGTCGCGATCGCGCGGGCCCTCGCCACCGCTCCCGACCTCGTCTTCGCCGACGAGCCGACCGGCAATCTCGACTCGCGGTCGGGCCGGGAGGTGCTCGCCCTGCTGCGCGCCGCGAGCGCGGAGCACGGCCAGTCCATCGCCATGGTGACGCACGATCCGATCGCCGCCTCGCACGCGGACCGCGTGCTGTTCCTCGGCGACGGGCGCATCGTCGCCGACAAGCCGCGCCAGAGCGCCGAGGAGATCTCGGCGTACATGCTCGCCGCTGAGCTCGGCAGTGCGGATGCGGCGGTGACGGCATGAGCGGCCACGAGACCGTGTCGCGCGAAGCCGACAGCCGGCGCAGGACCGCAGCCGAAGGACCGAGCGGGAACGCAGCGGAGAGCTGGAGCGGCCGCCTCGCCTGGCTCCGGGAACGGGGGATGGGGGCCAGTGTGCTCGTCGCGGCGATCTCGACCGCGTTCGGCGTCGTGCTCATCTCCGCGACGGGTTACATCGCTGCGATGCTGCGAGCCGACCCGTACATCGGCGACAGCGGCACGCTCGCGTTCGTGCTCGGCTTCCTGACCTTCGTCCTCGTGGGCGTCGCCGTCTACGTCGCCGCGATCGTGACGGCCAACACGTTCTCCACGGTCGTCGCCGGGCGGACGAGGCAGATCGCGCTGCTGCGCCTGATCGGAGCCTCGGCGCGCTCGCAGCGCGGCGAGGTCGCGCGGCAGGGGCTGCTCGTCGGGCTGCTCGGCGCCGTGATCGGCCTGGTCGCCGGCACGGCGCTGTCGTGGGGCGGCATCGTCATCCTCGGCCGGATCCTCGGCGTCGCGGGCGTCTCCTACTCGGTCGTGCAGCCGATGCTCGCCGCTCCCGCCGCCGTCGTCGCGCTCACCACCTGGGCCGCCGCCTGGACCGGCTCGCGGCGCGTGCTCACCGTCACCCCGCTGCAGGCGCTCGGCTCGTCCGCCGAGGCGAGCCGCGAACAGGTGGTCCGCCGCACCGGGCGCAACGCGACGGCGATCGTCCTGTTCGCCCTGGGCGGCCTCGCGCTCGCCGCCGGCATCGCACTCGGGCTGCTCAGCCCGCTCGGCGTCGTGGTCGCGTTCCTCGGGGGCATCCTGTCCTTCACCGGCATCGTGCTCGGTGCGGCGCTCGTCATGCCGCCCCTCCTGCGGCTGATCGGCCGGCTCTTCGGCCGCTCCGCGGTCGCACGGCTCGCGGCCGAGAACGCGCTGCGGCATCCCGAGCGCTCGAGCCGCATGGCGATCGGCGTCGTGATGGGAGTGACGCTGGTCACCATGTTCGCCGTCGCGATGGAGTCGGCCAAGGCGGTCTTCGCCGTGAACGCGGGCGGCACGCTCCCGCCCGAGATGGCGTCGGTGCTCGACACGTTCGCGGGCATCATGATGGCGATCGTCGCCGTCTCGGCCGTGATCGCGGCGGTCGGCCTCGTCAATCTGCTGACGCTCGGCGTCGTGCAGCGTCGACGGGAGCTCGGCCTGCTGCGGGCCCTCGGTCTCTCCACCGGTCAGGTGCGCCGGGTCGTGCTGCTGGAGGCCGCGCACATCACGATCACCTCGGTCGTCACCGGCGTGGTCCTCGGCATCGCCTACGGATGGGCGGGAGCCCAGTCGCTGCTCGGCCAGGTCGCCACGAAGCTCTCGCCCGAGGCGAGCCCCACGGCCGGCCTCGTGGCGCCCGGGGTGCCGGTGCCCGTCGTGGTGCTGATCGTGGCGGCCACGGCCATCCTGACCCTCGTCGCCGCGGTCGTGCCCACGCGACTCGCGACGCGCGTGACGCCCGTGGTCGCGCTCGCCGCGTAGCGGGATCGAGACCGGATGCCGCGCCCTGGCTTCGGGCGCGGCATCCCCCTTCCCTCGACTCGGCGACGGGTGCACTGTGGAAGACATCGAAGAGGAGGGCGTCATGAACGTCGAGATCATCGAGCACGAACCGCCGTACCGCGTCGGCGTCATCGTCGGGAGTCTTTCGCGTGAGTCGATCAACCGTCGCCTCGCACGCGCGCTGATGCGGCTCGCGCCGCCGGAGTTCGAGATGGAGGAGATCTCGTACGGCGACCTGCCGGTCTACAACCGCGACTTCGACGCGGACTACCCGGCGTCGGCCCGAGAGTTCAAGGCCAGGATCGCCGACGTCGACGCGATCATGTTCGTCACCCCGGAGTACAACCGCTCCATCCCGGGCGCGCTGAAGAACGCGATCGACTGGGGAAGCCGGCCGTGGGGACAGAACGTGTGGGCGCACAAGCCGACGGCGGTCATCGGCGCGTCGATCGGGCAGATCGGCACTGCGGTGGCGCAGCAGAGCCTGCGGGCCACGCTCAGCTTCCTCAACATGCGGCAGATGAGCGCCCCGGAGGCCTACATCCACTTCACCGAAGGACTCGTCGACGAGGACGGGAACGTCACGGTGCCCGGCACCGAGGAGTTCCTGCGCGACTTCGTCGCCCAGTTCCTCGAGTTCACGATGCGCGTGCTCACGGTCGTGCCGCGGGCTTGACCGGATCCCCGGCCTCGGACGCGACGGGGGCAGGATCGTGCGCCCAGGTGGGCGCGAGCGCACGAAGGCGGGCGGCACGCCACTGCCAGGTCGCCCACAGCACCGGCCACAGCGCAGGCGCGGCGGCGCCGCCGATCACGAGCCGGTCGCGCCAGAGCGTGCGGGAGGGATCGCCGGGTGCGGCGCTCACCGCCATCTGGTGATCCCAGACGTCGAGGGCGGCGAGCGGGCCGGAGAGCGGGATGCCCGTGTCGCGGAGGATGCGCACCCGCTGCCCGCGGTGCTCGCGCTCGAGTTCGCTCACATCGATGAGCTGCCGGCCGAGGGGGAGGGCTCCCAGCGACAGCTCGACGATCGCGTCGTCCCCGGGGGTCCACGAGGTCGGGAGGTCTTCGAGGGAATCGAGAGTGACGAACGGCCCGTCGAGCTCGCCGATGGCCCGGGGCGAATGCAGCGCCCGCCATGCCGCGTCGGCGTCGCAGTCGATCACGAGCTTGAGCATGATGCGCATGCTCCAGTGTCGCACCGTAGGATTTGGTGGTGTTCGACCAGTCCTTCTTCCAGGTCCGCCTCGACTGGGGCACCGACGGCCTGGCACGGCTCGCGCCCGCCGACATCGTCGTGGTCGTCGACGTGCTGCGTCTGTCGACGCTCGCCGCCGACGCGGTCGCCCGCGGCGGCTCCCTGGCACTGGAAGGCACCGGCTCGGTCAACGGCGCACCGGTGGCAGCTGCCGCAGCGGCATCGGGAACCCTCGTGCTCGCCGCGGGACTGCGCAACGCCACCGCCGTCGCACGCGAGATCGTGGCCGAACAGCATCGTCGCGGCGGACGCGTCGCGGTGTCGGTCGTGCCGGCGGGGGAGCGGATGCCGGGCTCAGCCGCCGTGCGGTTCGCGATCGAGGATCAGCTCGGCGCCGGCGCCGTGATCGCGGCCCTCGGCGACCGGGGGATCGACCACACCTCGCCCGACGCTGCCGTCGCCGGTGAGGCGTTCCGCGCGCTGCGCGGCGCCGTGCGGCATCTGCTCACCGCCTGCGGATCGGGGCAGGAGCTCGCCGAACGCGGTCTGCGCGACGACGTGCTGCGGGCCGCGGAGATCGACGCCGCCGACGCCGTTCCGGTGCTGCGCGACGGGGTGTTCGTCGCGGCCTGACGCGACGGCCTGACGCGACGGCCTGACGCGGCGGCCGGACGCGGCGGCGGGACCACGGCGCCCGCAGCCGTCACTGCGCGGAGGGCGGACGCATCCGTCTGCGCCCCGCCCGGTCAGCGCGGAGTCATCGCCGCGAGGCGCGCCGCGGGAGCGATCTGCCGATGCGTCCAGACGAACAGGTGGCGCTCGTCGAAGCGCGGTGCGCACTTCACGCACGACGTGGCCCGCGTCGGCCGTCGATGCCGGTACGCCGTGTGACCCGCCGGGCAGACGCCCACCCAGGGCGCCAGCTCGGTCGCCGTCTCACCGTGGTGGGTCGTGCCGCCGACGTAGCCGAGTTCGCGCGCGACGCGCTTCCACGCCGCCCCGTGCCCGGCCGCCGGGCCGGCGAGCGCGTGTGCGACCTCGTGCAGCAGCGTCTGATGGTTGGTGTCGTCGTCGTACCGCGCCGCCAGATACCGCGACACGCTGATGCGCTTGTGCGTGTAGTTGCACAGTCCGGCCCGGCGTTTCGCGTTGTCGAACGCGAACGACCATGACGCGTCGAGATGGCGAGCGATCAGCGCGTCGGCCCAGACGCGCACGCGGTGGAGTTCGGACATGTCGCGACTCTAGAACGGATCTACGACATCGTCGTCAGACGGCGACAGCCGCCTGCGCGCGCCGCCGCTCCGCCGCCTCGATCGACAGGAGCGTCGACTGCAGCTCCGCCTCCGGCGCACCCGCCTCCTGCCGCAGGAACAGGCTGCGCTTGAAGTCCGAGCGCGCGGCGTCGTAGTCGCCGGCGTCATAGTGCGTCTTGCCCCGGTGCTGGTAGGCGAACGCGGCGATGCCGGCCCAGCCCTGCCCCTCGGCCTCTTCCGCGCACGTCGTCATCTCGGCGACCGCCGCCGCGTACGAGCCGCGGAACTGCAGAATCGTCGCATGCAGGATGCGTGCACGCAGCAGATCGCGCCGGGTCCCGGCCATCCGCGCCTGCCGCACCGCGTACTCCGCGACGTCGAGCCCCTCGTCCAGCCTGTCGAGCACCTTCAGCAGCCAGACCCGCTCGAAGAGGGCGGGAAGGCTCCGCTGGCCGGAGATCTCGTCGAGCCGCTCCTCGCACTGCGTGGGGCTCACGATCTCGCGGAGGGTGTCGGGGTCGTACCCCTGGATAGCACTCATCGTCGACTCCCTTCGCGCATGTTCCACCCAGTGTGCCCGACCCGGATGAGAGGCGGCCGATGGCACGCCGCGCCGGACCATCCTGTGCCGCGTGCGCGGCCGGCGGGGCGCCGTCGACCGCGGTGACTAGGCTCGGTGCGTGATCCCCCGCGTACGCGTGCTCGGCCCGGTCGCGGTCGAACTGCCCGTCGAGCAGGACCACTCGGCCGGGCCGGAGTGGCACACGGTCGCTCTCGGTGCGACGGCCCGTGCCCTGCTGGGGGCGCTCGCCCTCGACGCGCCAGGGGTGCGCGGTGTCGAGGCGCTCGCCGACGACCTCTGGGGCGAGGAACAGCCGCAGAATCCGCGGGCGGCGCTGCAGACGGTGGTCTCGCGCCTGCGCGCCGCGACCACCGCCGGCCTCGTGCGCAGTGCGCCCGGCGGCTACGCGCTCGGGGAGTGCCGGGTCGACCTCGTGGAGGCGCGGCGGCTCACGGCGGAGGCAGAGCGTGCCGTGGATCCGCTTCCGCTCCTCGACGAGGCGCGCGCGCTGTGGCGGGGCGAACCGGGCGACGATCTCGCAGGAGCGCCGGTCGGCGGCGAACTCGCCGAGGAGGCGGGAGCCCTCCGCGCGAGGATCGACGCGGCGCGCGCCAGAGCCCTCGCGGCCGCGGGGCGGAACGAGGAGGCGGCGACCGCGCTGCGTGCGCTGGCCGACACGCATCCGTACGACGAATCCGTGCACGCCGAGCTCATGACGGCGCTCGACGCCGCCGGTCGCACGGGCGAGGCGCTCGCCGTGTTCGCCGCCCTTCGCGAGCGGCTCTGCGATGACCTCGGCGCATCGGTCGGTTCCGACGTCGCGGAGCTGAACGCCCGCCTCCTGCGCGACCGGCCCGCCCAGCGGGTGCGCGTCGGGCTGCGCGCCGCCGCCGACGAGCTCATCGGACGCGACGCCGACGTGGCAGCGGTCCGACACGCGCTGCAGAACTCCCGGGTCGTGACGATCCTCGGCCCGGGCGGCCTCGGAAAGACACGGCTCGCTCAGGCCGTCGCCGCGGCATCGGATGCTCCCGCCGTGATCGTCGTGCCGTTGGCCGGCGTGCGCGCCGACGACGACGTGCCGACGGCCGTCGCCGAAGCCCTCGGCATCGCCGAGGCGACGACGGGCACGCGTCTCGCCGATCCCCGCACGCGGCCCGATCTGCGCACGCGGCTCCTGGCCGCGCTCGACGAGCGCACGACGCTTCTCGTGCTCGACAACTGCGAGCAGGTCGTCGACGGCGTCGCCCGCTGGACCGCCGATGCGCTCGGGATGGTGCCTCGGCTGCGCGTGCTCGCGACGAGCCGCACGCCCCTCCTCATCCCCGGTGAGGTGGTGCACCAGCTCGCCGGGCTGCCGACCGAGCGGGCGGCGGATGCGTCGGCCGACGACGTTCCCGACGCCGTGCGGCTGTTCTGCCGGCGCGCGCAGGCGGTGCGGCCCGGCGCGCGCCTCGACCCCGACGTGATCGCATCGCTGTGCACGCACCTGGACGGCCTTCCGCTCGCGATCGAGCTCGCCGCCGCCCGGGTGCGGACGATGACGCCGGAGCAGATCACCGCGCGGCTCGCGGACCGTTTCACGCTGCTCACCACGGCGGATCGGACGGCCCCCGACCGCCACCGGACGCTGGAGGCCGTGATCGGATGGAGCTGGGATCTGCTCGGCGACGACGCCCGGCGGGCGATGGCGGTGCTGAGCGTGCTTCCCGCGGGCTTCTCGGTGGCGACGGCATCCGCCGTGCTTGCCACACCGGCGGACGATGTCGTCGACGCGCTGGTCACGCAGTCGCTCCTGGTCGCATCCGAGCAGTCCCAGACGCACGACGTCCGGTTCCGGATGCTGGAGACGATCCGCGAGTACGGGCTGTCCCGGCTCGCGGCGGGCGAAGCGGGGGGAACGGATGTCGCGTGGCAGAGCGTCGCGCGATGGGTGCGCGGATTCTGCACCGCGCACCTGGGCACGGTGTTCGACCGGGAGGGCCATCTGCGCATCCGTGCCGAGCACGACAACCTCATGGCGATGCTGCGCCGCGCGGTCGAGCGCGACGAGGACGCCGACACGGTGCTCCTGTTCGCGGTGCTGGGGCAGCAGTGGGTCGCGCAGGGCGCCGTCCACGAGCTCATGACGTTCGCGCCCCTCGCCTTCGCCGCCGGCGCCCGGGTGCGCGAGGGCGAGGTCCCCGCCGAGGCGCTCGCCGTCCTGCTCGTGTTCATGTCGCTCCTGATGCAGCGCGAGAACGGCCGCGGCGCCGCCCGGGCGCTCGCCCGGCTCATCGTGCTGCGCCGGCGCCATCCCCACATGGATCCGCTTCCGGCGGCCCTGGCCGATCTCGTCATCGTGGGAATCGCCGACCCGGGGAGGCTGCGCGCGGAATTCGACCGGATGCGCGCGGCCGACGACGTGTCGACCGTGCTCGTCGCCGAGATCATGCTGTCGAACTACCTGGAGAACGAGGGCGCGACGGGCGAGGCGCTCCAGGCCGCGGAGCGCGCCTGGGAACTGGCGCGGCGCACCGGCGCCGAGTGGTTCGAGGCGATGGCGGCGTCGTCGATCGCGCAGCTGACCGGGCAGCTCGGCCGGCTGGAGCAGACGCTCGAGTGGATGGATCGCGCGGTCGCCGGGTACGAGCGGTTCGATGCTGACGAACAGCAGCGCCAGATGCTCTGGCTGCGGGGGATGACGCTCGCCAGTGCAGGCGACCTCGCCGCGGCGCGCACCGTCTTCACACAGCTGCGCGACGGGGCGGGGCCGACGGGCGAGGGACGGGAGTCGGCCGCGATCGCCGCCTACGGGCTCGCTGAGGTGGCGCTCGCGCAGGGCGACCGGGCAGCGGCCGCCGACGGGTTCGATGAGTCGCTGGCTCGGTTCGCGCAGGCCGACCAGCGCTCCAATCCCTGGCACCTCATGGCGACGGCCGGCGCCCTGTCGGCCGCGGTGCTGAACGACATCGGCACAGCCAGCCGGCGCGCCCGCTGGGCGCGGCGGCTGCGCACCCAGGCGCTTGCGATCATCCGCCTCCGGTCCGATTCGGTCGATCGTCCCGTCCTCGGCACGGCGCTCATCGCGTGGTCGGCGTGGACGGTGCACGAAGAGGGGCGCCTGGACGACGGTCTCGCAGCCTTCGCCCTCGCCGAGCGGCTCGGCGCGCGGCAGGACATGCCGAGCCTGCGCCGCTTGGCACACGAGGAGCGGCTGGTCGCCCTGGTCGGACCCGAACGGCTCGCCGCACAGCGGCAGGCGGCATCCGCCCTCACGGCTGCGGAGCTCGTCGCGCGAGCCCGCTGGATCCTGGCGGCGGGAGCGCGGACCACGCCCTCGGAGGCGTGAGTCGCCGAGTCGACGCATCCGCAGTCGAGGGCCCACACCCCGGGGGATGCGGGCCCTGCAGGTGACCTGCTCAGGCCTTGCGCATGTAGGCGCGGACGGTGAGTGGCGCGAACACCGCGACGATGACAGCCGCTCCCAGGAGCGTGATCCACACGTCGCCGGTCACCGCGCCGTTGTTCGCGATCTCGCGCACGGCGGTGACGAGGTGCGAGACCGGGTTGATGTTCACGAACCACTGCAGCCAGCCGGGCATCGTGTCGGGGTCGACGAACGCGTTCGACAGGAACGTGAGCGGGAACAGGATGAGCATCGAGATGCCCTGCACGCTCGATGCGGTGCGGGCGATGACCCCGAAGAATGCGAAGATCCAGCTGATCGCCCACGAGCACGCGATCACGAGGAGAGCGGCCAGGATCACGTCGCCGATGCCGCCGGCCGGCCGGTAGCCCAGCACGAAGCCCATCGCGAACGTCAGCGTCGTGGCGATCGCGTAGCGGACGGTGTCGGCCAGCAGCGCACCCGACAGCGGTGCGATGCGGGCGATGGGAAGGGAGCGGAAGCGGTCGAACACCCCCTTGTCCATGTCCTCCCGCAGCTGCGTGCCGGTGACGACGGACGTCGTGATGACGGTCTGCACGAGGATGCCGGGGATCAGCACCGGCAGGTAGCTCTGCACGTCGCCGGCGATCGCACCGCCGAAGATGTACGCGAACATCAGCGTGAAGATGATCGGCTGCACCGTGACGTCGATGAGCTGCTCCGGTGTGCGCCGGATCTTCACGAGACCGCGATACGCCATCGTGAGGGTGTTCGCGACGCTCTGCGACAGACTCGTGCGGTTGCTGAGACGGCGCTCGGCCGCGGGGACGATGGGGCTTGCGGCGATGACGGTCATGCCGGCACCTCTTCCTTCTGTGCTGCGCCGGCCGAGCCCTGCTCGGCGGCATCGTGTCCGGTGATGGTGAGGAACACCTCGTCGAGCGTGGGCTTCTGCACGCTCATCTCGTCGAGATGGATGCCCGCCTCGCGCAGCGTGATGAGCAGCTCGGCGACGAGATCGGCGTCGGACATCGGCGCCGTGATCCGCGACGCCTCGGGCGACAGGGTGCCGCGTACGCCGAGCACCCGCTCGATCGCGCGCAGGGCGTCATCCGTGTCGGCGGGATCGGCGAGGCGCAGCTGCAGGCTGGTGGTCCCGACCGAGGCCTTCAGCTCGTCGGCGGTGCCCTCGGCCACGACGCGTCCGCGGTCGATCACCGCGATGCGGTCGGCGAGCTGATCGGCCTCGTCGAGGTACTGCGTGGTCAGCAGGACCGTGGAGCCGGTGGCGACGAGCTCGCGGATGGTGTCCCACATCTGCCCGCGGGTGCGGGGATCGAGTCCGGTGGTCGGCTCGTCGAGGAAGATGAGCGGCGGCTGCGCGAGGAGGGATGCGGCGAGGTCGAGACGGCGACGCATCCCGCCGGAGAAGTTCTTCAGCGGGCGCCGCGCGGCATCCGACAGCCCGAAGCGCTCGAGCAGGTCGGTCGACTTCGTGCGGGCGTCGGAGCGGGGGATGCCGAGGAGCCGCGCGAAGATCATGAGGTTCTCGGTGGCTGAGAGCGTCTCGTCGACCGACGCGAACTGGCCGGTCACGCCGATCAGCTGCCGCACGATCTGCGGCGAGTGGGCGACGTCGTGGCCGAAGATGCGCGCGGAACCCGCGTCGGGGCGCAGCAGCGTGGCGAGCATGTTGATGGTGGTCGTTTTGCCGGCGCCGTTGGGGCCGAGCACGCCGTAGACGGTTCCGGTCTTCACGCGCAGGTCGACACCGTCGACGGCGCGGTTGGATCCGAACGTCTTCACGAGCGCATCGGCCTCAACGGCCCATTCGGTGGAAGTTGTCATGCCTCGAGCATCCGCACCTGCGCTGTCACCGCGCTGTCGCGCCGCTGTCGCCCGCTGTCGCGCCGTGTCGTGCCGTGGCCCTCGAGCCGCGACTTGTCCCTCGGTTCGCCGAGTTATCCCTCGGTTCGCCGAGTTGTCCCTCGGTTCGTCGAGTTGTCCCTCGGTTGCCCGAGTTGTCCCCGCGTTGCGCGAGTCGGCCGGCGCCTCAGCGCTCGAAGAGGGACGCCGAGGGCTTCGGCGATGCGGTGGCGTCCGCATCCGTCACCGGGGTGAGCGAGCCGACGAACTCGTCGATCTCGCGGCCCTGTGCGACCTTCGCCGGATGCGGCCCCGCGGCCATGAGCCGCGGCAGCCACTCCACGGGCAGCGGCGACGCCGACGCCGCGATGACCAGGTTCCCGAAGCGCCGGCCCTTGAGCGTCTGCACCTCGGCGAGCACGATCACGTGCTCGAGCACGGCGCGCACCGTCGCGACCTGGCGGCGGGCGAAGGCCAGCCCCGCACCGTCGGCGACGTTCACGAGCAGCACCCCGTCGGGTGCGAGAAGACCGGATGCGGCGGCGTAGAACTCGACCGACGTGAGATGCGCGGGCGTCTGCGCTCCGGCGTAGACGTCGGAGACGAGCAGGTCGACGTTGCCGTGCAGCGCGTCGGGGAGCCGGCGGAGACCCTCGCGGGCGTCGCCGATGCGCATGCGGATCGACGCGCCGCGCGGCAGGGGCAGCGCCGTGCGCACGAGCTCGACCAGCGCCGGCTCCAGCTCGATCACCTGCTGGCGGGATCCGGGACGCGTGTGGGCGATGTAGCGTGGGATCGTGAGGGCACCCGCGCCGAGGTGCACCGCCGTGAGCGGCTGGCCGGCGAGCTTGAGCTCGTCGATCACGGCTGCCATCCGCGCGATGTACTCGAAGTGCAGATGAGCGGGATCGTCGAGGTCCACGTGGGACTGCGGCGTCTCGCCGACCATGAGCTCGTAGCCGCTCGTGTACGGAGACGGCACGATCCGCGCGATCGTGCCGTCCGACAGTCGCGCGTGCGGCTCGTCGCCGCTGCGCTGCCTGTTGCGTCCCACGCCGCAACGGTACCCGTCGGCAGGCGCGGACCTCCCCACTCGGCCCCATCAATTCCTCTGGTCCGTGCGGCTGCAGCGACGACACGCCGCGCCCCGCGCGTTTCGTCGCCGGTCTTGAGGAGTTGGAAACCGGCGCCCTCCCCGCCGCGCGGCTACCGTGGATCCATGGACGCCATCGACCTCAACGCCGACCTCGGCGAGACCGTGGACGGACGGCCCACGGCCGACGACGAGGCCATGTTCGCCGTGATCTCGAGCGCCAGCATCGCCTGCGGCGCTCATGCCGGCGATGCGGCGTCGATGCGCGCCGCCGTGGAGCGCGCCGAACGGACCGGAGTCGCCATCGGCGCACATCCGTCGTACCCCGATCGCCCGAACTTCGGCCGGGTGGAGATGCGGCTCGAGCCCGCACGTCTGCAGTCGGTGATCGCGGATCAGCTCGACGCCCTCGCCGGCGCGGGCGCCGACATCCGCTACGTCAAGCCGCACGGCGCGCTGTACCACGCGGCCGGGAGCGACAGCGCGCAGGCGACCGCTCTCGTGCTCGCGGTGGCCGAGTTCAGCGAGCGGGAGGAACGCGCCGTCCCGATCCTCGCCCAGGGCGATGCGCTCGCCGAGGCCGCCGAGGCCGCCGGGCTGCCGTTCTTCCGCGAGGCGTTCCTCGACCGCGGGTACCGCGCCGATGGTCTGCTCGTGCCGCGCGGCGAGCCGGGCGACCTGCTGCACGACGCCGATGCCGCCGCCGCACGGGCGGTGCGGCTCGCGCGCGACGGAGTGGTGGAGGCGGTGGACGGCACGGTGGTGCCCGTCGAGGCCGCGTCGTTCTGCCTGCACGGCGACACACCGGAGTCGGTCGCGATGGCACGCGCCGTGCGCCTCGCGCTCGCCGAGGCGGGTGTCGCCGTCGCGGCGCCATGGTGAGCCGGGGATGACGTCGTGACGATCCTGCCGTTCGGCGACCGGGGTCTGCTCGTGCAGGTCGACTCGCTCGACGCCGTGCTCGGCCTGCACGCGGGGCTCGACGCATCCCGCCCGGCCGGCGTCGTCGACCTCGTGCCGGGGGCCCGCACGGTGCTCGTGCGCGTGGATCCCACGGTGCTGCCGTTGCCCGCCGCGCGCGCCTGGGTCGCGGCGACGACGCCGGTGACGGATGCGGCGGCCCGGCCCGTGCGCGACGTGGAGCTGCCCATCGTCTACGACGGCCCCGACCTCGCCGAGACCGCGGAGATGCTCGGCGTCGGCGTCGAGGCGCTCGTCCGCCGGCACACCGCGACGGGGTGGACCGTCGCGTTCGCCGGCTTCGCGCCCGGTTTCGGATACCTCGTCGGCGACGACTGGCCGTACGACGTGCCCCGGCTCGCTGCGCCGCGCAGCCGCGTGCCGACCGGCGCCGTCGGGCTCGCCGGGGTCTTCAGCGGTGCGTACCCGCGGGCGACGCCCGGCGGCTGGCGCCTGATCGGCACGACCGACGCCACACTCTTCGATCCGACTGCCGCCGATCCGGCCCTCCTCGTCCCCGGCACCCGGGCGCGATTCGTCTCCGTGCGCTCGACGGCGAGAATGCACCCGACGGGCGAGGATGCGGGTATCAGTCACCGTCTCGCCCGTCAGATGCAGTCTCGCCGAAGGGGAGCGGACGGCGCGCGCCCCGTCACGGGAGCCGGCGACGCCGTGGCGCCGGCTGACGGGGCCGACGCAACCGGGACCGACTCGACCAGCGCCGCGGTCGGAGACGCCGTGGCGACCGGCGCCGCGCTCGGCGACGCCGTGACGCCGGCCGAGGCGGCCATCGAGGTGCTCGACCCGGGACTGCTCGCCACGGTGCAGGATCTCGGGCGGCCCGGCGGCGCGAGCCGCGGCATCGCGACGGCGGGCGCGCTCGACCGGGCGGCGCTGCGGGCGGCCAACCGCCTCGTCGGCAACGACGAGGACGCCGCGGGGATCGAGATCACGATGGGCGGATTCCGCGCCCGCGCCCTGCATGACGTCTGGGTCGCGATCACCGGCGGCGACGGCCCGCTTCGGCTCGGCGGACGGGCCGTCGACGGTCACGAACCGCTCCTCTGGGAAGCCGGCGGCGAACTGCAGGTCGACTGGCTCAGCGCCGGCGCGCGCGCCTATCTCGCCGTGCGCGGCGGCGTCGACGCGCCCGTCGTCGCCGGCTCACGCGCGACCGACACGATGGCCGGGCTCGGACCCGCACCGCTGCGCGCCGGCGACCTGATCGCGACGGCCGATGCGGCATCCGCTCCCGTCCCGCCGGCGGAGCCCGCGATGACCGGGGGACCGCTCGGCGATCTCGAGATCGCCCTCGCGCCGGGGCCGCGAGCCGACTGGTTCGATCCTTCCGCGCGCGCCACGCTGTTCGACGCGGTCTGGACCGTCACCGACCGTGCCGACCGTGTCGGCATCCGGCTCGACGGGCCGGCGCTCGCAAGGGCCGCACGGGGCCCCGTCGATGGCGCCGCGGCCGACGAACTGCCCAGCGAGGGGATGATCCCCGGCGCCGTGCAGGTGCCTCCCGACGGCCGACCGGTGATCCTCATGGCCGACGGCCCGATCACCGGCGGCTACCCGGTGATCGCGGTGGTCACGGATGCCGCGCTCGACCTGCTCGCGCAGGCGCGGCCTGGTTGCCGCATCCGTTTCCGCCACGCCCGCCTCCCCTGACCCGCACGGCCCTCTCCGCCGGGCGCTTCCCGCGAAACAAGGGCATCCCGTCGACAGCGCTCACCGTCCGGGCTACCAGCGGGCCAGCGCGGCGGGCTCGGCGCCGGGCAGCGCCAGCGCGACCGCCTCGGCCAGGGTCAGCTCCTCGCCCCGGCGTTCGGCGTCGGCCAGCTCGCTCGGATGCTCCCGGCGCAGGGCGTCGAGCAGCGCCGGATGCACCGTGAACGCGTCGACGTCGAAGATGCCGATACGGTGCCGGATGGCGGCCGCAGCCGCCGCCAGCAGTCCTGCGCGCTCGACATCGGAGCGCAGGGCCGCCACGCCAGCCAGCCCCTCCAATCCGTACGCGACGCCTTCGTCGAAGTGCAGCCGCACCGAGTCGAGCAGCGTGCCGCGGAAGACCTGCTCGGCGGCATCCGGGTCGCGGCGCAGCAGCAGGAGCCGTCCGGTCTGGTTGCCGGCCACCGACTGCGTGAACAGGTCGCCGCCCTCGCGGGCGAGCGCCATGGCGTGGTCGAAATGCGTCAAGGCATCGTCTAGTGAACCGCGCAGCCAGGTCAAGCGACCCAGCGACACCTCGGTGATCGCCTGCGCCCATCCGTTTCCGAGACCCTGCAGCCGTTCGTAGGCGCTGCGCAGTTCCGCCTCGGCGGTCTCGAGGTCGGGATCGGGTAGCTGCACGCGCGCCGTGGCACGCGCCGCCACCGCCATGGCCGCAGCGTCCTCGTCGCCGCTCTCGGTGAACAGCCGCACGCATTCCGCGAGCCCCGCGACCGCCTCCTGCGACGGGTTCTGCCACATCTGGCCCCAGAGCGCGAAGAACCAGGCGACGGCGCGGGTGTGCGCGGTGACCGACTTCTCCTTGCCGAGCAGCTCCAGCATCCACACGCGTACCTCGGCGAGGAAGCCGACGATCCACCAGTAGATGAGCAGGCTCCACGCGAAGTCGGCGGCATCGTCGAGCCGGTCGGTGAAGACCAGGTGGCGGATGGCGCCGCGCAGGTTCGGCAGCTCGAGCCCGAGCTCCGCGACGGCCTCGGCCTGCGCGCGGCCGCGCAGTCCCGGGGCGAGGCGGTGCACGAGCGCGGTGTAGTGATCGGCGTACGCCATCCGCATCGCATCGATGTCGCCGCGCTCCTTGAGCCGGCCGACGGCGTACTCGCGCACGATCGCGAGCAGCGAATAGACGGAGCGGCCGTCGATGTCGGTCTGTGCGACGAGCGACCCGTCGACGAGCGCGGCGATGCCTTCGAGGGCCCGGCCCTCCCACGGCCGCCCGACACCGAGGGCCTCCACCGCGTCGAGGGTGAAGCGCCGCGCGAACACGCCGAGGGTCTCCAGCAGATCGCGATCGTCAGGGGAGAGCAGGCTCACGCTCCACTCGATCGTCGCGCGCATCGTGCGGTGCCGCTCGGGAAGATCGCGCACGGCGGCCGTCAGCAGGGGAAGGCTCTGGCCCAGCCGCTGCGCGATCCCGTGCGGCGTCAGGATCCGCGCCTTCGCAGCGGCCAGCTCGATCGCGAGCGGAAGGCCCTCGAGCGTGCGGCAGATCTCCACGACGTCGGCGGCGTTCTCGGCGGTGAGGGCGAAGCCGGGGCTCGCCGCCCGAGCACGGTCGACGAACAGCGCGCACGCGGGTGAGCGGCGTGCCCGCTCCAGCGAGCCCGACTCCTCGGGCACCGGCAGTGCGCGCACTTCGTACACCTGCTCGCCGCGGATGCGCAGCACGATCCGGCTGGTGACGAGGAACGTCGCCGTCGGCGCGACGCTGTAGAGCCGCACGAGCAGCGGGGCTGCCTCCACGATCTGCTCGAAGTTGTCCAGGACGACGAGCACGCGGCGGTCGGCGAGCGCGTGTGCGATGCGCTCTTCGAGCGCCGCCTCGCCGTTGTCGCGCACGCCGAGCGCGTACGCGATCGTGGGAAGGAGCAGCTCCGCCTCGAGCACGCCCTCGAGCGGGACGAAGTAGATGCCGTCGGGGAAGAGGTCGTCCGCCGAGCGCGCGACCTCGATCGCGAGGCGGCTCTTCCCGACTCCGCCCGGCCCGATGAGGCTCACCGTGCGGTCGCGCGCGCCCTCGAGCAGCGACCGCACCGCGGCGATGTCGTCCTCCCGCCCGATCGTCGTCGTGTAGGGGACCGGGACGCGCGACAGGAGCGGATTCGCCATCGTCGACTGGCGAGCCTCGACCCGCGTCGACTGCTCGAACCGCTCCGCCAGCAGCGCGGCGAGGTCGGCGGCGATCTGCTCCTCCAGCTGCGTGGCGTCGTCGAACGGCAGATACGCCGCGGTGTCGTCGCGCTGGATCCGTGCGATCAGCTGCGCGAGCCGGTCCTCACGCTGCTCGCTGCGCCGCACATAGATGAGCTTCGGCATCGTCGCCGGCGCCAGGTTGTACTCGTCCTCGAGGCCCGAGACCTCCTCGTCGGGGGCGACCCAGCCGTAGCTGTCGGCGTAGATCCCGACGAAGACGTCGCTCTGGTCGAGGTACGCACGGTACAGCGACCGCGGTGGATGGGGACGGGCCCCGAGCTCGAACATCACCGGTGCCAGACGCATCCGTTCGATCGCGGCGCGCGCGGCGAGCCGTTCGTCGGCGAGCTCTCGCAGGGTCGAGCTGACGAACACGCGGATCCGCTGATCGGGTGTGCGGATCACCGGTGATGCCCCGGTCATGTGCACATTATGGCCCCTGCGCACCGCGCGCCGCCACGGTCATCTGCACTGGCACGGGATGCGTCGTGCGCGGGTTATACCGCAGGATCGAAAACTCGTCAAGAATCCGGCTGGACATGGCGCGTCGTTCGTCGTATAGTTGGTAGTTGCGCTCTGGTTCCCCCTGCCTTCATATGGTGGTCGGCTGTGCCCGTGTGCCCCCGCTGTTCCCGATGGGCCGTCAAGGACCCGATGGGCAGTGACGTGAGGCGCGCGGGGTTCGGGGATGAGAGCACGCCATCCGTCGACAAGGAACCGAAGCCCACCCGGGCTCATGGAGGTTATCCCCTTGGCTGCTGCGCCCAACGCATCCACCACCACCCCCAAGAACGGCCGCGGAGCATCCCGCCTCTCGTTCGCCAAGATCTCCGACACACTGACCGTCCCGGATCTGCTCGCCCTGCAGACCGAGTCGTTCGACTGGCTCATCGGGAACGAGTCCTGGAAGGCCCGCGTCGCCGACGCCAAGGCTGCCGGCCGTTCGGACGTGCCCGAGCGCAGCGGCCTGGAGGAGATCTTCGAGGAGATCTCTCCCATCGAAGACCTCAGCGAGACGATGCAGCTGAGCTTCACGAACCCCTACCTCGAGCCCGAGAAGTACTCGATCGAAGAGTGCAAGGAGCGCGGCAAGACCTACGCCGCCCCGCTGTACGTCGAGGCCGAGTTCATGAACCACCAGACCGGTGAGATCAAGACCCAGACGGTCTTCATGGGCGACTTCCCCCTGCAGACGGACAAGGGCACGTTCATCATCAACGGCACCGAGCGCGTCGTCGTCTCGCAGCTGGTCCGCTCCCCGGGCGTCTACTTCGACAAGACGCCCGACAAGACCAGCGACAAGGACATCGTTTCGGCCCGCGTCATCCCGAGCCGGGGCGCCTGGCTCGAGTTCGAGATCGACAAGCGCGACCAGGTCGGCGTGCGCATCGACCGCAAGCGCAAGCAGTCGGTCACCGTGTTCCTCAAGGCGCTGGGCCTCACCAGCGAGGACATCCTCAACGAGTTCGCCGGCTTCGAGTCGATCGAGGACACGCTCAGCAAGGACACGATCCTCACCAAGGAGGACGCGCTCCGCGACATCTACCGCAAGCTCCGTCCGGGCGAGCAGGTCGCCGCCGAGGCCGCCCGCGCGCTGCTGGACAACTTCTACTTCAACCCGAAGCGCTACGACCTCGCCAAGGTCGGCCGGTTCAAGATCAACCAGAAGCTCGGGCTCGAAGCTCCCCTCACCGACTCGGTGCTGACCGTCGAGGACATCGTCGCGACGATCAAGTACCTCGTCCGCCTGCACCGCGGCGATGTCACGTTCGAGGGCCGCCGCGGCGGCAAGGACGTCGAGATCCGTCTCGACACCGACGACATCGACAACTTCGGCAACCGTCGCATCCGCGCGGTCGGCGAGCTGATCCAGAACCAGGTCCGCACGGGTCTGTCGCGCATGGAGCGCGTGGTGCGCGAGCGCATGACCACGCAGGACATCGAGGCGATCACCCCGCAGACCCTGATCAACGTGCGACCCGTCGTCGCGGCGATCAAGGAGTTCTTCGGCACGTCGCAGCTGTCGCAGTTCATGGACCAGAACAACCCGCTCGCGGGCCTGACCCACAAGCGTCGCCTGTCGGCACTGGGCCCGGGCGGTCTGTCGCGTGAGCGGGCCGGCGTCGAGGTCCGTGACGTGCACCCGTCGCACTACGGCCGCATGTGCCCGATTGAGACGCCGGAAGGCCCGAACATCGGCCTCATCGGCTCGCTCGCGTCGTTCGCGCGCATCAATGCGTTCGGCTTCATCGAGACGCCGTACCGCCGTGTCGTCGACGGCAAGGTCACCGACCACATCGACTACCTCACCGCCAGCGAGGAGAACGACTTCATCGTCGCGCAGGCCGGCGCCGAGCTCGACAAGAACGGCAAGTTCGTCGAGGAGCGCGTGCTGGCACGTCGTGGCCAGGGCGGCGAGGTCGACCTGTTCCACGTCGAGGACATCGGCTACATGGATGTCTCGCCCCGCCAGATGGTGTCGGTGGCGACCTCCCTCATCCCGTTCCTCGAGCACGACGACGCGAACCGCGCGCTCATGGGCGCCAACATGCAGCGTCAGGCTGTGCCGCTGCTGCGCAGCGAGTCGCCCGTGGTCGGCACCGGTATGGAGGGTTACACCGCGATCGACGCCGGTGACGTGATCACCGCGGCCAAGCCCGGCGTGGTCTCCGAGGTCTCGGCCGACAAGGTCACCGTGCAGCTCGACGAGGGCGGCATCCAGGAGTACTACCTGCGCAAGTTCGACCGCTCGAACCAGGGCACGTGCTACAACCAGCGCGTGGTCGTCTCGGCGGGCGAGCGCATCGAGGCCGGCGAGGTCATCGCCGACGGCCCCGCGACCGAGGACGGCGAGCTCGCGCTCGGCAAGAACCTTCTCGTGGCGTTCATGACGTGGGAGGGCTACAACTACGAGGACGCGATCATCCTCAGCCAGAACCTGGTGAAGGACGACACCCTCTCCTCGATCCACATCGAGGAGTACGAGGTCGACGCCCGCGACACGAAGCTCGGCAAGGAGGAGATCACGCGTGACCTCCCCAACGTGAGCCCCGACCTGCTGAAGGACCTCGACGAGCGCGGGATCGTGCGCATCGGCGCCGAGGTGCGCCCCGGCGACATCCTCGTCGGCAAGGTCACGCCGAAGGGCGAGACCGAGCTGTCGGCCGAGGAGCGCCTGCTCCGCGCGATCTTCAACGAGAAGAGCCGCGAGGTCCGCGACACGTCGCTGAAGGTGCCCCACGGTGAAGAGGGCACGATCATCGCGGTCAAGGAGTTCAACGCCGAAGAGGGCGACGACGAGCTCGGCAACGGCGTGAACCGCCGTGTCGTGGTGTACATCGCCCAGAAGCGCAAGATCACCGCGGGCGACAAGCTCGCCGGCCGTCACGGCAACAAGGGCGTCATCAGCCGCATCCTGCCGGTCGAGGACATGCCGTTCCTCGCCGACGGCACGCCGGTCGACGTCATCCTCAACCCCCTCGGCATCCCCGGTCGCATGAACTTCGGCCAGGTTCTCGAGACCCACCTCGGGTGGATCGCGAAGACCGGCTGGAAGGTCGAGGGCGACCCGGAGTGGGCGAAGGGCCTGTCGGACGCCGCCCGCGAGGCGGCTCCCGGCACGAAGGTCGCCACCCCGGTGTTCGACGGCGCGCACGAGGACGAGGTCGCGGGTCTGCTCGACTCGACGCTCCCCACGCGCGACGGCGACCGCCTGATCGACTCCACCGGAAAGACCGTCCTGTACGACGGCCGCTCCGGCGAGCCGTTCCCGGCGCCCATCTCGGTCGGCTACATGTACATCCTGAAGCTGCACCACCTGGTGGACGACAAGATCCACGCACGCTCGACCGGTCCGTACTCGATGATCACCCAGCAGCCGCTCGGTGGTAAGGCGCAGTTCGGCGGCCAGCGCTTCGGCGAGATGGAGGTGTGGGCCCTCGAGGCCTACGGCGCCGCGTACGCGCTGCAGGAGCTGCTGACGGTCAAGTCGGACGACATCCTGGGTCGCGTGAAGGTCTACGAGGCCATCGTCAAGGGTGAGAACATCCCGGAGCCGGGCACGCCCGAGTCGTTCAAGGTGCTCATGAAGGAGATGCAGTCGCTCTGCCTGAACGTCGAGGTGCTCTCGGCCGACGGCACCGCGGTGAACCTCCGTGACACCGACGACGAGGCGTTCCGTGCGGCCGAGGAGCTCGGCATCAACATCTCCAGCCGGTTCGAGTCGTCGTCGATCGACGAGATCTGAACACGGCCAGGCAAACGCAAGATTCCGACACAGGAGAACTAGTGCTCGACGCAACAACTTTCGATGAGCTTCGCATCGGCCTGGCCACTGCCGACGACATCCGTCGTTGGTCCTATGGCGAGGTCAAGAAGCCCGAGACCATCAACTACCGCACGCTCAAGCCCGAGAAGGACGGCCTGTTCGGAGAGCAGATCTTCGGCCCGAGCCGCGACTGGGAGTGCGCCTGCGGCAAGTACAAGCGCGTCCGCTTCAAGGGCATCGTCTGCGAGCGCTGCGGCGTGGAGGTCACCAAGTCCTCCGTCCGTCGCGAGCGGATGGGGCACATCGAGCTGGCGGCCCCGGTCACCCACATCTGGTACTTCAAGGGCGTCCCGTCGCGCCTCGGGTACCTGCTCGACATGGCGCCGAAGGACCTCGAGAAGGTCATCTACTTCGCGGCCTACATGATCATCTCGGTCGACGAGGAGGCACGCCACCGCGACCTCCCGACGCACGAGAACAACCTGCGCCTCGAGATGAAGACGATCGCCGATCGTCGCGACGCTCGGGTGGCCACCCGCATGCAGAAGCTCGAAGAGGACCTCGCGGCCCTCGAGGCGGAAGGTGCCAAGGCCGACCAGAAGAAGAAGACGAAGGATGCCGCCGAGAAGGAGATGGCGTCCATCCGCAAGAACGCGGACGAGCAGATCGCCCGTCTCGAGCGCGTGTGGGAGGACTTCCGCACCCTCGAGGTCGGCGCCCTCAAGCCCGAGGACGACGTCTTCCACGAGCTGCAGGACCGCTTCGGCCAGTACTTCGAGGCCCACATGGGTGCGGAGTCGATCCAGCGTCGTCTGCAGGCGTTCGACCTGGCCGCCGAGGCCGAGAACCTGCACCTGCAGATCGCCGAGGGCAAGGGCCAGCGCAAGATCCGTGCGATCAAGCGCCTGAAGGTGGTCAACTCGTTCCTCGCCACCGGCATGAGCCCGGCCGCGATGGTGCTCGACGTGGTGCCGGTGATCCCGCCGGAGCTGCGCCCGATGGTCCAGCTCGACGGCGGCCGCTTCGCCACCAGTGACCTGAACGACCTGTACCGTCGCGTGATCAACCGCAACAACCGCCTCCGTCGCCTGATCGACCTCGGTGCCCCCGAGATCATCGTCAACAACGAGAAGCGGATGCTGCAGGAGGCCGTCGACGCGCTGTTCGACAACGGTCGCCGCGGCCGCCCGGTCACGGGGACCGGCAACCGTGCGCTGAAGTCGCTGTCCGACATGCTCAAGGGCAAGCAGGGCCGATTCCGTCAGAACCTGCTCGGCAAGCGCGTCGACTACTCGGGCCGTTCGGTCATCATCGTCGGCCCGACGCTGAAGCTGCACCAGTGCGGTCTGCCCAAGCAGATGGCGCTCGAGCTGTTCAAGCCGTTCGTGATCAAGCGCCTCATCGACCTCGGTCACTCGCAGAACATCAAGGCGGCCAAGCGCGCCGTCGAGCGCACCCGGCCCGAGGTGTGGGACGTGCTCGAGGAGATCATCCGCGAGCGCCCCGTGCTGCTGAACCGTGCGCCCACGCTGCACCGCCTGGGCATTCAGGCGTTCGAGCCGCAGCTCGTGGAGGGCAAGGCCATCCAGCTGCACCCGCTCGTGTGCGCGGCGTTCAACGCCGACTTCGACGGTGACCAGATGGCCGTGCACCTGCCGCTGTCGGTCGAGGCGCAGGCCGAGGCCCGCATCCTCATGCTCGCGTCGAACAACATCCTGAAGCCGTCGGACGGCCGCCCGGTGACCCTGCCCTCGCAGGACATGATCATCGGCCTGCACCACCTGACGACGGTCAAGGACGGCGCGAAGGGCGAGGGCCGCGTGTTCGGCTCGGTCGCCGAGGCGATCATGGCGCGCGACGAGGGCACCCTCGACCTGCAGGCGAAGGTGCGCATCCGTCTGCCCGAGGTCACCTTCCTCGAGGGCGAAGCGCCGGAGGGCTACGAGCAGCACCGTCTCGTCGACGCCTCGCTCGGCCAGGTGATCTTCAACGACACGCTGCCCAAGGGCTTCCCGTTCGTGCGGGGTCAGGCCGACAAGGGCAAGCTCAGCCAGATCGTGAACAAGCTGGCCGAGGAGTACCCGAAGGTCACCGTGGCCGCGGCGCTCGACGCCATCAAGGACGCGGGCTTCTACTGGGCGACCCGTTCGGGTGTGACCGTCGCGCTGAGCGACGTCATCACGCCGCCGAGCAAGGGCGAGATCGTCTCGAAGTACGAGAAGCAGGCCGCGAAGGTCCAGGGCCAGTTCGAGAAGGGTCTCACGACCGACGCCGAGCGTCGTCAGGAGCTCATCAAGATCTGGACCGAGGCGACCGACGAGATCCAGAAGGCCATGCGGGACAACTTCCCCGAGGACAACACCATCAACCGGATGGTGTCGTCGGGTGCCCGTGGTAACTGGCTGCAGATCCGCAACATCGCCGGTATGCGCGGCCTCGTGAACAACCCGAAGGGCGAGATCATCCCTCGCCCGATCATCTCCTCGTACCGCGAGGGGCTGAGCGTGGCGGAGTACTTCATCGCCTCGCACGGTGCCCGCAAGGGTCTGGCCGACACCGCTCTGCGCACGGCCGACTCGGGCTACCTCACGCGTCGACTCGTCGACGTCTCGCAGGATGTCATCATCCGCGAGGAGGACTGCGGCACCAGCAAGGGTCTCGAGTTCACGATCGCCGCTCCCGGCGCCGACGGCACGCTCGTGCGTGACGCCAACGTCGAGAACTCGGTGTTCGCCCGCACCCTCGCGACCGACGTCGTCACCGACGCCGGCGAGGTGCTGGCCGAGGCGGGGCAGGATGTCGGCGACGTGCTGATCAACCGGCTCGTCGAGTCGGGCGTCGAGAGCATCAAGGTGCGCTCGGTGCTCACCTGCGACTCGGCCGTCGGCGTCTGCGCGAAGTGCTACGGTCGGTCGCTCGCGACCGGCAAGGTCGTCGACATCGGCGAGGCGGTCGGCATCATCGCCGCCCAGTCGATCGGTGAGCCCGGCACGCAGCTGACGATGCGCACGTTCCACACCGGTGGTTCGGCGTCGGCCGACGACATCACGCAGGGTCTTCCCCGCGTGCAGGAGCTGTTCGAGGCCCGCACCCCGAAGGGCGCGTCGCCGATCGCCGAGGCCGACGGCCGCATCACGATCGACGAGACGGAGAAGACCCGCAAGGTCATCCTGACGCCCGACAACGGCGACGAGCCGCACGTGTACCCGGTGCTCAAGCGCGCGACGCTGCTGGTCGAGGACGGCCAGCGGGTCTCGGTGGGCCAGCCGCTCCAGGTGGGCACGCTGGACCCGAAGGAGATCATGCGCGTGCAGGGCGCCCGCGCCGTGCAGAAGTACCTCGTGGACGGCGTCCAGGGGGTCTACCGCTCGCAGGGTGTGCCGATCCACGACAAGCACATCGAGGTCATCGTGCGCCAGATGCTGCGGAAGGTCACCGTGGTCGACCACGGCGACACGACGCTGCTGCCCGGTGAGCTCGTGGACTCGCGTCGCTTCATCGACATCAACCGCGCGTCGGTCGGCGAGGGCAAGCGCCCCGCGTCGGGTCGCCCGGAGCTGATGGGTATCACCAAGGCGTCGCTTGCGACCGAGTCGTGGCTGTCGGCCGCCTCGTTCCAGGAGACGACCCGCGTGCTGACCCAGGCGGCGATGGAGGGCAAGAGCGACCCGCTCGTGGGCCTGAAGGAGAACGTGATCATCGGAAAGCTGATCCCCGCCGGCACCGGGCTCTCGAAGTACCGGAACGTCGTGGTGGAGGCGACCGAGGAGGCGAAGAGCGAGCGGTACCCCAACCGCATCTTCGCGTCGGACGGCGCGTACAGCGACGCCGACCTGAGCTACGTCGACTTCGACAGCTTCTCGACGGACGACTTCACGCCCGGCCAGTACAACTGACATCCCGACACCCCGAAGGCCCTCGGCCGATCCGCACGGATCGCCCGGGGGCCTTCGGTGTCCCCACCGGCGCTGACGCCGGACTGGCGGGCGTGTGCAACCGGCGCCGGGACGGCGGCGCGATTACGGTGGACGGCGGGGAGGTGCGAGGCATGATCGGGGGCCGCAGTGCGTGGATCGCATGGCCGGTCGGCGTGGGCTGCGCCGCCGTGGTGGCCGGGCTCGCGATCCTGGCCGCTCCCGCCCTGCCGACGGCCGTGGACTTCGTCGGCGGCCTCCTCCGTACGGCCTCGGCCCAGCAGATGACAGCGCCCGCCGCGCCCCGGCCGATCGAGAGCATCGGCACCGCCCTCACCGACGACTGCCGCTCCCTGTACCCCGACGCCCTCTGGGTGCACCTCACCTGGCAGCGCCACGTCATCCTGGATCAGAGTCAGGATGTCCCGGCCACGACCGCGACCGCGGTGCGCGACGCCCTGCACCCCGCGGTGCTCATGACCTGCCACTGGCGCAACGGGACGGGCGGCACGATCAGCACGACGCTGTCGCGGATCGACGGGGCCGACGCGCAGATCGCGCACGCCGGACTGGCGAGCGCCGGGTTCTCGTGCAGCGCGTCGGGCGACGGCATCCGCTGCACGCACAGCGCCGGCGCCGTGACGGAGGAAGAGGTCGTGCGCGACGGGATGTGGCTGTCCACGACCACCACATCCTGGCAGCTCGACGGCTACACCGACGAGCTCGTCGGCCGGCTGTGGCCGTGAGTCAGCCCTTCGCCGCCGGCACCTCCCACGTGTGCACCGGCGCGTTCTCGCGCATCCCCTCCCGATAGAGCCGCAGCATCTGGGCCAGCGCCTGCTCGCGGTCGAGGCCGCGCGACTCGAACGCCCGAACCGTCGCGGTCTGCCACGACGAGCCGTTCACCCGGAGTTTGCACCGCTCCTCGACGATCTTCAGGTACCGGTCGCGCACCGGCGCCGAGACGCCCCAGCGCGACAGCCCCTCGTCGGCGAGCGGCAGCAGACGGCGCAGCAGCAGCTCGTCCCACGGCACCGCGCCCATGCCGGGCCAGTAGAACACCGCGTTCACTCCGCGTCGCGCACCCTCGGTGAAGTTCGACCGGGCCGCGTCGAAGCTCATCTTCGTCCACAGCGGCCGGCCCTCCGCGGCCAGCATCCGCAGCGCCCCGTAATAGAACGCGGCGTTCGCCAGCACGTCGACCACCGTGGGCCCGGCGGGCAGCACCCGGTTCTCCACCCGCAGATGCGGACGGCCGTCGACGACGTCGTACACGGGACGGTTCCAGCGGTACACCGTGCCGTTGTGCAGGCGCAGCTCCTGCAGCTTCGGCGCGCGGCCGGCGCGCAGCTCGGCCTCGGGGTCCTCGTCGGTGGTCTCGGGCAGCAGCGCCGGGAAGTAGCGGACGTTCTCTTCGAACAGGTCGAAGATCGAGGTCACCCACCGCTCCCCGAAGAACACCGGCGGCCGCACCCCCTGGTTGCGCAGCTCCGGGGAGCGGGTGTCGGTGGCCTGCAGGAACAACTCCGTGCGCGTCTCGGCCCAGAGCTGCTTGCCGAACAGATACGGGGAATTCGCGCCGAGGGCGAGCTGCGGGCCGGCGAGGATCTGCGCGGCGTTCCAGTTCGCGGCGAACTCACGCGGCGCCACCTGCACGTGCAGCTGCACCGACGTGCACGCCGACTCGGGCGCGATCGTCGGCCACCGCATCCGCAGCGACTCCACGCCGGAGATGTCCAGTTCGAGATCCTCCCGCCGCGCCGAGAACACCGCGCGGTCGAGGGCGGCATAGCGCGGGTTCGCGCTCATCCAGTCGCCTTCGAGATGCTCGGGCTTCAGGGTGGGAAGGATGCCGATCATCACGATGCTCGCACCCGCGGCGTTGGCACGCTCCTCGGCGTTGTTCATCGACGCGCGCAGCAGACCCTCGAGCTCGAGTGCCGAGGCACCGGGAAGCGGCCGCGGCGGGACGTTGAGCTCGATGTTGTAGCGCCCGAGCTCGGTCTGGAACGCCGGGTCGGCGATCGACTCCAGCACCTGCGCGTTCGCCATGGCCGGCTGCCCCGCATCGTCGACGAGGTTGAGCTCGATCTCGAGCCCGGTGAGCGGCCGGTCGAACTCGAACGCGTGCTCGCGCAGCATCTGCTCGAACACGTCGAGGCAGCGCTGCACCTTGACCCGGTAGCGCTGGCGCTGCTCGCGCGTGAACTCGATGTTCTCGATCTCGTCGCCCATGGTGTCGCGACTCTTCCATGCCGGCCGCGAGCCGTCAACGCCGGGGCACCAGACGGGTTCGCCCTTTAGGGTGGTCGGGAATGCGTATCGCCGAGCGGGGTGAGGATGACGGGAACGGATGGCGCGTCGGAAGCGCGCGACACCGCCGGCGCGCCGACTTCGGCACCGGGCGTGATCGACGCGCCGGCGCCGGCACATGGCGTCGTCGACCCGGGGGCCGGACGAGGTCCGGAATGGCTGGACGCCTTTCTCGCCGCGCGCCTGCCCGATCTCGTGGCGCTGCGGCGACGCATCCATTCGCATCCCGAGCTGTCCCGTCACGAGACCGCGACGACGGCGCTGGTGCAGGATGCGTTGACCGACGCCGGCATCGCGGCGCAGGTGCTCCCCGGGGGGACCGGGCTCGTCGCGGAGATCGCGGGAGAGGGCCCGGGGTCCGACGTCGGACTGCGCGCTGATCTGGACGCGCTGCCGCTCGTCGAGGAGAGCGGCCTGCCGTTCGCCTCCACGGTGCCGGGCGTCTCGCACGCGTGCGGTCACGACATCCACACCACGGTTCTCGTGGGCGCGGCTCTCGCCCTCGCGGAGAACCCGCTTCTGCGCGGTCGCGTGCGACTGCTGTTCCAACCGGCCGAGGAGGTCATGCCGGGCGGGTCGCATCAGCTCGTGGCGGCGGGGGCGATGGCGGGGCTCGACCGGGTGTACGCGCTGCACTGCGAGCCGCGGGTGCCCGTCGGCCAGGTCGGCGTGCGGGTGGGGCCGATCACGTCGGCCTGCGACGTCATCGAGATCGAGGTTCTGGGGCCCGGCGGCCACACCTCCCGTCCACATCTCACGGTCGACGTCGTGGGGGCTCTCGCCGCCGTCGCCGCGCGGCTGCCGATGCTTATCGCCCGCCGCCTCGACCCGCGGGCGGGGGCGCTGCTGGTGTGGGGCGCCGTGGAGGCCGGTGCGGCGGCGAACGTCGTGCCCCGGCGAGGTGTGCTGCGCGGCACGCTGCGCGTGGGCGACCGTGCGGCGTGGGAGAGCGCGGAGCCGCTCGTGACCGAGCTCGTCGGGCAGCTGCTCGCGCCGTCGGGTGCCGAGTACCGGCTGAACTATGTGCGCGGAGTGCCGCCCGTCGTGAACGACGCCGACGCGGTGTCGGTGCTGCGTCAGGGGGTCGAGAACGCGCTGGGGGCGGATGCCGTGGTGCCCGCCGAGCAGTCCGTCGGTGCGGAGGATTTCGCCGTCCTGCTCGACCATGCACCGGGCGCCCTCGCCCGGCTCGGGGTGTGGGACGGCCTCGAGCCGCGCGTCGACCTGCACTCCGTCGCGTTCCGCGCGGACGAGCGCGCGATCCCCGTCGGCGTGCGTACCCTGGTGCACACCGTCCTCGCCGCCTCGCCCCATCCCTGACCCGCCCGTCGCGCGCGAGTTGTCCCTCGGTTGCGCCGAGTTGCCCCTCGGTTGCGCGAGTTGTCCCTCCGTTCCCCCGAGTTGCCCCTCCATTCGCCGAGTTGCCCCTCCGTTCCGCGAGCGTGCCCACCGCTTCGACGTCGCAGAAGCAGGCGGAATCGGGTGCTAACGGCGGTTTGGGTGCAGAACCCCTCGATCTGGCCTGCTTCTGCAACGAGCGAGGAGCGTCGTTCCGGCTCACCCTCCGAGCGTCGGCCGGATTCTCCACCGATGACGACGTGCCAGGAGGCGCCCCGGCGCGGGCCGCCCGACACACGCCGGAATTCCTCGGTCGCGGTCGAGCCCGGCGGTAGCCTCGCAAGGAGGGGACCGTCCCCGTGTGTGAGGAGTCCTGCCATGAGTGATCCCCGGGAGCCCATCGGCGAGCCCGTCGAGGAGCCGACGCCCGTCGCCGACGTGGTGGGCCAGGCGCACGAGGGCCTCGCCGACGCCGAACAGGCCGGACGAGACGCCGTCGACACGGACGATCCGGTGCGCGCCGCGCAGGACCGTGCCGATGCGCGCGCCAACGCCGATGCCGACGCCGACGAGCCGGCCTTCGCCACGCCGGGCCTCAACGAGGCGTACGCCGCCGACCGCGACGCCGAAGCCGAGCCGGCTCCGGAAGCCGCCACCGCATCCGACACCGCCGCATCCGACACCGCCGCAGCCGACCTCGACGAGACCACCCGCGACGAGACCGCCTCCGACACGACCGCGTCCGACGCGCGGCCGGTCATCGTGGCCGACGAGCACACCGACGTCGTCACGACCCGGGAGGACACGCCGGCGGATGCGTCGCCGGGGTCCGACGTCTATGCCGGCGCGGGCGCCGCCGCTGCGGCCGCGCAGCCGCAGCCGATCTTCGTCCAGGCGCCCGAAGAGCCGCGTCCGCGTGGCAACCGCGGCGCCGCCGGTGCGATCGGCCTGCTCGCCGCGATCTCCTTCGCCATCCTGTACCTCGCGGCCGGGCTCGTGATCGGCCTCGTCGACGGCTCGATCTCCGGCGATTCGGTCACGACGTGGCTGTCCCACGAGGTCGTCACGTGGGGTCTGTGGGTTCCCACCGTCGTGTTCTTCCTGGCGTTCTGGCTGCTCGGCGCGATCATCAACCGCGGCCGCTGGGGTGCCTGGGTCATCTTCGGCCTGCTCGTCGGCGTCGCCGCCTATGGCGGCCACATCCTGGGCCAGCTCTTCGAAGCGCCCTTCTGGATGATCACCGCATCCGAGGGAGCGAAGGTCGTCGACGAGCAGCTGTTCGCCCCGCTTGCCATCGCCGCCTTCGTCATCGGCCGCGAGCTCACCATCTGGTTCGGCGCGTGGGTCGCGCGCCGCGGACGCCGGATGACGGAACTCAACGTCGAGGCGCGCCGCGAGTACGAGCGCACCCTCGAGGCGGGGCCCCAGCTGTCCCGCTGACGACATGGCAGACGCACCGGGCGGACCCGGCCGTGGCGCATCGACGCCCGGCCCGGTCCGCCCTGTCGTCGCGCTCGCGTTCGCGACGGTCCTGTGCGCCGCGCTCATGATCGCCGGCCTCGGCGTCACGAGCCTCCTGCTCGGCGAGGATGTGATCGCGACTCCCGGATTCGGCCAGGCGCCGGGCATCATCGCCGTGGCGGCGGCGCTCGTCGCGTTCGCGGTCGTGCTGGGGTCGGCGCTGCGCCGCGCGCATCCGTCCTATCTCACCGCCCTGTGGACAGCCGTGGCCGCCTTCCTCGTCTACCTCGGAGCCGTCTGGATCGTGGGCGCCGTCCAGACCGCCGATCCCGTGCAGTCGGCGGCGGTCGCGGGCAGGCTCGTCACGACGGGGTTCGCGTTCGTCGTGGCCGGTGCCGCCCTCGTCGGCGGATGGACCGGGGTCGCCCTCGTGCGCACGCGCAGCAGCCGGCCGCGATGGCCGTGGGAGGACCGGAACACTCCCTGACCCGCGGATTTCCGCACCTCAAGCGTGCTCTCGCGTTACGGTGGTGTGCGTGGAGCGTTCGCTCGAGACCCAGGTGAGCCAGGCCGTCGACGCATGGCTCGGCTGGCTGCCGCGCTGGGAGCCGGCGACGCATCACGGCCGGGTCGCCGTGTGCCGCCGCTGCCTCGGCTCGCCGGTGCTGTCGGCGGCGGGGCTGGGGGCGGATGTGCCGCACGCCGTCCAGCACGGCCTGTCGACGCGCATCAAGACGATCGTCGATCGCGCCGTCGCCGAGTACACCGCCCGCAACCTGCCGATGCTGCAGGGCGAGCTCGACCAGCAGGCGGCCCGAAACCGCGCACGCAGCTACCGGCCGGGCGAGGGACTGGCGCCGGAGTTCGAGGGCATGCCGCTCGACCCCGACCCGGTGCCGGGCGCGCCGTTCCTGTTCACGATCGCCGGAATGGCCGACGAAGCGGATGCGGCGGTGCCGGCGCTGCCTCCCCTCAGCGACGACGCGAAGGCGGCGCTGCGGCAGGAGGTCGGCCTCGCCGACGAGTACGCGAACATGATCGGCCGCGAGGTGTGCGCCATTCTGCTGAGCCACCGGCTGCGCATCCAGGCTGCGGTGACCGAGTACGTCGAGCCGCAGGTCGCGGCGCTCCTCGAAGAGCTCACCCGGTCACTCGACTCCCCGTTCGACCCCACCGACTGAGCGGCCCGCTGACAGGGATCGCCGCCCCGCGATTTGCTACGATTGCCGGGCCTGACCGCTGTCTGCGCGCACCGCGGGCCGGCGCAGTGACGGCGCGCGCTCAACGGATGGGGGTCCGGATGCCCAAGCGCCTGCCCTCGTCCCCTCCTGTCCTGCCGGGCCTGACGTATGTGCGACCGCTCGGATCCGGCGGCTTCGCCGACGTGTTCCTCTACTCGCAGGACATGCCGCGCCGCCAGGTCGCCGTGAAGGTGCTGCCGGCGGGCGTCGGCGATCCCGACATGCTGCGCATGTTCAACGCCGAGGCCGACGTGCTCGCGCACCTGTCGGCGCATCCGTCGATCGTCACGGTGTACCAGGCCGGCATCTCGGCCGACGGCCGTCCGTACATCGTGATGGAGTACTGCCCCGGGTCGCTCGCGCACCGGTACCGGCAGGAGAAGATGTCGGTCGACGAGTCGCTCACGATCGGCGTGAAGATGGCGAGCGCCCTCGAGTCGGCGCATCGGGCGGGCCTCGTGCACCGCGACGTGAAGCCCAGCAACATCCTGATCACGACGTTCGGCACGCCCGTGCTCGCCGACTTCGGCATCTCGTCGACGCTCGCCCCCCGTGGCACCGGCGACGAGGTGCTCGCGATGAGCGTGCCGTGGAGCGCTCCCGAAGTGATCGGCGAGGAGACCGCCGGCACCGTGGCGAGCGAGGTCTGGGGTCTGGGCGCGACAGTCTACTCCCTGCTGGCCGGGCACAGCCCGTTCGAGCGGCCGGAGCCGGGCAAGAACTCCCGCGACCAGCTGCGCCGACGCATCCTGCGTGCCGCCTTCCCCCGCATGAACCGCGCCGACGTGCCGGCCGGGGTGGAGGACGTCCTCGCCACCGCGATGGCGCGCGACCCGAAGGACCGGTATCCGAGCGCGCTCGCCTTCGCCCAGGCGCTGCGCGACGCGCAGCACGAGATGGGGTTCGCGCCGACCCCGCTCGAGGTCGCCGTCGACGAGTGGGTGCCTGGCGACGCGCAGCCGGTGGACTTCTCCGACTCGACGCCCCGCGGGCCGGTGATCAGCTCGGTGCCGCACGCATCGCGCCGGCGGACGACCGATCCCGCACCGCTCGTGGCCCGAGACGAGGACACCGACATCTCCGGACCCGCGCCGTCGGTGCGGCGGCGGGTGTGGCCGTGGATCGTGGCGGCCGCGGTCGTCGGCGCGGCGGTGGTGCTCGTCGTCTGGGCGCTGATCGCCGGGTCCGGAGCGTGACATGCAGCGCCGCTCCCTGATCGCGACGGTCGTCGCCGGCGCCGCCGTGATCGCCTCGATCGTCACGGTGAGCATCGTCTGGCCGGGCCTCGACGCCCGCTCGACGCCGCCCGAGGATACGGCGGTGTGGGCGCTGCAGACCGGTGAGGGCCGGCGCTACGCCCGCGTCAACACCGCCGTGGGAGAGCTCGACACCGTGCGCAGCGTCGCGAACCCCTCCGCTGTCGCGCAGACCGGCGACGGGGCGTACCTGTTCAGCGAGTCGTACGGCAAGATCACGCGCATCGACGAGGCGCTGCCCGCGGATCTCGATGACGCCACGCTGCGCGAATCTCCGTCGACGCCCGCCGGAACGGTCGACGCCGTCGTGTCGGGCGAGTTCGTCGCGTACCGCACGGATGCCGGCGCCGTGTACGCGGGAAGGCTCGACACCGGGTCGACCGCGCAGGTCGAACCCGACGCGGCGGCGAAGCAGAACACGCCGTTCAGCGCCGACGCCGTGACGGTCGATGACGCCGGCGTCGTCTACGCCTACTCCCACGACACCGCGTCGGTTCTGCGCTACCGCGTCACCGACGGCAAGGTGCTGGGGGAGGATGCCGTGGCTCGGCCGCCGTCGGCCGAGACGCTCGGGCTGACCGCGGCGGGCGGCACGTGGTTCCTCGTCGACGAGGACTCCGGGCAGCTGTGGCGTCGGGGCGCCGCAGCTCCGCGCCGCCTCGATCTCGTCGGCGATGTCGCGTACGGGCAGCCGCGGGCGAGCGGCGACGCCGCATGGATCGCCGACGACACCGGGCTCATCCGCCTGCCGGCCGACGGCAGTGCGCCCGAGCGGGCGTTCGGGGGCACCACGCGGGATCTCGGCACCCCCAGCCGTCCGGTGGTCGACGGCGGCGTGGTCTACGCCGCCTGGCTCGGCACCGACGGCGGCACGATCTGGAGCTCGCGCGAGGGCGAGCGCGCCCTCGGCTACGGCGGCAAGTCGCTCGGTGACGACCGCCGGCCCGTGCTCACGGGAACCGGCGCCGGCCTCATCCTGAACGACACCCGCAGCGGATGGGTGTGGAACGCCCGCACCGCCGCCCTGCTGCCCTCGAGCCAGGACTGGTCGCTCGACGACAAGACCGCGCCCGAGACCGCCAACAGCGACGAGCAGGCGCAGGTCGTGATCGACCCGAAGCCGCCGGTGGCCGAGCCCGACGCCCTCGGCGTGCGCGCGGGCAGCCTCGCGAGCCTCCCCGTGCTGCTGAACGACCACGACCCGAACGAGGATGTGCTGAGCATCGACCCGGCGAGCGTCACGGGCCTCGATCCCGGATTCGGCACGCTCTCCGTCACCGACAACGGGCAGCGCCTCGCCGTGCACGTCGCCGCCGACGCGACCGGCAGCGCGACGTTCCAGTACCGCGTCACCGACGGCACGACCGCCGACGGCCTGTACTCGAAACCCGCCACCGTCACGCTCACGGTGGCCGCGGCATCCGAGAACCACGCACCCAAGTGGTGCGGATCGAGCGGATGCCTCACCCCGTGGCCCTCTCCTCAGGTCGCCCCCGGCGGCACCGTGACGGTCCCCGTGCTCGACGGCTGGGTCGACCCCGACGGCGACCCGCTCATGCTGCTGTCGGCGACCGACGCGAGCGGGCTCGGCGCCGTCGCCGCGACTCCCACCGGCGACGTCGTCTACCAGCACTCCGACGCGTCGGCGCAGGAGGCCCAGATCGCCCAGGTGCAGGTGCGGGTGGGCGACGTGCGCGGAGCGGTGTCGACGCGCACACTGACGGTGCGCATCACGCCGAAGCCGAAGCTGAGCGCCGAGTCGTTCACCGTCGTCGAGGCGCAGGGGAGCGGGCTGACCGTCGACGTCGCCGATCACGTGACGGGCACGCAGGGCCGCCTGTCGCTCTCGTCCGTCCGGGTGCTCGACGACGCCGGTGCCCAGGCCGTCGCCACGTCGGGCGGCACGGCGTTCGACTTCAGCGCCGGCAATCCCGGCGTGTACCGGGTCGCGTACACCGTGACAGACGGCATCAGCGACGCCTCCGCGACCGCGCGCATCACGCTGCTTCCCAAGGACGCCCCGGCGCAGCTGGCCACCGCGCCGGTCGTCGCGTTCGTCCATCCGCAGCAGGACGTGACCCTCGACGTGTTCGCCGCCGTGAGCAACCCCACCCGGCGGGTGCTGCTGCTCAGTGACGTGAATCCCGCGCCGGCGGCCGGGGCCACGATGTCGGTGGATGTCGTCGGACAGAACTATCTGCGCATCTCCGGCAGCACCGCCGACGGGGCGCCCGGCCGGCTCGGCACGGTGCGGTACACCGTCTCCGACGGCACCGACGACGCGGGATCGCGGATCACCGGCGAGGCCACGGTGTATCTCCTGCCGCCGGGCGACGAACTCGCGCCGATCGCCGTCGACGACGCCGTCGTCGTCCGCGCCGGCGCCCAGGTCGACATCCCCGCGCTCGACAACGACGTCGCCTCCGCCGGGGGTACGATCATGCTCGACCCGGCGTCCGTGCGCTCGTCGACCAAGAGCGCCCTCGCGTTCGGATCGGGACGGATGCTGCGCTATCTGGCGCCGCGCACCCCGGGCGACTACCGCGTCGAGTACTCCATCTACACCGCCGGCTCCCGAGCGCTGTCCGACACCGCCGTCGTGCGGGTCAAGGTGATCTCCGACGACGCGAACCGCGCGCCCCGGCCGCGCACGCTCGTCGGCCGCGTGCTCACCGGCCAGTCGACGACGATCCCGTTCCGCTCGTTCGGCGTGGACCCCGACGGCGACGACGTGTCGCTGGCACGCATCCTCACCCAGCCCTCGAGCGGCTCGGCGACGATCGCCCCCGACGGCGAGTCGATCGTCTACACGAGCGTGGCGGGCTTCCACGGGCAGGTGTCGTTCACGTACCGTGTGGCCGACGCATTCGGCCAGACCGGCACCGGCACCGTGCGCGTCGGCGTCCTCGACGAGCAGGCGAACCCGAGCCCGGTGACCTTCACCGACTACGTGCAGCTGCAGGTGGGGGCCGAGAACACCGTGCGGGTCAGCCCGCTCGACAACGACGTCGACCCCACGGGCGGCACTCTGACGCTCAGCGAGGTGCGGCCGGATGCGGTGCAGCAGCTGCTCGACGGCTCGCCGAACCCCGAGTACGAGCGCCTCGCCGCCCTCGTCCAGCGCCGCGACGACGGGCGCGTGCAGATCAGCGCGGGGACCGAACCGGGCACGATGTCGTTCCTGTACGACGTCGTCAGCAGCACCGGCAACACGGGGCGCGGGCTCATCGTCGTTAAGGTCGTGCGCGACGCCGTGCCCGACTACCCGGTCGTGACCGACACGGTGCTCACGGCGAGCACCCGCGAGCAGCTCCCGACGGGCATCGACGTCGTCAGCGGCAAGGTGAGCTGGACCGGGGGAGACCCGGCCGACCTCAAGCTCAGCCTGTGGGGGGCGCCGGCCGGGGTGACGGTGCAGGGCCGCAGCATCGCCGGTGCACTGCCGGAGCATTCCCGCATCATCCCGTTCGCCGTCAGCGGCACGAGCGCCGCGGGCGACCCGGTGACGTCGTACGGCTTCCTGCGCATCCCGGGCGCCGACGACCTGACGCTCGCGCTGAAGCCCGACGTGAAGGCGCAGCACGTGACCGAGGGCGAATCCGTCACGTGGGACATGGCGAAGCTCGTCAGCATCCCGACGGGCGCGACCCTCGAGGTCGGCCGCGAGACGAGCGTCTCCAAGGCGCGCGCGAAGGCGACGTGCTCGCGCGAGTCCGGCACGCGAGTGCGCTACGACGCGGGAGAGGGCGCCCCGTGGGCCGACGCCTGCGTCGTGCCCGTGCGGCTGTCGGGCCAGAGCGAGTGGACGTATCTGTCGGTGCCGATCGCGGTCGCGGCCCTCGCGCCGGTGCCGGTGCTGGAGTCGGCGTCGCTTACGGTGAGCCCGGGCGCCACCGTCGAGTACGACCTGAAGAAGCTGACGACGTGGCAGGGCCGCGACGACTGGGCGCACATCGCGTACAAGACCACGTTCGCGGGGGGCGACTTCACCGTCAGCCAGGACGGCGCGACGCTCACCGTGACGGGCGCGGATGACGCCCGGCCGGGCGCGGAGGAGGTGGCGGTCGTCACCGTGACGAGCCATCCCGGCGTCGCCCCCGCGCGGGTCATCCTGCGGGTCGGCGCCGTGCCGTCGACGCTGCCGCGCGCCGGCACCGTCGCGAAGACGTGCTCCCAGGCCGACGGATCGTCGTGCACTGTGGCGGTGATCGGCGCGTCCGGTGAGGTGAACCCCCTTCCGCGCACGCCGCTCGAGCTCACCGCGGTGCGCGCCGCGGGCTCCTGCGCCGGTGTGACGTTCACCGTGGCGGATGCGTCGCACGTGCGCGCGTCGTGGACGGGCGACACCGCGGGCCAGACGTGCACCGCCTCGTTCTCGGTGCGCGACGCGCAGGGCCGCCAGACGGCATCCGACCGCGACGGTCAGGTGCTCCTCGACCTGCAGGGATATCCCAAGGCGCCGGCTGCGCTCGTCCAGTCGGCATACGCGAGCGGGCAGGTCACGCTGCGGGTGGACGGCGGCCCCGCACGGCTGGCGTATCCGGCGCTGAAGGGGTTCACGGTCCGGTACCAGGGGCAGGTCGTCGCGACGTGCGCGCCCGACGGCACGTGTCCTGTGATCTCGGCGCCGAACGGCGAGCAGCGACGGTACGTCGCGACCGCGGTCAACGGGGTGGGGGAGTCGAAGGGATCGGCTGCCACGACGGCGTGGGCCTACGACGCCCCGCCGACGCCGTCGAAGGTGACCGCACGGCCCATCGTCACGTCGGGCGACGGCGGCATGGTGTCGGTGCGCGTCGAGGGCATCGACGCCTCGCAGACCGCCGGCATCCGGCTCTCCAGCGAATCGGGCGACACCGTCGACATCGACGTCACCTCCGGCAGCAGAACCGTCACAACCGATTATCGGATCAGAACTAATAAGGCTGCACAATTGACCGCAACACCGTACTCGCGCTTCCCGCTTCCCCCAGGCTTCGATGGTTCGACCACTGGACAAGCTGTGTCGACGACGGCAAACGGCATAGGCGCACCGGCGGATGCGAAACTTCGGGTCGTCGACCAACAAGTCAACGATGACGGGACCGCGACGATCAGCCTCGAACTCTCGGCGAGCCGCAACGGTGACGGCTCGGCGGTACGACTGGGAGTTGCGGCGGGTCGACAGACATGTCAAGCCGTCGATGTCGGCGATGATGGAACGGCAGGCACCGTCCGCACCGTCGTCCGGATGACAGCGGATATTGGCGACAACCCGATGTACAGAATGTGTGCGGAGTCCTGGGCAAACGGTGACCGTTTTGGCCGTGTCGAGACCGATCCGCTGATGGTTAAGGTCATGCCGGTCAAGGGTTCGCCGACGCCGACTGGCTACACATTTGTCGTCGACGCGACAGCGGAAATCACCGGGAATCGCGCAGAGTGGATTGTTAAAGACCGGCCTCGAAGCTCCACGGACAGACCGCCGGCATCGGTGACAGACGTCAAGATGAGCGGCTACCCTTCGTCCAGCTTCGATCCGAAGACTGGCCCTGGAATCGAGGTCTGGTACCAGTGGGGCGACTACTCGGGGGAGAAGGTGACGGTGGAACCGGCATCCGGCAGCGCACCGCGGCAGGTATGGGCCAATGTGAAGAGCGTCGGGTGCGTGGCGGGATCCCCGCTGACTATCTCACCGGGTTCGACCGATGGGACCGCCACGATCGTTGAGCAGAGTCTCAGGCGCGTCAAGTTCTTCGATGCCGAGGGCAACGAGATTCCCATGACGGATGACAACGTTCCCGCCGGTGCCACTCGTGTCACCGGTCAGGCGACGCTTCATTGGGGCAAATGGGGGCTCGACGACCAGGCGGTGCCCTTCGACTTCACGACCTGCGACCCCGGCCCAACGCCTACCCCCACCGACCCGCCGGTCGATGGTGGAAACTAGCCCCCCGCACAACAGGAGACACTGAATGACGATCCCCCAGGAACGCGCCACGTGGTTCGCCGACACGTTCCGCACGCTCGCCGACAACGTGGAGCATGCCGTGCTCGGCAAGCGCCACGTGATCGACCTCGTGCTCACGGCGATGCTCAGCGACGGCCACGTGCTGCTGGAGGATGTCCCGGGCACCGGCAAGACGTCGCTCGCCCGCGCGCTCGCGCAGTCCGTGCAGGGGACCAACACCCGCATTCAGTTCACCCCCGACCTGCTGCCGGGCGACATCACCGGCATCACGGTCTACGACCAGAAGACCGGGGCCTTCGAGTTCCACGCCGGTCCGGTGTTCGCCAACATCGTGCTCGCCGACGAGATCAACCGGGCGAGCCCGAAGACGCAGGCCGCGCTGCTCGAGGTGATGGAGGAGGGGAAGGTCACGATCGACGCCGTCACCCGCGCCGTCGGCGTGCCGTTCCTCGTGATCGCGACGCAGAACCCGGTCGAGCAGGCGGGGACGTACCGCCTGCCGGAGGCGCAGCTCGACCGCTTCCTCATGAAGACCTCGCTCGGCTACCCCGACCACGCCGCCACGGTCCGGATCCTCGACGGCGCCGCACGTCCCACCGGCGAGCTGGAGCCCATCGTCACGCCGCAGACCCTCGTGTCGATGGCCGACCTCGCCCGTGAGGTGTACGCGAACGCCCTCGTCCTCGACTACATCGCGCGGCTCGTCGATGCGACCCGGCAGGCGGAACAGGTGCGGCTGGGTGTCAGCATCCGCGGCGCCCTCGCCCTCACCCGCGCGACCCGCACGCGCGCGATCTCGCAGGGACGCACGTACGCCACCCCCGACGACGTCAAGGCGCTCGCGGTGCCGGTGCTCTCGCACCGGCTCATCCTGCACCCCGAGGCCGAGTTCGACGGCGTGACCGCCGAATCCGTGATCGGACAGGTGCTGCTCGACATCGCTCCGCCCAGCCAACGCGAGACCGCATGAGCCGATCGTCCCGCGCACTGACGCGCAGCGTTCGCGACCCGCTGCCGGAGGGAACGTCCACCTCCGGCACGCGCGGCGCGCCCGACGGCTCGACGACCGTGCACACCCGCGTCGCCGAGCACCGTCGCAGCTGGGTCGTCGACGCCGTCGTCTCGACACTCCGCGGGCTGCGGCACGTACGGCGCGCGCTGGGCGTCACCGGGCGCTGGCTGGGGCAGACGGTGAATCCCGCCGGCTGGCTCGTCCTCGCGCTCGGCACTGCCGGTCTCGCGCTGGGATGGACGTTCGGCTGGGTCGAGGCGCTGCTGACGGGCGTCGCCTCGCTCGTGCTGCTCGCGATGAGCGCGCCGTTCCTGTTCGGTGCGCGCGGCTACGACGTGTCGGTGCACCTGCCGCACGAGCGGGTGATCGCGGGCGATCCGCTGCACGGCGAGATCATCGTCCGCAACGTCGGCACCCGGACGGCGCTGCCCGGCCGGCTCGATCTGCCCGTCGGCGACGGTCTGGTCGAGCTGGGCGTGCCGCTCCTGCGTCCCGGGCACGAGGTCGCCCGGCCGATGTCCATCCCCGCGATGCGGCGGGGAGTCATCACCGTCGGCCCGCCCACGGCGGTGCGCACCGACCCCGTCGGCCTGCTGCGGCGCGAGCACGAATGGGACGAGCGGCACGAGATCTACGTCCATCCGCGCACCGCCGCCGTGCCGGCGACGAGCGCCGGCCTCATCCGCGACCTCGAGGGACAGTCGAGCCGTCGACTCGTCGACGCCGACATGTCGTTCCACGCGATCCGCGAGTACGTGCCCGGCGATGCGCGCCGCCAGATCCACTGGAAGTCGACGGCGAAGACCGGCCGGCTCATGGTGCGCCAGTTCGAGGAGACCCGTCGGTCGCGCCTTGCCGTCATCCTCAGCCTCGCGGAGACCGAGTACGCGTCGCCCGACGAGTTCGAACTCGGTGTGAGCGTGGCGGCGTCGCTCGCGGTGCAGGCGGTGCGCGACGGCCGCGACCTCGACGTCGTCACCGGGGCCGAGATCCCGCGTGTCGTGCGGGGACGGATGCGGTCGATCGAGGTGCTGCAGGCCGGCACCCCGCGCGGACTGCTCGACGGCTTCTCCCGCCTGAACGCGCACGAGAGCACGATGCCGCTGCCCGAGGTCTGCCGCCTCGCCGTCGAGGCGTCGGACGTGCTGTCGCTCGCGTTCGTCGTGTGCGGGTCGAACACCACGCCGCAGCGGCTGCGGCAGGCGGCGCTCGCGTTCTCGTCGGGCACCGCCGTGGTCGCCGTCGTGTGCGATGAGAAGGCGTCGCCGCGCACGCGGGCGCTCGGCGAGCTGACCGTGATGACGGTCGGCCTGCTCGGCGATCTGCCGTCGCTGCTGCTGCGCGGCACGCAGTCCCCGCGCCTGGCGGGAGCGTCGGCATGACCCCCCGCGCTGAAAAGCAGACGCCGGATGTCGCGGCCCTGCGCACGATGCACGTCATCACCGGCACGCTCTACGCCCTCGGCATGGCGGCCGTCGCGGGCTGGGCGGCGTGGCCGGTGTACCTCGACGGCCGCTTCATCGTGCTCGCGGCGGTCGCCGCCGTGGCGGCGCTCGCGGTGTCGATGGCGGCGACGCTGTGGCGCTGGCCGGGCTGGCTCACGGGTGTCGTCGCACTCGCCGCGTTCCTCGCGATCGGACTCGCCGTCGCCGTGCCGCCGAACGGGGTGGCGGGGCTTCCCCTCGCACTGCGCGAACTCGCCAGCGGACTCATCACCGGGTGGAAGGACCTCGTCACCGTCGACCTCCCGGTGGGCGCCTACCGCAATCTCCTCGTGCCCGCGCTCGTCGTGTTCCTCGGCGGCACCCTCGCCACCCTGCGGCTCGCCTGGCGCCCCGATCGTGTCGGCAGCCTCGCCGCCCCCGTGGCACTCGGGATGACGTCGTTCGGTCTGCTGTTCGGCCGTACTGCGACGAGCGCCGCGATCACGATCGGACCGCTGACGCTCCCCGCTCCGCGGGAGCTGGCGTGCGGAGCGCTCGCGCTCGTCCTGTCGCTCGCGTGGCTCGCCTGGCGCACGGCCGCCTGGCGCCGGGCCGCGCTGCGGCGTGCCGCCGACACGTCGGGGGTGCGTCTTTCCCGTCGGCGCTCGGGATCCGACGCGCGTCGCGGATTCCTCGCCGCGGGCATGGTCGTGGTGGCGGTCGTCATCGGCGCCGTCGTGGCGCCCGCCGTCGCCGAGGGACGCACGCGCGACGTGCTGCGCAGCGGCACCGGGCCGGCGCAGGCGATCAGCCGCGCCGTCACGCCGCTCACCGGCTACCGCACGAACTTCGCCGACGCAGTCGTGAACCAGCCGCTGTTCACGGTGTCGGCCGTCGCCGGGCGGCTGCCCGACCGCATCCGCCTCGCCACGCTCTCGGCGTACGACGGGGCCGCCTACCGGGTCGCCGACGACCTCGACGGCTCGTTCGTGCGCGTGCCGGCGCGGCGCACCCCCGACACGGGCACCAGCTCGTCGGTGCGCGTGCGCATCGATGCCCTGCGGGGCATCTGGCTGCCCACGTTCGGGTCGCTGAGCCGGCTGCAGTACGCCGGTCGGGACGCGACATCCCGTGCCGACGCGTTCTACTACGATGCGGAGGGCCGCGCCGCCGTGCAGACCGACGGTCTCGCAGCGGGTGAGGAGTACGTCGTCACCGCGACGACCGAGCGGCCCGCCGCGCTCGCGACGCTGAAGGCGCCCGGCGACGATCCTCAGGTGGTCGTTCCCGACAGCGTGAAGAGCTGGATCGAGAAGCAGGATGCCGGCACCGACGGGGCGGCGTTGCAGGTGCTCGTCGAGCGGCTGCGCGAACGCGGCTACCTCAGCCACGCGCTCGAGGTGCCCGACGGCGGCGCGCGCTGGATGAGCGCCCTCGGCGCCGGCTATGTGTTCCAGCCGAGCGCGTCGGGACACTCGCTGGCGCGGATCGACGCGATGTTCCGCCGGCTGCTCGCCCGGGAGGCGAGCGCCGACACGGGATCGCTCGTGGCGGCGGTCGGCGATGACGAGCAGTTCGCCGTCGCCGTCGCCCTCATCGCCCAGGAACTCGGGTTCCCCTCGCGCGTCGTCGTCGGAGCGCGGCTGACGGCGGAGCCCGGCGATGTGCCGGCCTGCGACGGCGGCGTCTGCACCGGGGGCAACATCACCGCGTGGACCGAGGTGCGTTCGGCCGCCGGCACGTGGGTGCCGGTGGACGTGACGCCGCAGCACACGCAGGGTGCCGAGAACACGCTGACCCGTCAGCGCGACCCCGAGAACCCGACCGAGGTGCGGCCCGAGAACGCCGAACAGGTCGATCCGCCCGACCCGACCCGGCAGGAGTCGAACGACAACCCGACCCGGTCGGATGAGAAGGCGGGCCTCGACGGGCTCTTCGCGACCCTGCGGGTGGTGGGGATCGCCGGTCTCGGCGCACTCCTCGTCGCCGGTCCGTTCCTCGTGATCCTCCTCGCCAAGGCCGGCCGCCGCCGGTCGCGCCGCGGCGGGCGGGCTCCGGCGTCGCGGATCGCCGGCGGGTGGGCTCCGGCGTCGCGGATCGCCGGCGGGTGGGACGAGTACGTCGACACCGCGGTCGACCACGGGATGCCGGCGCCCGGCGTGCGGACGCGGTCGGAGCTGGCGAGCGCGTACGCCACACCGCATGGCGCGACCCTCGCCGTCGCAGCGGATCGCGCGGTGTTCTCCGACGAGGCCCTCGGCGACGGCGATGCGGCCGCATTCTGGGCCATCGTCGACGAGGAACGGCGTCGGATGTCGGCATCCCGTCCGCTATGGCGACGGATGCTCGCGGCCGTATCGTTGAAATCGTTCGTGCGAGGATTGGGGCCTCGCACCCCACGGCGCCGACGCCGTGGGGGAGAGCGGACCACGTCGGCGGGCGCCCAGCCCGCGGCACCCGGCGCCCTCGGCGCCCGGGAGAGCACCGAGAGGAGGGGGCGCGCACAGCACGCGTCGCCCGCTGATTCATGAACGACAGCGCCACCGCAGCGATCATCGGTTCCACGATGGTCTCGCTGATCCTCGTCGTCGCCATCTACGTGTGGGTCGCCCTCGCGCTGCAGGCGGTGTTCCGCAAGACCGGCGAAGAGGGCTGGAAGGCGTGGGTGCCGATCCTCAATGGGGTCACGCTGCTGCAGCTCGGGGGATTGAGCGGGTGGTGGATGCTGCTGCTCATCGTGCCGCCGGCCGGCATCGTGGTCTACGTGCTCATGATCATCGCCTGCCACCGGCTGAACGTCGGCTTCGGGTACGGCGCCGGAATGACGGTGCTCGCCGCCCTCCTGTTCCCGGTCTGGGCGAGCGTCGTGGCGTGGTCCAGCAATCGCTGGCTGGGCGCGAGCCCCGCGGCCGCCCACCGCGGACCGGTGCGCAGCGGAATGCCCACGGCGCCCGCTGCGACGGCGGGGACGTCCACGCCGCAGGCTCTCGCGTGGGCGACCGGTCCCGCCGGTCAGCCGAGCGGTGGTCCCGCGGCATACCCCGGTGCACGCCAGGCGTCGGGTGCGGCTGCGGGATTCGCGCCGCCCGCGCCCAGCGGCTACCCGCCCATCCCGCCGATGCCTCCCGCCCCGGCAGCCGCACGACCGGCCGGTGGCCGGGCCGCTCCCGCTTCCGCGCCGGTGAACTCGGTGCCGGGACGGGAACCCGTTCTCATCTCGCCCGAGTCAGACCCCGTCGGCTCCGAACCGCCTCGCCCAGGCTCCGCCCGGTACGAGTTGGATCGCGACGAACCGGACGGTGACGAGGTCGCCGGCGGAGACATCCCGCGCCGCGCGTCCGCCTTCGGGGCGGGCTCCCGCGGTGACGCGGTTCGTGACGAGACGGACGGCATGGGCGAGCTGCGCGCCCGCCACCGTGCGCCGTTCACCGGCACGGTTCCGGTGATCCCCGACTCCGGGGCCGGGGAGCCGGCCGTGCCGGCGACGCGCCGTGCGGCCGGCGCGGCCCGTGCCGCCGACGACGCCATGCCGGCGCCCGTCCAGGCGTCGGCGGCCGCCTCGGCGCCGCAGCCGGCGTCCCCCGCATTCGACGATCCGGACGCGTTCGACGACTCCGGCGTGAGCGCCGTCCCCGGCCCGCCGACGCCGGCGTCGCCGACACCGGCGCCCGCGGTCGACCCGTGGGCGCCGCCGGCCGCCCCGCCGGCATCCCTCCGTTCGCGGGAGCCCTACGGCTTCTCCGACACGTCCGGCGAGGTGTCCGCGGTCGCGGGGGCTCCTTCGCTCGGCGCGCCCATGTCGGCGCGCGCGTCGGTCTCCGCGCTGCGGGGCGAGCCCGAGCTGCCCGACCCCGAGTCGGCGTTCGACGAGACGATCGTCGCGGCTCGCAAGCGCACGACGTGGATGCTCATCCCGCCGCTGGGCGCTCCCATCCCGATCACGCGGGACGTGTTGATCCTCGGCCGCCGGCCGAGCACCGATCCGGCGCATCCTGCCGCGCAGCTCGTGCCCATCGCCGACGAGACGCGCACGATGTCGAAGACGCACGCGCGCCTCGAGCTGCACGACGGCACCTGGGTGATCACCGATCTCGACTCGACCAACGGCGTCGTGCTGATCGACGTCGACGGCAGCGAGATGGAGGTCGCCGCGGGCCGGCCGATGCCGATCGTGGAGCGGTTCCTCCTCGGCGACGCGGAACTGTCGATCGCCCGCGACGGCGTGTGATGGACACACCCGACGAGTCCGCGGACGACGACACGGTGCAGGTTCCGCGCCGGCGCCGCAGCGGGTCGCCCCAAGGGAACGGCACGGACCTCCCCGCCCCGGGCGCCGGGGAGGCCGACGACCTCGACGATCTCGACGATCTCGACAGGACCGTTGTGGCGGCACGCCGGCGTGCCGCGGCGACGCCCGAGCCGCACTCCCGCGAGGAGGACGCGGACGACACCGTGATCGCCCGCCGGAACCGCCGGATCATCCTGCCTGCCGGCGAGGAGGACGATGCGGACGACACCGTCATCGCCGACCGGAACCGGCGCATCATCCTCCCCGGCGCGCCGGAGACCCGGTCACGCACATCCCCCGTCGATGAGCCTGCTGCCGGCGTCGAGGACTCCGACGAGCTGCCGTCGCTCACCGACGAGGAAGCGCGGGGCCTCGGGGTCGCGACCGATGAGACGATCGTCCGCCGTCGCCGCGCCGCCCGACCCGCGGCATCCGTCCCGGCTCGCCCCGCCGTGGCCGATCCGGCACCCGCACCGGGTCGGCGCACCGCGAGCGCCGGCACTCCTGAGCGGGCCATCTACCGCCCGCGCCCGCCCGAGCCCGCCCGGATCGAGCGCGCGCCGGAACCGGTGCGTGCACCGCAGCCGGTTCCGGTTCCCGAGACGCCGGCACGTCCCCGGCGGCGACGCGCGCTGCTGCTGGCAGGAGCGTTGATCGTCGTGGTGGCCGCCCTCGCCGTCGCGCTTGCCCTGCTGCTCGGACTCCCGGCCGCGCCGTGAACCTTCAGTGCCAGAAGCTCCGCCCGACGCGCGCTGCGGTGAGGCCGAGCGCCGTTTGACCGCATCCGACCCCAACGCGTATCATTGATCGGGTGTGCGCTCATGCGCGCCTTGTGCCGTGCCTCCGCGAGGAGGCGCACGAGGATCGTCAAGCCGCACCTCTCAGGGAACGACCCGAGAACGGGTCACCCCCACGGCATATCCACCACACAAACGCACGTCGCGGTCGCGGCGGGCCGGTGGATCCACGTGAGCCCGAGACGATGGACCGCGGTCCGGAAGTCGCGGGGGAGACACGACGCTGTCACCGTGCAGCACAACAGTGAAGGAAGAACGTGCCAACCATTCAGCAGTTGGTTCGCAAGGGGCGCTCGCCGAAGGTCTCCAAGACCAAGGCTCCCGCTCTGAAGGCGAACCCGCAGCAGGCGGGTGTCTGCACCCGCGTGTACACGACCACGCCCAAGAAGCCGAACTCGGCGATGCGCAAGGTCGCCCGTGTCAAGCTCCGCAACGGCACCGAGGTCACCGCGTACATCCCCGGCGAGGGCCACAACCTGCAGGAGCACTCGCTCGTGCTGGTCCGTGGTGGTCGTGTGAAGGACCTCCCCGGTGTGCGCTACAAGATCGTCCGCGGCGCCCTGGACACCCAGGCCGTGAAGAACCGTAAGCAGGCCCGCAGCCGCTACGGCGCGAAGAAGGGTTGAGTTAGATGCCTCGTAAGGGTCCCGCCCCGAAGCGCCCCGTCGTCAACGACCCGGTCTACGGCGCGCCCATCGTGTCGCAGCTGGTCAACAAGATCCTCGTCGACGGCAAGAAGTCGCTCGCCGAGTCGATCGTCTACGGCGCCCTCCAGGGCGTCGAGACCAAGACCGGTCAGGACGCCGTCGCCACGCTCAAGAAGGCGCTCGACAACGTGCGCCCCACGCTCGAGGTCAAGAGCCGCCGCGTCGGCGGTTCGACCTACCAGGTGCCGGTCGAGGTCAAGCCGCACCGCGCCAACACGCTCGCGCTGCGCTGGCTCGTCAGCTACGCCAAGGGCCGTCGTGAGAAGACCATGACCGAGCGCCTCCAGAACGAGATCCTGGATGCCTCGAACGGCCTGGGTGCCGCGGTCAAGCGCCGCGAGGACACCCACAAGATGGCCGAGTCGAACCGCGCGTTCGCTCACTACCGCTGGTAACAGCATCCTCGCCCGCGCTCGCTCAGGGCCCCATCGCAGGTTCCTGAGCGAGCGCAACGAGTCGAAGGGCCGGTCACCGGCCCGACAACTTTCGAAACGTAAGGAAGACATCCCGTGGCACAAGACGTGCTCACCGACCTCAAGAAGGTCCGCAATATCGGCATCATGGCGCACATCGATGCCGGCAAGACGACGACGACCGAGCGCATCCTCTTCTACACGGGCGTCAACCACAAGATCGGCGAGACCCACGACGGTGCGGCCACGACCGACTGGATGGAGCAGGAGCAGGAGCGCGGCATCACCATCACCTCCGCCGCGGTGACCTGCTTCTGGAACGGCACCCAGATCAACATCATCGACACGCCCGGTCACGTCGACTTCACCGTCGAGGTGGAGCGCTCGCTGCGCGTGCTCGACGGCGCCGTCGCGGTGTTCGACGGCAAGGAGGGTGTCGAGCCCCAGTCCGAGACGGTGTGGCGCCAGGCCGACAAGTACGACGTGCCGCGCATCTGCTTCGTCAACAAGATGGACAAGCTCGGTGCCGACTTCTACTTCACTGTCGACACGATCATCAACCGCCTGAAGGCCAAGCCGCTGGTGCTCCAGCTGCCGATCGGCGCCGAGAGCGACTTCGTCGGCGTCGTCGACCTCGTCGAGATGCGCGCGCTGGTCTGGCCCGGCGACGCCAAGGGCGACGTGACGATGGGCGCGAAGTACGAGGTGCAGGAGATCCCCGCCGACCTCGCCGACAAGGCCGCCGAGTACCGCGAGAAGCTGCTCGAGACCGTCGCCGAGTCCGACGAGCACCTGCTGGAGAAGTACTTCGGCGGTGAGGAGCTCACGATCGCCGAGATCAAGGGCGCCATCCGCAAGCTCACCGTCGCCGGCGAGCTCTACCCGGTGCTCTGCGGCTCCGCGTTCAAGAACCGCGGCGTGCAGCCCATGCTCGACGCTGTCGTCGACTACCTCCCCTCGCCCGAGGACGTGCCCGCCATCGAGGCGCACGACCCGAAGGACGAGGAGAAGGTCATCGAGCGTCACCCGAGCCGCGACGAGCCGTTCGCCGCCCTCGCGTTCAAGATCGCCGTGCACCCGTTCTTCGGCCGCCTCACCTACGTGCGCGTCTACTCCGGTCACATCGACTCCGGCGCGCAGGTCGTCAACGCGACCAAGGGCAAGAAGGAGCGCATCGGGAAGATCTTCCAGATGCACGCCAACAAGGAGAACCCGGTCGACGCCGTGACCGCCGGTCACATCTACGCGGTCATCGGCCTGAAGGACACCACCACCGGTGACACCCTGGCCGACCCGAACTCGCCGGTGGTCCTCGAGTCGATGACCTTCCCGGAGCCCGTCATCGAGGTCGCGATCGAGCCGAAGACCAAGGCCGACCAGGAGAAGCTGGGTGTCGCCATCCAGAAGCTCGCCGAGGAGGACCCGACGTTCCGCGTGGAGCAGAACGCCGAGACCGGCCAGACGGTCATCAAGGGGATGGGCGAGCTGCACCTCGACATCCTCGTCGACCGCATGAAGCGCGAGTTCAAGGTCGAGGCCAACGTCGGCAAGCCGCAGGTGGCGTACCGCGAGACGATCCGCAAGACCGTCGAGCGTCACGACTACACGCACAAGAAGCAGACCGGTGGTTCGGGTCAGTTCGCGAAGATCCAGTTCGCGCTCGAGCCGCTCGAGGTCACGGCCGACAAGACGTACGAGTTCGAGAACAAGGTCACCGGTGGCCGCATCCCGCGCGAGTACATCGAGCCGACCAACCAGGGCTTCCAGGACGCGATGCAGGTCGGCGTGCTGGCGGGCTACCCGATGGTCGGTGTCAAGGCGATCCTGAACGACGGTGCGTCGCACGACGTCGACTCGTCCGAGATGGCCTTCAAGATCGCCGGTTCGATGGGCTTCAAGGAGGCCGTCCGCAAGGCGAACCCGGTCATCCTCGAGCCGCTGATGGCGGTCGAGGTGCGTACGCCCGAGGAGTACATGGGCGACGTGATCGGCGACCTGAACAGCCGCCGTGGCCAGATCCAGTCGATGGAGGACGCCGCCGGCGTCAAGGTGGTGCGCGCGCTCGTGCCGCTGTCCGAGATGTTCGGCTACATCGGCGACCTGCGCTCGAAGACCTCGGGCCGCGCCGTGTACTCGATGGAGTTCGACAGCTACGCCGAGGTCCCCAAGGCGGTCGCTGAAGAGATCATCCAGAAGAACAAGGGCGAGTGATCGCCCGGATGCCGGGGCTGCGGTCCCGGCATCCGTTCCGGCTCCTGAGCGAGGCGCGCAGCGCCGAGACGAAGGGCCGACAACTTCACACGAATCAAACAATCGGTCTCTACTACACTGAGAGACATCCCCGTAGCGAACCGGTCGCAATCCAGTGCCCGGTATCCCTACACGACCGTCCTGAGGAGGACCCAGTGGCTAAGGCCAAGTTCGAGCGGACCAAGCCGCACGTGAACATCGGAACGATCGGTCACGTCGACCACGGCAAGACCACGCTGTCGGCCGCGATCTCCAAGGTGCTTGCTGACAAGTACCCGTCGGCGACCAACGTCCAGCGTGACTTCGCGTCGATCGACTCGGCTCCGGAGGAGCGTCAGCGCGGTATCACCATCAACATCTCGCACATCGAGTACGAGACCCCGAAGCGTCACTACGCTCACGTCGACGCTCCGGGCCACGCCGACTACGTGAAGAACATGATCACGGGTGCCGCTCAGATGGACGGCGCGATCCTCGTGGTCGCCGCCACCGACGGTCCGATGGCGCAGACCCGTGAGCACGTGCTGCTCGCCAAGCAGGTCGGCGTGCCGTACCTGCTCGTCGCCCTGAACAAGGCCGACGCCGTCGACGACGAGGAGATCCTGGAGCTCGTCGAGCTCGAGGTCCGTGAGCTCCTCTCGAGCCAGGGCTTCCCCGGCGACGACGCTCCCGTCGTGCGCGTCTCGGCGCTGAAGGCGCTCGAGGGAGACCAGAAGTGGGTTGACTCGATCCTCGAGCTCATGCAGGCCGTCGACGACAGCGTTCCGGACCCGGAGCGGGACCGCGACAAGCCGTTCCTCATGCCGATCGAGGACGTCTTCACGATCACCGGCCGTGGCACGGTCGTGACGGGTCGCGCCGAGCGCGGCACGCTCGCGATCAACTCGGAGGTCGAGATCGTCGGTCTGCGTCCCACGCAGAAGACGACCGTCACCGGTATCGAGATGTTCCACAAGCAGCTCGACGAGGCCTGGGCCGGCGAGAACTGTGGTCTGCTCCTGCGCGGCACCAAGCGTGACGACGTCGAGCGCGGCCAGGTCGTCGTGAAGCCGGGTTCGGTCACGCCGCACACCAACTTCGAGGGCACGGCGTACATCCTGTCCAAGGACGAGGGTGGCCGTCACAACCCCTTCTACACGAACTACCGCCCGCAGTTCTACTTCCGCACCACCGACGTCACCGGCGTCATCTCGCTGCCCGAGGGCACCGAGATGGTCATGCCCGGCGACACCACCGACATGACGGTCGAGCTGATCCAGCCGATCGCCATGGAAGAGGGCCTCGGCTTCGCGATCCGTGAGGGTGGCCGCACCGTCGGCGCCGGCACGGTGACCAAGATCATCAAGTAAGTCGCTGCGACACCTCGAGGGGTCGGATCCGATCGGATCCGGCCCTTTGTCGTCTCCGGTGGACGCTGGTCGGCGTCGACCGCCGTGCTCCGTGGGGTGCCGCGCACTGCCTCACTGACGGCCGATGGAGACGACACGCCCGGGATGCGCGCCCGATTCGTGCGATGCGCCGGATCGGCGTACAGTATTACTTGTTCGCCCCAAAGGGGAGAGCGGAGAGGCCGGAAGGCCCCGCCCCCTCAAGCAGCGGACCATCTCCCACACCGAACATCTCCGGATGTCGACGTGTGTGAGAACTCCGAACCGCCCCGGCGGTCAACGGACCGGAGCTTCGGCTACCGGCTCTTGGTTGACTTGGGCAGCGGCTCGGGTATGATTGTGAAGTTGCCCTGCGATGCTGGCTCCCTTGGTTTGGGGTTGGGTTGTGGGTGCGTCCGATCCTTGAGAACTCAACAGCGTGCACTTGTCAAATGCCAATTAACCTCGTC
>NZ_JBYRJB020000001.1:202561-526578 GCF_058349865.2 Microbacterium altimontanum | reverse complement strand
ATGATTCCGTTCGAGTGGGATATGAGAGTTTCCTCGAAGGATCACACGGTGACCGCGTCTACGTCGCATCCGACGAGCCCGGCCACCGCGCGCTACACCACTATGCAGGACTCCACTAGGGTGTCCAGTCCTGCACAGATCAGCCGAACGTCGGGACTCGCGTCAGATACCCACAGATCGCCCTCGATGGCCCCGGCCCATGTCCGGCTACGGCATCTTTGCAACGTGGATCAGAGTGCAGCAGCTTCACGAATCCTCCCGTCGACGCGAGGAGCGTTCGCTCCCGATGCAGCGCGGGCAGCGGGAAGAAGTCTGGCCCGCCTGTGCATCGGTGCCTACGTCCTCCAGGAGGAATGGGAGACGCTGTTCGTCGAGGAGCGCATCCGCACGAAGATGCACGCGGTCCGGTTCCGCGACACCCTCGACCACACCGCATACTGTCTCGCATCCGCTGCGGCGATGCATGGGCTCCCGCTGTACCGGGTGCGGGACGATCGCGTCGACGTGATCGTCTCTGGCGAACATCCCCGACACAGCGGCCGCGACGTCCACCGTCACTACATGCCGCTCCCCGAAGAGGACGTAGTGACCATCGAAGGGTTGCGTATCACGTCACTTGATCGCACCGTCTACGACGTCATCAGGAACACGTCCCTCGAAGCAGCGGTGGTCGTGTTCGATGCGGCGCTTCGTCTCATCGCGTGGGATGACACGACGAACACCTACGACACCGCAAGCGCCGAAGAGTTTCGGCAACTCGTCCGGAACCGTGTGAGCAGCCATGCTGGTGCCCGCGGCATCCGGCAAGCACGCTTCGTCACCGACCTCGCGGACGGGCGCGCCTGCCTGCCCGGGGAGAGTATCGCCCGCTTGTGGATGTGGCAACTCGGCGTACCCATGCCGGAGCTCCAGTATCGGATCGACCTCCCCGATGGCACATATGCGCTGCTCGACTTCGGCTGGCCGGCTCTGCGGCGCTGGGCGGAGTTCGACGGCCTCTTCAAGTACACCGATCAACGGATACTGGCGGGCCGCCACCCGGATGAGGTCCGTGCGGCACAGAGCCGCCGCCAGGCAATGATCGAGGCCGCGACCGGGTGGCGCTGCGACCGGTGGGGATTCGAGAAGATGTCGTCGATCGACGAGTTCGCGAAGCACATGCGCGAACTGGGCCTGCTCGGCAGCAGCCGCCCCGGCGAGCGGCCGGTCCCACCCCGAGCGTGAGAACAGGCAGGTGTCGCGGCGAACTCAGGGGCAACTCGGTGAACGGAGGGGCAACTCGGTGAACCGGGGGACAACTCGGTGAACGGAGGGGCAACTCGGCGAACCGAGGGGCAACTCGGCGAACCGAGGGGCAACTCGGCGGACAAGCCGGACGGGCGGGCGGGCCGGGCGGGCGGGCGGGGTCGGACCGAAGCGCAGGGCCACGACGGGGCGGGCCGGGGAGCAGGCCGGTGGGGGAACTCACAGGAGCGGCAGGCGTGCTCGGTTTGCGACACGCCCGGGATACACGTAGACTATTGAGGTTCCATATTCCTGCGCGTGCTTCAGCGCGCGCACGGATCACTGCCAGGGCAGTGCATAGGCAGCTCTTCCGAGCGAGATCCTAGGCCGCGGGCAGCAAGAACGAGTGCAGCATCGGTGAACCCGTCTGCTGTGCGCCAATCCCACACCCCCTCCCTCCCTGGGGAGAGGTGCGTGCGGGAGCCGGATGCCCTGCGTCCGGTCCTGACAGCAGAACAGTGGTGCAGCATCGCCGGCCCCGGCCGGTGCACGTGCCCCGGCGCGCAAGCGTCGCCGTGCGTCCAATGCGCGAGAGCGTAAGACGCGAGAAAGAGAGTGAGCAGACAATGGCGGGACAGAAGATCCGCATTCGCCTGAAGTCGTACGATCACGCCGGCCTCGACTCGTCGGCCCGCAAGATCGTCGACACCGTGACCCGCGCCGGCGCATCCGTCGTCGGCCCGGTGCCGCTTCCGACCGAGAAGAACGTCGTGTGCGTCATCCGGTCGCCCCACAAGTACAAGGACAGCCGCGAGCACTTCGAGATGCGCACCCACAAGCGCCTCATCGACATCATCGACCCGACGCCCAAGGCCGTCGACTCGCTGATGCGTCTCGACCTGCCGGCCGATGTCAACATCGAGATCAAGCTCTGAGGTTCGACATGGTTGACATCAACTCCAAGGTTTCGAAGGGCCTGCTGGGCACGAAGCTCGGCATGACCCAGGTGTGGAACGAGCAGGGCAAGCTCGTCCCCGTCACCGTCATCCAGATCGCGCCGAACGTGGTGACCCAGGTTCGCACCCCCGAGAAGGACGGCTACAACGCCGTGCAGATCGCTGCCGGCCAGATCGACCCCCGCAAGGTGAACAAGCCCCTCGAGGGCCACTTCGACGCCGCCGGCGTGACGCCGCGTCGTCACGTGACCGAGGTGCGCACGGCGGATGCCGCTGACTACTCACTCGGTCAGGAGCTCACCGTCGAGGGCACGTTCGAGTCCGGCCAGCTGGTCGACGTCGTCGGCACCAGCAAGGGCAAGGGCACCGCGGGTGTCATGAAGCGCCACAACTTCAAGGGCGTCTCGGCCTCGCACGGTGCACACCGCAACCACCGCAAGCCCGGTTCGATCGGCGCCTCGTCGACCCCGAGCCGCGTCTTCAAGGGCATGCGCATGGCCGGCCGTATGGGTGGCGAGCGCGTGACCGTCCTCAACCTCACGGTGCACGCCGTCGACGCCGAGAAGGGTCTGCTGCTCGTCAAGGGCGCCGTCCCCGGCGCGCGCGGCCGCATCGTCTACGTCCGCAACGCAGTGAAGGGTGCCTGAGTCCATGGCTGACACGACCCTTGACGTCCGCAAGGCCGACGGCAAGAAGGCCGGCTCCGTCGAGCTGCCCGCCGCGATCTTCGACGTCAACACCAACATCCCGCTGATCCACCAGGTCGTCGTCGCGCAGCTCGCGGCGGCTCGCCAGGGCACCCACTCGACCAAGCGTCGCGGTGAGGTCTCCGGCTCCGGTCGCAAGCCGTTCAAGCAGAAGGGCACGGGCAACTCGCGTCAGGGTTCGATCCGTGCACCTGAGCACACCGGCGGTGGCATCGTCCACGGTCCGAAGCCGCGCGACTACGCGCAGCGGACCCCGAAGAAGATGATCGCGGCCGCCCTCCTCGGCGTGCTCAGCGACCGTGCCCGGGGCGAGCGCCTCCACGTCGTGGAGTCGTTCGGCATCGACGGCACGCCCTCCACGAAGACCGCCGTGTCGGCCCTGAGCGCGCTCGGTGCCGTCAAGAACGTCCTCGTGGTCATCGAGCGCGACGACGAGGTGACGCTGAAGAGCGTGCGCAACCTCGAGTACGTGCACGTGCTCAGCTTCGACCAGCTGAACGCCTACGACGTGGTCGTCTCGGACGACATCGTCTTCACCAAGGCCGCCTTCGACGCGTTCGTGTCGTCGAAGACCGCCGCCACCGAGGAGGTCTCGGCATGACCGCCGCGAACGCAACCGACCAGGCGGGTCGCTCCGTCCGAGTAAACAAGGACCCGCGCGACATCATCCTGAAGCCGGTCGTCTCCGAGAAGAGCTACGGTCTGATCGACGAGGGCAAGTACACGTTCTACGTGGACACCCGCGCCAGCAAGACCGAGATCAAGCTCGCGATCGAGAAGATCTTCGGCGTCAAGGTCGCTTCGGTCAACACGCTGAACCGCGCCGGCAAGGCACGTCGCACCCGTTTCGGCACCGGCAAGCGCAAGGACACGAAGCGTGCGATCGTCACGCTGAAGTCCGGCACCATCGACATCTTCACGGCAGTCGGCTGACGGTCGGAACAGAGGACGAGAGAACATGGCAATTCGCAAGTACAAGCCCACGACCCCGGGTCGTCGCGGCTCGTCGGTGGCGGACTTCGCTGAGATCACCCGATCGACGCCGGAGAAGTCGCTGCTGAAGCCGCTGTCGAAGACCGGTGGCCGCAACAACCAGGGCCGCATCACCACCCGTCACATCGGCGGTGGCCACAAGCGCCAGTACCGCGTCATCGACTTCCGTCGCAATGACAAGGACGGCGTGAACGCCAAGGTCGCGCACATCGAGTACGACCCGAACCGCACCGCGCGCATCGCGCTGCTGCACTACGTCGACGGCACCAAGCGCTACATCCTGGCCCCCGAGAAGCTCCGTCAGGGCGACATCGTGGAGTCGGGTGCGTCGGCCGACATCAAGCCCGGCAACAACCTGCCGCTGCGGAACATCCCCACCGGTACCGTGGTGCACGCCATCGAGCTGCGCCCGGGCGGTGGCGCGAAGCTCGCGCGTTCGGCCGGTGCCGGTGTGCGTCTGGTCGCCAAGGACGGCCCGTACGCCCAGCTGCGTCTGCCCTCGGGCGAGATCCGCAACGTCGACGTGCGCTGCCGCGCCACGATCGGCGAGGTCGGCAACGCGGAGCAGTCGAACATCAACTGGGGCAAGGCCGGCCGCAAGCGCTGGAAGGGCGTGCGCCCGACCGTCCGCGGTGTCGTGATGAACCCCGTCGACCACCCGCACGGTGGTGGTGAGGGTCGCACCTCCGGTGGTCGTCACCCTGTCACGCCGTGGGGCAAGCCCGAGGGCCGCACCCGCCACGCGAACAAGGAAAGCGACAAGTACATCGTTCGCCGTCGGACCGCCGGCAAGAAGCGCAAGTAGGTAGGAACAGAAGATGCCACGCAGTCTCAAGAAGGGCCCCTTCGTCGACGAGCACCTGCTTCGCAAGGTCGTCGTCCAGAACGAGGCGGGCACGAAGAACGTCATCAAGACGTGGTCGCGTCGCTCGATGATCGTGCCGGCCATGCTCGGCCACACGATCGCCGTGCACGACGGCCGCAAGCACATCCCCGTGTTCGTCAGCGAGAGCATGGTGGGTCACAAGCTGGGCGAGTTCGCGCCCACCCGCACCTTCCGCGGCCACGAGAAGGACGATAAGAAGGGCCGCCGCCGCTGACGCGGTGGCAGAGGAGAAGAAATGGTGGAGTCCATCGCACGCGTGCGACACATCCGCGTGACCCCTCAGAAGGCTCGTCGTGTCGTCGCTCTCATCAAGGGCAAGCAGGCTGAAGAGGCCCTTGCCATCCTGAAGTTCGCGCAGCAGAGCGCCAGCGAGCCCATCTACAAGCTCGTCGCCTCGGCCGTGGCGAACGCCCGCGTGAAGGCCGACCAGGCCGGAGAGTTCCTGGCCGAGCAGGACCTGTACGTGAAGAACGCCTTCGTGGACGAGGGGACGACGCTCAAGCGCTTCCAGCCTCGTGCGCAGGGGCGCGCGTTCCAGATCAAGAAGCGCACCAGCCACATCACCGTCGTGCTGGCGACCCCCGAGGTCGCCGAGACCGGTGCAGCTACGAAGAAGGCGAGCAAGTAATGGGCCAGAAGGTCAACCCGTACGGCTTCCGCCTCGGCATCACCACCGACCACGTGTCGCGGTGGTTCTCCGACTCGACGAAGCCGGGTCAGCGTTACGCCGACTACCTTGCCGAGGACATCAAGATCCGCCGACTGCTGCAGAAGCAGCTCGACCGCGCCGGTGTCAGCAACATCGAGATCGAGCGCACCCGCGACCGCGTCCGCGTCGACATCCACACCGCCCGTCCGGGCATCGTGATCGGCCGGCGTGGTGCGGAAGCCGAGCGCATCCGCGGCGAGCTGGAGAAGCTCACCGGCAAGCAGATCCAGCTGAACATCCTCGAGGTGAAGAACCCCGAGGCCGACGCTCAGCTGGTCGCCCAGGGCATCGCCGAGCAGCTCTCGGCCCGTGTGGCGTTCCGTCGCGCAATGCGCAAGGGTCTGCAGGGCGCCCAGCGCGCCGGCGCCAAGGGCGTCCGTGTCCAGGTGTCGGGTCGCCTCGGCGGCGCCGAGATGAGCCGGTCGGAGTTCTACCGCGAGGGTCGTGTGCCGCTGCACACGCTCCGCGCGAACATCGACTACGGCTTCTACGAGGCCCGCACCACCTTCGGCCGCATCGGCGTGAAGGTCTGGATCTACAAGGGCGACCTCACCAACAAGGAGCTCGCACGCGAGCAGGCCAACCAGAAGCCTGCCCGCGGTGACCGTCCGCGTCGTGCCCCGCGCACCGAGGCGCCCGTCGCAGAAGGAGCATCGGCGTAATGCTTATCCCCCGTAAAGTCAAGTACCGCAAGCAGCACCACCCGGGACGCAGCGGCCAGGCGACCGGCGGCACCAAGGTCTCCTTCGGTGAGTTCGGCATCCAGGCCCTCACCCCCGCGTACGTGACGAACCGTCAGATCGAGTCCGCTCGTATCGCGATGACCCGTCACATCAAGCGCGGTGGAAAGGTGTGGATCAACATCTACCCCGACCGTCCGCTGACCAAGAAGCCCGCCGAGACCCGCATGGGTTCGGGTAAGGGCTCGCCCGAGTGGTGGGTTGCGAACGTCAAGCCGGGCCGCGTCCTGTTCGAGGTCGCGGGTGTCGACGAGCAGCTCGCTCGTGAGGCACTGACCCGTGCCATCCACAAGCTGCCCCTGAAGGCACGCATCATCAAGCGCGAGGAGGGCGACGCGTAATGGCGATCGGCACCAAGGAGCTCGCCCCGAGCGAGCTCGACACGTTCGAAGACCAGCGCCTCGTCGAGGAGCTGCGCAAGGCCAAGGAAGAGCTGTTCAACCTGCGCTTCCAGTCGGCCACCGGCCAGCTCGAGAGCCACGGACGCATCCGTGCGGTCAAGCGCGACATCGCACGGCTGTACACGGTGATCCGTGAGCGCGAGCTGGGGATCCGCGCCACGCCGGCTCCGGTGGAGACGACGAAGGCGAAGAAGAGCAAGGCGAAGAAGGCGGATGCCGCTGCCGACGCCGATGTGAAGGAAGAGGCTGAGTGATGGCCACTGCGAAGAAGGCTCCGGCCGAGGTCGTCGAGACCGCCGGCCACGAGCACGCTGAGCACGACGTCCGCGAAGCGGGTGCCCGCGGCTACCGCAAGGCCCGCCGCGGCTACGTCGTCAGCGACAAGATGGACAAGACGATCGTCGTCGAGGTGGAGGACCGCGTGAAGCACCCGCTTTACGGCAAGGTCATCCGCGTGACCAGCAAGGTCAAGGCCCACGACGAGAACAACACCGCCGGCATCGGCGACCTCGTCCTCATCAACGAGACCCGGCCCCTGAGCGCCACGAAGCGCTGGCGGCTGGTCGAGATCCTCGAGAAGGCCAAGTAAATGATTCAGACAGAATCCCGACTCAAGGTCGCCGACAACACCGGCGCCAAGGAGCTGCTGACCATCCGTGTGCTCGGCGGCTCCAACCGCCGGTACGCGGGCCTGGGCGACACGATCGTCGCCACGGTGAAGGACGCCATCCCCGGCGGCAACGTCAAGAAGGGCGATGTCGTCAAGGCCGTGGTCGTGCGCACCGTCAAGGAGACCCGCCGCGCCGACGGCTCGTACATCAAGTTCGACGAGAACGCCGCCGTCATCCTGAAGAACGACGGGGAGCCCCGCGGCACCCGCATCTTCGGGCCGGTCGGCCGTGAGCTTCGCGACAAGAAGTTCATGAAGATCGTCTCGCTGGCCCCGGAGGTCATCTGATCATGGCGAACATCAAGAAGGACGACCTGGTTCAGGTCCTGTCCGGCAATGACCGCGGAAAGCAGGGCAAGGTCCTCGAGGTCCTGACCGAGCAGAACCGCGTCATCGTCGAGGGCGTGAACTACGTCACCAAGCACACGCGCGTGGGCCAGACCCAGCGCGGCACGAAGACGGGCGGCATCGAGACGATGGAAGCCCCGATCCACATCTCCAACGTCGCCGTGGTCGACCCCTCGAGCAAGAAGCCGACCCGCGTCGGCCACCGCGTCGAGGAGAAGATCAAGGACGGCGAGAAGCGCACCGTCCGCGTGCGCTACGCGAAGAAGTCAGGTAAGGACCTCTGATGAGCACCACCGCTGCCGCGGAGGCTGGCAAGATCCAGCCCCGCCTGAAGCAGAAGTACCGGAACGAGATCCAGCAGAAGATGCAGGACGAGTTCGGCTACAAGAACGTCATGCAGATCCCGGGTCTGGTCAAGGTCGTCATCAACACCGGTGTCGGCGAGGCCGCTCGTGACAGCAAGGTGATCGAGGGTGCGGTCGACGACCTCACCAAGATCACCGGTCAGAAGCCGGTCGTGACGAAGGCCCGCAAGTCCATCGCGCAGTTCAAGCTGCGCGAGGGTCAGCCGATCGGCGCGCACGTGACGCTGCGCGGCGACCGGGCGTGGGAGTTCCTCGACCGCCTGATCAGCCTCGCACTGCCGCGTATCCGCGACTTCCGCGGCCTTTCGGACAAGCAGTTCGACGGCCACGGCAACTACACCTTCGGCCTCCAGGAGCAGTCGGTCTTCCACGAGATCGACCAGGACCGCATCGACCGGGTCCGCGGCTTCGACATCACCGTCGTGACGACCGCGACCACGGACGACGAGGGCCGGGCGCTGCTGCGTCACCTGGGCTTCCCGTTCCGCGCGGCCGACGCCGCGGCGTGAGCTAGGCTGGATGCTTTCGTGCGCGTTTCGGCTCGCCGCTGGTGCGGCGGGCCGAAACCGCGCGAAGAGACAACTGAATAGCAGTCATAGAAGGTCGGCCGCGGGTGTACCCGCGTCCGAAACCTTATGAACAAAGGAATCAACTCATGACAATGACAGACCCGGTCGCAGACATGCTGACCCGTCTGCGCAACGCGAACTCCGCGCACCACGACTCCGTGGCGCTGCCGAGCTCGAAGCTGAAGACGAACATCGCCGAGATCCTCAAGCAGGAGGGCTACATCTCGGGCTGGGACGTCACCGACGCCCGCGTCGGCCAGACGCTCACCCTGACCCTGAAGTACGGCCCGAATCGCGAGCGGTCGATCGCCGGCATCAAGCGCGTCTCGAAGCCCGGTCTGCGCGTGTACGCACGCTCGACCGAGCTGCCGAAGGTCCTCGGCGGCCTCGGCGTTGCCATCCTGTCCACCTCCTCCGGTCTTCTCACCGACCGGCAGGCCGAGCAGAAGGGCGTGGGTGGGGAAGTCCTCGCCTACGTGTGGTGATCGACGATGTCGCGTATCGGACGTCTTCCCATCGACATCCCCGCCGGCGTGACCGTTGAGGTCGCCGGCCAGGACGTGCGGGTCAAGGGCCCCAAGGGCGAGCTGAAGCTCTCCGTGGCCCGCCCCATCGAGGTCAAGGTCGAGGAGGGCCAGGTTCTGGTCTCCCGTCCCGACGACGAGCGCGAGTCGCGCTCGCTGCACGGCCTGACCCGCACGCTCATCAACAACAACATCATCGGTGTGACGCAGGGCTACTCCAAGGGCCTCGAGGTCGTCGGCACCGGCTACCGCGTGCAGCAGAAGGGCAGCTCGGTCGAGTTCGCCCTCGGGTTCTCGCACCCGGTTCTGGTCGACCCGCCCACCGGCATCACGTTCACGGTCGAGGGCAACAACAAGCTCACCGTGAGCGGGATCGACAAGCAGGCCGTCGGCGAGGCGGCTGCGAACATCCGCAAGATCCGCAAGCCCGAGCCGTACAAGGGCAAGGGCGTGCGCTACGCCGGCGAGGTCGTTCGGCGCAAGGCCGGAAAGGCTGGTAAGTAAGCATGGCTGTGAAGTCGAAGTCCGACGCGCGTTCGCGTCGCCACGCGCGTCTTCGCAAGAAGATCGTCGGCACCGCCGAGCGTCCGCGCCTGGTCGTGACCCGTTCGTCGCGGCACGTGTTCGTGCAGCTCGTCGACGACAGCAAGGGCCACACCGTGGCAAGCGCCTCCACCCTCGAGGTCGACCTGCGCTCGTTCGACGGTGACAAGACCGCCAAGGCCCGCAAGGTCGGCGAGCTCGTCGCCGAGCGTGCCAAGGGCGCCGGTGTGGACGAGGCCGTGTTCGACCGCGGTGGCAACCGCTACGCCGGTCGCGTCGCGGCGATCGCCGAGGGCGCCCGCGAAGGAGGGCTGAACCTGTGAGTGACAACAAGGAGACCGAAGTGACCGCCGAGCAGGCAGCGTCCGCACAGGGCGCCGAGGCCACGGCCGAGACGACGTCGGAGCGCGAGCCCCGTCGCGGCGGCCGTGACCGCAACTCGCGTGGCGACCGCGGTGGCCGCGGTTCGCGTGACCGCAACGAGAGCCAGTTCCTCGAGCGCGTGGTGACCATCAACCGCGTTTCGAAGGTCGTCAAGGGCGGTCGCCGCTTCAGCTTCACGGCCCTCGTGGTCGTGGGCGACGGCAACGGCGTCGTGGGCGTCGGCTACGGCAAGGCCCGCGAGGTGCCCCTGGCGATCTCGAAGGGTGTCGAAGAGGCCAAGCGCAACTTCTTCCGCGTTCCCCGCGTCGGCAAGACGATCCCGCACCCGGTGCAGGGTGAGGCCGCGGCCGGTGTCGTGCTGCTGCGTCCGGCAGCCGCCGGTACCGGTGTCATCGCCGGTGGACCCGTCCGCGCCGTGCTCGAGTGCGCCGGAATCCACGACGTGCTCTCGAAGTCGCTCGGCTCGTCGAACACGATCAACATCGTGCACGCGACCGTCGAGGCCCTGAAGTCGCTCGAGGAGCCCCGTGCCGTGGCAGCCCGCCGTGGCCTGGACTTCGACCAGGTGGCCCCGGCCCGTCTCATCCGCGAGGAGGCCGCTGCGGCGGCCGCCGCTCGCGACCAGAAGGTAGGTGCCTGATGGCCTCCCGTCTGAAGGTCACGCAGATCAAGTCCAAGGTGAGCGAGAAGCAGAACCAGCGCGACACGCTGCGCAGCCTCGGTCTGAAGCGGATCGGCGACTCGGTCGTCCGCCCGGACGACGCGCAGACGCGTGGTTATGTCAACACCGTCGCCCACCTCGTGAAGGTTGAGGAGATCGACTAATGGCTGACAAGGCCGAGAAGAGCGAGGCCGTGAAGGCGGAGGCGAAGGCTCCCGCCGCCAAGGCTGCGCCCAAGAAGACCGCTGCGGCCAAGGCTGCGCCGAAGAAGGATGTCGTCGACAGCCGCCCCGGTGTGCTGAAGGTGCACCACCTGCGTCCGGTCCCCGGCGCCAACACCGCCAAGACCCGTGTCGGTCGCGGTGAGGGCTCGAAGGGCAAGACCGCGGGCCGCGGTACCAAGGGCACCAAGGCGCGCTACCAGGTGCGCCCCGGCTTCCAGGGTGGCCAGCTGCCCCTGCACATGCGCACGCCGAAGCTGCGCGGGTTCAAGAACCCGTTCCGCGTCGAGTACCAGGTCGTGAACCTGGAGAAGCTCGCCGAGCTGTACCCGAAGGGCGGGGACGTCACGGTCAGTGACCTCGTCGCCAAGGGCGCGGTGCGCAAGAACGAGAAGGTCAAGGTCCTCGGGGCCGGCGACATCTCGGTCAAGCTGAACGTGACGGTCGACAAGGTCTCGGGTTCCGCCGAGCAGAAGATCGTCGCCGCCGGCGGCACCGTGGCGAACGCCACCGCGGAGTAAGACGCCGAAACGGGGCCGGAGGGAATCTCCGGCCCCGTTTCGTATCCGCTCCGAATCAGCGCGACACGCGGAGTCGGCGCGCTGCGTTACCCTGGTTGTCTGTGTGCGCCGCGCGCGCACCGGGAACCCATTCTGGAGGAATCCACTTGTTCAGCGCCCTCGTGCGGGTCTTTCGCACCCCTGATCTGCGTCGGAAGATCGGCTTCACCCTGGCGGTCATCGTCCTGTACCGCCTGGGCGCGCACATCCCGACCCCGTTCGTCGACTTCGGCAACGTGCAGCAGTGCCTCGCCGACAGCGGCGGCACGCAGGGCCTCCTCTCGATGGTCAATCTGTTCTCGGGCGGTGCGCTCCTGCAGCTGTCGATCTTCGCGCTCGGCGTCATGCCGTACATCACCGCGACGATCATCGTGCAGCTGCTGCGCGTCGTCATCCCGCACTTCGAGACGCTCTATCAGGAGGGTCAGGCGGGGCAGTCGAAGCTGACCCAGTACACCCGCTACCTGACGATCGCGCTCGCGCTCCTCCAGTCGACGACGCTCGTGACGGTGGCCCGCAGCGGCCAGCTGTTCGGCTCGTCGGCGGCCACCTCCTGCCAGGAGCTGCTCACCAACCAGGCGTGGTGGGCGCAGGGCCTGATGATCCTCACCATGACCGCCGGCACCGGCCTCATCATGTGGTTCGCCGAGCTCGTGACGGAGAAGGGCGTCGGCAACGGCATGTCGATCCTCATCTTCACGTCGATCGCCGCGACGTTCCCGGCGGCGATGTGGCAGATCCGCCAGTCGCGCGGCTTCGAGGTCTTCCTTCTGGTGATCCTCGTCGGCATCGTCATCATCGCGCTGATCGTGTTCGTCGAGCAGTCGCAGCGACGCATCCCCGTGCAGTATGCGAAGCGGATGGTCGGCCGGCGCACCTACGGCGGGACGAACACGTACATCCCGATCAAGGTCAACATGGCCGGCGTGATCCCCGTGATCTTCTCGTCGTCGCTGTTGTACATCCCCGCGCTGATCGCGCAGTTCAACCAGCCGGCGGCAGGGGAGACCCCCGCCGCGTGGACCGTGTGGATCAACAACTACCTCGTCAAGGGCGACCACCCGCTCTACTGGCTGCTGTACTTCCTGCTGACGATCGGTTTCACGTACTTCTACGTCGCGATCACCTTCAACCCCGTCGAGGTCGCCGACAACATGAAGAAGTACGGCGGGTTTATCCCGGGCATCCGTGCCGGCAGGCCGACCGCCGAGTACCTCGACTACGTGCTGACCCGCATCACCCTGCCGGGCTCGATCTACCTCGGCCTCGTGGCGCTCATCCCGCTGATCGCCCTGGCGACCGTGAGCGCGAACCAGAACTTCCCGTTCGGCGGCACGTCGATCCTCATCATGGTCGGTGTGGGCCTCGAGACCGTCAAGCAGATCGACGCGCAGCTTCAGCAGCGCCACTACGAAGGACTCCTGCGATGACCCAGACCGCTCGACTGCTGATCGTGGGCCCCCAGGGCTCGGGCAAGGGCACCCAGGGCGCCCGGATCGCCGCCGCCCTCGGCATCCCCACCGTCTCCACCGGCGACGTGTTCCGTGCGAACATCTCGGCCGGCACGCCACTCGGCGAGCAGGTCAAGGCCATCACCGCGGCCGGCAACCTCGTCTCCGACGAGCTGACGGGTCAGATCGTCCGCGACAGGCTCGCGCAGGATGACGCGGCCGACGGCTTCCTCCTCGACGGCTATCCGCGCAATCTGCAGCAGGTGAAGGACCTGGATGCGTTCCTCGGCGAGCGGGGAGAGTCGCTCGACGCCGTGATCGAGCTCGAGGTGCCGCGGGAGGAGTCGATCGCACGTCTCGCCCTCCGGGCGAAGGAGCAGGGCCGCACCGACGACACCGACGAGGCGATCGCCAAGCGCCTCGCCATCTACGAGAGCGAGACGGCCCCGATCCTCGATGTGTATCGCGAGCGCGGCATCGTCGACGTGATCGACGGCGTCGGCACGCTCGACGAGATCACCGAGCGGATCACCGCAGCTCTCTCCGCGCGCGGCATCGCGCGCCCGGCTGCCGTCTGACGTGGGTCTTCGACGCGGCATCTACAAGTCGCCGGCGCAGCTGCGCGGGATGATCGAGCCCGGGCTGATCACGGCGGCGATGCTCGAGGCCGTGCGCCCGCTGATCGTTCCGGGCACGACGACCCTGCAGCTGGATGCGGCAGCCGACGCGGTCGTGAGGGGCCGGGGCGCGCTCTCGAACTTCAAGATGGTGCGCGGCTACCGCCACACCGTCTGCGTGTCGGTCAACGACGAGGTCGTGCACGGGATCCCCGGGGAACGGGTGCTCGAGCCGGGTGACATCGTGTCGGTGGATGCCGGCGCCGAGTACCGTTCATGGAACGGCGATTCCGCGATCACGGTGGTGGTTCCGGATGCGTCGCGGCCTGAGCTGGTCGCGGAGCGCGCAGAGCTCTCCCGCGTGACCGAGGGCTCGATGTGGGCGGGCGTCGCCGCCCTGGCGACCGCGTCGCACCTCGCCGAGGTCGGCGCCGCGGTGCAGGGCTACATCGAGGCATCCGGCCATGACTACGGCATCCTGCGCGACTACGTGGGCCACGGCATCGGCCGCAAGATGCACGAATCGCCGGCGGTGTTCAACTACCGCGTCTCCGACCCCGGGCCCGAGGTCCGGCCGGGGCTCGCCGTGTGCATCGAGCCGATGGTCGTCGCGGGAAGCGATGCGACGTATGTGGCCGATGACGGATGGACGGTGCTCACCGTGGACGGCACAGTGGGCTCACATTGGGAACATAGTGTCGCCGTGCATGATGACGGTATCTGGGTGCTGACCGCACCCGACGGCGGAGCCGCGGGACTCGCGCCGTTCGGCATCGTTCCCGCCCCGATCCCTTAGCGAGGACACATGGCCACGGCTGTGCGGAAGACGAACTGGTTCGCCGTCTGGGTGAGCGTGGCGGCGGTGGTCGTGTTGATCGCGGTCACCGGCGTGGTGATCGCGATCAACAACGCGGCATCCGGCCCCGGCGCCGAGCCGAAGGGCGACATCATCAACACCGAGACCGGTGCTGTTTCGTTCGGCAAGGGCGAGAACACGATCGACACGTACATCGATTTCCTCTGCCCGTTCTGCCATCAGTTCGAGCAGGCGGAAGGCGCGCAGATCAAGGAGCTCGTTGACGCAGGCACTGCCACGCTGAACGTGCACCCGGTGTCGATCCTGGACAACAACTCGTCGCCCGCCGGCTACTCCAGTCGTGCCGCCAGCGCCTTCTTCGCGGTCGCTGCGGCAGACCCCGACAATGCCTACGCCTTCATGCAGGCGCTGTACTCGAACCAGCCCGAGGAGGGATCCGCCGGGCTCACGGACGAGCAGATCGTGCAGGTCGCGAAGGATGCCGGCGTGAAGATGACGAGCGATCTCGAGAAGGCGATCACGTCGAACCGCTATCAGAAGTTCGCGCTGTCTCGGCAGTTGCCGTCGGGCGCGACCGGGACGCCGACGCTCGTCGTGAACGGGGAGACCGTGCCTGTCACGATGGATCCGGCCAAGGACATCACCGCGCATTTGAAGTAGGCACGGGGCCGGCCCGGCGAGTTGCCGCAGCGGGAACCGTGACGTACACTATTTCTTTGGTGCCTTGCGCCATCTTCGGCGTGTCTCCTTGAAGTCCCGCTTCAGGTGATCGCGGCATCATCCACCCATCCACGCAGACCGACCGATCTGCAGAATCGATAGCGAGGCTATGGCCAAGAAAGACGGTGTCATCGAGATCGAAGGCACGATTTCCGAGGCGCTGCCCAACGCGATGTTCCGCGTTGAGCTGACCAACGGACACAAGGTGCTGGCGACGATCTCCGGCAAGATGCGGCAGAACTACATCCGCATCATCCCCGAGGACCGTGTGGTCGTGGAGCTCAGCCCCTACGACCTGACGCGCGGCCGCATCGTCTACCGCTACCGCTAGACCGGTCGAGAAGTAACACCCCGGGCACCGCTGTGCCCGCCCGGTGAAGACAGCGAAGAGGAAATCATGAAGGTTCAGCCGAGCGTCAAGCCCATCTGCGATCACTGCAAGGTGATCCGCCGTCACGGGCGCGTCATGGTCATCTGCAAGTCGAACCCGCGCCACAAGCAGCGCCAGGGTTGAGCGAGGCCGCGCGAAGCGCGACCGAGTCGAAACCTGACAAGCAACACCCGCAGATACAACTCAATACACACACAGGCAGGATCAGAACCCGCAAGGGGGACACCTCGGGGCGGAGGCCCGGGCACCGATCCTGTTCCATACCTCCACTACTCCCAGGAGAACCGCATGGCACGTCTTGCCGGCGTTGACATCCCGCGCGATAAGCGCGTGGTGATCGCCCTCACGTACATCTACGGCATCGGCCGCACCCGCTCGAACGAGATCCTCGCCGCGACCGGGATCGACGAGAACATCCGCGTCAAGGACCTCAGCGACGACCAGCTCATCGCGCTCCGCGACCACATCGAAGGCACCTACAAGGTGGAGGGTGACCTGCGCCGCGAGGTCGCCGCAGACATCCGCCGCAAGGTCGAGATCGGCTCGTACGAGGGCATCCGCCACCGTCGCGGCCTGCCCGTGCGCGGTCAGCGCACCAAGACCAACGCGCGCACCCGCAAGGGCCCGAAGCGCACGGTCGCCGGCAAGAAGAAGGCGCGCTAGGCCCGCGCCGGCGCTGACAGGATTCAGGAGAACAGCACATGGCACAGGCCAAGTCCGCTGCGCGCAAGCCGCGCCGCAAGGAGAAGAAGAACATCGCGCTGGGCCAGGCCCACATCAAGTCGACGTTCAACAACACGATCGTTTCGATCACCGACCCGTCGGGCGCCGTCATCAGCTGGGCGTCGTCGGGTGGCGTGGGCTTCAAGGGCTCGCGCAAGTCGACCCCGTACGCGGCGGGCATGGCCGCCGAGTCGGCTGCCCGCCAGGCCGCCGACCACGGCGTGAAGAAGGTCGACGTCTTCGTGAAGGGCCCGGGTTCGGGCCGCGAGACCGCGATCCGCTCGCTGCAGGCCGCCGGCCTCGAGGTGGGTTCGATCCAGGACGTCACGCCGCAGGCGCACAACGGCTGCCGCCCGCCCAAGCGTCGCCGCGTCTGACATCCCGGTGCCGGATGCTCCCCACGCCCTCTCCACGCATCGCTACGCGCTGCGCGGAGCCTCGGGGCGTGTGGGCCCATGAGGCATCCGGCACCCACTTGCGCTCGGATGCCTCGGGCCGAGGCATCCCCTGGAGAAAACTCAACACCTCACAAACTGCACGTGTCATATAGCGGGCACGTCGCATGAAAGGAACACATAGTGCTCATTGCACAGCGTCCCACCCTGACCGAGGAGAAGATCGGGGAGTTCCGCAGCCGCTTCGTCATCGAGCCGCTGGAGCCCGGCTTCGGCTACACGATCGGCAACGCGCTGCGTCGCAGCCTCCTGTCGTCCATCCCCGGCGCCGCCGTCACCAGCATCCGCATCGACGGCGTGCTGCACGAGTTCAGCACGATCCCCGGTGTGAAGGAAGACGTCACCGAGATCATCCTGAACATCAAGCAGCTTGTCGTCTCGAGCGAGCGCGACGAGCCGATCACCGCGTACCTGCGCAAGACCGGCGCCGGTGAGGTCACCGCGGCCGACATCTCCGCGCCCGCCGGTGTCGAGGTGCACAACCCCGAGCTGGTCATCGCGACCCTCAACGACACGGCGCGCTTCGAGCTCGAGCTCACCATCGAGCGCGGCCGCGGCTACGTGTCGGCCACGCAGAACCGCAACGAGTACGCCGAGGCCGGTCAGATCCCGGTCGACTCGATCTACTCGCCGGTGCTGAAGGTCAGCTACCGCGTCGACGCCACCCGTGCCGGTGAGCGCACCGACTTCGACAAGCTGGTGCTGGATGTCGAAACGAAGCCGGCGATCTCGCCGCGCGACGCCGTCGCCTCCGCCGGACGCACCCTCACCGAGCTGTTCGGCCTCGCCCGCGAGCTGAACGTCGACGCCGAGGGCATCGAGATCGGGGCCGCCCCGGTCGAGACCGTCGCCTCCACCGAGCTGTCGATGCCGATCGAGGACCTCGACCTGTCGGTGCGCTCGTACAACTGCCTGAAGCGCGAGGGCATCAACACCGTGTCGGAGCTGGTCGCCCTCTCCGAGACGCAGCTGATGAACATCCGCAACTTCGGTCAGAAGTCGGTCGACGAGGTGCGCGACAAGCTCGTCTCGCTGGGCCTGTCGCTGAAGGACTCCGTGCCCGGCTTCGACGGCGCGCACTTCTACGGCGGCTACGACGACGACGCAGCCGAGAACGCCTGATCTTCTTTCACCCTGGAGTAACTGAGAATGCCTAAGCCCACAAAGGGTCCCCGCCTCGGAGGCGGCCCCGCACACGAGCGTCTGCTGCTTGCGAACCTCGCCGCCGCGCTGTTCACGCACCGTTCGATCAAGACGACCGAGACCAAGGCGAAGCGCCTGCGTCCCCTCGCCGAGCGTCTGATCACGTTCGCGAAGCGCGGCGACCTGCACGCCCGCCGTCGCGTGCTGTCGGTCATCGGTGACAAGGAAGTCGTGCACGTCCTGTTCACCGAGATCGCGCCGCTGGTCGCCGAGCGTGAGGGCGGATACACCCGCATCACCAAGGTCGGCAACCGCAAGGGCGACAACGCGCCGATGGCGGTGATCGAGCTCGTGCTCGAGCCCGTCACCAAGAAGACGTCGTCGGTGAAGAAGTCGAGCGCGAAGAACGACCAGCCGAAGGCTGAGGAGGCACCCGCCGAGGCTGCTGCTGCGGCCGAGGACGCCGCCGCCGAGGCTCCGGTTGCGGAGGCTCCGGCCGAGGACGCTGCTGCCGAGGTTCCGGCTGAGGCCGAGGCTCCCGCGGAGGACGCTGCTGCCGAGGAGAAGGCCGAGTAACGGCTTCCCTCCTACACGAAGAGACCCGCGGACCGTTTCGGTCCGCGGGTCTCTTCGTCGTCCCAGCCGGAGCAGTCAGGATGTGAGCGCCGCGACGCGCAGGAGCATGAGTTCGCGCTCCTGGGCGTGGCGCTCCTGGGCCGCCGAGATGGCGTCGGCGATGGCACCGGCGTAGAGCCGCCCGCCCGCGGCGCCGGGGTGGATCTCATCGCCCGCCAGGAGATCGGCATGGCCGCGGATCGCACCGGCCCAGTCAGCGACGATGACGTTCGAGTGGCTGTCGGCGTAGCTGCGCAGCGAGCGGTTCACCCCGTCGATCCACGAGCGGGGTGCGTGCGCGGTGACGAGCACGATCTGCCGCTGCGGTCCCACGGCCTGAGCGACGCGGTCGAGCGATCCGGTGTCGACGGCGCCGTTCGTGCCGAGCCCGAGCACGACGTACCGTCGCAGCTGGTGCCGGTCGGCCAGGCGCTGGACGATCCCGGGCGCCGCCCACATCGAGCGTGACACCTTCGCGTCGATGCGGATGCCCGGGTAGCGCTCCATGAGCGCGGGCGCGGAGGCGAGCATGACGGAGTCGCCCACCGCGACGATCTGGCTGCCGTCGACGACCGGCGTCGACGGCGTGCCGGCGTCGGCCGTGCCCTCGGGGAGAAGCGGCGGCCGCGGCGACGTCGTCGCCTCCAGGGCCCGCTCGCCGGCCTGCACGGCCGCCTGCGCGGATGACTCGTCGGGGGCGTCCGCGATCGCCGCGGTCGTACCGCCCACGACCACCACCCCGAGGGCCAGCACGGCAGCCACGCGGAAGCGTGCGGCCGGAGGCCCGGTGAGGCGCGCCTTCATGAGCCGGAGCGAACCGCGGAAGCCGTGGCGCCGGATCGGCTGTTCCACGAACCGGTACGAGAGCGCGGCGAACGCAATGGTGAGCGCGAGCGCCGCCATCCCGAGCCAGACCGGGAGGATGTCCGACCCGGCAGTCATCCCGCTCATCGCAGCCAGGAGCACCAGCAGCGGCCAGTGCCAGAGGTAGATGCCGTAGGAGCGGTCGCCGATCCATCGCACGGGAGCGACATCCAGCAGGGGCCCCAGCCGCGATCCCGGTGCCGCCCCGCAGACGATCGCGACGGCGGCGAGTACGCTGGCGGCCAGCAGGGTGCCCGGGAACGTCAGGACGTCCGGGCTCTCGCCCAGAAGGGTGAGAGCGAATAGACCAACGACCGCCGCGCCGCCGGCGAGGACGCCGGAGACGATCGCGGTGCGGCTCAGCACCCAGGCGGGCGGGTCGGTGAACAGGCGCTGAAGCCCCACCGCCAGCGCGACGCCCAGCAGCAGGCCGAACGCGTGAGTGTCAGTGCCGAAGTAGGCGCGCGTGAGGCTTCCACCCGACGCGACGGCCTCCGCCATCCAGGCCGCCGACGCTGCGGCCGCGAGGAGGGCGACCATCGCCCGTGCCCACGCGCGGGGGATCAGCAGAAGCAGGGGGAGCAGCAGCGGCCAGACCCCGTAGAACTGCTCCTCGACGGCGAGCGACCACAGATTGCGATAGAGCTCCGGGGTGGCGGCCGAGAAGTAGTCGGAGCCGTTCGCGACGGAGACCCAGTTGTAGCTGAACGTCGCCGCCCCGAGAACCTGCCAGCCGAGCCGCACGAGCACGTCGCCGCCCAGCAGCCACGCCCACGTCGCGGTGACCGTGACGAGGAGGGCGAGGGCGGGGATCAGCCGACGCGCGCGTCGCCGCCAGAAGTCGCCGAGGGCGATTCCACCGGTGCGGGCCCGCTCACGAAGCAGCAGCGACGTGATGAGGAACCCGCTGATGACGAAGAAGACGTCGACGCCGACGAAGCCCGATCGCATGATCCAGCCGGGGAAGAGGTGGTAGGCGACCACGAGGACGACGGCGAGGGCGCGGAGTCCGTCGAGACCTGTGAAGCGGGCGCGCGGGGGCACAGGCGAACTGGTGTCGGTCATCGTCTTCCGGGGTCGGCGGGGGCGGCCCAAGTCTACGTTTCGAGCCTGAGAGCCACGGTGCGGCTCGCTAGGGTGAGAACGTGCGGATCCGCCTCGACATCGCCTACGACGGCACTCATTTCCGGGGCTGGGCGCGGCAGCCGGCGCTGCGCACCGTGCAGGGCACGATCGAGCAGGCGCTCGCACGGATCGTCGGGGGAGAACCACGGCTGGTCGTGGCGGGACGGACGGATGCGGGGGTGCACGCGAGCGGACAGGTGGCCCATCTCGACCTCGACGAGGCGCAGCGCGATCGGCTGCTCGCCCGCGCGCGCCGCGACGGAGACGCCGATCCTGTGGAACGCCTCGCACACCGCATCCGGGGAGTGCTCGGCGCCTATCCCGACGTGACGGTCCACCGCAGCGCCGTCGCGCCGGAGGGGTTCGATGCCCGCTTCTCGGCGGTGTGGCGGCGGTACGAGTACCGTGTCGCCGACGAGGTGTCGGGCTACGACCCGCTGGAGCGTGCACGCACGACGACGGTTCGTGCGGTCCTCGACGGCGAGGCGATGGATGCCGCGGCCCGCTCGCTCATCGGACTGCATGACTTCGCCGCCTACTGCAAGCCCCGCGAAGAGGCTACGACGATCCGCACGCTGCTCGAATTCGACTGGCACCGGGATTCGCACGACGTCCTCGTCGCGCATGTGAAGGCCGATGCGTTCTGCCACTCCATGGTGCGCGCTCTCGTGGGCGCGTGCGTGGCGGTGGGGGAGGGACGGCTCGGCGTCGCCGACGTCGCCGATCTCCGCGACGCGGGAGAGCGGACGAGCGCGTTCAAGGTGCTCGCGGCGCGCGGACTCACCCTGATCGAGGTGGGATATCCGTCCGCTGACCTTCTTGCCGCCCGGGCGGAGCAGACGCGGGCGCGCAGGGACGCCGAGTAACGGCATCCGCCCGAACCTGCTCGCGGACGCTTACGCTGGGATGAGGATGAAGCTCATCTCGTACAACCTGCGCAAGCACCGGGCCGCCGCCGAACTGGCCACGCTGGTCGACCGGCACGGAGCCGATCTGCTGTGCCTGCAGGAGGCCGACACGACCGACATCCCGACGGAGGTCGCAGGCCTCCGCCTCGCCGATGCCACGCACCGCAACCGGCTCGGGCTCGCGCTGTATTACCGGATCAGCATGTACCGGCCGCTGGAGGTGCGGTCGATCTCGTTGAAGAAGTCGCTCCACGACCGCGTGCTCAAACCCGCCGAGGAGCGCATGCTCGGCGTGCGGCTGCACGACATCGACCAGGGGCGAGACCTCATCATCGCCTCGTTCCACGCGGCCCCCCTCACGGCGCTCAACTCGTTGCGGCGCCACCAGATCCGCACCGCGCTGAGCGAGCTGGAGCAGATCGGTCCGGGCCTTCCGGCGCTCATGGTCGGCGACTACAACTACCCCGTGTTCAAGGAGAACCTCGGTCAGAAGGTCCGCGAGCAGGGGTACGAGCTCACCCTGAGCGATTCGCGCACCTACACGCGCTACCGCTACTTCCGCGGCCACTACGACTTCGCCACCTCCGTGGGCTTCGACATCGAGCGCATCCGGACGCTTCCGCAGGGGCTGAGCGATCACCTGCCGATCCTCGTGACGGCGCGGATGACGCATCCCGCGACCCAGGCCAACGACGACGAGTCCGGATTCAGCGCGGCATCCTGACCTCGTCCGTTCGCACCGGGCGTCGGGACGGGGTAGCCTGGGAGAAGAATCGACCTCCGGAAGGATCCGCATGTTCATCCTCTGCTTTGTGCTCTTCCTCGCAGGGTTCGCATGCTTCGGCTACGCCCCGTACGTCGACGGCTGGCAGTCGGTGATCTTCATCCTCGGCATCATCCTCGTCTCCGTCGCGATCGGCATCCCGATGCACAAGTCGCGGCACGACCACAAGAGCGGCCAGCTTCCCTGAGCTCGCGACGCGAACTGCCGTCGAGAACGCCGGGCTCCTGAGGGATGCCCGGCGCTCGCGCATTTGGCCGACGCATCCGGATGCCGTAGACTCTCCCTTTGGTGCGTCGCCCTGCCGGCGCTGCCACGAACGTGAGCCCTCCACTGGCGTGTTCTCGACGATGTCGAAGAACCACCCCGGAGTGGGATTCACGAACCTCTCCGTTCGATCAAGAAAGCAGCACTTCCGTGACGCGCACTTTCACTCCCAAGGCTGGCGAGATCCAGCACGAATGGCTGGTCATCGACGCGACTGACGTCGTTCTCGGCCGCCTCGCCTCGCACGCCGCCGCACTCCTTCGCGGCAAGCACAAGCCGACCTTCGTCAACCACCTCGACACGGGCGACTTCGTCGTCATCGTGAACGCCGACAAGGTGGCGCTGACCGGTCAGAAGCTCCAGAAGAAGATGGCCTACCGTCACTCGGGCTACCCGGGCGGCCTCACGGCGACCTCGTACTCCGAGCTGCTCGAGAAGAACCCCGTCCGCGCGGTGGAGAAGGCCGTGCGCGGCATGCTCCCCAAGAACAGCCTGGGCCGCCAGCAGCTGAGCAAGCTGAAGGTCTACGCCGGCGCCGAGCACCCGCACGCGGCCCAGCAGCCCAAGCCGTACATCTTCGACCAGGTCGCCCAGTAAGCGCCGGCCCCTACAAGCGCAGACACAAAGGACACACTCGTGGCGAACACCGACTCCACCGAACTCACCAACTACTCCACTGAGAGCACGGCCGACGTGGCCGCCGAGACGGCGCCCCGTCCCGTGCTCAGCGTTCCGGGCGCGGCCGTGGGCCGTCGCAAGCAGGCCATCGCTCGTGTGCGCCTGATCCCCGGCGAGGGCAAGATCACGGTCAACGGCCGTGACCTCGAGGACTACTTCCCGAACAAGCTGCACCAGCAGCTCATCAACGACCCGTTCACCGTGCTGAACCTGACGGGCGCGTACGACGTCATCGCCCGCATCCACGGCGGCGGCGACTCCGGCCAGGCCGGCGCGCTGCGCCTGGGCATCGCGCGCGCTCTCAACGGGATCGACGTCGAGAACAACCGCCCGACCCTGAAGAAGGCCGGCTTCCTCTCCCGCGACGCGCGCGTCAAGGAGCGCAAGAAGGCCGGTCTCAAGAAGGCCCGCAAGGCGCCGCAGTACTCGAAGCGCTGATCGAGGCCGTTTCGATGCCGCTGTTCGGCACGGACGGGGTGAGGGGGCTGGCCAACGGCCCCCTCACCGCCGATCTCGCACTCACCCTGGCCCAGGCGACTGCCGTCGTCCTGGGCCAGGGCCGCTCTGCGGACGCGCGTCGCGCCGCGGGAAAGCGCCTCACCGCCGTCGTCGCCCGTGACCCGCGGGTGTCGGGGGAGTTCCTCTCGGCCGCTGTCGCAGCGGGCCTTGCCGCCTCGGGCGTCGATGTGCTCGACGCCGGTGTCATCCCGACCCCTGCCGCAGCGTTCCTCGTCGGCTCGATCGACGCGGACTTCGGCGTCATGGTGTCGGCGTCGCACAATCCGGCACCCGACAACGGCATCAAGATCTTCGCCCGCGGGGGAGTGAAGCTGCCCGACATCGTCGAGCGGCGCATCGAGGCCGCGATGACCGGACCGAAGCTCCTGCCGACCGGCGCCGCCGTCGGCCGCATCCGGCGATTCGCCGATGCCGAGGACCGCTACGTCGTGCACCTGCTGCAGTCGCTGCCGCACCGGCTCGACGGCATCCACGTGGTGCTCGACTGCGCGAACGGTGCCGCGTCGGGCGTCTCGCCCGAGACCTTCCGCGACGCAGGTGCACAGGTGACGGTGGTCGGCGCCGATCCCGACGGGGTGAACATCAACGACGGCGTGGGGTCGACGCACCTCGATCACCTCGCCGCGCAGGTGCTGCGCCTCGGCGCCGACGTGGGAATCGCCCACGACGGCGACGCCGACCGGTGCCTTGCCGTCGATGCGGCGGGCCGCGTGGTGGACGGCGACCAGATCATGGCGATCCTCGCGGTCGCGATGAAGGAGCGGGGCGCGCTCGTGCGCGACACGCTCGTCGCGACCGTGATGAGCAACCTCGGGCTGCATCGCGCGATGGCCGAGCACGGCATCCGTGTCGAGCAGACCAGCGTCGGCGACCGCTACGTGCTCGAGCGCATGAACGACGGGGGATTCGCCCTCGGCGGCGAGCAGTCCGGCCACGTCATCATGAGCGAGTACGCCACGACCGGCGATGGCCTGCTCACGGGGCTGCACCTGCTCGCCGAGATGGCACGGCAGGGCAAGAGCCTGGCCGAGCTCGCGTCGATCATGACGATCTACCCGCAGGTGCTCGTGAATGTGAAGGGCGTCGACCGCACGCAGGTCGCGCACCCGGAGGTCGCCGCCGCCGTCACCGCCGCGGAGGCCGAGCTGGGCGAGACGGGACGCGTGCTGCTGCGCGCATCCGGCACCGAGCCGCTCGTGCGCGTCATGGTGGAGGCGGCCGAGGCCGACGTGGCCTCCGAGATCGCCGGACGCCTGGCAGACGTGGTGCGCGAACACCTCGCACTCCCGGTCTGAGACTGCAGCGGCGCCGCGCCTGCAGCAGCGGCGCCGCGTGTGCGGCCACTCCGGCGCCGGCTGTGCGGTCGTGGCATCCGTCGCGCGTGCGGCCGAGGCATCCGTCGCCCGCTACGATGGGCGCGATGTCAGCCGACGAAACCGCCGCGTATCCGGCGTCCGCTCCGACCGCCGCACCGGAGCTGTACCGCGAGATCCCGCGCGCGGAATGGGCGCGCCTGGCCGCCGGGATGGCGCAGCCGCTGACGGAGACCGAGGTCGTGCAGATCCGCGGCCTGGGCGACCGCCTCGACCTCGCCGAGGTGCGCGACGTGTACCGGCCCCTCAGCCGCCTGCTGAGCCTCTACGCGCGCTCCACGAAGCAGCTCGGCGCCGACACCGCGGGATTCCTCGACGAGAAGGACTCCACCACGCCGTTCGTCGTGGGCGTCGCCGGTTCGGTCGCCGTCGGCAAGTCCACGATCGCCCGCCTGCTGCGCGAGCTGATGAGCCGGTGGTCGGACACTCCCCGTGTCGAGCTCATCACGACCGACGGATTCCTCTATCCGAACGCCGAGCTCGAGCGGCGCGGCCTCATGGACCGCAAGGGGTTCCCCGAGTCCTACGACCGTCGCGCACTCGTCGACTTCCTCGTCCAGATCAAGAGCGGCGCCCCCGAGGCGCGCGCGCCGTTCTACTCCCACATGCGCTACGACATCATGCCGGACGCGCACGTCACCGTGCGCCGACCCGACGTGCTGATCGTGGAGGGGCTGAACGTGCTGCAGCCCCCGCCCACGCCGAACGACGTGGCCGTGAGCGACCTGTTCGACTTCTCCATCTACGTCGATGCGGACGCCGCACACATCGAACGCTGGTACGTCGACCGGTTCCTCGCCCTGCGACACGGGGCGTTCAGCAACCCGCACTCGTTCTTCAAGGTCTTCGCCGACCTGAGCGACGAGGAGGCGGTGGCGCGCGCGCTGGGGTTCTGGAACGACATCAATCTGCCGAACCTCGAAGAGAACGTGCTGCCGACGCGGCACCGTGCCACGCTCGTGCTGCGCAAGGGGCCCGACCACGCCGTCGAGCACGTGCAGTTGCGCAAGCTTTGAGTGGCGCGCCAGCTGCCGCGGGCCGGAGCAATGCCGCGCAGCGGCGTTGATGCGGTGCGACTCAAGGTTGAGCGAGCGAGCGCAGCGAGCGAGACGAAACCCGCGCGCGCTGCAGCGGGCCGGGGCGCGCACCCGCGGCATCCGTTTGTTCAGAATCCTTGCAAACAGGCCTCCGTACGATGGAGTGCATGTGTGGAATCGTCGGTTACGTCGGCTCGCGTGAGAGTCAGAGCATCCTCATGTCGGGTCTGGCACGGCTGGAGTATCGAGGGTACGACTCGGCGGGCATCGCCGTGATCTCCGATGACGGCGACCTGGAGATGCGCAAACGCGCCGGCAAGCTCGCAGTGCTGCGCGACGACCTCGAGCGCGCCCCGATGGACGGAGGCAGCACGGGCATCGGACACACCCGCTGGGCCACTCACGGCGGTCCCACCGACGAGAACGCCCATCCGCACCTCGCCGACGACGGAAGGCTCGCCGTCATCCACAACGGCATCATCGAGAACTTCGCCGAGCTCAAGGCCGGTCTGCTCGCCTCCGGTGCCGAGTTCCTGAGTGAGACCGACAGCGAGGTCGCCGCGGTGCTCCTCGCCCGCGAGTACCACGCGAACGGCGACGACCTCGAGGCGGCGTTCCGCGCCACCGTCAACCAGCTCGACGGCGCGTTCACGCTGCTCGCGATGCACGAGGACCACCCCGACCTCGTCGTCGGCGCGCGGCGCAACTCCCCGCTCGTGATCGGGCTCGGAGAGGGCGAGAACTTCCTCGGGTCCGACGTCGCGGCGTTCGTCGAGCACACCCGCCGTGCCCTCGCGATCGGACAGGACCAGATCGTCGCCATCACCCCCGACGGCGTGCGGGTCACCGACTTCGCCGGTGGGTCGGTCGAGGTCGAGCCGTTCGAGGTCACGTGGGACGCCGCCGCCGCGGAGAAGGGCGGCTGGTCGTCGTTCATGGCCAAGGAGGTCTCGGAAGAGCCGGATGCGGTGGCCAACACCGTGCGCGGGCGCGTGCACGACGGCGCGGTGGCGATCCCCGAGCTCGACGGGCTCGACGAGCTGTTCACCGGCATCCACCGCATCCTCATCATCGCCTGCGGCACCGCCGCGTACGCCGGTCAGGTCGGCAAGTACGCGCTCGAGCAGTGGGCGCGGGTCCCCGTCGACGTCGAGCTCGCGCACGAGTTCCGCTACCGCGACCCGGTGCTCGACGACGGCACGCTCGTCGTCTCGATCAGCCAGTCGGGCGAGACCATGGACACGCTCATGGCGGTCAAGTACGCGCACGAGCGCGGTGCGAAGACGCTGTCGATCTGCAACACGCAGGGTGCGACGATCCCGCGTGAGTCGGACGCGATCGTGTACACGCACGCTGGACCGGAGGTCGCGGTGGCGTCGACGAAGGCGTTCGTCGCGCAGATCACGGCGCTCTATCTGCTGGCCTTGCATGTCGGCCGCGTGCGGGGGGCGATCACCCCCGCCGAGCAGGCGCAGCAGGTCGCCGAGCTCGAGGCGGTGCCGGGCAAGATCCAGCAGATCCTCGACTCCGAGCAGGAGCACACGACGCAGCTCGCGCACTGGATGGCCGACACCCGCTCGGTGCTGTTCCTCGGCCGGCACGTGGGCTTCCCGATCGCCCTTGAGGGCGCGCTCAAGCTCAAGGAGATCTCGTACATCCACGCCGAGGGTTTCGCGGCCGGTGAGCTCAAGCACGGCCCGATCGCGCTCATCGAGCCGGGTCAGCCGGTGTTCGTCATCGTGCCGTCGCCGATCCAGTCGCCCGTGCTGCACGACAAGGTCGTGTCGAACATCCAGGAGATCCGCGCCCGCGGCGCCCGGGTGATCGTGATCGCGGAAGAGGGGGATGCCGCGGTGCTGCCGTTCGCCGACGAGGTGCTGCGCATCCCGCTGGCCGGCCCCCTGTTCGAGCCGCTTCTCGCCGTCGTGCCGCTGCACATCTTCGCGATGGGTCTCGCCACGGCGAAGGGGCTCGACGTCGACCAGCCCCGCAACCTCGCCAAGTCGGTGACCGTCGAGTAACGCTCGTTGTTCGGCGAGGTCGTACGATCTCGCCGAATGCACATGAAACCGCGCGCAGTTCGATGTGCGCTCGCGGGTGTGATGTTCAGTCGCGGGTCGCGCGCGCTCGTTGTGGTTGTGCGAGGTGCACCGCGGTCAGTCTTCTCGCGGGATCACATGAAACCGCGCACTGCACATCACTCTTGCGTCGGATTGATGTGCAACGCGCGGTTTCATGTGAATTCGAACCGGAGGGCTACTCCGTCGGGAGAGCGGCGACGACGTCGATCTCGACGAGGATGTTCGCCAGCTGCGAGCCGACCGTCGTGCGCACGGGGTAGGGCTCGTTGAAGAACTCCTTGTACGCCTCGTTGAACTCCGCGAAGTCGGCCAGGTCGGCGAGGTGCACGGTGGTCTTCACGCAGTCGTCGAGCGTGAGCCCCCGCTCAGCGAGCACCGCGCCGACGTTGCGGAGCACCTGCCGGGTCTGCTCGGCGACCGAGTCGGCGACCGCGCCCGTCGACGGGTCCTGCGGGCCGAATCCGGCAGTGTAGAAGAAGCCGTTGGCGATCACGCCCTGGCTGTACGGTCCGGCCGGCTGCGGTGCGTTCGCGGTGCGGATGGCGGTCTTCGTCATGGGAGTTTCCCTTTCTCTCGGTGAACGATGGTCTGGTCTGGTCTGGTTCTGGAGGCGCTTCACTCCCGCCGCAGCCCCCGCCCGGGCAGGGCGCCGGTGAGCTCTCCGTCAGCGAGCACCTGCACCCCTGCGACGAAGACGTCGTCGATGCCGACGGACTCCCGCAGCGGGCGGTCGTAGGTGGCTTCGTCGGCGACGACGTCGGGCTGCACGACGATGACGTCGGCGACAGCCCCGGGAGCGATGGCGCCGCGGCGCCCCAGCCCGAAGCGCTCGACCGGCCCCGCCGAGAGGTGGTGCGCTGCATCCGTCCACGACCACGTGCCGGTCTCGCGCACGTATTCGCGCAGGAACCGCGCGAACGTGCCGCGCGCCCGCGGGTGGGGGTGCGTCCCGATGAAGATGCCGTCGGAGCCGCCCATATGGGCCGGATGCGCGAAGATGCGCGCCAGCTCGCCGACCGGCCGGTCATGGCGCACCGCCATGATGATGTTCGCGCGGAGGCGGCACGCCCGCATCGCATCGAGGGCGAACGAGATCGGATCGGTGCCGGCGCGTTCGGCCGCCTGCGCGATCGTCAGCCCGTGCGCCCACGCGAGTTCGGAGGCGGCGAGGTGCGCGAACGTGATCATGTGCGGCCAGTCGGGGCCGAGGCTCGGGTTCAGCGCGACGCGGGGGAACCACTCCCGCCGCAGCCGCCCCCGCACCGCGTCGTCGCCGAGCGCCGCCACGACCTCGTCCACCGGCAGGACCGAGAGCTCGGGCGGCAGCAGCGGCATGCCGATCAGGCTGCAGCCGCGGGTGTACGGATACGCGTCGAAGGTCGCGTCGACACCGGATGCCGCCAGGCCGTCGAGCTGAGCGAGCACGATGTCGGCGTCGGCGTGGAAGTGCGAGACGTGCACGCGCAGCGGAGCGCCCGAGTCGGCGCTCGCGGCGCGGGAGATCGCCGCGATCTCGTCGATTCCCGCCGCGGCGTTGGCCTCGTACCCGCCCCGCATGTGGCTCACGTACACGCCGCCGGCGCGCGCCACCGGACTGCACAGCGCGGCGAGCTCGTCGGCGTCCTGGAACAGGCCCGGCACATAGTCGAGCCCGCTCGACAGTCCGACCGCGCCGGCGTCCATCCCCTCCTCGACGAGGGCGACCATCGCGGCCCGTTGCGACGCATCCGCCGGCTCCTGCGACCGACCGCACACGGCGAAGCGCACGGTGCCGGCCGGCACGAGATACGCGGCGTTGACCCGCGACGTGCCGTCGAGCGCCGCGAGATACTCCGCCACCCCGCCGCCGGCATAACCGGGATGGGGGCCGTTGATCGCCGCGAAATACTCGGCGGCGTACGCCCCGTCGCCCGGGGCGTACGAGACGCCGTCCTGGCCGACGATCACCGACGTGACGCCCTGGCGCAGCAGCGCCCGCTGCACCGCGGCGTCGCCGATCAGCCCGTCGACGTGCGAGTGGGCGTCGACGAATCCCGGCATGACGAGCCGCCCCGTGCACTCGATGACGACATCGCCGGGGCGCGCCGCGACGGCGCCCACCTCGGTGATCACCCCGTCGCGCACGGCGACATCGGCATCCCGTTCACCCGTGGCGTCGACCACGCGGCCGCCCCGCAGGACGGTCCGACCGGCGGGCGCTGGTTCGGTCATCATCGGTCCTCAGAAGTAGGTGCGGACGAGGTCGACCACGGCGCCGGAGCGCCACGAATCAACGACCGGCAGCACCCGCCACTTGTCGAAGGCGGTGCACGGATGCGACAGCCCGAGCGCCACCACGGACGCGACCGGCGCCGTGTCGGCGGCGGCGGTCCGCAGGTAGCTGTGCTGGTCGTTCATCGCGGTGATCGTCGCGTCGGGGAGGGGCTGCCAGTCTGCTCCGAGATCGGATGCCGCGTGCCGCGGGATCGGCAGGCCTTCGTCGTAGGGGAAGTCGCGTTTGCCGCCGTCGAGCAGGGCGAGCTCCGCCTCGGGACGGGAGACGACCCGGGCGATGCCGTGCATCGCGGTGCGGAAGCGCGGGCCGCTCTCGTCGGTGCTGCCCTCGTCGAACGGCGAGATCTCACGATAGAAGCCGTCATCGTGCACGATGTACGCGCCCGAGCGCAGCGTGAAGTGCGTGCGGTGCTCGCCCGTGTCGGCTGCCCCGGTGCCCGGCGCTGCAGCGCCGGCGGCGGCGTAGACCTCCGCGACGACGTCGAAGTACGCGCTTCCGCCGGCGGTGACGTACACGTCGCCGTCACCGTAGAGGTGCTGGATGCGTTCGTGCAGCTCGACCTGCCGCTCGAGGTACTCGCGCACCGTGCGCAGGGCAGTCTCCGAGCGCTCGTGCGCAAGGCTCCCCTCGTACCCGGCGACCCCGGCGAGGCGCAGCGTCGGCGCCTGGGCGATGCGCTCGGCCACCTCGACGGCGGCGGCGGTGGTACGGGCGCCGGTGCGCCCTCCCGGTGCACCGAGCTCCACGCAGACGTCGACGGGACGGGGAAGGTCGACCGCGTCGAGCGCGGCCGTCATCGCCGCGACGGTCTCGAGAGAGTCCGCCCAGCACACGAACCGGAACGCGGGGTCGGCGAGCTCCCCGGCGAGGTACCGCAGCGACCGTTCGTCGACGGCCGCGTTGGCCAGCATGATCGACGAGACGCCGAGGCTGCGGGCGGTGCGAACCTGACCCATCGTGGCGAGGGTGATGCCGAGCGCTCCGGCATCGAGCTGCCGCTGCCACAGCGTCGGCGACATCGTGGTCTTGCCGTGCGGCATGATGTCGAGCCCGCGCTCCGCGCACCACGTAGCCATCGTCTCGACGTTGTGCCGCATCGCCTCGTCGTCGAGCACGATGAGCGGCGTCCAGAACTCCTCGAGCCGGGGAGAGGTGGCGAGGAACTCGGCGATCGTCATTCCGATCGCTCGTTCCGGGATGCCCTTGTCGCGCGCCGTCAGCCGTTCGTCGGCGGGACCGCTCATGGTTTCGGCTCCTCGGTTCATCGATGTCACTGCGCCGACAGCAGCTGCGCGAGAGCGGGCAGCTGCGCCGGGTCTTCGAGGGCGGAGCCCACCGCGACCACCCTCACCCCGGCCTGGAGGAACGCCGGCGCCGTCTGGGCGTCCATCCCGCCCGTCGCGACGAACGTCGACTGCGGGAAGGGTCCGCGCATCGCACCGAACCATCCGGTGCCCAGCAGGGACGCGGGGAAGGCCTTGACCCACGTGAGCCCTTCCTTCAGCGCGAGCTGCAGCTCGGTCGCGGTGCCGACCCCGGGCAGGGACGGCATTCCGGCCTCGTGCGAGGCGCGGACGACCTCCGCGTCGAAGCCCGGGCTCACCGTGAACGCGGCGCCGGCGTCCTTCGCCTGCCGGACATGCTCCGTGCTCACGACGGTTCCCGCGCCGACCCGGAGGCCCCGCGCCTGCGCCGCCTCGGCGACGACGCGCAGCGCCTCGACATCCGTCGGCGTCTGCACCGGCACCTCGACGGCCTCGATGCCGAGCTCCCACGCCGTCGTCGCGACGGCGAGGCTGCGCTCGACGCCCATGCCGCGGAGGATCGCCATGAGTCGCACCTCGCCGAAGAGTTCGGCGAAGGAGGAGTTGTCAGTCATGTCCGGTACCAGCCTTCCACTGTTCGGGCTCTTTCACGGGGGACGGGGACGATGCGCGACGAACGTCGTGCGTGCGTCATGCGTCGGATTCGGCGACGAAATCGCTCGTCGACAGGAGGACGAGGTGCGCGCGCGCATGCCCCGCGGTGAGCCGCGCCTCGGCCTCGGCGCCGTCGATCAGCGCGGCGAGGTAGCCTGCCGCGAACGCATCGCCGGCGCCCACGGGCTCCACCACCTCGGTCGGGATGGCCGCGACGAACGTGGCAGTGTCGACGCCGTCGGCGCGGTGGTACTCGGTGGCCCCGACCGCGCCGTCCTTGATGACGAGGGTCGTCGGCTCGGGGATGAGCCGCCGCACGTCGTCGGCGGTCTCGCATCCCCACACCGTCGTCGCCTCGTCGAGACCGACGAACACGATGTCGGCCCGTCGGGCGAGGGCGAGGAGAACCGGGCCCTCCTCGCCGGGCTGCCACAGCGCAGGCCGATGGTTCACGTCGAAGCTCAGCAGCGCATCGCCGGCCCCAACCCGCTCGATGACGGTGTCGATGAGCGCTGCGCAGGTGGGCGAGAGCGCCGGCGTGATGCCGGAGACGTGCACGACGGCGGCGTCTTCGAGGGGCACGTCGGCGACGGTGTCAGGTCCCATGCGGGATGCCGCCGAGCCCCGCCGGTAGTAGAGCACGCCGCGCCCGGGATCCTTGAAGTAGACGCCGGTCGGGGCATCCGGATCGGTGTGCACCCAGCCGACATCAACGCCCCGGCGCGCGACATCCGCCCGGACGCGGTCGCCGAGCACGTCGGCCCCGACCGCGCTGACCCACGCCGCATCGACTCCCAGCGCCGCCGCGTGCGTGGCGACGTTGGACTCGGCACCGCCGATGTGCAGCCGCAGCTCGTCGGCGCTCGCGAGCGACTGGGCGCCGACGGGCGTGATCATCACCATGGTCTCGCCGAGGGCGATCAGGCGGGGACGGCGGGTGGGGGATGCGGCGGTCTCGGTCATTTCACGGTGGCCCTGACGTTGTCGATCTTGATGCTCTGCGTCGCGGCGAGCACATGCAGCCGGCCGGCGCCCTCGACGTCCGGCCGGACGGAGGCGACGAGCGTCGCGATCACACCGATCACCGCGATCACTCCCGAGTACACCACAACCGGCCAGAAGGCGCCGCCCGCCGCGGCGACGAGCGCCGCGCAGATCAGCGGCGCGAACCCGCCGCCCAGCGTGTTCGAGAACTGGTACCCGATGTTGACACCGGTCGTCCGCGCCTCGGCGTCGAACATCTCCACCAGCATCGTGGAGAGCGTCGCCTGCATGGCGACGCCGAACACGACGAAGCCGAGGATCTGCCCGAGCCAGATCAGCCAGAGGTTGCCGGTCGTGAACAGCATGAACGCCGGGTAGACCATCGCCGCGAAGCCGAGGCAGCCGATGATGTACACCGTGCGTCGACCGATCCTGTCGGAGATCGCACCCCACAGCGGGGCGACGACGATCTGGAGGAGCCCCACGATCATGGTCCCGGCGAAGCCCATCCACGCCGGCAGGTGCTTGTTGGTCACCATGAAGCCGAGCCCATAGGTGAGGATGACGTAGCCGGCGATCGACTGCGGCAGACCGATGAGGATGCCCATGATGGCGTTCTTGGGGTGCCGGAACACCTCGATGAGCGGGTTGGCCTTCTTTCCCGCGGCCTCGAGCTGCAGGGCCTGCGTGGCGGTGAACTCCTCGGACTCCTCGAGCTTGCGCCGCAGCAGGATCGCGACGATCGCGAGCACGATCGAGAAGACGAACGGGATGCGCCAGCCCCATTGCAGGAACCAGGACGACGGGGTCAGCCCGAGCCCCGCCATCAGGCCGCCCGAGACGACGTTGGCGATGCCCGCGCCGCTGATGAGGAACGCGCCGTAGAGTCCGTGCTTGCCGGTGGGGGCGTTCTCGACGACCATGGTCGCCGCGCCGCCCATCTCACCGCCGACGAAGAACCCCTGGAACATGCGACACAACAGCAGGAGCAGGGGAGCTGCGATCCCGATCATGTGGTCGGGCGGGATGAGGCCGATGCCGGTCGTCGCGATGCCCATGCCGACCACGGTGATCATCAGCACGGCCTTGCGACCGACCCTGTCGCCGACGATGCCCCAGACGATGCCGCCCACGGGACGCAGCAGGAATCCCACCGCGAACGTCGCGAACGACGAGAGCTGCGCGATGATCGGGTCGTCGGTGGAGAAGAACACCGTCGGGAAGACGGCCGCCGAGGCGAGGCCGTACAGGTAGTAGTCGTAGTACTCCATCAGCGTGCCGATGGAACCGCCGGCGATCATCCGCCGCTGGCGTGCCGACAGCCCGCTGCGCGTGCTCGCTCCGGTCATGAGAGTCTCCTCGGTCCGTGGCCCGGGAGGGGCCTGGGATAGCGCCGGCGTCGTCGCCGACGAGAGCAAAGGTAATGCATTCTGAACGAACTGTCTAGCGAAGATACGTTTTGTTCATGCAAGAATGGTGATCAGCGGTACAGCGGTACAGCGGGCTGCGAGGCGGGGAGCGTGACGATGAACACACACGACACCTACGAGGATGCGTCAGAGGTCCTCGAGGTCTTTCGCCCGGTCATGCGCGCCATCGCCGCGGCCGGCGGCTCGGCGTGCGAGGTCGTGCTCCACAACCTCGATGGTGCCGATGTCGACCTCGGGCACACGATCGCCGCGATCGAGAACGGGCACGTCACCGGCCGGGAGGTCGGCGGACCGTCCACCAGCCTCGGGCTCACGGTGCTGCAGAACCGCAAGGAGAACCACGACGCCTTCGGCTACCGCGGCTTCACCGCCGACGGTCGGGAGCTGCGCTGCTCGAGCGTCTACTTCCGCAACCGGGCGGGCGACATCATCGCCGCGCTCTGCATCAACGTCGACCTGAGCGCGGTGCAGCAGGCGCGCGCGCTGCTCGATGCGCTGCTGCCCGCACCCGAGCCCACCGCTCCCGCCCAGCCGGACGAGTACTTCGGCCGCGATCTCGTGTCGGTGATGGACACCATGATCGGCGAGGCGATCAACGAGGTGGGCAAGCCCGCCGCGCAGATGACCCGCGATGAGAAGATCGCCGTGCTCCAACGGCTCGATGCGCGTGGCGCCACACAGATGCGCAAGTCGGTCGAGACGATCGCGGTGCGCCTGGGCATCTCGCGCGTGACGGCCTACGCGTACCTCGACGAGGCCCGGCGCGCGGCGAACTGACGAACCGAGGCAGCTCGATTCGGCGCTCGCCGAAGAGCCGCTCTCGCCCCTTCCCGGGGCCGTGACGTCCGCCCGCGATAGAGTCGAGGGATGCGGCGACCGCCGCCGGAGGGGAGCTCGGATGATCGTCGGGATCGGCGTCGACCTTGTCGACATCCCGCGGTTCGAACGACAGCTCGCCTGTACCCCGCGGCTGCTCGAGCGGCTCTTCGCACCGGCTGAGCGGCCCCTCGCCCCGCGGTCTCTCGCCGCGCGCTACGCGGCGAAGGAGGCGCTCATCAAGGCCCTCGGCGGATCCGACGGCGTGCACTGGACCGAGATCGAGATCGTGTCGGATGCGGCGGGCAAGCCCTCGTTCTCCCTCACCGGATCGACCGCGACCGTCATCGCCGATCGCGGGATCGCCGCCGTGCACCTGTCGATGTCGCACGACGCGGGCCTCGCCGTCGCATACGTCGTGGCCGACGCACCCGGCAGCGCCGACGGTCCGATGAGTGCCGATGCAGCTGGCGCCGGCGCCGCCGTCATCGTCGACGCATCCGTCACCACCGACGCATCCGTCACCACCGACGCATCCGTCGCCACCGACGCATCCGTCACCCGGGAGCTGAAGTCGTGAGCCACCTCGGCGACGGCGTGCTGTGCGAGGCCGTCATCGACGCTTCCGCGATCACCGCGAACACGCGGCAGCTGCGCCGGATGGTGGGCGTCGACGTCATGGCGGTGGTCAAGGCCGACGGCTACGGTCATGGGGCGGTGCGGTCCGCCGCGGCGGCGGTCGCCGGCGGTGCGACGCGACTCGGGGTCACCGACGTCGGTGAGGCGCTCGAGCTGCGTCGCGGCGGCATCGACGCCCCGATCCTCGCCTGGCTTCATGCTCCCGGGACCACGTTCGACGAGGCCGCGGCGTTCGGGATCGAGCTCGGCGTGTCGAGCATGGACCAACTGCAGCGTGCGGCGGCCGCAGCATCCGCCGACCGCCCCGTGGCGGTGCACCTCAAGCTCGAGACGGGTCTCGGCCGCAACGGCATCGCCCCGGCCGAGGCGGGCGCCGTCTTCGCCGAGGCCGCTCGTCTCGAGCGCATCGGCCGCCTGCGGATCGTCGGCCTGTTCAGCCACCTGTCGAACACGTCGGCCGCCGACGATCGGGCCGCGCTCGCCCGGTTCCAGGAGGGTGTCGCGGCCGCCGCCGCAGCCGGGCTCGCTCCGCGCATCCGGCACCTCGCGGCGACGGCGGCGGCGATCGACGTGCCCGAGACCCGGCTCGACTGCGTGCGACTGGGGATCGGCGTCTACGGTCTCTCCCCGTTCGAAGACCGGACGTCGGCCGACCTCGGGCTGCGGCCCGCGATGACGCTGCGGGCAGCGGTCGCCGCGGTGCGACGGGTTCCCGCCGGGCAGGGCGTGTCGTACGGCTACACCTACCGCACGGACGGCGAGACGACCCTCGCGCTGGTCCCGGCGGGATACGCCGACGGCGTGCCGCGGCAGGCGTCGAACGCCGGGCCGGTGGCGATCGGCGGGCGGCGGTTCCGCGTGGCGGGGCGGATCGCGATGGATCAGTTCGTCGTCGACGTGGGCGACGCCGACGTGCGGGTGGGGGACGAGGCGGTGCTCTTCGGCGACCCGACGCTGGGCGTGCCCGGTGCGGAGGAGTGGGCACAAGCGGCGTCGACCATCAACTACGAGATCGTGACGCGCATCGGCGCCCGCGTCCCCCGCCGACAGATGGACGGATGAGCGGCCTGGACGCGCTGGCGGGGCGCCATGACATCGCCTCGGCCGGCGAGATGGAGGATCTCGGCCGCCGCATGGGGGCCGTGCTGCGCGCCGGCGACCTCGTCGTCCTCACGGGGCCGCTGGGTGCCGGCAAGACCACGCTGACCCGGGGGATCGGCGAGGGCCTCGGCGTGCGGGGGCCGGTGCAGAGCCCGACGTTCGTGATCGCGCGGACGCATCCGTCCCTTGTCGGCGGGGATCCGCTCGTGCACGTCGACGCGTATCGGCTCGGCTCGGCGCTCGAACTCGACGACCTCGACATCGACGCCGACGGCTCTGTCGTCGTGGTGGAGTGGGGCCGCGGCATGGCCGAGGGGCTGCGCGAGACGTGGTGGGAGGTCGAGATCGAGCGCGCCGTCGGCGGGCACAGTGCCGACTCCGCCTGCGCGCTCCCCGGTTGGGACCCGGAGGATCAGGACGCCCCCGATCCCCGCGTGGTGACGATCTCCCGGCGCCCCTGAGGCGCGGCCGGTCGGGATGCGCCGACTACCCTGGAGGGGTGATCCTCGGCATCGACACCTCCCTCGGCACGACGGTCGCCGTCATCGAGGAGGACGGCGTCATCCTCGCCCAGGCAGACAGCGCCGATCCGCTGGCCCACGCGGAGGCGATCGGCTCACTGCTGCAGCAGGCGCTGGCCGAGGCATCCGTCGCCCCGGCGCAGATCACGCACGTGGCGGCGGGCATGGGTCCCGGGCCGTTCACGGGCCTGCGCATCGGGATCGCCGCCGCCCGCGCCTTCGCGCTCGGCCGTGGTGTGCCGGTCGTGCCGGTCGTCAGCCATGACGCCGTGGCGCTGGAGCTGCTGCTGCGCGATCCGTTCGACGACCTTCCCCGATTCGCCGTGGTGACGGATGCGCGCCGCCGCGAGTTCGCGTACTCCGTCTACGACGGCGTCGACGACGACGGTCTGCCCGTGCGGGTGAGCGGGCCGCAGCTCGCCCACCGCGACGAGATCGACGAGCTGCTCGCCGAGGCCGGTGCCGAGCGGCGTGACGCGCGGGCCGCATCCGGTGCCTTCGTCGCCCTCGTCGCCGCACGGGCGGTGGCGGCCGGGCGCGACGTCGGCCTGCAGGACGCGCTCTACCTGCGCTCACCCGACGTGGCCGCGCCCGCGGCCCCGAAGCGGGTCGCGACTGCACATCATGTCGGCGAGAGCACATCGATTCGCGCGCAGGATGATGTGGTTTCGGCGGAATCGTACGATCTCGCCGAACAGCGGGGCCGCGGAGGCGCGGGGCCGGCGGAGGGCGTCGGGTGAGCGCCGTGGTGCGCATCGCCTTGGTCGAGGACCTCGACGCGATCATGGCGCTCGAGCGCCGATCGTTTCCGAGCGATGCGTGGAGCGAGCGGACGATGGCCGACGAGCTGGCCTCGCCGCACGGCCGGTATCTCGTGCTCGAGCACGACGGCGAGCTCGCCGGTTACGCAGGCCTGCGCGCCGTCGCGGGGGCGCGCGACGGCGACATCCAGACGATCGCGGTGGCCGAGGCATCCCGGGGCCGCGGCTGGGGACGACTGCTCCTGACGGCGCTCGAAGACGAAGCGGTGCGGCGCGGCGTGCGTGACCTGTTCCTCGAGGTGCGCGCCGACAACCCGGTCGCGCAGGCGCTGTACGTGTCGGAGGGCTTCCGCGAGGTGGGCCGGCGGCCGCGCTACTACCAGCCCGACGACGTCGACGCGATCGTCATGCAGGCAGACCTCAGCAGGCGCCCGGCCGAAGCGGAGCAGAAGCAGGCGGAATCGGCCGTTTCCACGCTGCCGGCGACCGCCGAGGCCGATCCGGCCTGCTCTTGCGACGATTCCGACCCGGCAGGCCCAGGAGAGGGACGCCGCGGAGATGCCGGGGAGACCCGCCGCCGGTTCCTCGAGGAGAAGACATGATGCGTGAACCGCTGGTGCTGGGCATCGAGACGAGCTGCGACGAGACCGGAATCGGCATCGTCCGGGGCCGCACCCTGCTGTCGAACACGATCGCCAGCAGCATGGACGAGCACGCCCGATACGGCGGTGTGATCCCGGAGATCGCGGCGCGGGCGCATCTGGAGGCCCTGCAGCCGTCGATCGCCGCGGCGCTCGCAGAGGCCGACGTCGCGCTCGCCGACCTCGATGCGGTCGCGGTGACCTCGGGTCCCGGTCTGGCCGGTGCGCTCATGGTGGGAGTGGGGGCGGCGAAGGCGCTCGCCGTGTCGCTCGAGAAGCCCCTGTACGCCGTGAACCACCTCGTCGGTCACATCGCCGCCGACATCCTCGACGCCGACGCCGGTCCCCTCGAGTACCCCACCGTCGCGCTGCTCGTGTCGGGCGGTCACACGTCGCTGCTGCTCGTGCGCGATCTCACGACCGACGTCGAGCTGCTGGGCGAGACGATGGATGACGCGGCCGGCGAAGCGTTCGACAAGGTCGCGCGCATCCTCGGCCTTCCGTATCCGGGCGGTCCGGAGATCGACCGCGCCGCAGCGACGGGAGACCCGAACGCGATCCGGTTCCCCCGCGGGCTGTCGCGCGCGTCCGACATGGACGCGCACCGGTACGACTTCTCGTTCTCGGGCCTGAAGACGGCGGTGGCGCGGTGGATCGAGCAGCGGGAGGCGACGGGGACGGCGGTGCCGCTGGCGGATGTCGCGGCGAGCTTCCGTGAGGCCGTCGTCGATGTGCTCGTGACGAAGGCGCTCGACGCGTGCGCGCGCTACGGCGTCCCGCGACTCCTGCTCGGCGGGGGAGTGATCGCGAACCGGCGCCTGCGCGATGTCGCGCTGCAACGCGCGGCGGCCGCCGGCGTGACGGTGCGCATACCGCCCCTGTCGCTGTGCACCGACAACGGGGCGATGATCGCGGCGCTCGCGGCGCAGCTCATCATGTCGGGACGCAAGCCGTCGACGATGGGGTTCGGGGCGGATTCGACGCTGCCGGTGACCGAGATCCAGGTCGCCGAGCGGGATGCGGAGCAGGCGGCGTGACCGACGCGGGGAAGCGGGAGGACCTCGCCGGCGGCGATGGGCGCAGCGCCGCCGCCGGTGACGCGATGGCGCACCAGCCCAAGCCCGTCGACGCGGCGACGCATCCGTCGAAGCCGGCAGACGCGATCCCGCCCGATGCCACCCCGATCAGCATGAGCGCGCCATCGCCCGACGTCGACCTCGGCGAAGACGCTCCGGCGATTCCGGGCGAGCACAGCGGCGGCTTCCACCGCCTCCCGACCGGACCGGTCGAGACGACCGTCGATTCGGGACCGTCCGAGGAGCCCGAGCCCGAGGTGCGCTGGCTCATGCCCGAACCGGAGCGCCGCAGCGGCGGCAGCCTGTCGGGGTGGGCGCTCACCGTCGCGATCCTCGGCCTCATCGCGTCGTTCTTCGTCGGCTGGTGCTTCGCGATCGGGATCGTCGCCGTCATCCTCGCCATCGTCGCGCTGCGCCGGCCGGTCGAGAGCCGCATGGTCGCAGGCTGGGCGTTCGCCCTCGGCATCCTCTCGCTCCTCTACAGCGCCGGGTGGATCATCTGGGCGCTGACCCACCCGGTGTGAGGCCGGTTCGCCCGAAGATGACGTCGATCGCTTCGGGAAGCTCGACCACAGCGGTGTCCTGCGTGAAATGACCGCGGCCGGTGAGGACGTCGAGATCGGCGCGGAGATCCGTGGCGAGTCGCATCGTCGCGGTCACCGGCACAACCGGATCGGCGTCTGACGAGAGCACCACCCGGCGGTCGATGCGGTCGCTGACGCGCCGCGCCGGAGCCGGCGCGGTGAGGTACTCGTCCAGTTCGGGCAGGCCGGCCAGGGGACCGGAGAAGCCGGCGACAAGGAGCGTCCCGCCGAGCCGCCATGGTCCCTTCACCGCGTCGAGCACGCGGAGCGCCGTGACACAGCCCAGTGAGTGCCCCACGACCCATGTCCGCTGATCGGGTCGGCCGAGAGCGCCGGCGACGGCGGTCTCCCACGCATCACGGCGCGGCGTCAACGGATCTGGCAGTGACACGACGGAGACCTCGGCGCCGCGTGTCCCGGCTTCCTTCGCGAACCAGGGAAACCAGTGGCAGCCGGGATCGGCGCCGAAACCGGGAACGACGACGACGCGATCGGTCATCGCGGCGAGCGGTCGGGATGCACGGTGAGTTCCACATCGACGAACCGCGGACGGTAGATCGTTGCGTCGCGATACACGTCCCCGACATTGTCGAAGGAGTTGACGTTGTACGTGAGCAGCAGACGGTTCCCGTGCCGCAGTTCGGGATGCTCGTGCGCGTTGTACGTGAAGACGTCGGCGTCGCCGTAGGAGCCGAGCGCTCCCGTCTCAGGCGTTCGGTACAGCTCGGCAGCGTCGGTGAAAGGTCCGGTCGGGGAGCAGGCGACCTTCGCCACGATGCGCGTGCTGAAAAGTTCCGACGTGTCCTGCGTGATCATGAGGTAGCCGTCGCGGAACGGCGCGACGCTGAACTCGTTGGCGACATATGGAGCGACGGGAGCGGCGTCCGCCTCTTCGGCCGACCAGCCGGTGCCGTCCCAGAACGTCCATCGGGCCAACAGTGCCTTCCGACCCTGCGCGCGGGCGACATACGCGGAGCGGACGCCGGCGACATCTGTGATTCCGTAGATGTAGGTGGTGTTCCCTTTCTGCAGTGTCCAGGAGCCCCAGTTGATTCCGGTCGCTGACGGCAGGTCGACGGTTCGACGCAGCTCCAGCGTCTTCCGGTCGAGGATCGCCAGACGGTTCGCCGTCCAGTGGAAATCGAAGCTCCCGGTGCCGGTCTTCTCGAACTGCAGCAACGGCAGCTGAACGGTGCCACGCGGGCCGCTCGCCGGATCGCCCACCCAGTACCACCGTCCATCGGGCTCCGGCGGGACGACGCCGCCGTCGTCCTCGCCGGCGACGGTGCGAAGGCCATGTGCGTCCTGCACCACGATCGAGTTGTTCACGAACGGCGCATCCGTCGGGCGCGAGCCGTCGGCGTTCACGGTGCCGAGGAACGTGTCGGAGAAGAACCAACCCAGCCGCCCTTCGCCCAAGGGCAGGGAGAACGTGCTGTCGCCTCCCGTCCACCCGCCACCGGCGTCCCCGTAATCGGCGAACGTGTCGGTGAGCTTCTGGTCGACGTGCGCCGTCGCCGTGATCGTGCTGCGGGCGAGTGAGCACTGGCCGTTCCGGCCTGCGTGTCCCTGGTCGGCGACGGCAGCCTGCGGCAGCGCAAGCGTCAAAGTCGCCGCCGCGACGGCCAGCGCACCCACGGCGCGCATCCTGTTCTTCGTCATGCTCGTCACTCCTTCGTGTCGGCAGGGACCGCGGCGCGGCCCCTGATCAGATGGCGTCTTCCACTCGTCCGCCGGCGTGGACGTCGACGACGCGGTCACCGATGCGCAGCCCTCGGATGACGGCGTCGGGATCGAGCTGCGCCGCGCAGCCGCCGGCCGTGATCGTGCCGTCGGCGGCCACGCCGATCCCGAAAACACCCTCGAGGATGAGCTCGATCCACGCTCCGGACGACGAGCACGCCCAATCGATGATGTAGGGCAGCTGCGGGGGCGCCTTGCGGGCGCCGCGGCCGATCGGCTGCTGGGCTTCGTCGACGAAGTGCGCCTGTCCCATCGGCCCTTGATTCGCCGTGGCGGCGAGACCCTCGAGCCAGGCCGTGAGCACGTTCGGGGCGCCGAGGGCGACGAGGGCCCGCCCGGCGTCAGCGGGCCACGCCGGGTAGGCGCCGTTCCACTGGTGGTCGGGGCGCACGCTGTAGCTCGCGTCCGGATCCCAGGGGGAGAGCGCGCGCATCCAGTTCTCGGTCTGCAGTTCGCGGCGGAAGAACGCCACCATCTCGCCGCGCACAGGCTCCGGAAGGTCGTCGGGGATCGTGGTCCCGACGACGCTGAAGTCGTAGCAGTGTCGCACCGGCACGCGTGAGCCGTCGGGCTGGCCGGCGGCGAAGAACCCCTGCCCCTCCTGGTACAGCTCGAGCACGGCGGGCACGAGCGCGTCGGCCTGCGCGGTCAGCGCCTCCGCCATGGCGGCATCGCCGCGCAGCCGGGCGAGAGCGGCGACGGTGCGCATGTTCCACACGTTCGCCGCGTTGAGACCCGCCACCTCGTGCGTGTACGAGCTGACGCACTCGAGCAGGTTGTCGATCTCGCCGTAATCGGCCAGCCCGGACCCGGAGTCGGTGCGCAGGTCCTTCCAGGCCAGCGCCCACGAGAGCAGGGCGTCGAAGACGGTGCCGGCCGCGCCGATCGCCTCATCGAGGAACGCGGTGTCGCCGGTGAAGCGCACATAGTCGTGCACGAGGCGAGTCATCGCGTAGTCGTTCACCGAGTACCACTGGCCGACCGGCTCGCCGGTCAGCGACGACGTGCCGAAGTGGGTGTGCGTGTCGCGCTGGATCCAATGCATCACCTGTCGCCGCATCTCCGCGGGGTCGAGAAGCGCGTGACTGACGGAACTGAGGCTGTAGTCCCAGATGAACGTCGTGGTTCCCCAGTAGTTCGGCATCAGCGTGTCGAAGCTGCGCCCGAGCACGTTGCCGGCGAACTCTCGGCGGAACCAGACGAGCCCGAGCGCCGCCCACCAGTAGAGCCGGCGCAAGGGCTCCGACGTGGTGTCGAGCACCGGCAGGTGGCCCGAGTACTCGCCGTCGTCGGCCGTGAACGCTGCGGCCAGCTGGGCATCCCACCAGCGCTCCGCCTCGGCGACGGCCGCGGGGACGTCGCGCGCGACCGACGCGTAGGCACGGTCGGCGTCGTCCCTGCTCGTCCCGACGGCCTGGACGTAGCCGATCCGCCGGCTCTGGCCGGCCGGCACGGTGAGCTCGGCGACGAGCTCACCGCCGCGTCCGTTCCCACCGATACCCACGTCCAACTCCGCCGCCGACGGCACGACGGCGCTCAGCCGTGCCGTCCCCGCGACATCCAGGCCCTGGATGCTCCATGCCCGCTCATCGGGGGAGTGGAACAGGATGCGTCGTTCCTCCGCCTCGGCCGTCGCGGCACCGCTCGGCGACACGGCGTTCCGCCAGGCACCATCGGCCTGGGTGATTCCCGCAGCGACCGACAGGCCGAGGCGCACCGTGCGCTCGCGGCGCGTGCGGTTCTCGACCACGATGTCGATGGCGACGGCGGTACGCCCTGCGGGACACACGGTGGTCGTGGTGATCGCCCAGTCGTCGTGAACAGCGCTGCGTACGACCCGGTCCGGTCGCCATTCGTGCGTCACGGGAACGCCGAGCGAGGTGAACAGCCGCCCGTCGACGAACAGCACCGCCGTCTGGGTGAGGCCCTGCGACACGGGTGGGAACTGCACGGCGCTGACAGCGCACAGGCCGTGGTCGACGCGCACCGTGCCGAGGAAGTTCGTCAATCCCGTCGGTGCGATCATGTCGTCGTTGTGGTGGGTGACGGCATCCGCGGCGAGATCGTCGACAGCAGGGATGAGCGGATTCACGCGGAACCTTTCAGTACTGGCCGAGGGCGAGCCCCTTGGCGAAGAACTTCTGCGTGCACAGGAAGAGGACGACGGTGGGCAGTGAGACGAGAACGGCAGCAGCCAGCACCGTCGACATCTGCGCGCCGCCGTACGTGCTCTGCATTCCGGAGAGCGTCGTGACGATGGGGCGGATGTCGTCGGACTGGCTCAGAGTCAGACCCAGCAGCAGGTCGTTCCACACGAACGTCGCCTGAAGGATGAAGATCGCGACGAGGGCGCTCGAGGCGATGGGCAGGTACATCCGCGTGAAGATCCGCCAGGTCGTGGCCCCGTCGAGCACTGCCGCCTCGAACACCGTGTGTGCGACGCCGGTGAAGAAGTTGCGCATGACGAAGGCGGAGAACGGGATCGAGATCGCCGTGTAGACGATCACCATGCCGATGCGGGTGTCGTAGATGCCGACGCGAGAGTAGCCGTCGAACAGCGGCAGCAGGATCATCTGCATGGGGAAGACGGTGCCGCCGAAGATCACGACGAACCACCAGAAGCCGTGCTTGAGTTTGAGAGCGATGATCGCGAAGCCGGCAGCGGCTCCGACCACGACGGCAATCGCCGGGGCGACGATGGCGTAGACGACGGTGCTGACGACGCTCGTTCCCAGCCCTGACAGGGTCAGTGCCTCCGCGATGTTCTGGAAGAGGTGGAAGTCGGTGGGGATCCAGCTCTGCTTCGTCGTGAAGGTGGTCGGGTCCTTCGCGGCGTTCACGACGAGCAGATAGGTCGGCAGCAGCCAGATGATCCCGAGGACGATGAGGACGGCGGTGCGGATGATCCGTGACATGTCAGATCTCGTTCTTCGGCGACAGCTGCTGACGCAGGTAGATGACGGATGCGACGAGGGTGACGACCGTGAGGAACACCGCCACCGCGGAACCGAGTCCGTAGTCGCTGTTGACGAACGTCTCCTTGTACATCGTCAGCGCCAGCGTCTCGGACACCGTGCCGGGACCGCCCTTGGTCATGCTCCAGACGATGTCGAACGTCTTGAGGCTCGCCACGATCGACAGCCCGACCACGACGGCGGTCAGCGGGCGCAGCATCGGCCAGAGGACGCTGCCGAACAGCCGCAGCCCCCCGGCGCCGTCGATGCGCGCCGCCTCGAGAGGCTCCTTCGGAATCGACTGCAGCCCGATCGTGAACAGCAGGGCGTTCACTCCCACCCCCTGCCACGCGGCGGCGATGATCATCACGACGGTGTTCAACGGCGCGTCGATGAGCCAGCGTGGCGGATCGGTGATCCCGAAGGCTGCGAGAGCCTGGTCGAGCGCTCCGCCGGAAGACAAGATGAACGACCAGATGACGCCGACGCCGATGCCCGAGAGGGCGTAGGGGATGAGGAAGGGCAGACGCAGCCAGATTCCTCCGCCGAGGTTCCAGGTCAGCAGTGCGATCCCGAGCCCGACGCCCACCGGCACGATCAGGGTGCCGACGACCCACAGCAGCGTGTTCAGCGCTGATCCCAGGAAATCCGGATCAGCGAACATCGCGACGTAGTTGTCGAACCCCACCCAGTCGGGGCTGCCGAGCCCGTTGTACTCGGTGAAGCTGAGGTACACGGTCCACAGGAGCGGCAGGTACAGGAGGACTGCGACCAGGATCACGCCCGGGGCTACGAAACCCCGGGCGGACCACTGGTAGGACGTGGCGCGCGTCGTCATGCGGATGGGTGTTCCTACTTCTGCTTCGCCCAGTACTTGTCAGCCGCATCCTGGATCTTCTGCAGGAACGGCTGCGGGTCGCCCGGGTTCGCCGAGAAGGCGCCGAACTGCTCGATCGCCACCGTGACGATGTCGGTGGGCATGGCCTCGAAGAAGCGGTCGTACAGCTGGTAGTCGTCACCTGCGAGCTCCGTGCCGATCTTCGCAAGGGCCGGATCCGTCACGGTGGCCTTCGGGTTGAACGCGACGTCGCCGTGCGCCTTGTTCCACGCTGTTTGGGCGTCGGCGGACATCCACCACTCGGAGTACTTCAGACCCATGTCCTTCTGCGATGACTTCTGCGCGACGCAGATCGGTCCGGACTCGACCGCGACGGGTGTCTTGGTGAGGGAGGAATTGACAGCGGGAATCGCGAACATCCCGTAGTCATCGGATGTCATGCCCGCACCGGCGAGGTTTCCGGCGTACCAGGTGCCGAAGTCGATCATGGCGAAGTCGCCCTGCTTCAGCCCGACAGCAGGGTCGGTGGAGCTGCCGGCGTTGCTGAACCAGCCCTTCTTCTCCTCGTCGAGCCAGGTGTTCATGACGTCGACGATGCGCGGATCGGTGTATTTGACCGAGCCGTCCTCGAGCCCCTCGTAGAGGGCCGGATCGGTCGAGGCCACGAGGTGCTGGAACCACTGGAACGTGAACAGCTGGCTGGTCTGGTAGTACGGGGTGACGCCGTTGCCCTTGAGTGTCGCGGCCACCTTGTCGAGTTCGTCCCACGTGGTCGGAATCTGCAGGTCGTACTTGTCGAAGGTCTTCTTGTTGTAGAACATGACCCAGTACGCGATGTTCATCGGCACGCAGTACTGCTTCCCGTCGAAGGTGTAGGACTTGCGGAGGTCTTCGCTGACCCAGCCCTCATCGACGGCCTTGCTCCAGATGTCGGTCGTCTCGGCGATGAGCCCTTCGTCGACGAGCTGCTTGAGCGAGTCGCCCGTATGCCAGGTGAACAGCCCGGGACTCTTCGACGTGCGGAACGACTGCTTGATGAACGCGTCGTACTGGTTGGCGTCTGAGTAGCCGGTGGTCTTCAGGCTGATGTCGACGTCCTTCTTGCTCGTCGCGTTGAGCGACTCGAAGTCGGGCTTCCAGGCCGCCTTGTCGGTGTAGAAGTTCAGTGTGCCGCTGGTCTTGCCCTCGCCACCGGACGAACCGGAGCAGCCGGCAAGCCCGATCCCGAGGACGGTGAGGGCGGCCAGTGCTGTGGCCGTGATGCGTCGTGAGGTCATGAGAACTCCCTTGTTCATCGGCACCCGGCGGCGCCACTCTTGGTATCGTTACCAACCTGCTCGGCTAGATTAGCAATGCCTTTCGTGATCGTGCAAGGGCTGTCGGGTCGGCTTTCCCGGTATCGTTATCGACCCGTGCCCTGGCGGTCGTCCCCACGTCGCGTGCCGCGGACATACGCCTTCACGGTGGCGAACCGGTCGCTGCGTGAATGCGGGGTCCGTTCGATCCGGTACCGACCGACGGCTGCCGGGACGATGAACGTCTCGGCGTAGTGGATCGTGAACGGCTCGAATGCACCCGAGGGGCTCACCACCCGGACCTCATCGCCCTCCACGAGGTTCAGCACGTTCACCGTGCCGTCGGTGTCGTGATCGGCGCTCTCGTCGAACCAGTGGCGGCGCACCTCGATGAACTCCAGTTCGTGCAGCCCGGTGCGCTCTTCCCGCACGCCCCCCTGGTCGCTGATGACGTCCACGCGATCGACGAGATTCGTTCGGATCCATTCCGTGTTGCGGTCCCATTGGATGTTGCGGGCGCCGTGGTCGAGGTGCACGGGGCGTGGGATGCCGTCGAGACCCACCCGTCCCCAGTCCCACAGCTTGAAGGTGAAGATGAACGGCGTTGCCGAGATCTCGAGGACCATCGAGTCGGCGCCGGAGCAGTGCACCGTGCCCGCCGGGATGGCGAAGTGATCGTGCTTTCGCGCAGGGAACGAGTTGATGTATTCGTCGGCGGGGAACGGGTGGCCGCCGTCCTGGGCGAGCGCAAGGTCGCGCAGCATCGCCTCGCGGTCGATGCCGCTCTTCGTGCCGAGGTAGACCACAGCGTCGTCGCCGGCATCCAGCAGGTAGTAGCTCTCGTCCTGCGTGTAGTGCATGCCGAACGTGTTCTGGATGTAATCCGTCAGCGGATGCACCTGCAGGCTGAGGTTGCCGCCCTCCATCGTGTCGAGGAAGTCGAAGCGGATGGGGAACTCGGCGCCGAAGCGGGCGAACGTCTTCGCCCCGAGCAGGTCCACAGGGCGGCTCAGCACAAGATCAAGTGCCGGGATCTCGATCACCCCGCCGTCGCCCTGCAGCAGCAGCGAGTTCTCCTCGGGCACACAATCGAAGCACCACGCGTAGTTGTCCTTGCGTGGGTCGAGGCCGATGAGGTTCTTCATCCACTGTCCGCCCCACACGCCGGGGTCGAAGAACGGCACGACCCGAAACGGCCGAGTGGTCGCATGAGCGAGCGCGGCGCGGAATGCGGCACCCGTGATCATCCCCGCCTCGGCGGCACCGGGATGTGGTTCGGCCGGTGCGATCGCGTTGCCGTCGACGAGGAAATCGATGCGGTCGAACAGGCTGCGCTTGTGTCGGTCTGCGACCCGCCACTCCACGAAGAAGCCGCGCTTGTACTTGCGCAGGTTGTCCTCGGCCGCGTTGTCCGCGTGCCAGTTCGTCCCGCCTGCGCGCTGACGCAGCTGCAGCTCCCATCGCGCCATGTCGACGAGGGCGAGCACCGGCGGCGTGCTCAGACTCCTGCCGAGCAGATCGGCGCCCCATCCGAGGACGACGACGTTCTCGGTGGCGGCGTCGACGCGTTGCGCGAGCCGGTGGAGCGCGGCGGAGTCGTAGAAGTCGGGTAGGGTCGCGTGGCTGAGCACGCCGAACACCCGGTCATCGGTGAGGTTGGCCGCGATGAGGGCATCGATCTGCTCGATCGGCAGTGCTGCCTGCTCCACGGAGATCAGCTGCCAGCCGGGGAGTGCGGCGCGGATGTCCGCTTCGAGCGTGGCGAGGTCGACGCCGGGATACGTGTCGAAGATCATGCGGGCCGGGCTCCCCGCCGCGCGGGCGACGGCGGCGTCGGCGGCCTGCCGCCAGGCCGCGGCGCCCCGCACGATGCCTGTGTCGTCGGGCAGTTCGATCGTCGGCTGCGTGTCGTACATCCCACGCGGGGTGTGACCGTCGGACATCTCGTCGATGGTGCCGTTCATGTGGTCTCCTTCCGGCGGGAACTTCGGCTCCCGGCATCTGGGGTGGGTGCCGAGCCGGAGCCCCGGGTCTCAGCTGCGAGCGCGGCCAGCCCGCGCACGACAGAGAACTCCGGAGACGCGGGCACGACGATCTTCGGTCGGTGCGACGACGACCACAGGTGCGCGGCGACGTAGTCGGAGACGGGTACCCGCACGGCTTCTCCGGCTCGGAGGATCCCGCCGGAGAGCACCACGATGTCGGGGTCGTAGGCGTGGCACATCCCGACCACGGTCGCGCCCCAGACCTGAAGACAGTGCGCGAGGACCTCCTGCAGCCTCTCCGAGTGGGGCGCGCCGGCGACGAGGTCGCTGAACCCCGTCAGTTCGGGAAGCTCGGCGCGCAGTGCGCGTGTGCTCGCCAGCGACTCGGCGCAGCCGATATTGCCGCAAGGGCACAGCGGCGCGTCGATGTCCACAGTGATGTGGCCCCCCAGGATGCCGGCGTGTCCATGTGCTCCACGGACGAGCGCGCCGCCCATCACCGCTGCGGTGCCGATGCCGGTCCCGAGGATTACTGCCACCGCATCCCGCGCCCCGTCGGCGCAGCCTCCCGCGATCTCTCCGACGAGTGCGGCACGCGCGTCGTTCTCGATCACGGCCGGTGCATCGAACGTGGCACGTGCCCACTCGACGAGATCGACGCCGTGCAGGAAGGAGTACTTGTCGTTGGCCTGGAGCATGCCACGGCCGTCGGGGGTGACGACGCCCGGAACGCCGACGCCGACCGCCGAGGGACTCGTACCGCGTAACAGTGCGTGAGCCTGAGCGGCCGCCGCCTCCAGGTCGGCCCGGGAGCCGACGATCGCCACGGTCACGGACGCGACGAGCTCTCTGCGGTCGACGACGCCGAGCTTGACGGCGGTTCCGCCGAAGTCGATGCCGAGTTCCACGTCGTCCTTTCGTTCGTGTGCTGGTAACGTTACCAATGGCAAAGCAGCCCGTCAACCGGCGAGCACATCAGCGATGACGGCGGAGCAATGTCACGGGGAGCTCGAGCTCGCGCAGGGCCGACCCCGCACCACCTTCGAGGCGGTCGAGCAGCAGTCGGGCCGCGCGGCGCCCGAGTTCCCGCGGGTCGTGGTCGATCACGCTCACCGGAACCGGCATGAGGCCGGAGAGTTCGAAGTCGTCGAAGCTCATCAGCTCGGGCAACTCGTCGGCTGCTCGTCCCTCGTCGTCGATCTGACGTCCGATCTCGGTCACGGCGCCGATCGCGTTCCGGTTGTTCGCACAGAACACCGCCGTCGGCGGATCGGCGATCTCGAGCAGCGCACGCATGGCCGTCGCGGCCTCCCCGACCTCTTGCTGACCGTCGGGCACGAGCAGGGGATCGGGATCGACCCCCCACTCCTCGTGGGCATGGATGAAGCCGCGGTAGCGCCGTTCGCCCGTGAAGATCCGGCGGATGTTGCCGAGGAAGCCGATGCGTCGGTGTCCCGCCTCGAGGAGCGCAGTCGTACCTCGGAACGCCCCGTCCTCGTCGTCCAGCACGACGCTGTCGGCCGCGAGCCCGGCGACGCGTCGCGATGCGAGCACGACCGGCACACCGCTCTGCTGCGCGTGCTCGAGGTGGGTCGCCGCGACTCCGGTCGGAACGACGATGAGTCCCTCGACGCGCCGGCCGAGGAAGTCGCCGACCAGTTGCGCCTCACGCTGCGGGTCCTCAGCGGTGTTGCCGAGCAGGATGCGGCGCCCCGTTCCCGCGGCCTCCTCCTCGACACCGAGCGCGAAGGTGCTGTAGTAGGGGTTCGCGATGTTCGTGATGGCGATGCCGATGAGACCGCTGTGCTGGCCGGGGCGGATGCTGCGCGCGTTCTCGTTCCGGTGGTAGCCGAGAGCCGAGACCGCGGCGAAGACGCGCTCCTGAAGGTCAGGTCGGACGTTCACCCCGCCCGCAAGCGTGCGCGAGACCGTCATAGGGCTCACGCCGGCATGTGCCGCGACCTCCTTGACCGTGGGGCGCCGGCGCTGGTCGCTCATGTCGTGCTCGTTCCTCGTCGCTCTTCGAGGGAACGTTATCACCCGGTCCGACTCAGGCGACCCGGTCGGCGAGGATCGCGACACGGCGCGCGCCGACGCGGGTGAGGATGAGCGTCGCCGAGGCGTCGCCGCGCAGGGTCAGCTTGCGCCGGAACGCCGCCGGATCGATGTCGACGCCGCGCTTCTTGATCTCCAGGGTGCCGATGCCGTGAGACCTGAGCGCCGCGGTGATCGCCTTCGGCGCGGCCGGCAGCGTCTCGCGCACCCGGAACGACTGCACGAACGGGCTCGTCACGGCGGCGTCGCCGGTCATGTAGGCGATGTGCGGATCGAGCATGCCCGCATCGAGTGACCGAGCGACCTCACCGATGAGACGAGCGCGGATGACGGCCCCGTCGGGTTCGTGGACGAAGGCGCCCAGCTCCCGTGGCTCCGCATCCGGCGTGTCCCCGGCCGCGGTCAGCTCATGAGCGGCCTCGCCGCGCAGCACCAGGGCCGAACGGCGCACTCCCTCGCGGGCGAGTCGCCCCGTCCACACAACGAGCTCCACGACGCTGCCGTCGGCGCTCACCCACTGGGTCTCGGCCTCCTCGGGCAGCTCGTCGCGGTCGTGCCCCGGGCCGAGCTTGATGCCGGTCGGGAGAGTCCGCGCCGTCGCGAACGCCCATTCCAACGGCGGCGAGTACTCCGCGGCACGAACCCGCTGGGTCTCCGAGTGACCCGAGGTGCGCCGCGCCGGGTCGAGCCACAGCGCATCCACGTCGCTGAGATCGGATGCCTCGGCCTGTCCGTGCGCGACAGTCACGGCATCCGCGAACGGCGCGAGGTTGAACCCGGCGATCGCCGCCGTCACCTCGTCTGCGTCGACGGCGTGCACACGCATCCCCGCGGCCGCGAATGCCAGCGCATCACCGCCGATGCCGCAGCCCAGATCGGCGACGCTCTCGACGCCCGCGGTGCGCATCCGGTGCGCATGATGCGCAGCGACCGAGAGCCGGGTCGCCTGCTCGAGTCCCGCCCGAGTGAACAGCATCTGCCCGGCGAAGTCGCCGAACTTCGCTGCAGCGCGCGAACGCAGATGCGCCTGACCGACGACGGCGGCGACGAGGTCCGGCGAGTGTCCCGCGGCACGGAGACGTGAGACCGCGTGCGCCGCATCGTCCGTCGACGTGATCGGGCCCAGTTCGTCGAGCAGAGCCAGGCCCTCGCGCGTCAGCAGCACGGCCAGTTCGGAGGGTTCCATCACCTTCACGATACGGGCCCGCCACCCCCACGCCGGTCGGCGGGACCCGTCCCACCCCCTAATCCTCCGCGGGGGATACGGGGAAGGGCCCCGATGCCGCCCCGGTCCCCGCCGTTCGACACTCGACGCAGGCCATCCGGCACGGCGAGAAGGGAACCATCATGGCTGACTCCAACGCGAACCTCCTGGGGGCGCAGGTCAACACCGACCTGCTGTCCGACAACACGGTGGATTCGCACGACACCGACAACTCCGACAACTCCGTCGACGCCTCGGCAGACGGCTCGGACAACTCGACCAACACGAACACGGACAACTCGGACAACTCGACGGATGCGTCGGCCGACGGCTCGGACAACTCGACGAACACCGACAACTCCGACAACTCGGACAACTCCGACAATTCGGACAACTCGACGGATGCGTCGGCCGACGGCTCGGACAACTCGACGAACACCGACAACTCCGACAATTCGGACAACTCGGCGGACGGCTCGGACAACTCGACGACGACGAACACCGACAACTCGGACAACTCGGACAATTCGGACAATTCGGACAACTCCACCTGGACGGACAACTCCGACCACTCGATCTGGACCGACAATTCCACGTGGGCGGACAACTCCGACAATTCGGACAATTCCGACAACTCCGACAACTCGGACAACTCGGACAACTCGAGCGGGCGCAACCAGGACTCGTTCAACGTCACCAGCTCGTTCAACACGCAGACGCTGAACGACCACTCGACCACCATCGGCGTGCGGCAGTACAACACCGGCTTCGGCGACGTCGACTTCGGTGGCGCGGGCGGCGCCGGCGGAGCGATGGCCGGGATGGCGCCGCTGGCTGCCTCCACCGGCGGGGCGGGCGTCTCGATCGACAACCGTGCGATGTTCAACGACCAGTCGGTGAGCCAGGGCATCGACGCGGGTGGCGACGTCAACCAGACGTTCGGGCAGTCGGCCGTGTGGGCCGGCGGTGACGGCTCGAACGCCGCGGGCGGCGACATCGACAACTCGCAGACGACGATCGACGTGGGTGACATCAACATCGGCAACACGAACGTCGATGTCGCGCTCGACAACGCGTTCAACGACTACTCGACGCACACCTCGTGGGATGTCGACACCGACGTCAACGACTCGTTCAACGACCAGTCGACCGACGTGGACCTGAACGCGCAGTTCGACCACTCGTTCACCGACGAGGTCGACTCGCATGACATGCAGAGCTGGGAGAACACGGGCAACATGTTCAGCCCCGCCGGCGAGACCGGCCCCGGCGACCACGCGGACATGGATCTGAGCCTCTGATCCTCTGCAGCGGTGACGACGTGCCGGATGCCCCCGGGCACCCGGCACGCTGTCGCGCGTGGGCCGGCAGGCGTACTGTGAATGCTCATCAGACCTTCGTGGGGAGGAGGTCGGCCTGGTGGAGCCGATGATGGAGCGTCATGGTGTGGCGGGCGGCGTGGTGGGGACCGCGCCGACGAGCGCCGAACAACTGCCGGCCCTGATCGATGCGGTCGGCGAGATCGTCGAGGCGGCCGGTCGTGGTGACCTTGCGGGCCGTCTCCTGCAGGCGCGCGAACGCCTGCAGGATCCGACGGTGCGCGTCGTCGTCGTCGGGGAGTTCAAGCAGGGCAAGAGCAAGCTCATCAACGCCCTCGTCAACGCCCCGGTGTGCCCGGTCGACGACGACATCGCCACGAGCGTCCCGACCGTGGTCGGGTACGGAAGCGAACCGCAGGCGTGGATCATCACGCGCCTGCCCGACGGCAGCGACAGGGGTGCGACCGACCGCACCCCCGTCGCGCTCGACGAACTCGCCTCCTATGTGTCGGAGCACGGGAACCCCGGCAACGAACAGGGGCTCGTCGCGGCGGAGGCGTCGTTGCCGCGCGAGATCCTGAAGGGGGGACTGCGGCTCATCGACTCGCCCGGGGTGGGCGGCCTCGAATCGCGCAGCGCGCTCTCGACGCTCGCCGCCCTCGCCTCGGCACACGCCGTGCTCCTCGTCTCCGACGCCTCACAGGAGTACACCGAGCCCGAGATCCAGTTCCTCCGCTACGCACAGCGGCTGTCCCCCAACGTCGCGGCTGTGCTCGCGAAGACCGATCTGTATCCGCAGTGGCGGCAGATCGAATCGATCGACCGTCGCCACCTCGGGGAGGTCGGTGACGTCCCGATCTTCGCCGTGTCGAGCGATCTGCGGCTGCTCGCGGCAGCGGGCAACGACCGCGAGCTGAACGCCGAGTCGGGATTCCCCGCGCTCGTCGCGCACCTGCGGCGTGACGTCGTGGAGCGCGCCGCGCTGCTGCACGCCCAGGCCGCCGCGCACGATCTCGGTTCCGTCGTCGACCAGATGACGGTGGCTGTGCGCTCGGAGCGGGACGCACTGCGCAACCCGTCGCAGGTGCCGAAGATCATCGCCGATCTCGAGTTCGCGACCGCTCGCGCCGAGGAGTTCCGCGGGCGCACGGCCAAGTGGCAGATCGCCCTGAACGACGGCATCAGCGACCTCATCTCCGACATGGAGCACGATCTGCGCGAGCGGCTCCGCAAGGTGCAGCGCGAAGCCGAGGACGCGATCGACGAGGGCGACCCGGGGCCGATCTGGGAGCAGATCGTGGAGTGGATCGACCAGCGGACGGCGTCGGCCGTGGCCGAGACCTTCGTGTGGACGAACGAGCGCTCGCAGTGGCTCCTCCAGGAGGTGGCCGAGCTGTTCGCCGAGGGGGAGCGCTCGCTGCCCACGATCGCCGTCGATGACACGAACGGCGTTCTGGACACCGTCGACCGGCCGAACGACCTCGATCCGGGACACATGAACGCGGCGGAGCGGATCTATATCGGCGTGCGCGGCTCGTACGGCGGTGTGCTCATGGTGGGCCTCGCCACAGGACTCATCGGCCTGACGCTGATCAACCCCATCTCCCTGCTCGCAGGAGTGCTGGTGGGACGCCGTGCCTACCGGGAGGACATGAACGCGCGGCTCGGGCGGCGCCGATTCGAGGCCAAGTCGCTCGTGCGGCGCTACATCGACGATGCGATCTTCCAATCGGCCAAGCAGCTGAAGGACCGGCTCCGCGTCGTGCAGCGCACGGGCCGCGATCACTTCGGTGGTCTGGCCGACGAGCTGCACCGGTCGCTCACCGAGGCCGTCGCCCGTGCGCGGACGGCCGCGGGGGCGTATTCCACCGATCGCGAGAAGAGACTCGCGGTGCTGGATGCGCAGGCCCAGCAGCTGGAACGCCTCCGCCGGCGGCTCGGGGCGGCCGGACTGCTGCCGGCGCGGCCCGCCGAGCCGACCGGATCCGGCCGGGCATGACGGCGGCGACCGTGGCCGACGTGGCGGGCGACGCGCTCGCGCTCGTCCATGCGGCGCGGGCGGTGTTCGCCGACGACGCGGCCGCGTGCCGCCTGCTCGACGGGCTCGAGCGCCGCCTGCGCGAACCGCTCCGCGTCGCGGTGGCCGGCATCGTGAAGGCCGGGAAATCGACGCTGCTCAACGCGCTGCTCGGGGAGCAGATCGCGCCGACGGATGCCGGCGAGTGCACACGCGTGGTGACGTGGTATCGGTACGCCGACATGCCGTCGGTCACGCTGCATCCGCACGCCGGTCGACCCGCACCCGCGCCGGTGCGACGCCTCGACGGTCGGCTCGTGCTCGATCTCGGCCCGTTCGATGCCGAAGACGTCGACCACATCGAGGTGCACTGGCCGTCGCGCACGCTGCGGTCGATGACCCTGATCGACACCCCCGGCATCGCGTCGCTGTCGCAGCACCTGTCGGCCCGATCGCTCGACCTGCTCGCGCCCGACGACTCTCCCTCATCGGCCGACGCCATCCTCTACCTGCTGCGGCACCTGCACGCCTCCGACCTGAAGTTCCTCGAGGCGTTCCGCGACACGGCGGCGGGAAGCTCGCAGACCGTCAACGCGCTCGCCGTACTCTCCCGGGCCGACGAGATCGGATCCGGCCGCATCGACTCGCTCCTGTCGGCGCGGAAGGTCGCCGAGCGCTACGAGGCCGGTGGCGCGCTCTCGTCGCTGGCGCTCGCGGTCGTCCCCGTGGCGGGGCTGCTGGCCGAGGCCGCCCGGACGCTCCGGGAGAGCGAGTTCGCCTCGTTCCGGCGACTCGCGCGGCTCGATCGCGACCAGCGTGAGCCGATGCTGGTGTCGGCCGATCGGTTCCTGAAGACGGCGCACGTCATCGAGGACGGCGCGCGCGCCGAACTCCTCGATCGGTTCGGCATCTTCGGCATCCGCCTGGCCACCTCGCTCGTGCGCGGCGGTGCCGACGACTCGTCGGCGCTGGCCGAGCAGCTCGTCGCCCAGAGCGGGCTCAACGAGCTCGTCGCCACCGTCCGGCTGCAGTTCCGCTCCCGCTCGGCCGCACTGAAGACGCGCGCCGTGGCCGCCGCGCTCACGCGGCTCCTCGACGAGAAGCCCCGCGCCGCCGCGCGCCACCTCGAAGAGGGCCTGGAGAGGATCCAGATGGGCGCGCACGACCTGCGCGAACTGGCCCTGATCGGTCGGATGAGGATGGGGCAGCCTCCGCTTCCCGCCGCCCTGATCACGGAAGCGGAGCGCATCATCGGCGGCTCCGGCGATGGGGCGGCCGTGCGCCTGGGCCTCGCCCCGGATGCCGACGACGATCTCGTCCGCGCGGAGGTGCTGGCGAGCCTCGACCGCTGGCGCGCGCTCAGCCACTCGCCGACGATGCCGCGCGAGGCCGCCCAGGCGGCGGGCGTCGTGGTGCGCAGTCTCGAGCGTGTCGCGTCAGACCTCGGCTGCGGACGCATCCTTCCCGGCACGGCGGACGTCGTGCCGGCGGGCGGTCCACGCGATCGCCCGGCTGAAGGTGCTCAATAGCAGCGCGAGCAGTACGAGCCCGCACTGCAGCAGGAGCGTCGGGCGCAGCAGCGATCCCTGCGGGCCGACGGCGACGAGCTGGATGACCACGAGGTACAGCAGCACCTGTGCGATGAACGTCGCCAGCTGCCACCACCGGATGCCGGGCTTGCGGCTCATGAACGAGACCAGGAGCGTGATCTGCGCGAGCAGCAGGCTCACCATGATCGCGAAGCTCACCCAGAAGATGATGTCGGCCGCGCTCTCGTAGGTGGCGTCCTCCCGGGCGGAGTCGACGGCGCGCACGGCGTCCTGGATCAGCGGCAGCTGCTCCTTCCGGATGATGAAGAAGTACACCACCGAGAACCCGCCCAGCACGAAGCTCAGCACCCACATGAGCTGCGACAGCCGCACCGACACCGGCGGCGGGACCTTGACCATCACCGGAGCGGCGTTGGGATTCCGCAACTGCGGTCGTGCGGGCGGGGTGCGGTCCTCGGCCGGCGCCGCCGCCCCCGGAGCAGGGGACGGCAACGGCGCCGGCACCGTCTCACGGCTCATCGAACGAGACATCCGCCGGAGACTCCGCCTCGGGGTATGCACCGCCGTCATCGCCCGCGTCGTCCAGCCCGACATCGGCCGTGTCGATGACCGTCGCTGCCGCGGCGTCTGCCGCAGGATCGGGGGCCGCATCCGCCTCCGCCGGCGCCGCCTCCGCCGGAGCCGCATCGGCCGGCTCCTGCGCGGCCGGCGCGGCGGTCGACGCATCCGTCCCACCGTCGTCGGCATCAGCAGCGGTGTCGGTCGTCGCGGCGGCCGCGAGGCCCGAGCCCTGGTCGACGGCATCGCCGGCGGCCGTGCTCGGATCGGGCTGGCTGGCGCCGTCGTCGGCCCCCGTGTCGATGGTCGTGTCGATGCTCGTCGAGGTGTCGGTCGACGAGTCGTTGTACGAGCCGTCCACGGTGATGTTCGTGTCCTTGTTGCCGATCGAGATGTCTCCCGCCGTCGTGTCGGTGGTCGAGTTGTCGACGTCGTGGCCGGCGGCGTTCGACCCGTCGCCCGACGAGATCACCGCCTCATGGTCGAAGTCCTGCGTGACGTCGCCCTCGGCCCAGATGCTCTGGTTCACCGACTGGTCGACGATCGTCGACCGATTGTCGAAGTGGAACGTCTGCGCCATCGTGCTGATCTCGCGCACGACCGGGTCGGTGTGCACGCTCGTGTAGTGCACCGAGGCGACCTGCGGAGGCGGGTCGACGCGCAGCTGCACCTGCGGGTGGTCGATCACCACGGGTTTCACAGCCTGCACGTCGGCCGCGCACACGCCGCCCAGACCGTTGCGCGCGAGCGTGCCCTCGGGATCGTCCTTGAACTCGTCGAGCGCTGCGGGATCCCGCAGCAGGCTGAGGATGAACTCGATCAGCGCATCGGCGATCGTCGTCAGCAGTGTGGTCATCATGCACGCTCCTCACGGGTGCGGCCCGCAGCGATCGTCTCCGACGCTACGCGGCCACCGGATGTCAGGGATCGGGGTTGTCCCCGATACGCTCCAGGGTTCGATAGGGGGTTGAGCGGGATGGGCCCCGTGCTGTGCTCCGGCTGCAGCACGGGGCGCAGCTTCGACAGGAGATCCGAGCGGCTCTCGGCGGCGAGCTTCTGTCTGATCCGTGCGATGTGGTGCTCGGCGGTGCGTGGCGAGATGAAGATCGCCTTGCCGATCTCGGCGTACGTCTTCCCCTGCACGACCAGGCGCGCCACCTCGATCTCGCGGTCGCTGAGCCCGGCCTGATTGAGAACCGGAGACTGCTCGTCGGGCGTCTCGACAGGGGCGGGCGGATGGCCGACGTCCTGCGGGTGCAGCCGCCGCGCGCAGGCGAGCAGGCGTGCCGCCGTCTTGCGATCCGTGGTGCGCGCGGCGCCATGACCGGCGAGGCGCGCGCCGTCCCACGCGAGTCCGCACCCGGCGAGCTCCGCAGCGGCCGCTTCGACGGCATCCGGATCGACATGCCCCGCCAGCACCGACATCCAGAGTTTGCCCGCACGCGCCATCGTCTCCGCGACGGTGCTGTGCTCGGCGGCGTTCACGAGCGCGTGAGCGTGCGGTTCGAGCAGCTCCGGGCGGTCGAGGAGGATGCCCTGCTGGATGCCCGCCCACCGCAGATGCGCCGCCCACACCGGCGGCGAGCCCAGACCGGCGAGCAGCTGGACGGCCTCGCTCATGAGCGGCGCGAGCGTGCGGTCGTCGCCGAGCCGCGCCGCTGCGCTCACGAGCGTGGCGAGCGGCAGGACGAGGAACAGGTCGATCGTCGCCTGCTGGATCTCGTCGCGCACCTGATCCCACAGCACGCGCAGGTCTTCGAGTTCCTCGTAGCGGCGAGTGAGCGCGACCGTCACGGCGATGTCGAGGAGACGGTCACGCGGCGTCCACGAATGCTCGAGGCGCCGCGCCTCGCCCAGGCGCTCGCGGGCACGGGCGGGCTGCTCGGTCTGCACGGCGATCCAGGCTCCCCACAGCAGCAGCCGGCGTCGTGCCCATCGTCCGCCCTGGCCGCCGGTGATCGCCGCGTCGATGACGTTCGTCGCCGTCGCCGTCTCGCCGAGGCCGACGGCGGCTGTCGCGGCGACGACGGCCGGCAGTTCGGGCAGGGGCGCGCCGGAGCGGGCCGAGGTGTAGAGACGGGATGCGCGTGCCAGCTCGCCGAGCACCGCCGGGTCGGCGTCGGGCTCGAGCGTGCGACGGAGGCCCGAGACGAGCATCGCGAGGGCGACAGAGCGCGTCGTGGACCCCGCGGAGACGGGGGCGTCGACTCCGGTCCGCCGGCCGTTCGCGACGGCGGTCAGGTGGGCGTTCGCGCGGCCCGTCTGCTGCGGCATGCTGCGGTAGACGGCATCGGCGGTCGACATCATCGCGCGCGCCGACCAGATCGCGGCGCGGAGGTCGGCGATGAGCGGATCGCTGCCGGCCTCGAGCATCCGGCCCAGGCGGCTCGGGCGGCCGCCGTGATCGGGCTGATCGGTCTCCAGGAGCGAGGCCGCGACGTCGATCTCGCCCGCCGCCCACGCGGCGCGGGCCCGGCCGATCGTCGCCTCGGCGGTCGCCACTCCGGCTTCCAGCGCCCGGCGGCAGAGCGCGTCGGCACGGACGGGGTCGACGTCGAGAAGTCGCGCAGACTCTGCCATGAGCGTGCGCCCGACCTCCGCATCCCGCACCGTGCCCCACGCGGGGTGCGCCGGATCCTCGGCCACGGTCGCGGCGATCTCGGCGCTGTCGTGGGAGATGTCGACGAGGCGATGGAGGGGGATCGACATGCGCACGGCATGGTGCACGATGGGGATCGCGGAGCCGTTGCGGGTGAGCAGTCCCTCTGAGAACGCGTGGGCGATCACATCGTCGGTGATCCCGGCCGGATCCGGATCTCCGAGGCAGATGCGCTCGACGGCGGAGCGCACCGCCGTGTCGACCGAGGCGAGCCGCTGGGCGACGCGGTCGCCGAGGTGATGGCGCAGCGCGGTGTGCCCGGAGTCGGTGCACCCGCCGTGCTCGTGGACGTTCAGTGCCTCGGTGACCAGCCAGGTGGTTCCGCCGGTGATCTCGATGAGCTCGTCGAGGCATGCGGCGGGCACCTCCGTGCGGTGCGCCGTGAGGTACGCGGCGACATCGTCGGTCCACAGTCGTCCGGCGACGAGCGTCGGCAAGACATGCTCCAGGGTCGTGGTGGCCTCGACGAGCGCGTCGGTGCGCGGCCAGGGGCGGACGGCGACGATGAGCGCGTTCTGCGGTGCGGCCGCGCGCGTCGCGACGGCCCTGACGACGTGCGGCGGCAGGAGGTGGAGGTCGTCGACGAACAGGACGTCATCGGCGGGAATGCCGGTGACGTCGATGGATGGATGCAGGACGCGGATCGTCGTGCCCTGGGCGGTGAGGAGCGTTCGCAGCCGCGCGAGGATGCTGGACTTCCCTGATCCGGCGCTGCCCACGATGAACGCCCGGGGCGGCCCGGAGGTCGTGGCGAGCGCATCCACCAGGCGCTGCGCGTGGCGTGCACCGGTGAACAGCGACCGTTCGGGAGCGGCCGTCTCGTCAGGCGCGATCGTCGACATCTGATGCTCGTCTCACTCTGCAGGTTCTTCGGACGCGCCGGTGGCCGACGGGGTAGCGGAGTCGGACACCGCCTCGGGGATGGGCTGGTTCGCGGGTGCCGGGTCTGGGGTGTCGGCCGGGTCGGGTGTCGGGGACGGGTCGGGCGTGGGAGCGGGGTCGGAGGCGGGAGCGGGGTCGGAGATGGGAGCGGGGTCAGACGTGGGAGCGGGGTCGGATGACGGGGCGGGGTCGGGATCGGGGGACGCGGACGGGTCGGGCGTCGGGTCTGTGGCCGGCGCGGGGTCAGTGCTCGGAGCTGGGGCGGACGCGGGATCCGGTGTCGTCGCCGGGGTCGGAGTGCTGCCCGCGTCAGGAGTGGGGTCGACGGTCGTGGATTCCTGTCCTGCGGGCGCGGGATCGGCGGCGGGCGGAGCCGGCTCCGCGCCGGGTTCGGCGACCGGCGGGGCGGCGACCGTGGTGCCGCCATCGCTCTCCCCGGTGGGCGTGCGTCCGGTGTCGGTCGGGCCGCTCAGGATCGGGATGCGTCGCGGAGACGCCGTTCGCGGCGCATCCGCTGCCAGCAGGGGCGAAGCGGGGGCGAGGGCCGGCGGATCGTCGAGGATGCGCAGTCCGGTCTTCGGCGCCGGAGGAGCCGTGAACGCGCCCGACGAACCGTGGTGCGGCGCGACCACCGAGATGGCGCTGCGCTCTGCGCGCCCGGGGAGCCGTGGAGCAGCGGATGGCGTGTCGTCGCCGGCGTCGGAATCGTCGTCGTCAGCTGCCGCGGGCGGGAAGGCCGTGTCGTCGGGCCCGAGCCGCCATCCGGCGGCCATGGACCCGCCCAGGACGATTCCGGCGGCGACGATGGCCGCGCCGGCGATCAGGGCCGCCGAGTACCAGCGACCGGCGAGGGCGGCCGGCTCGCGCGGCGCAGTGAGGCGGGCCCCCGCGACGAGGTCTTCCTTGTCCCTGCCCTCCACGTCGGTCTCCCGATCCGCGGCGACCGCCCGCTCGGCGCCGAGACCATCCGGCACCCGGCGGGTGCTGCCGGCCCTTCCGGTGCTCGTGCGCCCCCGGCCTGACAGCGCCGTGAGCAGCGGGATGTCGGTGCGCGTGGGCGCCGGGGGCTCGACGTCGGTCCGCTGGGCCTCCACTTCGGGCGGCTCCGCGGCATCCGCGAGCATCCGTGCCTGCTCGGCGCACTCCCAGCCCCAGCGGGCGGCCTCGAGGCAGACCAGGAACGCCGGATCGGCGTCGACAGCGACGGGGCGGTCGAGGTGCTGCGAGAGCCGCTGCGCGACGAGCGGCATCCGTGCGCCTCCGCCGATCGGCACGGCCCGCGCCACCTGGTCGGCGGTCAGTCCGCCGGCGGCGAGGGCGGCGTCGACGCCGTCGAGGGTGCGCTGGAACAGCGGAGCGGCAAGGGTCTCGAGCTCCGCTCGCGTCAGCCGGATGCTCGACGGCTCCGGTCCGAGGGTGATCGGGATCACCGCAGCGCTGTCGCGGGAGAGGGCCTCCTTCGCGGCGACGCAGTCGTCCCGGAACGCGCTGAGGGCTGCCTGGGCCGTGGCATCCGGTGCGGACATCGCCTCGCCGACCGTCGCCGAACACACGACGGCGTGGCGGACCACGGCGTCGTCGATGTCGGCGCCGCCGAGGTCGGTGAGGACGATCGGCTCGCCCACGATACGGAGGTTGCGGTGCTCGTCTTCGCCCACGAGCGTCGCTGCGAACGAGGTCGCCCCGAGGTCGTACACGACGAGCACCCGGTCGTCGTCGAGCTCCTGTTCGGCGGCTCCCCGTCGTGCCGCCGCGAGGGGAGCGCTGATCATGTCGACATCGGCGACGCCCGCGTCGCCGAGCGCCGCCGCCACGAGGGTGCGCCGGTAGGCGCCCCAGTCGAGGGGGCAGACGACCGTGACGCGGTCAGGGTCGCGGCCCTCGCGGCGGCGGGCGAACTCGACCACGTGGGCGACGGCGGCTGCGAACAGCGCTTCCGGTCGGATGCGCCACCCGGCGACAAGCAGGGGGACGTCGTCGCCGACCAGCCGGGGCAGACCGTCGACCCGGGCGTGCGGCTGACGCATCCCTCGTGCGCGCGCCGTATCGCCGATGAGCACGCTGCCGTCGTCCTCGACGAACGCGACAGCGGGAATCGCGTCGTCGCAGACTCCGAGGGGGACCGGCGCGGCCGACACCGCGCCGCCCGGTGCCCGGCGAGCCGCCGCCGCCGTGATCGTGCTCGCACCGACGTCCACTGCCAGCGCGTACGCATCCCCCATACGTGCTTCGCCCCCAATTGCGAGCACACGCACCCGAACCAACCAACGCAACGGTCCCCAACCGCTGCCCGCCCCAGTGCGTGGTTCCTGCTGCCGTTCCCTTGCGGCAGTCGTGTTGCTGGGAGAGTGTACGCCGGGGGCTCTGCCCCGGCAAGGGTTCGCCCCAGGTCGATTTCCGTCGGGCCGCCTCGCGCCGTCGTGATTGGCACTCGCGTTGCGTGAGTGCCAGCGCATGCCTAAACTGGGATCAGCACTCGACACGTCGGAGTGCTAACGCGTCTTAGTCTCAACAAGGAAGAGGTAGACCGTGTCGGTTTCCATCAAGCCGCTCGAGGACCGCATCGTCATCAAGCAGGTCGAGGCCGAGCAGACCACTGCCAGTGGCCTGGTCATCCCCGACACCGCGAAGGAGAAGCCCCAGGAGGGCGAGGTCGTCGCGGTGGGCCCCGGCCGCATCGACGACAACGGCAACCGTGTTCCGCTCGACGTCGCCGTCGGCGACCGCGTGCTCTACAGCAAGTACGGCGGGACCGAGGTCAAGTTCGGTGCCGACGAGTTCCTCGTTCTGTCGGCGCGCGACGTCCTGGCGGTCGTCGTCCGCTGATCGCACTTCAGACGGGCCCGGATGCTTCGGCATCCGGGCCTTCGTCGTCTCCGGCACGAATCGAGGGGAGGCAGACGTGCCGAGGGAGGATGATCCGGCACATTCCGTCCTTGCTCGGTCCCGAACCCTCCCTCCGTTGCGGCACGAGCGCCGAACCGCGGGGAAACTCCGCGAACCGCGGGGAAACTCCGCGAACCGCGGGCAACTCGGCGAACCGCGGGGCAACTCGGCGAACCGAGGGGCAACTCGGCGATGGGGCGGGGGACTCGGTGCCGGGATCTAGGCTGAGTCGGTGAGCAGGAACGACGGGAAACGCAGCGACACCGTCGTCGGCGGATTCTTCGCCTTCTGCGCGTATCTGCTCTGGGGCCTGTTCCCGCTCTACTTCCTCACGCTGCTGCCGACCGGGCCGTGGGAGGTCGTCGCCTGGCGGGTGCTGCTCTCGCTCGTCTTCTGCGCGCTCGCGTTGACCGTCACCCGCGGCTGGCCCGCGCTGGCGCGGATCGTCCGCAGCCCGCGACTCCTCATGCTGATGGCCGTCGCCGGCATCCTCATCTTCGTCAACTGGACGGTCTACCTCATCGCGACCCTCAACGGTCATGTGATCGAGGCCAGCCTGGGTTACTTCATCAACCCGATCGTCACGGTGCTGCTCGGGGTGCTCGTGCTGCACGAGCGGCTCCGCCCTGCACAGTGGACGGCGATCGGCATCGCCGTCGTCGCGGTCGGCGTGATCGTCGTCGGCTATGGGCAGGTGCCGTGGATCGCGCTCACCCTCGCCTTCTCGTTCGGCCTGTACGGGCTCACGAAGAACCGCGTCGGCTCGTCGGTCGACGCGCTCAGCGGGCTGACCCTGGAGACGGCATGGCTCAGCCCCGTCGCGGCCGGAATGCTGATCTGGGTCTCGGCGACGAGCGGCATCACGATGGGCACCGCCGGCGTGGGCCACGGCATCCTCCTCGCACTCGCGGGAGTCGTCACGGCGGTGCCGCTGCTGTTCTTCGCCGCGGCGACCCGTCGTGCCCCGCTGAGCCTCGTCGGACTGCTGCAGTTCCTCACGCCGATCCTGCAGTTCCTCACCGGCGTGGTCATCCTGCACGAGGACATGCCGGCGGAGCGCTGGGCCGGCTTCGCGCTGGTGTGGGTGGCACTGGTGGTGCTCACCGTCGACTCCCTGCGCCAGGCACGTCGCCCGCGGGGCGCCACGGATGTCGCCGACCTCGCGTGACGGGGCCCGGGAAGCTCGCCGCCTGACCGGACGCGGGACGCTCGCCGCGTGACTGGACCCGGGAGGCTCACCGACCCGCGTGACCGGCGGGATCGTTAGCGACCCGATACCTCTCCGACGCCCGCGCAGCGCGCCGTGCCCATAGGGTAGGAGCACTCATCGTGGCAGCGACTGCCACGTTCAAGCAAAGGAGCACCATGAACGGACTGAGAGGCCTGCGCCGCGGCAGAGCTATCACGGCGATCGCCCTCGCGGGGGCGGCGGCCGTGGTGATGGCTGGCTGCAGCAGCACACCCGCGGCCTCGCCGAGCGACACGAGCGGCGGGAAGAAGGGGCCGGCGACCGAACTGACGTTGAAGCTCGGCTCATTGCTGCCGCAGACCGGGTCGCTGGCGTTCCTCGGTGCGCCCATGGAGGCCGGCGTCGCGCTCGCCGTCGACCAGATCAACCAGGCGAAGGCCGGCGTGACGATCGACCTCTCGCAGGCCGACGAGGGCGACACCGACACCAAGGCGTACGAGACCTCCATCGAGAAGCTCAAGAGCCAGGGCATCACCGCTCTTGTCGGCGCAGCATCGTCGAGCGTCACCAAGCTGATCATCGACGGCAACATCGGCGCGGGCATCCTCACCGTGTCGCCGTCGAACACCTCGGCGGACTTCTCGGGCCTGAACCCGCTGTACTTCCGCACGGCGCCCAGTGACAACCTCCAGGGTGAGGTGCTGGGCAACGAGGCAGCCGAGGACGGCGCCACCACGCTCGGGATCATCTACCAGAACGACGGCTACGGCACCGGGCTGGCGAACGCGATCAAGAGCACGTTCGAGAGCACCGGCGGCAAGGTCGTCGCGGAGGCGTCGTACAACGTCGGCGACGGCCAGTTCGACGCCCAGGTCTCGACGATCGCGGCGGCGAAGCCCGACGCCGTCGCCGTCGTGTCCTACGACCAGTTCAAGACGATCGCGCCGCTGCTGGGCAACGCCGGTATCGACACCGGCAAGCTCTACCTGGTCGACGGCAACCTGTCGAACTACGCGAAGGACAACCTGTCGGTCAAGCTCAAGGGCTCGAAGGGCACTCGTGCCGGCGCCGTTCTGCCGGACGACTTCCTCGACCAGCTCAACAAGGTGTGGACGGGTGCCGGCAACAAGCCGATCAACGACGTCACGTACTCCGCGGAGGCGTACGACGCCGTGAACCTGATCGCGCTGTCGGCTCTCGCGTCCGGCTCGGTCAAGGGCACCGACATGGCCGGCAAGATGCGTGAGGTCTCGGGCGGCTCGGGCGACGGCAAGAAGTGCAAGACGTTCGCCGAGTGTGCCGAGATCATCAACGGCGGCGGAACCGCCGACTACGACGGTCTGTCGGGTGAGGTCACGTTCGACGAGAACAACGATCCGGCTGGGGCCGCCATCGGCGTCTACCAGTACGGCGACGACAACAACAACACGCGGATCAAGTAATCCCGCGTGACAGGGGGCCCGGATGCGTCGCATCCGGGCCCCTCCTCGTCGGCGCTCCGTCGCGAGTGGCGCGACGCGCGATGCGGTCAGGCGACCTCGTCCTGGCCCAGGGTGCCCAAGTACAGGCCGATGACCTTCGGATCGTTCAGCAGGTCGCGGCCGGTGCCCTCGTAGGCGTCGCGCCCCTGATCGAGGACGTATCCCCGGTCGCAGATCTGCAGGCACCGGCGGGCGTTCTGCTCGACCATGATGGTCGTGACACCGGCCTTGTTGATGTCGGAGACGCGGATGAACGCGTCGTCCTGTCGCACCGGCGACAGGCCCGCGGAGGGCTCGTCGAGCAGCAGCACCGAGGGGTCCATCATCAGGGCGCGCGACATGGCGACCATCTGCCGCTCGCCGCCCGAGAGCGAGCCGGCGCGCTGGTTCAGGCGCTTGCCCAGCTCGGCGAAGATCCCGGTGACGAACTCCAGCCGCTCCTTGTAGATCTTCGGATTCTGGTAGAGGCCCATCTGCAGGTTCTCGGCGATGCTCAGCGACGGGAAGACGTTGTTCGTCTGCGGCACGAAGGCCACCCCCCGCGCGACGAGCTTGTCGGCCTTCAGTCCGACGATGCTCTCGCCGTCGACGGTGATGCTGCCGCCGCGCACCTGCACCATGCCGAAGATCGCCTTCAGGAGCGTCGACTTGCCGGCCCCGTTCGGGCCGATGATGCCGATGAGCTCGCCCTTGCGGGCGACGAGGTTCGCTCCGTTGAGGATGTTCACGCCCGGCAGATAGCCGGCGTGCACATCCGTCAGCTCGACGACGGCTTCGGTCGACGCGTCAGCACCGATCGTCATGACTGCTCCTCCTCGGCGTCCTCGGCTTCGATCTCGGCTTCCGCCTCGGCCTCGATGACCTCGCGTGCCCTCGCGGCCGCTGCGGTGTCGGTGACCACGTCAATCCTGCCCGTGACAGCCCCGAGGTCGAGGTCCTGATGGGCGCCCAGGTAGGCGTCCACCACAGCGGGATCCTCCATGACGGTGTGCGGCGGGCCCTCGGCGACGACCTTCCCCTCCGCCATGACGACGACCCAGTCGGCGATGTGGCGGACCATGTGCATGTCGTGCTCCACGAACAGCACCGTCATCCCCAGGTCCTTGAGTTCGAGGATGTGGCTGAGCAGCGACTGCGTGAGGGCCGGGTTCACTCCGGCCATCGGCTCGTCCAACATCACCAGCGTCGGATCGCTCATGAGGGCCCGCGCCATCTCCAGCAGCTTGCGCTGACCGCCGGACAGCGACGCGGCGAAGTCCTTCTCCTTCGTGTCGAGCTTGAAGCGGGTCAGCAGCGCGTGTGCGCGCTCCTCGATCTCACGCTCCTGCGCACGCCAGACGAACGGCAGCAGGCTCGACCAGAACCGCTCGCCGCGCTGATGTGTGGCGCCGAGCTTCATGTTCTCCAGCACCGTCAGCAGCGACAGCGACTTGGTGAGCTGGAACGTGCGCACCTGCCCCATTCGGGCGACCTTGAACGAGGGGATGCCCGAGATGCGCTTGCCATCGAACGACCAGTCGCCGCTGTTGGGTCTGTCGAAACCGCAGAGCAGGTTGAACAGTGTGGTCTTGCCGGCGCCGTTCGGACCGATCAGGGCCGTGATGGCCCCGCGCGGGATCTCGAGATGGTCGACGTCGACGGCGGCGAGACCGCCGAAGCGGCGCTGCACCCCGTCGGCGACGAGGATCGGGTCGACCTTGGGCACGCCGGGTGCCGCGGGTCCCTTCGCGAGTCCCGTGGCCATCGGGCGGTGACCGGTCGGCGCTGTCTCGTGCGGCTGCTTACTTGACAAAGGTCATCTCCCTCTTGTCACCGAGGATGCCCTGCGGGCGGAAGATCACGATCAGCATCAGCGCGACACCGGCGAGGATCCACCGCACGGTCTCGGCCTGCGGTCCGCTCATCGGGAGCAGACCGTGCGTGGCCATCTGGGGGAGCAGGTTGCCGAGGAAGGCGAACAGCATCCAGAACAGCACTGCTCCGAGGGTCGGCCCGAACACCGTCGCGGCGCCGCCGAGGAGCAGCACCGTCCACAGGAAGAACGTCAGCGACGTGGAGTAGCTGCCGGGCACGACCGCCGACGGGAGCACGAAGACGATGCCGGCCATCGCGCCGATGACGCCGCCGACGACGAGCGCCTGCATCTTGTAGGCGAAGACGTTCTTGCCGAGCGAGCGCACGGCATCCTCGTCTTCGCGGATGCCCTTGAGCACCCGGCCCCAGGGGCTGCGCATGAGCGCCCACACCAGGAGGATCGCCAACGCGAGCATGATCAGGCCGAACACACGGTTCCACAGATCGACCTCGGAGTAGCGCCAGGGGCCGAACCCGTAGGTGCCCGGCGGGAACGGATTGGCATTCCAGAACCCGCCCTTCTCGCTGTACCCGCGCAGGCCCTCCGCCGAGTTCGTCCACTTGTCGAAGACCTGGGTGAGGAACAGCAGCCGCACGATCTCTGCGGCGGCGATCGTCGCGATCGCGAGATAGTCGGCGCGCAGGCGCAGGGTCGGCACGCCGAGCAGCAGGCCGAACACGGCTCCGCCGGCCAATCCGATGAGCATGCCCAGCCACCACGGCGCCCCGAAGCTGAGGACCGAGATGGCGTAGCCGTAGCCGCCGATCGCCATGAACCCGGCCATGCCGAAGTTCAGCAGGCCCGCATAGCCGAAGTGCACGGCGAGGCCGGTGGCGGCCAGCGCGTAGGCGATGGTCACCGGGCTGAACAAGTACGCGGCGGTGTTGCCGAAGATCGCTCCGAAGTCCATGCCTCAGCCCAGCCTTTCCTTGCGGCCGAACAGGCCCTGGGGCCTGACGAGCAGGATCACGATCAGCGCGACGAGCGCGCTGGCGTACTTGAGATCCGACGGGATCCACAGGGTCGACACCTCGACGGCGATGCCCACGATGATCGACCCGATCAGCGCGCCGAGCGTCGAACCGAGACCGCCCAGCGTGATCGCGCAGAACATCAGGAGGAGCATCTGCATGCCCATGTCCCACTTCACGCCGGGACGGAAGTACGTCCAGAGGACGCCCGAGATCGCGGCGAGTGTGCCGGCGAGGATCCAGACGATGCGAATGACCTTGTCGACGTCGATGCCCGACGCGGCGGCAAGCTGCGGATTGTCCGAGATCGCCCGCGTCGCCTTTCCGATCCGGGTACGGGTGAGGAAGAGGCCCATCGCGATGATCACGGCCAGGCTGACGACCATGCCGATGATGTCGATGTACGAGAGCGAGATCGGCCCGAGCTTCATCGGGGTCGGGCTTGCACCCGGCAGCTGATAGGTGCCGCCGCCGATCAGGAACTGCAGCACATACCGCAGCGCCAGGGACAGGCCGATGCTCACGATCATGAGCTGGACGACGCCCAAGCCGCGGCGCCGCAGCGGCCTCCAGAGGCCCGCGTCCAGTGCCCAGCCGAGCAGCGCCCCGCCGACGACAGCGGCCGCGATGCCGAGCCACAGCGGCAGGTTCCAGAGCGACGTGGCCAAGAGCGCGACCACACCGCCCCACGTCACCATCTCGCCATGTGCGAAGTTGGACAGCCGAGTGGTGCCGTAGATGAGAGCCGCGCCCATCGAGGCGAGCGCCAGGAGCAGGCCGAAGTTGATGCCGCCTACAGTGCGGGAGAGCAGCTGATCGGCGAACGACACGGTGATCCGCTCACCTGCGCCGAGGAACAGGTTGACGATCTTCGTGCCGGTCAGACCGAATTCGGCGTCGAACGAGCCGGTGGTGCCCGAGACCGGCTCGACGCCGGTGGGGAGCTGGGATGCGTCGACGATCACGCCCTTGGGAAGGGTGTCCTCGTCGACGCTCAGCGTGTACGAGCCCTTCTTCGGCACGTACAGACGCCACTTGCCTTCGGCGTCGGTCTTGGTCTCGGCTGTGAATCCCTCGCCGTCGACCGACACGACGACGCCCTCGATCGGCTCGCCCTTGTAGGTGACGTTGCCGCCGAAGTAGAACGAGGTCTTCGGGGCGTTCTCGTCGGCGGGCAAGATGCCCGTGGCCGTTGCCGCCACGACAGTGTCCGCGGACGCGACGGCCGAGGTCGAGTCGGATGCGGCCGAGGCCGAGAATGCCGGTTGAACGAGGAGCAGAAGAGCCGCCGCCGCGGCGCCCAGCAGCGCGATGCGCCATCTGAATGGTCGGCGAAGCGCCGCTGTCCTGTGTCTCACGCAACCTCCACATCGAGTTCGCCGCGGCGCCGTCGGGTCTCGCTGCGCCGCCCAGCGCGATGTCACGAGCGTAGCCTGACCGAAGACCGAACTCCTATCGGCGCGGCGCGATCGTGCGCGGTTCGTGATACCCGCCCCGGCCCGGCGCCGTTGCAGAGCGGCTTCCCAGTCATGCGGGAATGTCCGGGCCGCGTCGGCGCTTAGACTGTGATGACGGCACGGATCTCGCCGCTGCATCGGCCCTGTTCGCATCGGCTCTGCCTGTATGGGCTCTGTGTCGCCCCGCCGCGATCCGCCACGCGCCCCGGGCGCGAGAGGAGCCTTCATGGAACAGCCCGATCCCTTCGGCTTCGTCGGTCTCACGTACGACGACGTCCTGCTCCTGCCGGGGCACACCGACGTCATCCCCAGCGAGGCGGACACCTCCTCGCGCGTGACCCGGCGCATCACGGTCGCCACCCCGCTGATCTCGGCGGCGATGGACACCGTGACCGAGGCGCGGATGGCGATCGCCATCGCACGCCAGGGCGGGCTCGGCATCCTCCACCGCAACATGTCGATCGCCGATCAGGCGAGCATGGTCGACCAGGTCAAGCGCAGCGAGTCGGGCATGATCACCGACCCGATCACGACCAGTCCCGACGCGACGATCGAAGAGGTCGATGCGCTGTGCGCGCAGTACCGCATCTCGGGTCTTCCCGTGGTCGACGAGGAACGGCACCTCCTCGGCATCATCACGAACCGTGACATGCGGTTCGTGTCGGGCTTCGAGCGGCAGACCACGAAGGTGCGCGATGTGATGACAAGCGAGGGGCTGATCACCGGCAAGGTCGGGATCAGCGCCGGCGAGGTCATCGCCACGTTCGCGAAGCACCGCGTCGAGAAGCTTCCGCTGCTCGACGACGACGGCAAGCTCGCCGGGCTCATCACGATCAAGGACTTCGACAAGAGCGAGAAGTACCCGCTCGCCACGAAGGACGAGCACGGCCGGCTGCGCGTGGGCGCCGCGATCGGGTTCTTCGGCGACGCGTGGGAGCGGGCCGAGGCGCTGCGCGACGCCGGCGTCGACGTCGTCGTCGTCGACACGGCGAACGGCCAGTCGGCCGGCGTGATCGACATCATCGGCCGGCTGAAGGCCGACCCGAGCTTCGCGCACATCGACGTCATCGGCGGCAACGTCGCGACCCGGGAGGGGGCGCAGGCGCTCATCGACGCGGGCGTCGACGCCGTCAAGGTCGGCGTGGGGCCGGGCTCGATCTGCACGACCCGCATCGTCGCCGGCGTCGGCGTGCCGCAGGTCACGGCCGTGTACGAGGCGTTCCTCGCCGCCCGTGAGGCGGGCGTGCCGGTAATCGCCGACGGCGGTCTGCAGTACTCCGGCGACATCGCCAAGGCGCTCGTCGCCGGAGCTGACGCCGTGATGATCGGCTCCCTGTTCGCCGGGACGGATGAGGCGCCCGGCGAGATCGTGTTCCAGGGCGGCAAGCAGTTCAAGCTGTACCGCGGCATGGGCTCGCTCGGCGCGCTGCAGACGCGCGGCAAGAAGACGTCGTATTCCAAGGACCGCTACTTCCAGGCCGATGTGCCCAGCGACGACAAGCTCATCCCCGAGGGGATCGAGGGTCAGGTCGCGTATCGCGGGCCCGTCGCCGCCGTGGCGTATCAGCTCATCGGAGGGCTGCGTCAGTCGATGTTCTACGTCGGCGCGCGCACGATCGAAGAGCTCAAGGCACGTGGCCGATTCGTCCGGATCACGGCCGCCGGTCTCAAAGAGTCGCACCCCCACGACGTGCAGATCGTGGTCGAGGCGCCCAACTACAAGAAGTAGTGCGCCCGGGCCGGGGCATCCTGCTCCGATGACGACCGAGACCGACGGCCCGCCGGTCGGTCGAGGCGGCGCAGGTAGGCTGGAACCGTGAGCATGGACATCGAGCTCGGACGCGCCAAGCGCGCCCGGCGGGCCTACACGTTCGACGACATCGCCGTGGTGCCCTCGCGGCGCACGCGCAACCCGGAGGACGTGTCGACCGCCTGGTCGATCGACGCCTACCAGTTCGCGGTGCCCGTGATCGGCGCGCCGATGGACTCGGTCGTGAGCCCCCAGACCGCGATCATGCTCGGCCAGCTCGGCGGCCTCGGCATCCTCGACCTCGAGGGCCTGTGGACCCGCTACGACGACCCCGAGCCCCTGCTCGTCGAGATCGCCACGCTCGACGACGGCGACGCGACCCGCCGCATGCAGGAGATGTACGCCGAGCCGATCAAGCCGGAGCTCGTGCGCGACAGGCTCGCACAGATCCGCGAGGCGGGCGTCACGGTCGCCGGATCGCTCACTCCGCAGCGCACGCAGGACCTCTACGAGACCGTCGTCGCCGCGGGCGTCGATCTGTTCGTCATCCGCGGCACCACCGTCTCGGCCGAGCACGTCTCGTCGGTCGCCGAGCCGCTGAACCTCAAGAAGTTCATCTACGACCTCGACGTGCCCGTCATCGTGGGCGGCGCCGCGACCTACACCGCGGCCCTGCACCTCATGCGCACCGGTGCCGCCGGCGTGCTCGTGGGCTTCGGCGGGGGAGCGGCATCCACGACCCGCGCCACACTCGGCCTGCACGCCCCGATGGCGACGGCCGTCGCGGATGTCGCGGGGGCGCGCCGCGACTACATGGACGAGTCGGGCGGCCGGTACGTGCACGTGATCGCCGACGGCGGCGTCGGCACGTCGGGCGACATCGTGAAGGCGCTCGCGATGGGCGCCGACGCCGTCATGCTCGGCGTGGCCCTCGCGCGCGCGACGGATGCGCCCGGCCGTGGCTTCCACTGGGGTCCCGAGGCGCACCACCCGCAGCTGCCCCGCGGCCGCCGCGTCCACGTTGACCAGGTCGCGCCGCTCGAGGAGATCCTCTACGGGCCGGCGCCCGTCGCCGACGGGACCGCGAACCTCATCGGCGCGCTGCGCAAGTCGATGGCCACGACCGGCTACTCCGACCTGAAGGAGTTCCAGCGGGTCGAGGTCGTCGTGGCACCCTACGGCGTGGACTGACCGCCCGCCGGAATGAGCACGACCGGAATGAGTACGCAGCGAGGTCAGGTCGACGACCTGCCCGAGGTGTTCCCGCCGACGCTGCGGGAGGTCATGCTGCGGCCCCGCTGGCTCGCGATGCTCGGCCTGTGCCTCGTCGTCGCCGGGGTGTTCGCGTGGCTCGGGCAGTGGCAGCTCGGCCGCGCCCTCGACACCGTCGCGTCGGAGCCGGAGCAGACCGAGACGGTCGTCCCGATCTCCGACGTGGTCAAGCCGGGCGCCTACCTCAACGCGCCCCTGGTGGGTCAGAAGGTGCAGGCGCACGGCGCGTTCGTGCCGGGTGACTTCCTCGTCGTGTCGCGCCGCATGAACGACGACGTCGAGGGCTTCTGGGTGACCGGCCAGTTCCGCCTCGACGACGCGACGCCGACGTCGCTCGCCGTGGCGGTGGGCTGGGCCCCGACGCTGCAGAAGGCGCAGGATGCCGCAGCCGAGCTCAACGCGAAGGGCGCCGATGTCTCGACTGTCACGGGCCGCCTGATCTCCGACGAGGGCCCTGCCGTGCCCCGCCGTGACGACCCGTTCGCGCTCACCACGATGTCGCCGGCGGCACTGCTCAGCCGCTGGCACGATACCGCCGGGCTGGATGTGTACCGGCCGTACCTGACGTCCGATGCGGCGATCGGCGGCCTCGTCACGATCTCCTCGCACGTGCCCGAGGACCACAGCGGGCTCAACTGGCTGAACCTCTTCTACGCCGCCGAGTGGGCGGTCTTCGCGGGCTTCGCGTTCTATCTCTGGTACCGGCTCGCGAAGGACGCGTGGGAGAAGGAAGTCGAGGAGCTCGAGGACTCCTCCGGCGAGCCTTCTGCCGGCTGACGCACCCGTCTCCCGGCTGGCGCAGCTCTCTGCGCCGCGCGGTTCGGCGACGCATCCGTCTGGCTCATGAGAGGCAGATGAACTTTGAGCGAACGCCATTGAGGATGTCGACGGCCCTCCATAGGCTCGCAGGATGCGGCTCGCTGAGCGCTCGCTGAGAGTCGGCGATGTGCTCGCTGAAGAGCCGGTCTGCCATCCCACGAGGAGGAAACTGCATGAACTCCGTCCGCGATGATGCCGCCGCCGTGCGCGTGTCGTCCCTTCGTCCCCCGCATGGAGCGGGTCACCGGCGCGCGGCCGGCCTTGCCGTCGCGACGGTCGCGGCGCTCGCCGTCGGCGCGATCGGCGCCGCACCCGCCTTCGCCGCCGACCCACCGACGCCCACGAACACGATCGCCGAAGTGCAGGGGACGGGCGACGCCTCGCCGCTGGCGGGCAAGACCGTCACCGTGCAGGGCGTCGTCACGGCCGACTACCGCGTCGGCGGATACAAGGGCATCGTCATCCAGACGCAGGGCTCGGGCGGCGCGGAGGATGCGACGCCGGGCGCCTCCGACGGCATCTTCGTCTACCTCAATGCGCTCGCTCCGACGCTCGCGATCGGCGACCTCGTCTCGGTCACCGGCGCCGTGAGCGAGTACTTCGGTCAGACGCAGATCTCGCCGAAGGTGCTCGCCGACGTGGTCGTGGTCACCCCCGACGCGGGCGTTCCCGCGGCCACACCGCTGCCCACGAGCGTGGTGGGCAGCGACCGCGAGCAGTACGAGAACATGTTCGTCGCGCCGACCGGCTCCTACCGGCTGGCGTCGAGCCACCAGCTCTACAACTTCGGGACGCTGTGGCTCGACCCCGACGAGCTGAACGTCAAGAACACCGAGACCACCAGGCCCGGCGCCGAGGCGAACGCGATCGCGGCGGAGAACCGGGCGCGCCGCATCCTGCTCGACGACGGATGGTCGGTGCAGATCTCGAACAAGACCCATGACGGCGACCAACCGTACTTCACGAAGGACACCGTCGTCCGCAATGGCGACAAGGTCGGCTTCTCCGACCGCGGGTACATCCTGCAGTACGGCTTCGACGACTGGCGTCTGCAGCCGGTGGTCCCGATCAACGACGGGAGCCCCGCCGCCGACAAGGTCACGTTCGACCAGTCGAACCCGCGGCCGGCCGCCCCGCCGAAGGTCGGCGGCGACGCACAGGTCGCGTCGTTCAACGTCTACAACTACTTCACGACGCTGCAGAGCGAGAACCCGGATGCGCGCGGCGCGAAGACCGCGGCGCTGCTCGCCGTCCAGCGTTCGAAGATCGTCGCGGCGATCAACGGGCTCGGCGCGGAGATCGTGACGCTTATGGAGATCGAGAACTCGGTGAAGTTCGGCAAGCCCGCCGACACTGCGCTGAAGGATCTCGTCGCCGCGCTGAACGCGGATGCCGGCTCCGACGCGTGGGGATACATCCCGACGCCGGCGGCCCTGCAGAACGCCGCGACCACCGACGTCATCACGAACGCCATCATCTACAAGAAGAATGCCGTCACCCCCGTGGGCGACGCCGCCACCGTGAGCGACGAGACGGTCTGGGGCAACGCGCGCGAGCCGATTGCGCAGACGTTCGACGTCGACGGGCGCACGATCTCCGTGATCGCGAACCACCTGAAGTCGAAGTCGCCGCCGGAGGGCGGCGGCGACGAGCCGGCCGACGGGCAGGGCTTCTTCAACGCCGACCGCGTCGCGCAGGCGAAGTCGGTGCTCGCGTTCGCCAAGGACGTCCAGGATGCCTCGGGAAGCGGCGACGTGCTGCTGGTCGGCGACTTCAACTCGTACAGCGAGGAAGACCCGATCGAGGTGTTCCGCACGGCCGGCTGGTCCGACCTCGTCGCCGACAAGACCGACGGCCAGTACACCTACACGTTCGACGGCGAGCTCGGCTCGCTCGACCACGTCATCGCGTCGCCGTCGCTGACCGCGTCGATCACCGGCGCCGGCGTCTGGGGGATCAACTCCCCGGAGTGGAGCGACCGGGGCTACTCGTTCGGCGCGGCCGAGGCGGGCACGCCGTACCGGTCGAGCGACCACGATCCGATCATCGTCGGGGTCAGCAGCACGCTGCCGCCCGTCGACATCGATGTCGTGACGATCAACGACTTCCATGGGCGGATCGAGGCCGACGGCGCCTCGGGTGGGGCTGCGGCGCTCGCGACCGCGGTGAAGCAGGTGCGCGAGAGCAACCCGAACACGATCTTCGCGGCCGCCGGCGACCTCATCGGCGCGTCGACGTTCACCTCGTTCATCGACGACGACAACCCCACGATCGACGCGCTGAACGCGGCGGGGCTCGAGGTGAGCGCCGCCGGCAACCACGAGTACGACAAGGGCTGGGCAGATCTGCGCGACCGCGTGCAGGACCGCGCCGACTGGGAGTACATCAACTCCAACGTCGTGCTGCGGTCGACCGGCAAGCCGGCGCTCGCCCCCTCGTGGGTGAAGAACGTCGACGGCGTGCGGGTCGGTTTCATCGGCGCGGTGACCGAGGCGCTCGGCTCACTGGTGTCGCCCGACGGCATCGCCGAGCTCGAGGTGAAGGACATCGCCGACTCGGTCAACGCCGCCGCCGACGACCTCACCGACGGCGACGCGTCCAACGGCGAGGCCGACGTCATCATCCTGCTCGTGCACGAAGGGGCCGAGACGACCGACCTGTCGAGCATCACGCCCGACTCCCCGCTCGGCGAGATCGTGAACCGCGTGGACGACGACGTGGACGCCATCGTGTCGGCGCACACGCACCTCGTGTACAACCACGTCATCGACGGGCGCCCTGTCGTCTCGGCCGGTCAGTACGGCGAGAACTACGGGCTCATGACGCTCAAGGTCGACCCGAAGACGAAGGATCTGCTGTCGATCAGCAACGAGGTCAAGCCGCTCGCCGCCGACGGCAAGCCGCTGTACGACGCCGATCCTGCCGTGCAGCAGATCGTGGATGCGGCGAAGGCGAAGGCCGACGTGCTCGGCGCGAAGAAGGTCGGTGACATCACCGCCGACTTCAACCGGGCTCGGCAGAGCAACGGCACCACGGAGAACCGCGGAGGCGAGTCGACGCTCGGCAACTTCGTCGCCGACGTGCAGAAGTGGTCGACGGGCGCCGACGTTGCACTGATGAACCCCGGTGGGCTCCGCAAGGACCTCACGTACGCGTCGACCGGCGAGGGCGACCCCGACGGCAACCTCACCTACCGCGAAGTCGCCACCGTGCAGCCGTTCGCCAACACGCTCGTCACGATGACGCTCACCGGCGCCCAGCTGAAGAAGGTGCTCGAGGAGCAGTGGCAGCCGGCGGGAGCGAGCCGGCCGTTCCTCAAGCTCGGCGTGTCGAAGGAGCTGGCCTACACGTACGACCCGGTCGCCGCTGCCGGATCGCACATCGGCACCATGACGCTCAGCGGCAAGACCGTCACCTCCGACGGCCCGTACACGGTCGCGGTGAACTCGTTCCTCGCCGCCGGTGGTGACAACTTCACCACCCTGGCGTCGGGGACGAACAAGGCCGACACCGGAAAGGTCGACCTGCAGTCGATGGTCGACTGGTTCGAGGCGAACAAGACCGCGACCCCGGATCTGGCGCAGCGCGCCGTGGGCGTCTCGCTCAGCGCGCCCGACGCCGATGGGTACAGCGCCGGCGACACCGTCACCGCGAAGCTCTCCTCGCTCGCGTTCAGCGCGGCGGAGAAGGCGCCCGGTGACGTGTCGATCTCGCTCGGCGACACGGTGCTCGCCAGCGGTGCCGTCGATCCCACGGTCGTCGACACCACCGACGAAGTGGGTCGCGCGACGCTGACGTTCACCGTCCCTGCCGGCGTGACCGGCGCCCGGGCGCTGACGATCTCGGTCGCGGGCACGGGCACGGGCACGCAGGTGCCGTTCGAGATCACCGGGTCGGGCGGCGGCGGCGAGTTCGCCGGCACGATCGACGTCGGCAAGGGCACCGTCGCCGCGGGCAAGAAGCTCGCGGTGACCGGCCAGGGGTTCGAGGCGGGCGAGACCCTCACCGTGCAGCTGCGCGGCAAGAAGGGCGTGACGGTGCCCCTCGGCACCGTGACGGCCGACGCGAAGGGCGCGTTCACCGCGTCGCCGACGGTGCCCACGTCGACGCATCCCGGCAAGTACACCCTCGCGGTGGCGCAGGCCGACGGTGACGAGGCGACGGCGACCGTGCACGTCAACCGCGCCGGCGGCGGAGGAAACGGGCACCTGGGCGCGCTGTTCGACTGGCTGTGGGACCTGCTCTCGCGGATCTTCGGCTGACCCTCCGGTGAACCGACGGCCGACGGATGCCGAGCACGCCGCTCGCATCCGCCGGCCGTCGGCGTTCGGCCCAACGCCGGGCGGGCGCCCAGGGCCGCACGGGTAGACTTGGCCCCATGCCCCTCGCCCCGAAGCTGGCGTCGTTCCCTGCCATCCGCGGCGCCCTCAAGCTCTACCAGATCTGCTCGCTCATCACCGGTACGTTCCTGCTGCTGCTGGTCGCCGAGATGATCATGAAGTACGGCTTCCACACAGAACTGTTCCTCGGCGGCTCGAGCGGATTCCTCGCGTTCTCGCCGGTGGGCGTCGACGGGGAGTCGACGGGGACCGGCCTCAACCTCAACATGACGATCCTCGTCGTGCATGGCTGGTTCTACGTCGTGTACCTCTTCAGCTGCTTCCGGGTGTGGAGCCTCATGCGCTGGCAGTTCTGGCGCTTCATCATGCTGGCCGCCGGCGGCGTCGTGCCGTTCCTGTCGTTCATCATGGAGGCCATCGTCGCCCGCGACGTGAAGCGCTACCTCGCGGAGCGCGAGCAGTCGGCCGCATCCCAGACCACCCCCGCCCCTGAAGGAGCCCGGTGACCGAGACCACTCAGACCGCGCAGCGTCCGGTCCTCGTCGTCGACTTCGGTGCGCAGTACGCGCAGCTGATCGCGCGCCGCGTGCGCGAAGCGGGCGTGTACAGCGAGATCGTGCCGCACACCGCGTCCGCCGCCGACATCGCGGCGAAGAATCCCGTGGCGCTCATCCTGTCGGGCGGGCCCTCTTCGGTGTACGAGGAGGGGGCGCCGCAGCTCGACTCCGCGGTGTTCGACCTCGGCGTGCCGACGCTCGGCATCTGCTACGGCTTCCAGTTCATGGCGCGCGCGCTCGGCGGCGAGGTCGCGAACACGGGACTGCGGGAGTACGGGGCGACGGATGCGTCGCTCACGGGCGACGGCGGAGTGCTGCTGGCCGGCCAGCCCGTCGAGCAGAACGTCTGGATGAGCCACGGCGACCAGGTCGCGAAGGCGCCCGAGGGGTTCGAGGTGCTCGCGAAGACCGCCGCCACCCCGGTCGCGGCGTTCGGCAGCGAGGAGAAGTGCTTCTACGGGGTGCAGTGGCATCCCGAGGTGAAGCACTCCGACCACGGTCAGCAGGTGCTGGAGAACTTCCTGCACAAGGCGGCCAGGCTCGACGCATCCTGGACCAGCGACAACGTCATCGCCGAGCAGGTCGAGCGCATCCGCTCCCAGGTGGGCGACGCCCGCGTGATCTCCGCCCTCTCGGGCGGGGTCGACTCGGCCGTGTCGACGGCGCTCGTGCACAAGGCGATCGGCGACCAGCTGACCGCGGTGTTCGTCGACCACGGGCTGCTGCGCAAGGGGGAGCGGGAGCAGGTCGAGCAGGACTACGTCGCGTCCACCGGCGTGCGCCTGGTCACGGTGGACGCCGCCGACACGTTCCTCGAGCAGCTGCAGGGCGTGACCGATCCGGAGCAGAAGCGCAAGATCATCGGGCGCGAGTTCATCCGCGCGTTCGAGAAGGCGCAGCTCGACCTCGTCGCCGAGGCGAAGGCGGAGGGTGCGCCGATCAAGTTCCTCGTGCAGGGCACGCTGTATCCCGACGTCGTCGAGTCGGGCGGCGGCGCCGGCACGGCGAACATCAAGAGCCACCACAACGTGGGCGGGCTGCCCGAGGATCTCGACTTCGAGCTCATCGAGCCCCTGCGGACCCTGTTCAAGGACGAGGTGCGTCAGATCGGCCGCGAGCTCGGCATCCCCGAGGCGATCGTGGGCCGGCAGCCGTTCCCGGGCCCGGGCCTCGGCATCCGGATCATCGGTGAGGTGACGCGCGAGCGGCTCGAGATCCTCCGCGAGGCCGACGCGATCGCCCGTGAGGAGCTCAGCAAGGCGGGGCTCGACGGCGAGATCTGGCAGTGCCCCGTGGTGCTCCTGGCCGACGTGCGCTCGGTCGGCGTGCAGGGCGACGGCCGTACGTACGGGCACCCGGTGGTGCTGCGTCCGGTCTCGAGCGAAGACGCGATGACCGCCGACTGGACGCGCCTGCCGTACGACGTGCTCGCGCGCATCTCGAACCGCATCACGAACGAGGTCCGCGAGATCAACCGCGTCGTGCTCGACGTGACGAGCAAGCCCCCGGCAACCATCGAGTGGGAGTAACCCCCACCCGCTGCCCCTCCGTTCGCCGAGTTGTCCCTCGGTTGGTCGAGTTGTCCCTCAGTTCGCCGAGTTGTCCCTCGGTTCGCGAGCGTTGTCGTGCCTTGACGCCCGAGCCGGGCAGGATGGATGAATGACCTCCGGCCCGACTGAGCACGCCGCAGCGCTGCCCGACGCCGCGTATGTCGTGCTCGCGAGCCGCGTCGCTCCGGCGCTCGACGGCGGATTCGCCGTCGCGGTGCCCTGGCGCGTGCGCCAGCTGCGCGACGCCGGCGCCCGGCGCCCGCTGCTCCTGACCGTCGATGCGGCCGACCCCGCGACCCACGCGGAATGGCGCGACGAGCTCGTCGCCCACGGACTGCTGCCGGATGCCGCATCCTGGCGCAATCTCTTCGACGATGCCGCCGCCGACCCCGCTTGGCTCTTCGCCGCCGCAGAACCGGGAGACGCCGACCCGACTCTGCCGCACCGGGAGATAACGGATGCGTCGGGCCGACCGCTCGTCTCCCTCCCCGTGGTCGAAGACCCTGCCTGGCACCTCACCGATGCCCCCGTCGTGATCCATGCACCCGGCGGCCGACGCATCCTGCGGGGCTTCCGGGGTCTCTATCGCGCCTGGCTCAAGCACGTCGTCGACGAGCTCCGCGACGGAAACCCCGACCGCCTCGTCGTCGTGGTGTGTGAAGCGCGCCAGGTCGGCGAGCTGCTCGTCGATTGGGACGATCCGCGCGTGCGCATCGTCCACACCGTGCACAACTCGCACCTGCCGGCGCCCTACGACGATCCCGGCGCCGAACTCGCCCCGCCGTGGGCGCGCTGGCTGGCGCACGTGCACGACTACGACGCCGTCCTCTGGCCGACGGCCGCACAGCGCGACGAGGTCGCGGCGCGGTTCGGCGGCGACGCGTCGTTCCATGTCGTGCCGAATCCCATCGATCCGGGACCCGAGCCGACGGATGCTGCTACCCGCGCCCCCGCGAAGGTCGTGATGGTGAATCGGCTCGCCGAGCAGAAGCGCATCGACCGCGCGGTCACGGCGTTTGAGCGTGTGCTGGCCTCCGTACCCGAAGCGACCCTCGACATCTACGGCGACGGTCCTCTGCGCGCCCAGCTGCAGGAGCTCATCGACGAGCGCGGCCTCACGGCTGCCGTCCGTCTGCACGGCACGATCACTCCCACCGAGCGCGATGCAGTCTTCGCCGAGGCCACACTCATGCTCGTCTCGGCCGCATTCGAGGGGCAGGGTCTCTCGATCGCCGAAGCGCTCGCGCGGGGGCTGCCGGTCGTGTCGTTCGACGTGCGGTATGGCCCCCGCGAGGTGATCGGCGACGGCGGCGTCGTGATTCCTCCCGGCGATGTCGAGGCGCTCGCCGAAGCCGTGATCGCGCTCCTCCGCGACCCCGACCGCCGTCGTTCTCTCAGCGCCCGGGCACGGCACGCGGCCCTGGCGTACGCCCCCGAGGCGATCCGGCCGGCGCTCGTGGCGGCGATCACCGCCGGCGCGCGGCGTCCCTCGCGCCGCGCCTGACCCGGGCGGCGGAGCGCCGGCACCGCGCCAGTCGCCGTTCAGACGGGGCTGTCGCCCACCGCGCGGCCGAACACCCGCTCGCCCCCATCCGCCCACCGCAGATCCACCCACGGCGGATCCCCGCGCACAGCGCCGCTGACCGCGCGACGCTGGTGGCATGACAGACGACACGAAGCCCCGGATGTTCGGCGAAGCCGCGCGTCGCGAGCTCTACGCACAGCGCGTCATCGTGCTCGACGGCGAGCTCGACGACGACAACGGCACCCTCCTCGCCACCCAGCTGCTCGCCCTCGCCGCCGAGGACGAGTCGGCCGACATCGCCCTGTGGATCCACTCGCCGGGCGGCTCGGTGCCGGCGATGCTCGCCATCCGCGACGTCATGCGACTCATCCCCAACGATGTCGCGACGCTCGTCCTCGGGATGGCGGCGAGCGCCGGCCAGTTCCTCCTCTCCGCCGGCACGAAGGGCAAGCGCCGTGCGCTGCCGCACTCCCGCGTGCTCATGCACCAGGGCTCGAGCGGATTCGGCGGCTCCGCCGTCGAGGTCGAGGCGCAGGCCGGCGACCTGCGGCAGCTGCGCGACACCGTGCTCGGCCTCATCGCCGACGACACCGGCCAGACGCCGGAGCGCGTCTTCGAGGACTCCCTGCACGACCGCTGGTACACCGCCGCGCAGGCGCAGGAGTACGGCTTCATCGACGGCATCGTGCGCGACTGGACCGAAGTCGTCCCGCGGCGCCGCCGACCCGTGGGTATCACCAGCGAAGGAGCAGCGGCATGAGCAGCTACAGCATCCCGAACGTCGTCGCCACCAACCCGCGCGGCGACCGCATCATGGACGTCTACTCGCACCTGCTCGCCGAGCGCATCGTGTACCTCGGTACCGCGATCGACGCCGGCGTCGCCAACGTGCTCATCGCGCAGCTCCTCCACCTCGACTCCGAGAGCCCCGACCGCGACATCCAGCTCTACATCAACAGCGAGGGTGGTGATCCGTCGGCGATGCTCGCGGTGTACGACACGATGCGCCACGTGCGGCCGGATGTCGCGACCACTTGCATCGGGCAGGCGGTCGGTGTCGGCGCCGTCATGCTCGCCGCCGGGGCACCCGGTAAGCGCGCCGTGCTGCCGCATGCCCGGGTGGTGCTGCACCAGCCGGCGGGGCAGGGCCGCGGCGCGATCCCGGACCTCATCGTGCAGGCCGACGAGCTCGTCCGCGTCCGCGGCGACGTGGAGCAGATCCTCGCCACGCACACGGGGCAGGATGCTGCGCGGTTGCGCGCCGACACAGATCGCGACCGCTTCTTCACGGCACAGGATGCGGTGGCCTACGGCCTCGCCGACCGGGTGCTCGAGGGTCGCTGAGCGAGGGGCGCAGCGACGAGTCGAAACGTGACCGCCATCCCGTCAGGTCGTTGAGCGAGGAGCGCAGCGACGAGTCGAAACGCGGCCGCCATTCCCGTCAGGTCGTTGAGCGAGGAGCGAAGCGACGAGTCGAAACGCGCCGGTGAGCCGTTTCGACTCGCGGAGACCCGCGCTGAGCGAGCGCAGCGAGACGAAGCGTCGCTCAACGACCGAGACCGACCGCTCAACGACCAGACGCTCGACCCGCCCAAGGATCGTAGTCGGCCAGGAGCTTCTCCTGTCCCGGCCGATCGCCCTCGGGCACGTGCTGCAGATTGATCCGCACCCGGTACCAGAGCGAGCTCGACCCACGCATCCCGTCCACCAGGACGTCTGCCGGATGCAGCAGCGCGGCCGCGTCGGCATGTGCGTCCTTCCACTGCTCGACGGCCGCCTCGGCCTCGGGCTTGGTGCGCGTGCGCGCGATCTCGATCAGCGGCATCGTCGACTCGCGACGGCCTGACGCAGACGACCCCCGCGGCGCCTTTTCCGCCGGGCCCAACTCCTCCGCGAGCCGCAGCAGCCCCTCGAGCGAGCCCGCCGCGTCATCGAGACCCGCGTGCGGGTCGCCCACCTCGGCGAACCGCTGCGGCACGGTGAGCACGGTGAACTCGTCGGGCCGGCACTCGCGCAGCTCATCCCACGACAGCGGCGTCGACACTCGCGCATCCGGCAGCGCGCGCACCGAGTACGCCGACGCCACCGTACGGTCCTTCGCGTTCTGATTGAAGTCGACGAACACGCTCTCGCCGCGCTCCTCCTTCCACCACCGCGCGGTGGCAAGCCCGGGCGCACGCGCCTCGACTTCGCGGGCCAGCGACTCCGCGGCGAGGCGCACCTCCCGGTAGTCCCACTCGGGACGCACCCGCACGAGGATGTGGATGCCCCGAGAGCCGCTCGTCTTCGGCCACCCCACGAGCCCCTTCTCCTCCAGCACATCGCGTACGACGAACGCCACGTCGACGATCTGCCCCCAGTCGACACCGGGCATCGGGTCGAGGTCGATGCGCAGCTCATCCGGGTGGTCGAGGTCTTCGGCGCGCACGGCGTGCGGATTCAGGTCGAGGCATCCCAGATTCACGACCCAGGCCAGCCCCGCCGCATCCCGGATCACCGCCTCTTCCGCCGACCGGCCCGACGCGTACTGCAGGGTGGCTGTGTCGATGTAGCCGGGCCGGTTCTCGGGAACGCGCTTCTGGAAGAACGGCTCCGCGTCGATGCCCTTCACGTAGCGCTTCAGCACCAGCGGCCGTCCGCCGGCCCCGCGCAGCGCGCCCTCCGCGATCGCGAGGTAGTACCGCACGAGGTCGAGCTTCGTCACGCCGGGCCTCGGGAAGACCCTCTTGTCGGGGTGCGAGATGCGCACATCCTGTCCGTCGACATCGAGGTGCGTGTCTTCCGTGGCGCTCATGCCGCCACGCTAGCGGCGAGCGGATGCCTCGGCCAGCCCCTTACGCGGCGTTGACCACAGCGCCGGCCGACGCGGAGCGCAGCCCCTCGAGACGTCGCGAATTCAGGCAATGACACCGATTCAGGCGGATCGGCGCCGAATCTGCCTGATGTCGCATCGTCGCCTGAATCGGTGACGAGGAGCAGCGTTACGCGCCTTGACGACAGCGCCGGCCGACGCGGAGCGCAGCCCCTCGAGACGTCGCGAATTCAGGCAATGACACCGATTCAGGCGGATCGGCGCCGAATCTGCCTGATGTCGCATCGTCGCCTGAATCGGCGACGAGCAGCGTTCACGCGGCGTTGACCACAGCGCCGGCCGACGCTGGGCGCAGCCCCTCGGCGACCAGCGAGGTGAGGTCGAGCAGCGTCAGGTCGAGGGCTCCAGCGACGGCGGCGAGCATCTCGCTCGACGGCTCTTTGCGCCCCCGTTCCATCTCGGAGAGGTACTGCGGCGAGACCCCCGAGCGCCGCGCCGTGTCGGTCAAGCGCTCGCCGCGCTCGTGACGGGTGCGCCGCAAGACGTCTCCGACCGCTTCGCGCCACAGCGGCTCGAGCCGCGGGCTCGGGTCGGGCTCCGGGCGGCGCTGCAGCGGGATGATCTCGGCCATGCGCCCACGATAGAGCGCTCGCCGCGTCGGCGCCCGACCATTCCGCTCACAGCGGATGAGTCGATTCGAGAAGCTTTTCGGCGTGCGTGTCGATCTGCGGCTTTCTCGCTCGACGTCATGAGTGAGAGGGTCGACACACGACCCCGAACGAGGAGACAGATCATGAAGTTCATGCTCATCATGCGCGCCGACGACAGCGGTGTCGAGGCGTACAAGGACATCCCCTTCGAGCAGGTCATCGAGGCGATGGGCCGGTACAACGAATCGATGATGAAGGCAGGGGTCCTGCTGGCCGGCGAGGGGCTGACCGACGCGGCCGAAGGCTTCGTCGTCGACTTCTCCGCCGAGACGCCGCTCGTGACCGACGGCCCCTACGGCGAGACGAAGGAGCTGTTCAACGGCTTCTGGATCATCGAGGTCGCGAGCCGGGAGGAGGCCGCCGAATGGGCGTGCCGCGCGCCGCTGGGACCGGGCGCGTTCCTCGAGGTGCGGCGGGTGACCGAGCTCGAGGACTTCCCGCAGGACAACGAGTGGATCCAGAAGGAAGAGGGCTGGCGCGAGGAGCAGGAGCAGCGTGCCCGCAGCTGAGCCGGAGTCGACCGCGCGGACGAGGCGGGATGCCTCGGCCCGCGCGGTCGCCGCCGTGTGGCGCATCGAATCGGCCAGGATCGTCGCCACCCTCACGCGGATGACGGGCGACTTCGGCCTGGCCGAGGACCTCGCCCAAGACGCCCTCGCGGAGGCGCTCGCACAGTGGCCGCGCGACGGGGTGCCGGCGAACCCTGCCGCCTGGCTGACGGCGGTCGCCAAGCGGCGTGCGATCGATATGTGGCGTCGCCGGGAACGCTACGACGCGCGGCTCGCTCACCTCGCGCAGGAGCTTGCGAGCGAGCCGGTCGCAGGCGGCGATCCGTGGGATCCCGATGCGATCGACGACGACGTGCTCCGCCTGGTATTCATCGCCTGCCATCCGGTGCTCTCGCGCGAAGCTCGGGTGGCCCTCACCTTGAAGGTCGTCGGTGGCATGACATCCGACGAGATCGCGCGGGCATTCCTCGTACCGGTCGTGACCGTGCAGCAGCGGATCGTGCGCGCGAAGAAGACCCTGAGCGCGGCGCACGTGCCGTTCGAGGTGCCTCCCCGCGAAGAATACGGAGCGCGGCTGGGGGCAGTGTTGAGCGTTCTGTACCTGGTCTTCAACGAGGGGCACGCGGCGCATGCCGGCGAGGACTGGATGCGCCCCGATCTCGCTCGCGAGGCGATCCGGCTCGGTCGCGTGCTCGCCGCGCTCGCCCCGCGAGAGCCGGAGGTCCATGGGCTTCTCGCGCTGATGGAGCTGACCGCCGCCCGTTTCCCGGCGCGTGTCGACGCGAACGGCGATCCCGTTCTGCTCGCCGATCAGGATCGCAGCAGGTGGGATCGCGCGGCGATCGCCCGCGGACGGGCTGCCCTCGCCCGCGTCGACACGCTCGGGCGCGGACGCGGTCCGTACGCGTTGCAGGCGGCGATCGCCGAGTGTCACGCGGTCGCGCCATCCGTCGACGAGACCGACTGGGAGCGCATCGTCGTGCTGTACGAGGCGCTCGGCCGCATCGCGCCGTCGCCCGTGGTCGAGCTCAACCGTGCTGCGGCGGTGGCGATGGCGACCGGTCCGGCCAGCGCGCTCCGGATCGTCGATGCGCTCGTCGACGACGGCGCGCTGCGCGGATACCACCTGCTGCCGGCGACGCGAGGCGAGCTGCTGCTCAGGCTGGGGCGGACGGATGAGGCGCGCAGCGAGTTCGCGACGGCCGCCGCCCTCGCCGGGAACGACCGCGAGCGCGCCCTACTGGAGGAGCGGGCCCGCACCGGCCGCTGAACAGCACCCCCACCCCACCGGTCGTTGAGCGAGCGCAGCGAGCCGAAACGACCCGCCGCACCGCCCCACCCCTTCGGTCGTTGAGCGAGCGCAGCGAGCCGAAACGACGCCCGCCCGCGCACGCCCGCCCGCCGGTCGTTGAGCGAGCGCAGCGAGCCGAAACGACCTACGCGCGGCCATGCCGCAGCATCCCGAAACGCCGAAAGGGCCGCCCTTCCGGACGGCCCCTTCACAAGTGCAATGACTAGTTGCTTCGCGCGATCGCGATGATGCGCAGGATCTCGATGTACAGCCAGACGACGGTCACCATGATGCCGAAGCCGCCGAGCCACCCGTACTTGCGGGGAGCGCGGTTGCGCACGCCCTGCTGGATGAAGTCGAAGTCCTGCACGAGCGAGTACGCGGCCATGATGACCACGAGCACGCCGATGATGAGACCGAGCGGGATGCCGAACACCTTGGCGCTGTAGAGGCCGAAGGTGTCGGCGGCGCTCAGCACGCCGGTCCACATGAGCACGATGTTGACGAGCTGGAAGACCATGTAGCCGATGATCGCGATCATCCAGATCTTGGTCGCGCGCTTCGAGGCACGGATCTTGCCGCTCGCGAACAGCGCGAGCGTCACGCCCACGACTGCGAGCGTCGCAAGGGTCGCCTGCATCACGATGCCGGGCCAGAGGACCTCGAAGAAGGCCGAGATGCCGCCGACGAACAGGCCCTCGAACGCCGCGTAGGCGAGGATGAGGGCCGGGCGCACCTTCTTGGAGAAGGACACCACCATGGCGAGGATGAAGCCGCCGGCGAGGCCGATGATCCAGGGGAGCATCGAGACGTTCTGCGTCGCCGCGGTGAGGCCGCCGAGCGACCACACCCATCCGACGACAGCCGTGACGACGAGCACGGCGAACAGGCCGAGGGTCTTGAGGACGGTGTCTTCGACCGTCATCCGGTCGGTCTCGACGGCGCTCGCCGAGGGGCCGGCGAACTGGCCCTCGAGCTGGGCGTTGACGGCGGCGGCCTGAGCCTGCTGGCTGAAGGCGGCGTTCTGTGACTGGCCGCCGATGGTGGCTGCGTTCGCACCGCCGGGGTAGCTGCGGACGGCGCTCTGATCCTGGAACGCCGGGTTGTTGAAGGCGGGGTTTGCCGAAGGCATGCTCGCACTCTCCAAAGTGTCGGTCACAGCACGGTGCTGTTCCCCTCAACGATAGCCGGGGCGGGTATCGCGCGCACGGCTGATCACTGTGATTCCCCTTTGAGAGAACGAAGAGTCGCGCCGCGCTGCGTCGCCGAAGCCGGGGCGGGGATAGCCTGTCGGCGTGCCATCCCGCGACCCTCTCGTGATCGGCCATCGCGGTGCGCCCGGGTACCGCCCCGAGCACACGCCGTCGTCGTACGAGCTCGCCCTCGCCCAGGGTGTGGACGCCGTCGAGCCCGACATCGTGGTGTCGAAGGACGGCGTGCTGGTGGTGCGGCACGAGAACGAGATCTCGGCGACGACGGATGTCGCGGCCCGGCCCGAGTTCGCCTCGCGGCGCACGACGAAGCAGATCGACGGCCAGGGCGTGATCGGCTGGTTCACCGAGGACTTCACGTGGGAGGAGCTCGCGACGCTGCGGGCGCGCGAGCGGCTGCCCGAGCTACGGCCGGGAAGCGCCGGCTTCGACGGCCAGGAGCCGATCCTGCGTCTGCGTGATGTGCTCGACCTGGTGGCTGCCGCATCCGTCGCCCAGGGTCGCCCGATCGGCGCCGTGGTCGAGATCAAGCACGCGACGTTCTTCTCACAGCAGGGGTGGGATGTCGCGCAGCTCCTGGCTGCGGAGCTCGGAGCGGCGGGATGGGCCGATGGTCGGCATCCGCTCGTCGTCGAGTCGTTCGAGTCGACGGTGCTGTCCGCCGTCCGGGCGCAGGGGATGGTGGCGCGCTACGTGTACCTGCTCGAGGCGGTCGGTCGCCCGTACGATTTGGTGGCGACGGAGGGCGACGCCGCGCCCACCTATGAGTGGACAGCGTCGCCCCGCGGCCTGGACACGCTGGTCGGCGTCGTCGACGGCATCAGCGTCGACAAGCGGATGATCCTCGCGCCGGATCGGCTGGGGCGGGTGAGCGCGCCGTCGTCGGTCGTCGGCGACGCCCACGAGCGTGGGCTGGACGTCTTCACCTGGACGTGCCGGCCCGAGAACGCGTTCCTGGCGCGGACGTTCCGCGGCCACGGCGGCAAGGCGGCGTTCGGCGACTACGAGGGGGAGTGGCGGATGCTGCGCGAGACCGGCGTCGACGGGGTGTTCGTCGACCATCCCGACCTGGGCGTTCGCGTCTTCCGCGGCTGAGCATCACTCGGCGTCGGAGAACACGCCGATCCTGTCGCCGTCGAGCACGAACTGCAGGGAGGTGCCCGCCGGTGCCACGTTCTTGAGCTCCGCCGGCATCGACTTCTCGACCCGCAGCTGCACCGTCGGGGGGAACGAGCCGGCGCCACAGCCGTTGTACACGGGGCCGGGAAAGTATTCCGCGTCGGCGTCGGCATCTCCCGAGACGTACGCGAGGAGGCAATCGACCGGCTCATCGGAGTTGTCGAAGGGCTGGGTCATGCGGATCACCGTCAGTCCATGGAACGCATACCCGTCGCTGGTCATGTCGGGACTCCGACCGCCGAGCGCTTTGGGCCAGTCGAAGGCAGGGTCGGGAGAAAGCGTCGCGATCTGCCGCGCGTCGCCGTGCCGCGCGATCTGTGGGATCCACGTGGCGGCGAAGGTGACGCCCGCCGCGACAGCCGCGACGGCGACGAGCGAGAGCAGCCACAGCAGCGCGAAGCCGGGGGAGAGGAGCCAGCGGCGTGGGGCCGTGGCGCCGTCCGGCGCGGGCGTGGCGGCCTCGGATGCACCGGCGATGGTGACGGTCGGCTCCCTCAAGCGGTCCCGCCGGTGTGCGACGGCGGCCGCGGCCGGAACTGTGGGGAGCGGTGGCAGCGGAGCAGACGCCGCCCGCTTGTCGACCGGGGGCGCCGCCTCCGCCGCGGGGCCGACGGCCGGTGCCGAAGCCTGTGACGTCGGACCGGGTGCGGGCGGCGCGGCCTGCGCCTCCAGCTCGCGCAATCGGCGCAGCGCGACGGGATCGTCGTGGATGTCCGCCGACGGTCCGTATGCGCGGGCGCGCAGCATCCGCAGTTCGTCACGAGCCGCGGTGTTCATGACCTGCATGCTCCCACATCGGGTTCCGGTTGCGGCGGTATGGTCTCCGATCGGCCCGGCGGCCGGACGTGGTGTCGGAGGCGCCCCGTACGCTCGCACCGTGGCCACTCTCAACGATCTGCGGCGCACGGCCCTTGCCCTGCCCGGGACCGAGGAGCGGGCCATGACGGGCGGTGCTGCGTGGTTCGTGCGGCGGAAGCTCTACGCGTGGGAGTGTCATCCCTGGCCGAGCATTCCGGAGGACATTCGCGAGATCATCGCGGCCGAACTGGTGGTGGGCATAAAAGTGGGCGATCGCCTGGACGCGCTGGCGCTGGTCGAGATGGCGCCCGACGTCTTCCTGCGCACCACGACCCGTTGGAGCGAGCCGCAGGTGGCTTTCCGCATGGCGCGCATCGACCCCGACCACCTCGTCGAGCTCGTGACGGAGGCATGGCGTATTCAAGCCCCGAAGTACTTGCGCGGCGACTGAGCGGCGCGTTGGGCCCGTCGACGTGGCGGGTGGCAGGAGGATTGGTTCGCTAATGAGCTGACGATGCCATCAGTACCGCAATGCCGGTGAGCACGAGGCCAGCGAAGAAAGCCACGAGTTGGATGCCGCCGACGATCCTGAGGTTCACGGCATAAGGGCTCGGAGCGTTCTCTGTCGCTTGGTTGCCTGCCAATGCCATCAGAGTGAGCATCCCGAAGAAGACCGAGAGAAGGAATGCCCCCCAGGACACAAGCAAGACGACTCTGGAGGCGGAGGAGGCATTTGGGGCAAGGTCGTGCATGAACGTGATCGACAACGCAACAACCGCCGTTGCGAGCGTGAGAACCTGCTTCGTCAAGTCGCAGACGACGTCGAACGAGCGAGCCGACCAGTCGGTCATGTCGTTCTCCTTCGTCATGATGAGCAGCTACTTGCAGAATGGCCAGAGCGGACAGATGGAGCGGAAGAGCGCTTCAGCCTCGAGCAAGGCAACTGCCTCACCATCGCCACCAGCAAGTGCCATGAGCGGGGCAGCCGCAGCGGCGGCCTGAAGGCGCTCGAGAACTTCCGATATGCCGTCCACGAAAGCCTCGGGACGGTCCGCCTGACGGGCAACCTCATCGCCATTCCTCAGCAGTTCGAGGAGCAGCTCCTGCGCTTCGCCGTCGAGAACGACGCTGCGATCACGCATAGCCTTCACGATTTCCGCAGCGGCCCATTCAGGCGTGCGATCGTCGAGGTTCGCCATGACGGAATAGTCCCGAGTCCACCCGTGCATGTCAAGGACGACTCCGATGGGGACTCCGAGCGAGGCTGGCTGTGCAATGGCCGGACGGATCGCAACTGATCAGGGCAGGTTGATGACGATGCGTCCCTCGTCGAGCCCCTTGTCACCGGGCTTCGGCGCAGGAGCTGGCATCTCGATCTGAGCCTTCCACTGCGCGTGCGCGTCCTCCGCCGACGGTCGCCACACACCATCCAACGCCGAACCCAGTCCCCCGCCGGGCCACTTCTCCCATCGTCTACGCGTATCGCGATGGATGAATGGCGCGAGCGCGAGAACGCCTGCCGTGGCAGCCACGATGATGGCACTCACAATCACCGATCCAGCATCCACCGGGCCATTCTCCCACCGAGTGTCTTTCTGATCGGCGTGCCCAACCGCATCGCCCGCCGATATCCGTCGTGCCCCGAACCGGTGTTCACGGCGGGAGAAGCAGACGCGACGGCGGGAGTCGAACCCGCTGCACGACCGGGTATGAACCGGCGCCCGGGACCACCCGGATCGTCGCGATGGATCCACGCTATGCGGAGGCCGCGACATCCCGCAGCCGATGACGCGGCGTGAACCACCGTGACGCCCGATGACACTCAAGGGTGAGAGGCAGAACGGCCTCTCGTGAGACGCCTCTCATCTGCGGTGTCGCCCATTGACCCGCCTTCAGGTTCCTCTTAGCGTTCCCCCTGGTGCCTTTCAGTTCCGCACGACGGAGCAGGCCAGGGCACCGCTCACTGAAGAGAAGGCAGATCCTCCTGTGTACAGACGGATACTGGCCGTCGCCGGCGCTTTGGCGCTGACGATCCCGGCAACAGCCGCGATGGCCGCAACATCACCTGATTCCGATCCCGGAGCACGATTCACGCAGACGTCGGCGTCGAAGACGACGAGCGACTTCACGCCGGTCGGCGCCGACCCGGCGCGCCGCGTGAGCGTCATCGTGCAGATGACCGGCGACCCCGTCGCCGTCGTGCAGGCAGACAAGGGCCGCGACCTCACCAAGAGCGAGCGGGCGTCGATCAAGAGCAAGCTCAAGAAGGAGCAGGATGCCGTGACCGGCACCATCCGCTCCAAGGGCGGCAAGATCGAGGCGCAGATGCAGTCGGCCTACAACGGCATCCAGCTGACGATCCCCTCCAACCAGATCGATGCGCTCGAGAAGCTGCCCGGCGTCGAAGCCGTGCACGCCACCGCCACCCACACGATCGACAACACCGTCTCGGTGCCGTTCCTCGGCATCCCCGACGTGTGGCAGAACACCGGCTACACCGGCAAGAACATCAAGATCGCCGTCATCGACACCGGCATCGACTACACCCACGCCGACTTCGGCGGCCCCGGCACCGCTGCCGCCTACAAGGAGGCGCACGCCACCGAGACCCAGCCGGCCAACCCGGCCTGGTTCGGCCCGAACGCCCCGCGCGTGAAGGGCGGCACCGACCTCGTCGGCGACGCCTACGACGCCAACGACCCCAAGTCGGTCCCCAAGCCCGACCCGAACCCGCTCGACTGCCAGGGCCACGGCAGCCACGTCGCCGGCACCGCCGCCGGCAGCGGCGTGCGCGCCGACGGATCGACCTACACCGGCCCGTACGACGACACCACGGAGTCGAACGACTTCGCCGTCGGCCCCGGCGTCGCCCCGCAGGCCGACATCTACTCGGTGCGCGTGTTCGGCTGCGGCGGCAGCACCAACGTCGTCGTCCCGGCCATCGACTGGGCGGTCGACCACGGCATGGACGTCATCAACATGTCACTCGGCTCCGACTACGGCCGCTCCACCGACCCGGACGCCGTCGCCGCTGCGAACGCCGTCGGTGCGGGCGTCGTCGTCGTCGCCTCCGCCGGAAACGAGGGCCACAACCCCTACATCGTCGGCTCGCCGAGCGTCGGTGGCGGAGTGGTCTCGGTCTCGGCCGTCGACAGCACCGCATCCTTCCCCGGCGCGAAGATCGCCCTGCCGGGCGGCACGATCGACGCCATCAACGCGAATGACGCCGACCTGTCGCAGACGAAGACGATGACCGTCGTCAACCTCAAGGACGACCCGAACACGAACGAGAACGAGGCGCTCGGCTGCTCGGTCGCCGCCTACACGTCGAACGGGGTGAAGGCGGGCGCCAACCAGCTCGCGGTCTCGCAGCGCGGCACCTGTGCGCGCGTCGCCAAGGCGATCTACGCACAGCAGGCCGGCGCGGCCGGTGCCGTCATGGTCAACAGCGACGACACCTACCCGCCCTTCGAAGGCAAGGTGACAGAGAACCCCGACACGGGCGAGGCGTTCGACCTCACCATCCCGTTCCTCGGTGTCAAGAAGTCCGACGGCCCGGCACTGCTCGCGGCCGAGGGGCAGACGGCCTCCATCAGCGGCAGTACGATCGCCAACCCCGCCTTCCGGCACTACGCCGACTTCACCTCGGGCGGTCCCCGCTCGGGTGACAGCGCGGTGGCTCCGGATGTCGCAGCGCCGGGCGTCAGCATCCGTTCGGTCGCGGTCGGCACCGGCAGCGGCTCGACCGTGATGTCGGGCACCTCGATGGCGAGCCCGCACGTCGCGGGCGTCGCAGTGCTGGCCGTGCAGGCGCACCCGACATGGTCGAGCGACGACGTCGCCTCGGTGCTGACGACGACCGCCGACCCGTCGAAGGTCGTCGGCCAGGACAACACCGTCGGAGGCGTCGGTCTCGTCGACGCTGCCGCCGCGGTCTCGGCCACGGTGACGGCCGCCGGCGACACGTTCCGCACCACGAGCGGCCGCGAGTCGCAGCCGACGATCAGCTTCGGCTTCGACAGCTCGTCGCTCGGCTTCGCGAAGGCGCGCACGATCACGCTGACGAACCACGGCACGTCCACCGTGACGTACAAGGCGTCGACGGTCGCGTCGGCCTCGTCGAGCAAGGCGAAGGTCTCCGTCTGGCCCTCCACCGTGACGGTGCGCCCCGGCAAGTCGGCGAAGGTCGTCGTCACGCTGGCCGCCCGCGCGAGCGACGTCGGCTCGTCGCTGAAGAGCGAGTTCTCGTTCTACCAGTTCGCCGGCGACGTCGTCTTCACCGCCAAGTCGTCGACGCTGCACGTGCCGTACCTGCTCGTGCCGCGCGCCGACGCGAAGGTCGGAGTGACGCACGGCTCGAAGTTCTCGAAGCAGGTCACGCAGAAGGGTGGCACCGAGAAGATCACGCTGCAGAACCGGTTCGGTGCGCTCGACGCATCCGCCGACTTCTACACCTGGGGCCTGTCGGACAAGTCCGACCTCCCGAAGGGCACGGAGGACAGCGGCGTCGATCTGCGGGCCGCCGGCGTGCAGTCGTTCGACACGGCTGAGGGCAAGCTGTTCGTGTTCGCCGTGAACACCTACAAGCGGTGGTCGAACGCGGCGAACAACGAGTACGACGTGGTCATCGACGCGAACAAGGACGGCAACGCCGACAAGATCGTGTTCGCCGCCGACAACGGCCTGGTGACCGCGGGATCGGTCGACGGACGCTCGGCGGTGTTCGTGTACGACGTCGCCTCCGGCAAGACCGTCGGCCCGTACTACCTCGCGCAGGCGCCCACCGACAGCAGCACGATCCTGCTGCCGATCGACGCGAGCGTGCTCGGGATCACGGGGTCGTTCGCCTACACGGTGCAGGCGGCGTCGGTCGTCGACTCCGCGATCAGCGACGAGTTCTCGTCGTGGGCCGCGTACGACCCGACCGCTCCGGCGATCTCGAACGGACAGTTCGGCGTCGTTCCGGCGCACGGCAGGTCGGTGTCGTTCGACGTCACGGTCGACGCGCCTCAGGTCGCCAAGCAGAAGCCGCTCGGCACCATGATCGTGGTTCCCGACAACCGCGCCGGCAGCGACGAGGCTCTGCTCGTCTCGGTGCGCTGAGCGCACGGCGGGGCGGCGGTTCGTCGCCCCGCCCACAGCACGAAGGGCGGTCCGCTTCGGCGGGCCGCCCTTCCGCGCGTTCGGGATGCGTCGGGGTTGCGGTGTGCGGGATGCGTCAGGCAGCGTGAAACGCGGTGCCCGGATGCGTCAGGGCGACGTGGTCGGGGTCGACGGCCCCGGGCACAGCAGCGGAGTGTCGGTCGTGCCGAACCGGTAGTCGTACGTCGTGCCGTCGACGGTCACCACGACGCGCATGCCGTGCACGATCGCCTGCGTGTACGTCGCGCCCGGCTGCGGGCACCCGAGCGCGCCGTTCGGCCAGGTCATCGCCTCGGCCGAGACGAGGGTCGGCGTACCGGCGACTCCGCGGTCGGCGAGGTCGGCCACGATCGCGTCCCACCGGGCCGGCGGCACCGCCGCCGGAGTGCCCGACGGGGTCTGCGGTGTGGGGGACATGCTCGTGAACGGCGGACGGCTGACGGATGCGGAATCCGAGGGCGCTGTCATCGAACCTCCCGCGCAGCCGGTGAGGGCGAGCGCGAGGAGTGCCACCGCCGCGGCTGCGATTCGTGCGGTCATCGTCACTCCTTCGCCTTGGCCCCAGAATAGGCCGTTCCGCGGCCGCCGTCAGGGGCGAAGCGTGGGCCGGAGCGCCCGCGGCCCACGGGTACTATCGATCCATGACGACGGCGGGCAGGCGAGGCATCCTCGCCGTCGCCATCGCCGTTCTCCTCCTCGCCCTCGGTGCCGGTGCCGCGGCGCTGGTGGAGGATGCCATCGGCGCGCAGGCGCCGACCCTGGCGCGGGCCCCCGGTGTCGCGGCCGACAACGACCCGCTCATGGCGTGGTTCGCGCGCATCCTGCTCGTCCTCGGTGTCGCCTGGCTCACGATCGGAGCCGTCGCGGCACGCACGAGCCTCGTCCGTCGCCCCGGTGCCGCCGCCGCACGCGCCTCGTGGCTCGCCGCGACCCGGCCCTGGCGCGCCCGCGAGTCGACGCTCGGGATGCTGTCGCTCGACCGGTGGCTGCTGTTCGCCGTGCCGGTCGCCCTGCTCGTGGCCACCCGTGCGGTGCAGACGTCGTTCATGGGCTGGATCAGGCTCATCGTCGTGATCGGCGCGTGGACGGTGTTCGCCCTCGCCCTCCGCATCGTCGTGCGCGGGCGCTCGCCGTGGCCCGTGATCGCGGCTGTCGGCGGCGTCGTCATGCTGCGCTGCATCGTCACGCTCATCGCGCTGTCGTTCGACGGCCCCGGCGGCTACTGGTACGCGTTCTGGGAGCTGCCCGACCTGCGCGCCGTCTACATCACCGTCGCGTTCGCGCTGTTCCTCTGGGTCTTCGTGGCGGGCGGCTGGTCGCTGTTCGCGCAGCTCGGCGTGCGGCGCGCCGTGGGAGCGGTGCTCTGCGCGATGGGTGCCGCGCTCGCCGTCCCCGCGGCCATCGTCGGCGCCGTCGGAGTGGAGAACGCGCTCGCCGTCTGGGACGAGCGCACAGCGCTGCTGCCGTGGGGGCTCGCGCAGATCCTCGCCGTGTCGATGCGGACGCCGATCAGCGACAGCATCGTGTGGTGGGCGGCCGCGGCGGGGCTTGTGCTGCTCATCGCGGGAGTCGCCCTCGCGGTGCGCTGGGAACCGGCCCGCCGCACGGCAGCCCGCTCCTGACGCTCACGGCTCGGCGTCGGACATCCCGCTTAGACTCGAAGGGACATGACCGACGCACCCTCGCCCCTCATCGTCGGCGCCGACGCCGGGCCGCAGCGGCCCGGTGCACGCCCTGACGAAGACCTCCTGGAAGGCCTGAATCCGCAGCAGCGCGAGGCGGTGGTGTATCGCGGCTCGGCCCTGCTGATCGTCGCCGGCGCGGGCTCCGGCAAGACCCGCGTGCTCACCCACCGCATCGCCTCGCTGCTGCGCGGCCGCGAGGCGTGGCCGAGCCAGATCCTCGCCATCACGTTCACCAACAAGGCCGCGGGGGAGATGCGCGAGCGGGTGGGGCAGCTCGTCGGCCAGCACGCACAGGGCATGTGGATCTCGACGTTCCACTCGGCGTGCGTGCGCATCCTGCGGCGCGAGGCGGAGCAGTTCGGGTTCACGAAGTCGTTCACGATCTACGACTCCGGCGACTCGCGCGCGCTGATCAAGCGGCTCGTGAAGGAGCACGAAGCGGATGCGTTCGGCATGACGCCCGCCGCGGTGCAGGGCCGCATCTCCAAGCTGAAGAACGAGCTCGCCGACGCGGAGTCGTACGCGCGCCAGGCGAACATGGCCGACCCCGCCGAGCGCAAGTTCGTGGAGGTCTTCGGCGACTACCAGCGGGCGCTGCAGAAGGCCAACGCGTTCGACTTCGATGACCTCATCGCGCAGACGGTGTACCTGTTCCGGGCATTCCCGCACGTCGCCGACGTGTACCGGCGTCGGTTCCGGCACATCCTCGTCGACGAGTACCAGGACACCAACCACGCCCAGTACGCCCTCATCCACGAGCTGACGCGGCCCGTCGTGGGCAAGGCCGCCGAACCGTATTCCGCGGGCGGCATGATGATCTTCGAGCCGGAGCATGCGCCGGAGCTGGAGGGGGCGTCGCTCACCGTTGTCGGCGACTCCGACCAGTCGATCTACGCCTTCCGCGGGGCCGACATCCGCAACATCTCCGAGTTCGAACGCGACTTCCCGGGGGCGAAGGTCGTGCTTCTGGAGCAGAACTACCGGTCGACGCAGAACATCCTCAGCGCCGCGAATGCGGTGATCAGCCACAACTTCGACCGCAAGGACAAGCGGCTCTGGACCGACGTCGGCGAGGGTGAGAAGATCGTCGGCTTCACCGGGTACTCGCAGCACGACGAGGCGCAGTTCGTGGCCGACGAGATCGACGCGCTCCGCCGTGCGGGCGTCGCCTACTCCGAGATGGCGGTCTTCTACCGGACGAACTCCCAGTCCCGTGCGCTGGAGGAGATCTTCATCCGCGCGGCCGTGCCGTACAAGATCATGGGCGGCACGCGCTTCTACGAGCGCGCCGAGATCAAGGACGCCCTGGCGTACCTCACCGCCGTCGCGAACCCCGCCGACGAGATGGCGCTGCGGCGCATCATCAACAAGCCCAAGCGCGGCATCGGCGATGTGACCGTCGAGACGATCGCCCGCTACGCCGCGAGCGAGGGGATCACGTTCCGGGATGCGCTGGCGAACGCCTCGGCGCTCGGCGTGGGGCCGAAGATCCAGACAGCGATCGCACGACTCGACGCGGTGCTGGCCGAGGCATCCGAGCTCATGCTGCCGTCCTCCGGCGAGGTCGCTCCGCCGTCCGCCGTGGGCGACGGGCTCGCCCTGCTGCTCGAGCAGAGCGGCTATCGCGACGCGCTGCGGATGAGCCGCGACCCGCAGGACGAGGCCCGCCTCGAGAACCTCGACGAGCTCGTCGCGGTGGCGCGGGAGTTCGCGCGCAACAACCTCGAGGGCACGCTCCTCGACTTCCTCACCGAGGTCGCCCTCGTGTCGGACGCGGATGCGCTCGACTCGGAATCCGGCACCGTGTCGCTCATGACGCTGCACACGGCCAAGGGGCTCGAGTACGAAGCGGTCTTCATCACCGGCGTCGAAGAGGACCTCATCCCGCACCGGATCTCCGCCGGCGAGCCGGGCGGACCCGCCGAGGAGCGCCGGCTGTTCTACGTCGGTGTGACCCGCGCGCGCAAGCGGCTGTACCTCACGCTCGCGATGACCCGGGCGCAGTTCGGCGAGGTGTCGGTCGCGATGCCGAGCCGCTTCCTGCAGGAGGTTCCGGCGGATCTGATCGACTGGCGCCAGTCGCCGGGAGACGTGAATTCCCGCGGCGGCATGCAATCGAGGGCGCTCAACGCCCGTCGCCCGGGCGGCGGCTTCGGACCGCGCCGGAACGACGACCCGCCGGCGCTGAAGCCGAAGTCGACGTCGATGGAGAGGTTCCCGAACCGCATCCCGGCGAAGGTCCGCGACAACGGCGACATGGTGCTGGGCGCGGGCGACCGCATCCGTCATGAGGACTTCGGAGACGGCATCGTCGATCTCGTGACCGGCGAGGGCGCGAAGCGTGTCGCCCACGTGCGGTTCGAGAAGGCGGGCGCGAAGAAGCTTCTCATCAAGATCGCGCCCATCGAGAAACTGTGAAACTTCCATGCCGGGTTAGGGTGGCGTAATGGCACTTTTCTCCCGTGGACCGAAGGCGAACGACTCCCGCGACGACGCGGCGACGCCGCAGCCGGAGTCCGATACGGCCGCGACCGACGCGGCGGACGCCGGCACGGCGGGCGCTGGCACCGCTGACGCCGGCACCGCCGACGCTGACGCCGGCACCGCTGGCGCTGCTGAGGCGAGCACTGCCGCGGAAGGCGAGGCCAGCGACGCGGCGTCGCACGCGCCGTCGACGGAGGACGCCGAGGAGAACGTGCCCGCGGTGGGCATCAGCACGACCTCGTACGGCGGGTTCGGCGCCGACGCCCCGACCGAGCCGCAGGCCGCTCCCACGGGTGAGGCGCCGGAGCCCACGCAGTCGATCCCCGGCCTTCCCGACAACGTCGTGCTGCAGGCGTCGCTCGCCGCCCTCAGTGCGGAACCCGAGGGCCACGAGATCCTCGGCGTCGCCCGCCAGCTGCTGCAGGGCAACGTCTACCTGCGCATCAAGGGAAACGCGCAGGAGCTGGTCAGCAGCGGCGCCGAGCTGCCCCTGGCGATCGCGACCCGCGACGAGGGCCAGTTCGTCATGATCTACAGCTCCGGCGCCGCCCTCGCCGCCGCGGTGAACGCCGACGGAGACACCGAGACGTCGGCGATGGGCCAGGCCGGCCCCGCCGTGCTGCAGTACGTCCTGCAGGGCGGATTCGCCGGCGCGATCGTCGATCACGCCTCCGCCCCCGCGGCCGTCGTGCTGCCGCGCGCGCTCATCGAGCGGATGACCGCCGAGATGGACCAGCACCACACCCTCAAGCGGCTCGTCTCCGGTCCGCGCACGGCCGAGACCGCCGCCGCCGTCGCCGAAGCGCTGACCACGGCTCCGCTGTGGATCGCGGTGAACCGCACATCGGACGACGAGGCCTGGGGAGTCGCGGAATCGCGCAGCGAGAGCGGAGAACGCATCCTCCCGGTGTTCTCGCACCCGCTCGAGGTCATCGCGCTCGGCCGCGGCGACCAGCCAGTGCCGTTCAGCCCCGCGCAGCTCGGATCGGCCCTGCGCTCCGACGAGGACATCGCCGGCGTGGTCGTCGACCCGGCCGGCCCCTGGATCCGCCTGGAGCGCGACGACCTCGGGCCCGTGCTCGCGCTGCCCGAACCGGAGCCGGCCGAGCAGATCGCCGACGAGGACGACGGCGCCGACGAGGGGGATGCCTCGACCGGCGGTGCCGATGTGGCGGCGGCGGACGATGTTGCGGCCGACGACGCGTCTAGCTCCAAGGAGGGCGCGGGTACCGAAGGCGCCGCCGAGAACGATGTTCCGTCCGACGGCGGAGACGCCTCGGAGACCGCGGTGCAGGATGCGTCGGCTGACGCATCCGTCTCGGGCGAGGGTGCGAACGACGCCGCCTCTGAGGAGGGTGCGGGCGACGCATCCGTCTCGGGCGACGCCTCCGGTGACGCAGCGGTTTCGGAGGAGGCCTCGGCCGACGCATCCGGTGCCGACGGCGACCAGGCGAACGGCGACGCGACCCGCGAGGGCTGACCCGCCTTACGCGTGTCGGCGGGCCGCGATAGCGTGGCCGCATGGCCTCCGAGCGGATCACCCTGCACGTTTCCGGACCGCACGGCGACCGCGAGGTGGGGCTGTCGAACCCGAGCCGGGTGATCTGGCCCGAGGCGGGCATCACGAAGCGCGAGCTCGCCGAGTACTTCGTCGCCGTCGCCGAGCCGTTCCTCGCCGCCAACGGCGACCGCCCGGTGTCGCTGCAGCGCTACCCCGACGGCATCGAGGGTGAGAGCTTCTTCTCGAAGAATCCGCCGAAGGGTGCGCCCGAGTACGTCGAGGCCGTCACCGTCACGTACAACAGCGGGCGGCGGCATCCGCAGCTCGTCATCACCGAGATCGCGACCGCGGTGTGGGCCGCGCAGATGAACACCGTCGTTTTCCACCCGTGGGCGTCGCTGTCGTCCGACACCGACAATCCGGTGGAGCTGCGCATCGACCTCGACCCGCAGCCGGGCACGGACTTCGCCGACGCCGTCGCCGTGGCGCCCGCGCTGCACGATGTGCTCGCCGAGGCGGGGCTCGAGTCGTGGATCAAGACGAGCGGCAACCGCGGCCTGCACGTGTTCTGCCCGATCGAGCCGGCCCACGAGTTTCTGGATGTGCGGCACGCCGTCATCGCGGCCGCCCGCGAGCTCACGCGACGCATGCCCGACAAGGTGACGGTCGACTGGTGGAAGGAAGAACGCGGCAAGCGGATCTTCGTCGACTTCAACCAGGCGAACCGCGACCGGACGATGGCGGGCGCCTACAGCCCGCGTGCGCTGCCGGCGGCGACGGTCTCGACTCCGGTGACGTGGGACGAGCTCGCCTCGGTCGACCCTGCGGCGTTCACGGTGCGGTCGATCCCGCAGCGGCTCGCCGACCGCGGCGACCCGTGGGCCGAGTTCGGCACGAACCCCGGCCGCATCGACACGCTGCTCGAGTGGTGGGAGCGCGACGTCGCCGACGGGCTGGGCGAGCTGCCGTTCCCGCCGGAGTTCCCGAAGATGCCCGGTGAGCCGCCGCGCGTGCAGCCGAGCCGTGCCAAGAAGAGCGAGGACGAGGGATGAGCGCCGCTGGAGTCGTCGACCGCGCCGTCGCGCGCCTGCTGCGGACGCAGTGGCTCGTCCGCGCGCCCATCGCGGTGTACCGCGCGGGCTGGGGATGGCTGTTCGGGCGACGGCTCGTGATGATCGAGCATCTCGGTCGGGTCTCCCATGAGCCGCGGTACGTCGTCGTCGAGGTTGCCGAACGCACCCGCAACCGCATCGTCGTCGCGTCGGGCTTCGGCAAGAGCGCCCAGTGGTACCGCAACCTCAAGGCGAACGGCGTGGCCTTCCTCAGCACCGGGCGTGCGCGCCGCGTTCCCGCCCAGGTGCGGCTGCTCGACGCCGAGGAGTCGAAGCGCGAGCTCACCCGCTACGCAGCCGAGCATCCCGTCGCGTGGAAGCGGCTGAAGGGCGCGATGGACGCGGATGCCGGCGGCGACGCCGTCATCCCGCTCGTGGAGTTCACCCCGCCCCGGTCAGCGGCGGCGGGCGACGCCGTCGCAACTGCGCCTCAGACGAGCACCCGGTCGACGTCGAACGCCGAGACCGTGTCGAGCTGATCGAACGTGCACGACCGTGCTTCACGGTCGAGACGCCAGCGCTCGAACTGCACGGTGTGCCGGAACCGGTCGCCCTCGAGCTGGTCGTACCGCACCTCGAGCACCCGCTCGGGCCGCAGACGCACGAACCGCACGTCCTTGCCGCCGCTGAAGCGGGACTTGTCGGTCTCTCCGGTCACGGCGTCGCCCGACGCATCCCGTTCGACCAGTGGCTCGAGCTCGTCGACGAGTTCGAGCCGGCGCGCATTCGTGAATGCCGAGACCGCGCCGACATTCCGCAGGGCGCCGCTGCCGTCGTAGAGGCCGAGGAGCAGCGAGCCGACGCCGTTTCCGGAGGTATGGACGCGGTAGCCGATCGCAACGACGTCGGCCGTGCGGGCGTGCTTGATCTTGAACATCGTGCGCTTGCCCGGTGAGTAGGGGAGCGCGAGCGGTTTGGCGACCACGCCGTCGAGGCCGGCTCCCTCGAACTCGTCGAGCCATCGGCGGGCGACGTCGGCGTCGCGCGTGGTGCGGGTGAGGTGGATCGGATCGGGCAGGTCGCCGACGAGCTTCTCGAGCTCGGCGCGCCGCACCTCGAACGGCTCGGGCTGCAGATCTCGGTCACCGCGACGCAGCAGGTCGTACGCGATGAACATGGCGGGAGTCTCCGCGGCGAGCTTGTTCACCCGTGACGCGGCGGGATGGATGCGCTGCGTCAGCGCGTCCCAGTCGAGGCGGCGCGACCCGGCCGGTCCGGTCGGCACGGCGATCTCACCGTCGAGGAGGCACGGCTCGGGCAGCAGCCGCGCGAACGCCTCGACGAGCTCGGGGAAGTACCGGGTGAGTGGTTTCGCGCCGCGGCTGCCGATCTCGACCGACTCGCCGTCCCACGACACGAGGCCGCGGAAGCCGTCCCACTTCGGCTCGTAGCTCATGCCGCCGTCCACGCTGTCGGGGGCCGGGATCGTGGGAACGGACTTCGCCAGCATCGGCGCGGGGATGTCGTGCGTCATGCGTCTCATCCTGCCCGGCCGGACGGCGCGCCGCGAGGGGTCGCGGCGGCGCGGCGACGCGGACCGGGGGGGGGGGGGGCAACTCGGCGAACGAAGGGGCAACTCGGCGGAACCGTGGGGCAACTCGGGGAACGGAGGGGCAACTCGGCGAACCGGGGGGCAACTCGGGGAACGGAGGGGCAACTCGCGGGGACGGGCGCGGCGACGCGCGGGTCAGGAGGCGCCGGGGAGGTCGCGCTGCAGGCGGCGGGCGACCTCGGCCGCCGGCATCCGGCGCGGGAACACCGCCACGACCACGTCGTCCTCCGCCGAGGACGTGGCCTCGTCGAGAACGCCGAACCGGCGCATCGCGTCGTCGAGGGCGGTCTGCAGCACCGAGACGGGCACACGCTTCGATCCGCGGATGAGGCGCCGCAGCACGTGGTTGTGGATCGCCGTGACGACGGCCGCGAAGCCCACGGCGTCCACCGGGTCGAGCCCGGGGAGGGCCCGGCGCAGGTACTCGTCGAACAGCCGCTCGTACCGGAACACCGTGACGATCTCGCGCTCGCGCAGCGCCGGCACCTGACGGACGACCGCATACCGGCGTCGTGCCAGGTCGGGATCCGCCGCGAAATGACGGAACACCGTGATCGACGCATCCCGCACCGCCCGCCACGGGTTCTCGTGCGGCTGCGCGAGATACTCCCGCAGCATCTCCAGGAGCAGCTCGTGATCCGCGAAGACGACGTCGTCCTTGCCGCCGAACTGCCGGAAGAACGTCGACCGAGAGACACCGGCGGCCTGCGCGATCTGCTCCACCGACGTCGCCTCGAACCCCTGCCGGCTGAACAGGTCGAGGGCCGCCGCCATCACCGCCGTGTGCGGGGCGGGCGAAGTCGTGCTCATCCTCCCGAGCGTAGTCGCGTCGCGGTCCGGCGCCCCCTCGCCGTCGCGATCCGCTCTCGTGTCAAGAGCGTTGCCGCACCGCCGTCGCCGGGGTGGGGTGGGGTCATGCGCCCACTGTGGAAGACGGATGCGGCACCGCCGCCGGGAACCCCGCTCGAAGACGGATCGCACCACGACGTCGCCATCGTCGGCGCCGGTCTCACCGGACTCGCGACGGCGGTCATGCTCGCCCGACGCGGCATGGACGTGGCGGTGATCGAGGCCGGGGAGGTCGCCCAGCTCACCAGCGGCGGCAACACCGGCAAGCTCTCCCTCCTGCAGGGCTCCGTGCTCTCCACGTTGCGCCGCCACCATCCCGCGTCGCTCGTGCGCGCGTACGTGGATGCGAACCGCGACGGGATGCGGTGGCTCGCCGCGTTCGCCGACGAAGCCAGCGTCAGCTACACCCACCGCACGGCGTTCTCGTACGCGCAGACGCCGGACAGCGAGCCGACCGTCGCAGCCGAGCAGGACGCCGCCCTCGAGGCCGGACTGCTCGTGCGGAGGGCGGTGCCCGACGAGACGGCGTTCCCCGTCGCCGCCGCGATCGCGCTCGACGATCAGATCGCGATCGATCCCGTCGCCGTGACGTCCGCTCTCGCACGCGAGTTCCTCTCCGCGGGCGGGTCGCTGCACACGCACACGCGCGTCACCGGCGTCCGCACCGTGCCGCGCGGCATCCTCCAGACGGACGCCGGCACGGTGTCGGCCGAGCACGTCGTCCTCGCCACCGGCACGCCGATCGTCGACCGCGGTCTCTACTTCGCCAAGACGCACGGGCTGCGGTCGTACTGCGTCGCGTTCACCGTCGACCCGTCGGCCGCTGTGCCGGAGGGCATGTTCCTCTCCGTGGACGGACCCGCCCGGTCGATCCGCCCGGTCGCGCCGTCGGACGGGCCCGACGCGGCGCAGCTCATCGTCGGCGGGAACGGCCATCCCGTCGGACGTGCGGCGTCGGAGCGCGAGCGGGTCGAGGACCTCATCGCGTGGACGCAGCGCCACTTCCCGTCGGCCGAGCCGGTGACGTCGTGGTCGGCGCAGGACTATCAGTCGCACGACCTCATCCCGTTCGTCGGGGTCATGCCGCGCAGCCTCGGACGCATCCGCTTCGCGACCGGCTACGCCAAGTGGGGGCTCTCGAACGCCCCCGCCGCCGCTCTGCGCCTCACCGCCGAGATCGCCGGCGTTCCGCGACCCGACCGTCCGGAGTGGATGCGGGTCATCTCCACCCGGTTGACGGTGCCCGCCGACATCGGCCGCGGCGGCGTCGAGAACCTCCGCGTCGGATGGGAGGCGACGCGCGGGTGGGCCGACGCGCTGCGCGATCCGGCGCCGATTCCGCGCCCGGCCGAGGGCGAGGGCATGCTGACGAGCCGTGCCGGTCACCCGATCGGCGTCTCCACGGTCGACGGCACGACCCGGGCGGTGAGTGCCGTGTGCCCGCACCTCGGCGGCGTGCTGCGGTGGAACGACGCCGAATGCACCTGGGACTGCCCGCTGCACGCTTCCCGGTTCACGGCGACCGGATGCCGCATCGAAGGGCCGGCGACGGAGGATCTCGCGGTGCTGCCGCGGTCTCCGCGCGAGGCCCGGGACGGGGCACGCAGCGGCATCCCTTCCACAGAGTGACACCCGGGAAAAGGCCTCCCAGACTCCGGTAGTAGGCTGGGGGATCGGTCGATTTATCTCGACGTCGAGACGTTTTTCGCCTCATCACCCCACATTCGTCCCAGCGAAGGATTGCACGTGGATCTCTACGAGTACCAGGCACGAGACCTGTTCGAACAGTACGAGGTGCCGGTGCTTCCCGGCATCATCGCCGACACCCCCGAGGAAGTGAAGGCCGCAGCCGAGAAGCTCGGCGGCGTGGTCGTCGTCAAGGCGCAGGTCAAGACCGGCGGCCGCGGCAAGGCCGGCGGCGTCAAGGTCGCGAAGACGCCCGACGAGGCGTACGAGGCGGCGAAGGCCATTCTCGGCCTGGACATCAAGGGTCACGTCGTCAAGCGGGTCATGGTCGCCGGCGGCGCCCGCATCGCCAAGGAGTTCTACTTCTCCGTGCTGCTCGACCGCGCGAACCGCTCGTACCTGTCGCTGTGCTCGGTCGAGGGCGGCATGGAGATCGAGCAGCTCGCCGTCGAGAAGCCGGAGGCGCTCGCGCGCGTCGAGGTCGACCCGCTGACGGGCATCGACGAGGCGAAGGCCCTCGAGATCGCGAAGGCCGCGAACTTCGACGACGAGCTCGCCCCCAAGGTGGCCGACGTCTTCGTCAAGCTCTACAACGTCTACACCGGTGAGGATGCGACCCTCGTCGAAGTGAACCCGCTCGTCCAGACCGAGGAGGGCGACATCATCGCCCTCGACGGAAAGGTGTCGCTCGACGACAACGCCGCGTTCCGCCACCCGAACCACGAGGAGCTCGAGGACAAGTCGGCCGCCGACCCGCTCGAGGCCAAGGCCAAGCAGCACGACCTCAACTACGTCAAGCTCGACGGTCAGGTCGGCATCATCGGCAACGGCGCGGGCCTGGTCATGTCGACGCTCGACGTGGTCGCGTACGCGGGCGAGAAGCACGGCGGCGTGAAGCCGGCGAACTTCCTCGACATCGGCGGCGGCGCCTCGGCGACGGTCATGGCCGCCGGCCTCGACGTGATCCTCGGCGACCCGCAGGTCAAGAGCGTGTTCGTCAACGTCTTCGGCGGCATCACCTCGTGCGTCGCGGTGGCCGAGGGCATCGTGAAGGCGCTCGAGATCCTCGGCGACGAGGCGAACAAGCCGCTCGTCGTGCGCCTGGACGGCAACCAGGTGGAGGAGGGCCGCGAGATCCTCGCGAGCGCCAACCACCCGCTCGTGACCCTGGCCGCAGGCATGGACGAGGGCGCCGACAAGGCCGCCGAGCTGGCGAACGCCTGAGCCGCACCGACGAGACAAGGACAAGAGAATGTCGATCTACCTCAACAAGGACTCCAAGGTCATCGTCCAGGGCATCACCGGCGGCGAGGGCACCAAGCACACCGCGCTCATGCTGAAGGCCGGAACGAACGTCGTCGGCGGCGTGAACGCGCGCAAGGCCGGCACGACCGTCTCGCACGTCGACGCCGACGGCAACGCCGTCGAGCTGCCGGTCTTCGGCTCGGTCGCCGAGGCCATCGAGAAGACGGGGGCCGACGTGTCGATCGCGTTCGTGCCGCCCGCGTTCACCAAGGACGCGATGATCGAGGCCATCGACACCGAGATCCCGCTGCTCGTGGTGATCACCGAGGGCGTACCCGTCGGCGACACCGCCGAGGCGTGGGCGTATGCGCAGAGCAAGGGCAACAAGACGCGCATCATCGGGCCGAACTGCCCCGGCGTCATCACGCCGGGCGAGGCGCTCGTCGGCATCACGCCGGCGAACATCACCGGCAAGGGCCCGATCGGCCTGGTGTCGAAGTCGGGCACCCTGACCTACCAGATGATGTTCGAGCTGCGCGACCTCGGGTTCTCGACCGCGATCGGCATCGGCGGCGACCCGGTCATCGGCACGACCCACATCGACGCGCTCGCCGCGTTCGAGGCCGACCCCGAGACCAAGGCGATCGTCATGATCGGCGAGATCGGCGGCGACGCCGAGGAGCGCGCGGCCGACTACATCAAGGCCAACGTCACGAAGCCGGTCGTCGGCTACGTCGCCGGGTTCACCGCCCCCGAGGGCAAGACGATGGGCCACGCCGGCGCGATCGTCTCCGGCTCGGCCGGCACGGCGCAGGCGAAGAAGGAGGCCCTCGAGGCCGCCGGCGTCAAGGTCGGCAAGACGCCGAGCGAGACCGCTGCGCTGATGCGCGAGATCATCACCGCGCTGTAACCGCGCGAGGTGCACAGGGGGACGGATGCCGCGGCATCCGTCCCCCTTTCGCGTTCCGCGGGACTGTTCGCCTGTCGCAAATCGACCTCGATGCCGCCTCGGAAGGTCGATGTGCGACAGGTGAGCGGTCCGGCGGTTAGCCTGGGGGCATGCCGCTGACAGGAGACTACGCACCGAGCACCTCAGAGTGGGCGCGGAAGCAGGCCGAGACGTTCGAGGCGAGCGCCGGCGCCGAGGCGAACACGCTCCAGGGAAAGCCCATCATCGTGCTGACGACCCTCGGCGCGAAGACGGGAGCCCTGCGCAAGACCGCGCTGATGCGCGTCGAGCACGACGGACGCTACGCCGTGGTCGCCTCGAAGGGCGGAGCACCGGCAGAGCCGAAGTGGGCGTCGAACATGCGCAAGCACCCCCGTGTGGAGCTGCAGGACGGCGACACGAAGCGCGACTACACCGCGCACGAGGCATCCGGGGCGGAACGCGACGAATGGTGGGAGCGCGCCGTCGCGGCGTGGCCCGCCTACGACTCGTACCAGGAGAAGACCGACCGGCTCATCGCCGTGTTCGTCCTCGAGCCGGTCGAGGGCTGAGTCAGCCCACGCAGCCGATCAGCCCTCGTAGCCGATCAGCCACGTCACGCCGAACCGGTCGGTGACCTGTCCGTCGTGATCGCCCCACGGCCGCAGCTGCAGCGGATCGATGACAGTGCCGCCCTCCGACAGCGCCGCGAACCAGTGCTCGAGCACGGCCGGCTCAGCGGTGCCGAGAAGGGAGAACATCACCCCTTCGAGCCGGAGGGTCGCCTGGCCGTCCACGGCGTCCGCGGCGAACAGCGTGACCGGCCCGGTGAGCCCGCCGTGCGCCACCGCGTCGGCGGGTCCGTCGTCCCGGCCGAACTCCGCGAACGTGTTCACGCCGACGTCGCCGCCGAACACCTCCTGGTAGAACGTCAGCGCCTCGCGCGCGGTGCCGGGGAAGTGCAGATACGGCGTCAGTCCTGCCATTCCGCGATGGTAGCGCGCTCACCCGACGCGGACGATGCCCGGCCGCGCGCGACGGCCGCCATGCCACGATGACGCCATGGACGAGGACGCCGAGCTCGCGGCGCTGCGCACCCGCGTCGCCGAGCTCGAGGAGCAGAACCGCGCGCTGTCGGCGGATGCCTCGGCCGACGCGCCCCTCGAGGAGGCCCGGCCACGCCGCGGCGGGCGGGGGCGCAGCATCGTCTCCGCGGTCGCGCTCGTGCTGGCGGCGATCCTCATCCCCATCGCGGTGCTCGGCACCTGGGCGCGGCTCGAGCTCGTCGACACAGACAGGTTCGTCGCGACGTTCGCCCCGCTCGCCGAGAACCCCGACGTGCAGCGGTTCGTCGCCGACCAGGCCGTCACGGCGATCGACGAGAACCTCGACATCGACGGCACCGTCGACATCCTCTTCAACGGGCTCGCACAGCTCGACCTGCCCGACCGGGCGAAGTCCGCGATCGGGCTGCTGACAGGGCCGGCGGTCGAAGGAGTGCACTCGCTCATCTCGTCGGCGGTGGATCGCGTCGTCGCCTCACCCGCCTTCGCCGACATCTGGGAACGTGCGCTGCGGCAGACCCACTCCCGCGCCATCGCGATCATCCAGGGACAGCCCGGCACCGCGCTGCAGCTCGCCGACGACGGCACGCTCTCGATCGACGTCGGCGTCGTGATCGACCAGGTCAAGCAGCGCCTTCAGGACCAGGGCGCGGGGATCGCCGATCTCATCCCGCAGATCAGCAAGGTCGTCCCGATCACGACCTCCGACTCGCTCATGCTGGTGCGCACCCTCTACCAGCTCGCGATCGCCGTGGGCTACTGGCTGCCGTGGGCGCTGCTCGGGCTCCTCGTGGTCGGTGTGGCACTCGCCCGCAACCGGCTGCGCGCGCTGGCGTGGACCGCGCTCGGCTGCGCCGTGGCGCTGCTGCTTCTCGCGGCGGGGCTGGGCATCGGCCGGATCTTCTTCGTCGGGACGGTGAGCCCGTCGATCATGCCCGCGGCGACCGCGAACGTGATGTTCCACCAGCTGACGCAGCTCATGTTCTCGACGACGGCGGCCCTCATCCTGCTGTCGGTGATCGTCGCCGTCGGCTCCTGGTTCGCGGGCCGGTCGCACAGCGCCACCGTCACCCGGGGCGCCGCCGACGCGGCGTTCGGCCACGCCCGCGCGTTCGCCGACGCGCACGGCATGGGAACGGGCCGCTTCGGACACGGCGTCGAGCGCTGGCGCACGACCATCCTCGTCGCCGCCGCGGTCATCGCGGCGCTCGCGGTCTTCTTCACCCGCCCCGTGACGGCGGCATCCGTCATCGTCGCGGTCGTGTGCCTGATCGTCGTGGTGCTGCTCGTCGAGCTGCTGCGGCGCCCGGAGCCGGTCACCGTCGAAGAGGCGCCGACCGCCGCGGACCCGGCAGGCGCACCTGACGGCGTGCGGAGTCAGCCGCCGATGACGGCTTCCAGCGGCCCGCGCGCGAAGTAGATCACGAAGCCGGCGGCGACGATCCACAGGAGCGGGCTGATCTCGCGTGCCTTGCCCGACAGCGAGCGGATGACGACCCAGGCGATGAAGCCCGCGCCGATCCCGTTCGCGATCGAGTAGGTGAACGGCATGACGGCGATCGTGACGAACACCGGGATCAGCACCGACAGGTCGGTGAAGTCGATGCGGCGGATCTGCGACATCATCAGCGCGCCGACGATGACGAGAGCGGATGCGGCGACCTCGGTAGGCACGATGGACGTCAGCGGGGTGATGAACATGGCGAGCAGGAACAGCACACCCGTCACGAGGTTCGCGACGCCGGTGCGCGCCCCTTCGCCGATGCCCGACGCCGACTCGACGAACACGGTGTTCGAGGAGCCCGACGTCCCACCACCGACCACGGCGCCGACACCTTCGATGATCAGCGCCGACTTCAGCCGCGGGAAGTCCCCGCGCTTGTCGGCGAGGTTCGCCTCCTCGGCGAGCCCGGTCATGGTGCCCATCGCGTCGAAGAAGTTCGTGAAGACGAGCGTGAAGACCAGCATGACGCACGCGATGACGCCGATGCGGCCCCAGCTGCTCACGAGGTCGACCTGGCCGACCAGGCCGAGGTCGGGGATGCTGAACCACTGCGACGGCAACGCCGGCACCGACATGCCCCAGCCGCCTGGGTTGTCGTCGCTGCGCGGGCCGATGTGCCAGATCGCCTCGATGATCATCGCGACGACGGTGCCCGACACGAGCGCGATGAGGAGGGCGGCCTTGACCTTGCGGGCCATGAGGATGCCCGCCAGCAGCAGCGTGAGGACGAACAGCAGCACCGGGATCGTGGCGATCGAGCCGCCCACGCCCAGCCCGACCGGGGGAGAGGGCAGACCGGTGGCGGTGACGAAGCCGGCGTCGACGAGACCGATGAACGCGATGAACATGCCGATGCCGACCGTGATCGCGATCTTCAGCTCCATGGGCACGGCGTTCATGATCATGCGCCGCAGGCCGGTGGCCGACAGGAGCACGATGATGAGACCGTTGATGACCACGAGCCCCATCGCCTCGGGCCAGGTGAGCTGGCCGACGACGCTCACGGCGAGGAACGAGTTGATGCCGAGGCCCGCCGCGAACGCGAACGGCAGCCGCGCGATGAGGCCGAACAGGATCGTCATGACGCCGGCGGTCAGCGCCGTGACGGCCGCGAGCTGCTGGTTCTGCAGCACATGCCCCGCGACATCCTTCGTCCCGCCCAGGATGATCGGGTTGAGGATGACGATGTAGGCCATCGTCACGAACGTGACGATGCCGCCGCGGATCTCCGTGCCGAGGGTGGATCCGCGCTTGGTGATCTCGAAGAACCGGTCGAAGCCGTTCTTCGGCTCGCTCGTGTTCGCGGCTGTCGTGTCGGGTGCAGGGGCAGTGCTCATTGTCGGGGGACCTCCGAGAGAAACTTAGCGTCACCGGTGGCCATCGACAGCATCCGTCCAGGAATGCGCGCGCGGGCGCGCCCGGCACGGCGCGCGCCGCACCGCCGGATAGTCTCGACTGCGCCCATGCATCGTGTTCTCGTCGCCCTCCTCGCCGCCTTCGACGCCGCCATCACCGCGGCCGTCGGCATCGTCGTCGTGCTCGCTCCGCTCACGCTCCTCTGGGTGGTCGGCGCGGGTGCACCCGAGTGGTCGGCGCTGTGGCCGGCCACCGCGGCGATCTGGCAGCTCGGGCACCTCGTGCCGCTCACGGTGCACCTCCCCGTGGAGTACGTCGCCGCCGCCGGTATCCCGGAGGCCGCAGCATCCTTCACCCTCTCGCTCGCCCCGCTCGCCCTCGCCCTCATCACCGCCGTGTTCGCGGCCCGCTCCGGCGTCCGCGCCGGGCGCAGCGGACGCGCGCCGGTCGCCGTCACCGCCGGTGTCGTGGCGTTCGCCGTCGTGGCCGTCGTCGTCGCGCTCACGGGGCGGTTCGCGCCGGTCGGCGCATCGGTCTGGCAGGCGGTGCTCCTGCCCACCCTCGTGTACGCCGTGCCGGCGGCGGGCAGCGCTCTCGTCGCCGCGTGGAGCGAGGGCGACGCCGGCGGCGCGCGCTTGCGCGAGCACCTCTACGACCTCCCGGGGCTGTGGCCCGACGTGCCGGCCCTCGTCGTGCGCGGTGCGGGGATCGCGCTGACCGCGCTCGTCGGTCTCGGCGGCGTCGCCGTCGTCCTGGCGCTGCTGGTGCGCGGCGGGCAGGTCGTGGCGCTGTACCAGGCGGGCAACGTCGACACGATCGGCGTCGTGGTGGTTTCGCTCGCGCAGCTCGCGTACCTTCCGACGCTCATCGTCTGGGGGATGGCGTACCTCGCCGGCCCGGGGTTCGCCCTCGGCGCCGACACCGCCGTGTCACCCGCGGGCACCGAGGTCGGCGTCGTGCCCGGCATCCCGGTGCTCGGCGGGCTGCCCGAGTCGGGTTCGCCGTGGCTCCTCGTCCTCGTGCTGCTGCCGATCGGCGCCGGCGCGCTGGCGGGATGGATGCTGCGCACCCGCGTGCGTGCGCTGTCGCCGCATCCGGAGTATCCGCTGCGGGTCGTCCTCGCGGCGGGGATCGGGGTGCTGTCGGCGGCCGGAGCCGCGCTCCTGGCATGGGCGGCGTCCGGCGCCATCGGCCCCGGGCGGCTCGCGCACGTCGGACCTCACCCGGGCGCGGTCGCGCTGGCGGTCGGCATCGAGGTGCTCGTGGGCTGCGCGATCCTGCTGCTCGGCCCCGACGGCGCGCAGCAGCACGATGGACACGACGGCCTGAGACGGACGCCCGACGAGACGGACGACCCGACGCGGCAGCCTGACGAGGCCGCCGAGCGCTGGACGCGTGGTCGAGGCGAGGGTCCGGAGGGCGTGACGCGGGAGCAGGAGGAGCCCCCGCGTGCCGCGGACCGCGACGAGGACCAGACCGACACCGCGCCCATCGACCCGGGATTCCTCGGCGACCGCCCCTGAGCCGAGACGGGCTCCGAGCGGGAGCGCCCCAGCAGAGAAGTGCGGCGCGGCGACCGCCGACCCTGCGAAGGAGCGCCGTGCGGCGGTAGGTAGACTGGGCGCGTGCTCACGGTCGCCGTCCTCATCTCGGGCACCGGCTCCAATCTGCGTGCCCTGCTCGACGCCGCTGACGACCCCGCATACCCGGCTCGCGTCGTCGTGGTCGGCGCCGACCGCGAGGCCGACGGTCTCGCCCATGCCGAGGAGTTCGGCATTCCGAGCTTCATGGTGCCCTTCACCGGCTTCGCCACGCGCGAGGAGTGGGGCGCCGAGCTCGACGCCCAGTTGCGCACCTGGAACCCCGACCTCATCGTGCTGAGCGGCCTCATGCGGCTGCTGCCCGCGACGGTCGTGGATGCGTGGGCGCCCCGGATCGTGAACACCCACCCCGCTTACCTCCCCGAATTCCCGGGCGCCCACGGCGTGCGCGACGCGCTCGCCGCGGGAGTGACGCAGACCGGGGCGAGCGTCATCGTGGTCGACAACGGCGTCGACTCCGGACCGATCCTCGCTCAGGAGCGCGTCAGCGTGCTGCCGGGCGACGACGAGCACACCCTGCACGAGCGCATCAAACCCGTCGAACGGCGACTGCTGATCGACGTGGTGCGCCGCGTCGCGACCGGCGAACTCGACCTCGCCGCGCGTGCCGCACAGGGCGTGTGACCTTCACCGTCAACCAGCAAGGAGCACCCATGGCCGGCCCCCGTCACGATCCTTCCCTCTACCGCGAGCGCGACGTCGTGCCGATCCGGCGGGCTCTGGTCTCGGTCAGCGACAAGACCGACCTGCTCGTGCTGGCCGAGGCGCTCGCCGGAGCGGGAGTGGAGATCGTCTCGACGGGGTCGACGGCCGCGACCATCCGAGACGCGGGCTTCGAGGTGACCGATGTGGCGTCGGTGACCGGCTTCCCGGAGATGCTCGACGGGCGCGTCAAGACGCTGCACCCCGCCGTGCACGGGGGCCTTCTCGCCGACCTCCGCCTCGCGTCGCACGAGGAGCAGCTCGCAGAGTTCGACATCCGTCCGTTCGAGCTCGTGGTCGTCAACCTGTACCCGTTCGTCGAGACCGTGCGCTCCGGCGCGTCGGGCGACGAGGTCGTCGAGCAGATCGACATCGGCGGTCCGGCCATGGTGCGCGCGTCGGCGAAGAACTACGCCAACGTCGCCGTCGTGGTCTCACCCGAGTCGTACCCCGCGGTGATCGAGTCGGTGCGCGGCGGCGGCACCACCCTCGCCCAGCGCAAGGAGCTCGCGGCCCGGGCGTTCGCGCAGACGGCGAACTACGACCGTGCTGTCGCGACCTGGTTCTCCGAGGAGACGCTCGCGGAGGGCGTCGACCTGCCCCAGCACCTCACGATCAAGGCGGAGCGCCTCTCGTCGCTGCGGTACGGCGAGAACGCCCACCAGCGGGCGGCGATCTACTCGCGTGTCGGCGGACGCGGGATCGCGCAGGCCGACCTGCTGCAGGGCAAGCCGATGTCGTACAACAACTACGTCGACGCCGACGCCGCCCTGCGTGCGGCGTTCGACATGGTGCTGCCGGCAGTGGCGATCGTGAAGCACGCCAACCCGTGCGGGATCGCCGTCACCGCCCCCAACGCGCTCGACGAGATCGCCAGCGCCCACCTCCGTGCGCACGAGTGCGACCCGCTGTCGGCGTTCGGCGGGGTGATCGCGGCGAACCGGACGGTCACGCTGAAGATGGCCGAGAACCTCCGCGACATCTTCACCGAGGTGATCGTCGCCCCCGACTTCCAGCCCGAGGCGCTCGAGCTGTTCAAGCTCAAGAAGAACCTGCGCGTGCTGCGCCTGCCCGCCGACTGGCAGCAGGAGCGGATGGACGTGCGGCTCGTCTCCGGTGGCCTGCTGCTGCAGGACGCCGACCGCTTCCCCGACGACATCGAGTCGGTGGCGAACAACTGGGAGCTCGTCTCGGGCGAGCGGCCCGACCCCGCCGACATGCAGAACCTCATCTTCGCGTGGAAGTCGTGCCGCGCCGTGAAGTCGAACGCGATCGTGCTCGCCAAGGGATCCGCGACCGTCGGCATCGGCATGGGCCAGGTGAACCGCGTCGACTCGTGCAAGCTCGCGATCGAGCGGGCGGGCGACCGCGCGGCGGGCTCCGTCGCCGCATCCGACGCGTACTTCCCGTTCTCGGACGGCCCGCAGGTGCTCATGGACGCCGGGGTCAGCGCGATCGTGCAGCCCGGAGGGTCGGTGCGCGACCAGGAGACCATCGATCTCGCCCGGGAACGCGGCATCACGATGTTCTTCACGGGCGAGCGCCACTTCTTCCACTGAGCGGCCCGTCTCGGCGTCGCCTCGCGTCGCCTCGGCGCCACCTCGCCTCCGGTCGTCTCGCCTCCGCTCGCGGCCGAGTGTGGGGTCTGGTGGGGCGCGGCGGCCCGGTAGGGTCGATGCGGGAAAGGGAGGACCCGCGGGTGATCTGGGAGATCGACGAATCGACGCGCACCGTCGAGGGACTCGACGCGCACGGGCGTGCGATGCCCGAGTACGCCGCGTCGCTGGGGCTCCGCGCGGCCCGACCGGGTCAGCGCGTTCTCGCCACCGTCTGCGAGCTCGCGATCGGCGTCGTGCTGACGCTACCGCTGCTGATCGGCACCGTACCGGTGGCGGTCGCGGCGGCCACCGCATCCGACCCCGCTGCGAACCTCGCGGCAGGCTCTGGTCTGCTCGTCGGCCTGATCTGCGCCGGCGTCACGATGTTCCTGACCACGGCGTTCATCGTGGTGCAGCTCGTGCTGCACGGGCGGCTCGGCGTCACCGTCGGCAAGGCGATCGCGGGCATCCGCTCGGTGAACGTGCGCACGCTGCAGCGGCCGGGCTTCTGGCGCGGCGCCGTGGTGCGCTACCTCGTGCTGTGGGCGAGCTTCATCGTGCCGCTCCTCGGTCCGGTCTTCGTGATCATGGTCTCGCCGGCCCTCGACCGCGAACGGCGCGGCCGCGGCTGGCCCGACCAGGCCGCCGCGACGTGGTTCGTCGACGCGCGCAACGGCCTGAACCCGTACGACGCGAAGCGGATGCGGATCGCCCGCAAGACCGTCGCGACCGAGCGGCACGACGAGGTGCAGCGGCTTCCCTCGCTCGCCACCCCGGTCGACGCGGCGGTGGGACCCGCCGCGTTCCCGCTCGCACGCAGCACCGGCGGCGTGCTCGGCGCCCCGCGCGCCGGACAGGCGACGGATGCGGCGGCCGCCGCTCCGGCACCCTCGCCGGCGCCCGCGCCGGTCGCGGTCCCGCCGGCACCCGCGCTGATCCCCGCCCCTGCCGCGCCCGCCCCCTCCGCTCCCGCGTCGGGCGCGCAGTCGTCCTCCCCGAGCTCGTGGGCGCCGCCGGCGCTCATGCCCGACGACCCGCCCTCGTCGGACAGAGCACAGGATGCCGCAGCCCCCGCGACGGCGGGAGCTGCCCGCGCCGCATCCGTCCCCGGCGAGCTCGTGCTCGACACGGGGCAGCACATCCCGCTCAGCGGCGGAGGCGTCCTCCTCGGGCGCGCCCCCGCCCGCGCGGAGGGCGACGACGAGCTCACACCGATCCCCGTCGACGACGCGACGAAGTCGGTGTCGAAGACGCACCTCGCCATCATCCGGCTCGCCGACGGTTGGTTCGCCGAGGACCGCCACTCCACGAACGGCAGCGCCATCGTGCGCGACGGCGCCCAGCACGAGCTCGTCCCCGGGCGTCCTGTGCCGCTGCGCGACGGCGACGACATCCGCTTCGGAGACCGCCACGCGCGGATCGGCCTCGGCTGATCCCCACTGACCAGCATCGCCCCCTGAGGAACCGCCGATGAGACTCAAGCTGACCCTGCAGCGGCAGACCGGACACGCGACCGACATCGTCGTCACGACCGATGCGACGGCGACGGTGCAGGACGTGGCGCGAAAGATCGCCGACACCGACCCCACCCGTCTCGTCCCCGCCGCGCCGCACGACGTCCTGAGCCTCAGCGTCGCACCGCCCACCTCGGGCGAGGCGACGCTCCTCGACCCCGACACCCTCATCAGCGACGCGGCGGTGGGATCCGGCTTCGTCGCCACCGTCGTGAATCTCGGGGCCGGCTACGCCGCGGCGCGCTCGTCCGACGGCCCGGCGGTCGCGACCCTGCATGTCGTGGCGGGGCCGGCGACGGGGCAGGAGTTTCCGCTCGCCAAGGGGTCGCTCACGATCGGCCGCGCACCCGACAACGACATCGTCATCGACGACCCGCTCCTGTCCAAACGGCATGCGCGCATCGAGGTGGGCGCGGGCGTGGAGGTCGTCGACCTGAACTCGGCGAACGGCATCGTCGTCGACGGCGGCCTCGTGCAGCGGCTGCGGGTCATCCCGGGGCAGCGCTTCATGCTCGGCGACACCGAGGTCGTCGTCCGCATGCTGCACGACTTCGCCCCTGTCGTGCAGGATCCGGTGCTCGAGCGCGGCGGCACGCTGATGTTCAACCGGAGCCCGCGCGTGGAGCCGCGCTTCGCCGGCGAGGAGCTGGCCGAGCCGCGCATGCCGAAGGAGCCGGTGACGCGGCTGTTCCCATGGCCGATGCTCGTCGCACCGCTCATCCTTGGTCTTGCGATGTTCGCGATGACGGGCTCGCCGCGGTCGCTTCTCGTTATCGCGATGTCGCCGCTCATGCTGCTCGGCAACTTCGTCTCGCAGCGCACCCAGGTGGGGCAGCGGCTGCGCAAGGACGGCGAGGTCTTCGAGCGCACATTCGAGGAGCTCGAGGAGAAGCTGTACCACGAGCGCCCCCGCGAGCGCGAGGTGCGCAACGCCGAGGCACCGCCGGTCGCGGTGGTCTTCGAACAGGCCATGCAGCTCGGGCCCATGCTGTGGACGCGGCGGCCGGAGCACTGGAACTTCCTCGCCGTGCGGCTCGGCAGCTGCACCGCGCCCTCCCGCACCACGATCGCCCGCACCGAGGCGCCGGAGTCGCTGCAGGAGTATGTCGAGCGCGTCGACCGGCTGCAGGAGCGCTACCGGATGATCGACGGCGTCCCGGTGCTCGAGTCGCTGCAGAGCGTCGGCGTCGTCGGCGTCGCGGGTCCGCAGCGCGAGGCGGCGGATGCCCTGCGCGGGCTCTGTGTGCAGCTGTTCGGGCTGCACTCGCCGAACGACCTCGTTACCGTCGCCCTCACCGAACCGGAATGGGCGCAGGAGCTCGGCTGGCTGAAGTGGCTGCCGCACACGTCCAGCGAGCGCAGCCCGTTCCGCGACATGCCGCTGTCGGACTCGGCCTCCACGGGCGCGGCACTCCTGTCGGGCCTCGAAGAGCTCGTCATGCGCCGGTCGAGGGCGTCGTCGTCGCCCCGCCCGCCCTACGGCGACGACTGGGACCCGATGCGGTTCGGCACGAACGTCAAACGTGCGGCGGAGGAGGCATCCTTCCCCGGACAGACGGCCGTCCTCGTGATCGTCACCGCCGACGCACCCGTCGACCGTGCACGACTCACGCAGGTGCTCGAGCGCGGCGCCGACGTGGGGGTGTACGGGCTGTTCGTGGCCCCCGTCGTCGAGGCGCTGCCGGCCGTGTGCCGCAGCTTCGTCGACGTGACGGCCGGGCTGGAGAACGCGCGGGTCGGCACGGTGCGCAGCGGCGTCGAGTACACGGATGCGGCGATCGAGGGCGTCTCGAACGAGCTCATGGCGGTGCTCGCCAAGCGCCTGGCGCCGGTCACCGACGCGTCGACGATCGTCGAGGACGCCTCCGACATCCCGAACTCGGTCATGTTCCTGTCGCTCGTCGGTTCGGAGCTGGCGACGAATCCGTCGTTCGCCGTCGACCGGTGGCGGGAGAACAACACGATCATCGATCGGTCGGGGGGCACTCTGCCGCGGCTGAAGAAGGCCGGCAACCTGCGGGCGATCGTGGGGCACGGCGCGACCGACGCGATGGCGCTCGACCTGCGCACGCAGGGTCCGCACGCGCTCGTCGGAGGCACCACCGGCGCGGGCAAGAGCGAGTTCCTGCAGGCGTGGGTGCTCGGCATGGCCGCCGCGCACAGCCCCGACCGTGTCACGTTCCTGTTCGTCGACTACAAGGGCGGGTCGGCGTTCGCCGACTGCGTCGAACTGCCGCACTGCGTGGGCCTCGTGACCGACCTCAGCCCGCACCTCGTTCGGCGCGCGCTCACGAGCCTGCGCGCGGAGCTGCACTACCGCGAGCACCTGTTCAACCGCAAGAAGGCCAAGGACCTCCTCGAGATGGAGAAGCGGCGCGACCCCGAGACGCCGCCCGCGCTCGTGCTCGTCATCGACGAGTTCGCGGCTCTCGCGGGCGAGGTGCCCGAGTTCGTCGACGGCGTCGTCGACATCGCCCAGCGGGGGCGCTCCCTCGGCATCCACCTCATCATGGCCACCCAGCGCCCCGCCGGCGTCATCAAGGACAACCTGCGCGCCAACACGAACCTGCGCGTCGCGCTGCGCATGGCCGACGAGTCGGATTCGAAGGATGTCGTCGACGACCCGATCGCGGGCAGCTTCGATCCCAGCATCCCGGGCCGCGGCATCGCGAAGACCGGGCCGGGCCGGCTCGTGCCGTTCCAGTCGGCCTACGCCGGCGGATGGAGCACCGATGAAGCCCCCGAGGCCGACGTCAGCGTCGCCGAGCTGCGGTTCGGCTCGGTGCAGAAGTGGGAGACCGAGGACCGCGACGACGGCGACGTGCACGACGGCGACCCCGGTCCGAACGACCAGAAGCGCATCGTCGCGACGCTCATCTCCGCAGCCGCGCAGGCCGGCATCCCCGCGCCGCGCCGCCCCTGGCTCGACGATCTCGAGACGACCGTCGACGTGCGGGAGCTCGCCGCCGGACGTGCCGGGTCGATCCTGCTCGGCAAGCGCGACGTGCCCGAGCGCCAGCTGCAGGAGCCGGTGTACTTCGAGCCCGACCGCGACGGCTCGCTGCTCGTGTACGGCACGAGCGGCTCGGGGAAGTCCACCGTGCTGCGCACCCTCGCCGTCTCGGCGGCGATGGGCCGCCGCGCCGAGAACGTCGAGGTCTACGGGCTCGACTTCGGCTCCGGGTCTCTGAAGAGCCTCGAGATGCTGCCGCACGTCGGCTCGATCATCCCCGGCGACGACGCCGAGCGCGTGCAGCGCATCCTGCGCACACTGGCCGCCGTGCTCGACGACCGCGGCAAGCGCTTCAGCGCGGCGAACGCGGCGAGCATCACCGAGTACCGCGAGCTGACCGGGCGCGACGAGGCACGGGTCGTCCTGCTCCTCGACGGCCTGCCCCAGTTCCGCACGGAGTGGGAGTCGACGAGCGCGCGGATGCCGTTCTACCAGGTGTTCATGCGGATCCTCGGCGAGGGCCGCCCCCTCGGCGTGCACGTCGTGGCGACGGCCGACCGCTCCGGTTCGGTGCCCACCGCGGTGAGCTCGAACGTGTCGCGCCGGGTCGTGCTGCGCCTGGCCGACGAGAACGCCTACGCGCTGCTGAACGCACCGAAGGACGTGCTCGACGAGCGGTCGGCTCCCGGACGGGCGATCGTGGACGGCTTCGAGACGCAGATCGCCGTGCTCGGCGGCACGCCGAACGTCGCCGAGCAGACCAAGCTGCTCGAGCAGCTCGCCGCCGAGCTGCGCGCACTGGGCGTGCGGGAGGCGGCCGAGATCGGGTCGCTGCCCACGCGGCTCGATCCGGCGGAGCTGCCCACCCGAGCGGGCGAGTTCCCGGTGCTGGGCATCGCCGAGGACACGCTCGCGCCGCGCGGCTTCGACCCGGTCGGGACGTTCGTCGTGGCGGGCCCGCCCCTCGCGGGCAAGACGACGGCGATGAAGTCGCTCATCTCGGCGATGGTGCGGTTCGACCCGGAGGTGAAGCTCTTCCACCTCGGCGGCCGCCGATCGCAGCTGAAGGACTTCGTCCCGTGGGTGCGCAGCGCCACGACGCCCGACGAGGCGAAGGAGCTCGTCACAGAGCTGGCCGACCTCGTGGCCGACGAATCGATCGGGATGCGGCTGATGATCGTCGTGGAGGATGTGCCGCAGTTCGCCGACTCCCCGGCGGAGCGGCCGCTGAAGGCGCTGTTCCAGGCGGTGAACCGGAGCGAGCACTTCCTCATCGGCGACGCCGACGTCTCCCAGGTCACGAGCGGCTTCGGCCTGATCGGCGACTTCAAGGCCGGTCGCCGCGGCATCGTGCTCAAGCCCGACTCGTTCGACGGCGACGCGATCTTCAAGGTGCCGTTCCCCAAGGTCAAGCGCTCCGAGTTCCCGGAGGGGCGAGGACTGTTCGTGCAGGCGGGACGTGCCGTGACGGTGCAGATGCCGCTGACTGAGGCATCCGAGCTCGCAATCCCGGAGCCCGCGGCATGAGTCGCGCGCCGTCCGCCAGGCAGCACGAGGAGAAGGTGAACCAGGGATGAAGAACGAACCGATCCGCCTGACCGGGAGCGACCGCGACATCGCCGCGATCGCACGACGCGCGTGGCGCATCGTGGCGTCGTCGCCCGAATCCCGTGGTGTGCTGCCGGCCCTGGATCAGCTGGGGCGGGAGCGCCGCGCGTTCATGGCCCGCCTCGCGACACCGACCGTGCCGGCTGGGGGCGTCGCGCCGCCCGCATCCGAGCGCGGCCGGAGGCCGATCGGCTGGTACGTCCTGTTCGGGGTCGGCCTGCTCGCCGCTGTCATCGCGGCGGCCTTCGCGGGACCGGTGACGAAGCGGATCGTCCTCGATCCCCAGTCGACGGTGCCCCTCATCTTCACCGCCGGCGTCGTGGCGATCGTCGTGCTGGGCGCCGCGCTCGCCACGTGGCCGTGGGCGCGCCACCGGTCGAGCACCGCCGTCACGCTCGCGGTCGTCGCCGGGCTCGCCGTGCTGGCCGTCGTGGTCTTCCGGTTCGTCGTCGGGCCGCACGGCGGCGCCACCGACCTGACGGCGACGCAGTTCGCGTGGTGGCAGGCGACCGGGATTATCCTGGTCATCGAACTCGCGGCTCTGGCGCTGCTCGGTCGCCCCGCGCGGGACGACGACGACCGCAGCATCGGCGCCGGAACGCGCGCCGATGGGCGACGCCTTCGCGCCGATGCCGCACGGCTCGCGGAGACCGATGTCCCCGACGCCGTCCGGAGCACCTGGGAGCAGGAGCTCGACGCAATCGGCGACGCAGACGCCGCCACTGTCGCGCAAGCACGCGAACTCGGCCCGGTCGCCTGGCTCGTGTGGTCGTTCTACGATGGCGAGCTCGACGTCTCCGCCGTGACTCGGGGCTGAGGGGTGGGGATTTGTCCCCATCGACGGGGTGGTGGGGTGTTGTTAGGTTCGTGGTGTCGGCCCGGTGGGGGTCGGGCTTTCTGAGCGAAGCGTTCTGAGTGAAGGAGTGGACGATGGCTGATTTCGGAGCATCGTATTCGGAGATGGAGCAGGTGGCGAACTCGCTGTCGCAGGCTCGTGATGACATCCAGGGGCAGCTTGACACGCTGAAGTCGCAGGTGGACACGCTGCTGGGTGAGGACTTCAAGACGCAGCACGCGTCGGGGAAGTTCGGTGAGGGTTATGAGGAGCTCACCACGGGTCTGAAGAACGCGGTGGACGGGATCGGTGACATGTCCGATGCGCTGACCGGCATGATGCACGCGATCCAGGACCTCGACCAGCAGCTCGCCGGCAGCTGATCTTCCACGCGGCGTCCGGCGGCTCCGGCCGTCGGACGCCGCTGTGCCGTCTTCCGCACCGCACCGCCGGCGCGGAAGAGGCGACCACCGCGCGTGTCGCCGCGCACCGTTCGCACCTGAGGGGGAGGTTCTCGCATGGCCTACGACGACATCGACATCCCGATGCGGAGCATGGAAGAACTCGAGAAGGCAGTGAAGGACACGATCGACGAGTTCGAGAACGCCACGCACAACAGCGAGGCGCTCGAGGCGGCGATCGGCAGCCCGCTCGGGCGCTCGGGCCTCCGTTCCGAGGCGCAGCGCTTCGAAGAAGCGTGGGACGACAAGCGCGACACTCTCAAGGACCACCTCGCCGACCTCCTCGAGCGCGTCTCGGGGACGCGGGAGAAGTGGGCGGAACTCGACGCTGAGCTCGCGAAGGCCGTCGACACATCGGATGGAAACGACGGATGACCGAGAACGACCCGAAGTACCGCTCCTTCGAGATGCTGCACACGCCGGGCGGCGGGCATGAGCTCCGGCGGATCAGCGGCAACGCCGACGACATCCAGAAGCGCGGCGCCTCGATGAAGGACCTGGGCGAGCGGATGCAGAAGGCGGCGAACGCCCTGAGTGCGATCGCGTCGGGCACCGAGGGCAAGGGGGCCTCCATCGACAAACTGCGTGACAGCGCCGAAGACGTCTACTCCGATCTGAAGAAGGCCGGCATCCGCTATGCGCCCAGCGGTGAGGTGCTCGCGCATTACGGCTCGGTTCTGGGACAGGTGCAGCATCCGATCGATGTGATCGTGACGGAGTGCGAGAGCCTCTGGGCAACCGTCCGCACGACCTCGACCGACCTCGAGACGGCCACCCAGTCCGGCGATGACGCCGACGCGGCGCAGTCGGCGTTCGACACCGCGGTGCAGGACTGGCGCGACGAGGCCGTGAAGTACAACAGTTACTACGACTCCTGGGACGCCGCATACGAGAAGGCTCACGGCGGGCTCGAGGATGCCAACGACAACGGTGTCAAGGACTCGTGGCTCGACAACGCGCTGCCCTTCCTCGACGCCCTCAGCACGGTCCTCACGTGGGTGGGGATCGCGCTCGTCGTCGCCGCATGCATCATCGGCGGGCCGTTCGTGCTCGCCGCCGCCCTCGTCGGCCTCGCCGCTCTCGGCGTGACGCTGCTGCGCTACGCGGGCGGGAGGGCGACCATGACCGACGTGATGTTCGCGGCGATCGCCGTGTTCCCGTTCGGGAAGGCGTTCGGTGCGCTGAAGGGCATCTCCAAGGCGGCCGGCCCCCTGGGCAAGCTGACGGCGGGCCTGCGCGGCGGCAAGGGAATGCTGGGCGACCTCGTCGGCCTCGGCAGCAAGACGAGCCTGAAGAGCCTGAAGGGCGTGCTGCAGAACGGCAGGCTCGCGAAGGTCTTCCACGGCAGCGGCGCCCTCAACAAGAACGGCACCGCCGTGCTGCGCGGGCTGTTCGCCAAGACCGGCAAGCCCAGCATCCTCAGCCGCCTCACGCAGGGATTCGACAACGCCGCCGGCGCGCACATGACCGACGTCGCCGCATCCCTGTCCAACAAGGCGAAGGGGAACCTCGCGCAGTTCCTGTCCAGCACACCGGGCGGCAAGGGCCTCGCCTCCGTGATGGGCGACGCCGGCGGCGCGCTCGACAAGGTGCTGAACTTCGTCGACGCGTCGGGCAAGGGCGGGCTGAGCTTCTCGCACGACATGGGATGGGTCTGAGCATGCGGGCCGGGCTCGTGCGTCAGGTGGAGGTGCCGTTCGACGCGCGGTACTTCCTCGAGGTTCCCGACGAGGTGCGCGGCGAGGCCGCCCGACAGCGCGGGCCGTGGCTGCACGAGGTCTGCGCCGACAACATCGTCGCCGACGAATGGCAGTCAGATCCAGGCGCCCTCCTGCAGCGCCTCGAGGTGCAGGTGGGGCTGCTCTCACCCGAGGCGTTCGGCGCGTTCCTGTTCTGTCCCCGCGGACTTCCCGGCGACGTGCTCGTCGAGGTGTACATCGGCGAGGTCGACGTCGACGACCTCGATGAGCTCGACCGCCAGCCGGCGCGTGTCGCCCTGCCCGAGCGGGTGCGGCCCGTGACCTCGGCGACCCTCGGGGAGGGACGGGTGACGAGTTCGGTGTCTGCCACCCCCGAGGGCGGGGCGATCGGCGAGCTGCTGTTCGAGTTCCTGCACGACGGCGTTCTCGTCGAGGTGTGTGCGGCGACGGCCGAGCTCGCCATCCTCGGCGCGGCATACCCGCTGCTGGAGGAGTTCGCGGCGGGCATCAGCGTCACCGCAGACGAGGGGAGCATCGGATGAACTCGCTGCGTGCGGAGCTGCTCGGCGTGCGCGATGCTCCGACCATCCGCATGCTCGTGCCCGGCGGCTGGGACGTCGTCCCGCTGGAGGGCGAGGGATACGAGCGCTTCGTGCAGCGGTTCCGAGCGACGGCGAAGAAGGCCGGTCGACCGGATGTCGACGCCTACGTCTCGTCGAGGCTGAAGCGCTGGATCGGTGAGCTGCGGGACCGGGGTGGACTGTACGCGGTGGTGCCCGCGGACCTGCCGGACGGCGCCATCCTGCCGATGTCGCTCACCGTGTCGGTCGTCGGTGACGACGGCGTCGGCTCCCTGGAGGACTGGGTCGCGGCGAAGATCCGCCAGGGCACGACGGAGTTCCTCGACGAAGGCCGCACCGTCCTCGCGTGGAAGACCGCGACCGCCGGGCGCGACGAGATGGCGGGGACCGTCTCGCAGCAGTACTCGTATCTCGTCCCCGTGCCCGGAACGAAGCGGCGACGGGCAGTGCTGCTCTCGGGTACGCACCTCGTCGAGGAGAACGAACCCGAGGACGCACCGCACCGCGAAGCGGCGAACGCGCTGTTCGATGCGATGGCGCTGGCGCTCGACTTCGTGCCCGCACCGGCGTGACCGGGGTGGGGATTTGTCCCCATCGACGGGTTCATCCCCCCGTTGGTAGCTTCTTGTCATCGGCCCGGTGGGGGTCGGGCTTTCTGAGTGAAGGAGTGGACGATGGCTGATTTCGGAGCATCGTATTCGGAGATGGAGCAGGTGGCGAACTCGCTGTCGCAGGCTCGTGATGACATCCAGGGGCAGCTTGACACGCTGAAGTCGCAGGTGGACACGCTGCTGGGTGAGGACTTCAAGACGCAGCACGCGTCGGGGAAGTTCGGTGAGGGTTATGAGGAGCTCACCACGGGTCTGAAGAACGCGGTGGACGGGATCGGTGACATGTCGGATGCGCTGACCGGCATGATGCACGCGATCCAGGACCTCGACCAGCAGCTCGCCGGCAGCTGAGCCGCCGGAACTCGACTCTGGACCAGGACGGGGGATCGGTCGACAACGGTCGCCGATCCCCCGATCTGCCACCTTCGAAGGGACCACGGGGATGTCCGACGGGATCTGGGTGCACTACACCGAACTCGAGCAGGTGAACGACAAGCTCAAGAACATCGTGACCGAGCTCGACGACGCCGGCTCGCGCGCCGACGCACTCGACGAAGCGATCGCGCATCCGTTCGGCCAGAACAAGCTGAACGACAAGGCCCATGAGTTCGAGTCGCGATGGGACGACAAGCGCCGCGACCTCTCCCGCGACATCGCGAAGGTGCAGCAGCACGTGCAGGGCATCCTCGACGGGATGAAGAACTGGGATCAGGACACGGCCAAGCAGTTCGAGGTCGACGTCAGCGGGCAGCACGACCCGCGACCGGCCTGACGGGGGAGAGGACAACATGGTCATGGACACGGCGCCCTCCGGGCGGTGGATCACGTCGCTCGACGGCAACCCGGGAGCCATCGAGAAGCGCGGCAACGAGATCACGGCGCTCGGCAACCAGATGCGCGACGGATCGTCGTTCCTCAAGGGACTCGTCGACCAGGCATCCGACCAGCGCGGCAAGGCGATCGAGAAGCTGCGTGAGATCGTCGGCGACACGTACGACAAGCTCGGTGAGGCCGGCGACCTGTACCGGCCCACCGGCCCCGTGCTCGTCACATACGCGAAGGCGCTCGCCGACGTGCAGCCCAAGGTGAACGCGTCGTACCACAACTGCGAATCGCTCTGGGAGACGTACCAGAACGCCCCCGGCTACCGGCAGGGCGACCGCCCGTACTGGGACAAGCCCGACGGCGACTCTCCGGAGGCCGACGACGCCTCCACCGACGACGCCAACAAGGAGGCGGCGTACGACGACTTCGTCGCGGAGGCGAAGATCTGGGACGCGCACGTCGACACGTGGGAAGAGGCGTTCGACGCCGCCGCGGACGGCATCGGCGACGCGATGGCCGGAAAGATCAAGGACGGCTTCTGGGACAACGTCGACGGATTCGTCGGCGGAGTGCTGAAGGTGCTCCAGGTCGTCGGCATCATCATCGCGATCGCCGCGATCATCATCGGCGGCCCGATCGTCGCGCTCATCGGCGCCGTCGTCGGCGTGCTCACGCTTGCGCTGACCGCTTACCAGTACATCCGCGGCGACACCGGGCTCACCCAGCTGATCTTCGCGGTGATCGGCGTCATCCCCATCGGCAGCCTCGGCAAGCTCTTCCAGGGCAGTGCCGGGCGCCTCGCGTTCCTCGGCGAGATGGCCACCGCGTTCAAGCCGTCGAGCTGGTCGGCGGCGATCAGCCAGGGCCGCTCCCTGAGCCTCGTGGGCGGACTCGCCGGCGGTGGCTGGCGCGGATTCTCGGCCATGAGCCGCGGACTGTTCACGATGAACAACCCGAACGGCGTCGGCGACGTGATGATGCGGCTCATGTTCGGCAAGAGCGTGTCGGGGATGGAGGACACCATCACCGCGATGACCGGGGCGGCGAACGGCTACTGCCGGTCGACGACGCTCGCCGCGGGGTGGGAGTTCGCCCACGGCATGCTGTCGGGCCCGTGGAAGATGGTCAACAACATCGCCCAGTGGACCGGCAACGGTGACAAGTCGCCGGGCTCGAACATGCCGTGGGTCGGGGCGTTCCTGTGACGGTCGACTCCATCGGCGTCGAGGGAGATCCCCTCGGCGCGGAGGCCGAGGCATCCGATGGCGTGCTGACCGCCACCACCTCGCTGCCGGGCTGGCTCGCGATCCCGGCGGCCGCCGATCCCGCGGAGCGCCAGGAGTGGGTCGCCGCCCGCGGTGCCGAGCTGCGTGCGACGTGGGGTGACCGGTGGGAGCCGGTGCACGACAAGCTCGTGCCGGCGCTGCTGCAGGCCGCGCTCGATCACCGTCGCGAGGAGGACGCGCTGGCGTTCCAGGTCTGGCCCACCGACGGGCCGGTCTGCCTCTTCGTCCATGTCGCGGTCGGGACGTTCCCCGAGGACACCCGGATGCCGCAGCCGGGCGACGGCATCCTCTGCGATGCCGAGGGACTCGGCCCGGGTGTGCAGCTGCCGATCGTCGAGCAGATCGGCGAGGTCCAGGCGCTCGGCACCCAGTTCGTGTTCGCCGACGCGCGCCGCGCCGTCTCGGTCGTCGTGGAGCCCACGCTTCCCGAGCTGCTGGCCATCCTCATGCTGCAGCTGCAGGCGTTCGTGCAGTCGCTGCAGCTGACGGGCGCCGACGGCACGCTCTTCCGCGCCGACACGCCGGGCCTCCTCGAGGCCGACCCCGCCGACAGCTGGGTCGAGGTGTGGGCCGATGGTGAGGACGACGTGGACGCCGGCAGCGGCGCCGACGTGGACGCCGGCAGCGGTTCCGACGTGCACGCGGGCAGCGGTGCCGACGTGGACCCGGGCAGCGGGATTGATAGCCTGACCACGACATGAGCACCCCGTACCCCGATGCGCGCACCTGGGCGCAGGAGCACTCTCTGGCGAATGTGCCGCGCCTTGCGCGCCTCGAGGGATTCGCGTTCCAGGCGCATCCCGACATCGTCGCGACCTTCGGCTCCGACGGCGCCGCCATGGCGCGCTTCGCCGCTGAGCACCGGCGGACCCCCGCCCGCACCGCGAAGAACTGGCTGGTCGGCGTGATCGGGACTATCGTGCTGCTCGCGCCGTTCGTCGGGGTCGCGGTGTACGCCGCAGGGCCCGGGTTCACCTACGTGGGCAACATCGGGATCTTCACCACCGGCGGCCCGATCGATGCCCGGATCGCGGTGCCGATCGCCGGCATCTGCTTCGCGATCGCGGCGCTCGGTCAGCTGGCACTGTGGATCGCCTGGCTGCGCGGCGGTGCGCGATGGTCGCCGGGCATGCTCGGCGTCGCGATCATCGCGGCGGTGCTGGCCGGGTTCGCCGGGCTGGGCGTGCCCAATGTCTCCGCACGCGACGGCGTGGCGGCGGGCGGCTGGCTCATCCCCGTGTGGATCACGCTCGTGCTCGGTGCGGCGCTCGCCATCGGCATCCTGCTCCGCGTGCGGGTGCGCCCTGCCGAGCCGGCGGCGCAGGCCGAGGCATCCGTCCCCACCGTCTCCGACCGGGAGCGCTCGCTCGTCCTCGTGCAGGAGCTGCCTGCGGGAGAGCGTCGGGCGTTGCGCGAGGATCGCGACGATGCGCTGCGGATCCTCTCCACGCGCGGCCTGATCGACGACGCCACGCTCCAGCGGGCGCTCGCGGCCGACCTGGGAACGCTGTACACCCTCGACCCGATCCGCGGAGACTGACGTGACAGATGCGAACCCGTCCGAGCCGACACGTGTGAGCCTGCGCCGGGAGCTCGGCGTCGCGTCCGATCCCGACTTCACGCTCGCGCTTCCGCCCGGGTGGGAGCGTCGCGACACGACTGCCGAGGAGAAGGACCGGATGACCGCGGCGATGCGCACGCGGCTCATGGAGGTGCACCGGCCGGATCTGTACGGACGGATGCGTCAGCTGCTCGACGACGCGTTCACGCAGATGGCGGGCGCCGACACGGTCGCGATGTTCCTGCCCGTAGCAGCCGAGGCGCTGCCGCTGCCGGCGTCGCTGACCGCGACCGTGCTGCGCGCGGAGCCGGGGCGGAGCCTCGACGACCTCGTGCGGGGAGCCGTGGCGCGTGAGGGCGCGACGCCGCTGCTCGGCGACAAGCGCTTCCTCCGCGCGGAGCGCGAGACGACGCAGTCGCTCGACGGCGACACCGGCATCGTGACGACGGTGCTGTACCTCACGCCGATCCCCGGCAGCGGGCGGCGTCGTGCGCTGCAGCTCACGCTCGTGATCGTGCGTCCGCCCGACGCGCCCGCCGACGACGAGCCGATGGTGCAGATGCGCGCCCTGTTCGACCTGTGCGTCTCCACCCTGACCTGGCTCCCCGCCGCCTGACGTCCGGGGCCTGAGGGTCGAGGCCCGCCGGGCTCTCCGGCGCCCGGTGCCGTCGCCGCGGCCCGATGCGGCGAGGTCGTACGATTTCGCCGAATGCACATGAGTCTGCGCGCAGGTTCATGTGCAGTCGCGGGTCCGATGTTCAGCCGGTAGCTGCATGTGAAATCGACGGGAGGGACGGGATGCTCCGCGCGACAGGGCGGCGTGGCACGGGCAGGACGCGCCGGGCGGATCAGGCGCTGTCGCGACCGTAGGCCTCGAGCCAGCGCAGCCACACCTCGCTGATTGTCGGGTACGCCGGCACGGCGTGCCACAGCCGCTTCAGCGGGACCTCGCCGACGACGGCGATCGTCGCCGCCTGCAGCGTCTCGGCGACATCGGCCCCGACGAACGTCGCTCCCACGATCACGCCGCGGTCCTCGTCGACCACGGCACGCGCCTGCCCGGTGTAGTCGTCGGCATATGTCGCGGCGCCGGCGATGTTCGCGAGGTCGATGTCGAGGACCCGGATGCGTCGACCCGCGTCGCGCGCCGCAGCCTCCGTGAGCCCGACCGATGCGACCTCCGGATCGGTGAACGTCACCTGCGGCACCGCGTCGTGATCGGCCGTCGCGACGTGTCGGCCCCAGGGGGCGTCGTCCACCGGCGCGCCCTGGGCACGCGCGGCGATGACATCGCCGGCGGCGCGCGCCTGGTACTTCCCCTCGTGCGTCAGCAGCGCCCGGCCGTTCACGTCGCCGACGGCGTACAGCCACTCGCTGCCCGGCACCCGCATCGTGTCGTCGACCTCGATCGATGCGCCCGGCGCCAGGCCGACGGCATCGAGTCCGACGTCGGCGGTGCGGGGCGTCCGTCCCGTCGCGACGAGCACCTCGGATGCGTCCACGGTCGTGCCGTCGTCGAGGGAGAGGTGCACGCCGTCGGCATCCCGGCGCACGGCCGTCGCCTCACCGGAACGGATGTCGACTCCGCCGCCGCTCAGAGCGGTGCGGACGGCATCCTGAGCGAACGGTTCCACACGGCCGAGCAGCCCCGACCGCACGATCATGGTCACGCGGCTGCCGAGGCCCGCGTACGCCGTCGCCATCTCGCAGGCGACGACGCCGCCCCCGATGATCGCGAGCGAAGCCGGGACCTCGTGCGCCGAGGTGGCCTCGCGGCTCGTCCACGGACGGGCATCCCGCAGCCCCGGGATGTCCGGGATCGTCGCCGTCGTCCCCGTGCAGACCGCGACGGCGTGCCGGGCGTGCAGCGTGCGGGTCGCTCCGTCGGCGGTCGTGACCACCACCTCGCGCTCGCCGGCGAGGCGGCCGTGCCCGCGCACGAGGTCGATGCCGGCGCCGTCGAGCCACTCGACCTGGCCCTCGTCGTCCCAGTCGTGGGTCAACGCATCCCGGCGTCGGAACACGCCGGCGGGATCGACTGGCCCGGTCACCGCCTGGCGCGCGCCGTCGACGTCGCGGGCGGCGCGGAGGGCGGACGCCGGCCGCAGCAGGCCCTTCGACGGCATGCAGGCCCAGTACGAGCACTCGCCGCCGACGAGTTCGCTCTCGACGATCACCGCCGACAGCCCGCCCTGCACTGCACGGTCGGCGACGTTCTCGCCCACCGGTCCGGCTCCGATCACGATCAGGTCGTACGTGTCCATCCCCTCACGCTAGGCCTCCGCCTGGCCCGGGCGACAGTCCCGTGGTGTCCGGTCCGCTCCCCGGCATTCCGCCGCGCCCGTGTCTCCGGGCCTCTCTCGATGCCGCATCGGCCCCATCGCCACTGAGCATCAAACCCGCGAACGCACATCATCCCGCGCGCAGACCGATGTGCATTCGCCGGAATCGTACGATCTCGACGGTCCGGGCGCCGAGCACGGCGATGTCCGATTTCCGCGAGACCGGGGAGGCGGGACGTGTCAGGCTGGGGACATGAGCTTCCCCGCGATGACCTTCGACGAACGGTGTCGGGCGATCGACGCGCGCGATGCCCGGTTCGACGGACAGTTCATCACCGCCGTCCGGTCGACTGGCATCTACTGCCGGCCGAGCTGTCCCGCGCGCACGCCGAAGCCTGCGAACGTCACCTTCTACCCGACGGCGGCCGCGGCGCACGAGGCGGGTTACCGGGCATGCAAGCGGTGCCTCCCCGACGCGGCGCCCGGCTCGCCGGACTGGAATCTGCGGACGGATGCCGCAGGTCGCGCGATGCGTCTCATCCAGGACGGCATCATCGAGCGGGAGGGGGTGTCGGGTCTGGCGCGTCGTCTCGGCTACTCCTCGCGCCAGCTGAACCGCATCCTCACCGCCGAGCTCGGTGCGGGTCCGCTCGCGCTGGCCCGCGCGCATCGCGCCCACACCGCCCGCATGCTGCTGGTCGGAACGGATCTGCCAGCGGCCGACGTCGCCTTCTCGGCCGGATTCGCCAGCGTCCGCCAGTTCAACGACACGTTGCGCGACGTGTTCTCGATGACGCCGCTGCAGCTGCGTGCGCGACGCCACACGGTGCCGGTGTCGGCCGAGACGGGGCTCGTGCGGCTCGTCCTGGCGCACCGCACGCCGATCGATCTGCCCGGACTGTTCGCCTGGATGGCCGCTCGCGCCGTGGACGGTATGGAGGATGCGTCGGCCGACTCGTATGCTCGCACGCTGGCGCTCCCGCACGGCACCGCGTGGATGCGCATCCACGCCGACGGTGACGTGCTGCGCCTCGACGCCCGGTTGTCGCACCTCGGGGACCTGCCCGGCGTGCTCAGCCGCGCACGCCGGCTCTTCGACCTCGACGCTGATCCGATCGGGATCGATGCGGCGCTCGCGCGGCATCCGGCGCTCGTGCCGGCCGTCGCCGCGACCCCAGGAATCCGAGTGCCCGGGTCGGCAGACCCGGGCGAGATGCTCGTGCGCGCCATGATCGGGCAGCAGATCTCGGTCGCCGCCGCCCGCACCGCGCTCACCCGCCTGACGGAGGCGCTGGGGGAGCGGACCGCCGACGGCGCGCTGCTGTTCCCCACCATGGCGGCGATCGCCGAGCACGGCGCGGAGGTCCTGCGCGGTCCCGGCGCCCGCATCCGGGCGATCACCGGAGCCGCCGCAGCACTCGCCGACGGCACGCTCGAGCTCAGCGCCGGTGACGACCCGGCCGAGCAGCGAGCGGCGCTGCTCGCACTGCCGGGCATCGGTCCATGGACTGCCGACTACGTGCGCATGCGCATCACCGGCGATCCCGACGTGTTCCTCCCGGGCGACGTCGCGGCGCGCGCCGGCGCCGCCCGACTGGGGCTGCCCGGCGACGCCAAGCCGCTCACCGAATGGGCCACCCGCGCAGCGCCCTGGCGCAGTTACCTCACGGCGCACTTCTGGCGGGCCGCATCCGCTCCCGTCGCGCCGGTTCGCGCGGCGACCCGCCCCGACGCATCCCGCCCCGACGCTTCCACTCGCGTCGCGCCGGTTGGCGCGGTATCCCACCCCGACGCATCCCGACCCGGCGCATCCCTCCGCGACGCGTCCCGGCCGGACGCATCCCTCCGCGACGCGTCCCGTTCGGACGCATCCCGCACCGAAGTATCCCGCCCCGCCCCCACCGAGGAGATCTCATGACCGCCACGATCCAGACCATCGACACCCCCGACGGCGCGTTCACGCTCGTCGCCGACGAGGCGGGGCGCGTGCTCGCGTCCGGCTGGAGCGCCGACGCCGGTGCCGTGCTCGGCCGCATCCACGCCTCGCTGCGACCGACCGACGCCGCCGTCGGGCAGACGGATGCGGCGGCCGCCGTCCGTGCGTACTACGACGGCGACGTCACGGCGATCCGGTCCGTGGAGGTGCGGCAGATCGGGACGGCGCTGCAGCAGGACGGATGGCGCGCGCTGCGTGCGATCCGTCCGGGGCAGCCGCTGGCGTACGCCGAGTTCGCGGCGGAACTTGGCCGACCGAGCGCCGTGCGCGCCGCCGCGTCGATCTGCGCGCGCAACGCCGTGGCCCTGTTCGTTCCGTGCCACCGCGTGCTGCGCGGCGACGGATCGCTCGGCGGCTTCGCCTGGGGCACCGATGTGAAGCGGCGCCTGCTCGCCCGCGAGGCGGCCTGACCTCGCGGCCCGATCCGGCCGCCCACCGCCACTGCACATCAAACCGGCGAGTGCACATCATCCCGAGCGCAGTCTGATGTGCGCTCGCCGAAATCGTACGACTTCGCCGCACGAGAGGGCACAGGGAAGGGCGACGCCACCCCGGCGGGTGAATTGGTGCTTGCACCCAGGGAACGTTCAGGCATAGGCTGAAGGGCTGTCGCGTGCTGCACGCGAAGCCCCGTCCCGCGTTCCAAGGAGGAAGCCATGTACCAGGCCGTCAACGACGTCAAGCCGGTCGTCCTCCGCCTCGTCGCGGCCGGGATCCCCGCCGAGGGATAGGCCGCTCGGCCTCCGCCTCCGCCGCCGTCGACTCCGCTCGACGGCCCCGCGTCACCTCCCGGCATCCGCTGCCGCTGCTTCCGCTGCCCCATTTCCGGGCCACATCTGTCACCTCACGCCCCCAAGGATCATGACCTCCACGTCGTCACCTCAGCGCCCCTCCGCCGAGCGCCTCTCCACGCCGCGAGCGCTCGCCCGGCTCTATCCCTTCGTCAAACCCGCGATGCCGCGGATGATCGGCGGGTTCGGTGCCGCCCTCGGCGCCGCGATCATGTCGCTCGTCATCCCGCTCGTGCTCCAGGGCGTCGTCGACGGCCCGATCGCCGACCGCAACGTCACGCTCATCCTCTGGGCCTGCATCGGCGTGCTCGCGCTCGGCGTCCTCGAAGCGCTGTTCGTCTTCCTGCGGCGCGTCTTCGTGCTCGAGCCGGGCACCAAGATCGAGTACGAGATCCGTCAGACGTTCTACCAGCGGCTGCAGCGGCTCCCGGTCGCATTCCACGACCGCTGGCAGTCCGGGCAGCTGCTCAGCCGCATGATGCAGGACATCAACATCATCCGCCGCTGGCTCGTGTTCGGCCTCCTGCTGCTCATCGTGAACGCCCTCACGATCGTCATCGGCACGGTGCTGCTGTTCCGCTGGCACTGGGCGCTCGGGACCGCGTTCATCGTCATCTCGATCCCGCTGTGGGTCTTCGGCTACCGCTTCGAGCGCAACTACGGCGTGCTCGCGCGGCAGAGCCAGGACCAGGCCGGCGACCTCGCCACCGCGGTGGAGGAGTCGGTGCACGGCATCCGCGTGCTCAAGGCGTTCGGACGCGGCAAGCACGCGCTCGCGAAGTTCCGCCGCCAGGCCGACAGCCTGCGCTCGACCGAGCTGCAGAAGGCCCGCGAGGTCGGCCTGCTGTGGTTCTGGCTCGACGGCGTGCCCGTCGTCGCGTTCGCCGCGTGCCTGCTCATCGGCATCTGGCTCGCGAGCGCCGGTCAGCTCACCGTCGGCGAGCTTTTCGCGTTCTTCGCGATGGCGACGGCCCTGCGCTGGCCGCTCGAGTCGCTCGGCTTCCTCTACTCGTTCGTGGTCGACGCGCGCACCGCGAGCGACCGCATCTTCGAGGTGCTCGAGGAGCAGAACACGATCGTCGACCCGGAGAATCCGACCACGATCCCGTCGCCACGGGGAGAGCTGGCGTTCCGGGGCGCCCGGTTCCGGTATCAGGATGCCGCGGCCGGCGAGCGCGACCTGCTCGACGGGATCGACCTCGTGCTGGAGCCGGGGGAGACGATGGCGCTCGTGGGCCTCACCGGCTCGGGCAAGACCACGCTCACCACGCTCCCGGCGCGGCTGTACGACGTGACCGGCGGATCCGTCGAGCTCGACGGCGTCGACGTGCGCGACCTGCGGCTCGAAGAGCTGCGCCGTCACATCTCGATGGCCTTCGAGGACGCGACGCTGTTCTCGGCATCCGTCCGCGAGAACGTGCTGCTCGGCCGCGACGACCTCGACCTGCACAGTCCGGAGGCGCAGGCGGTGCTCGACGAGGCGCTGGAGATCGCCCAGGCGCACTTCGCGTACGAGCTGCCCGAGGGCGTCGACACGACCGTCGGCGAGGAGGGGCTCAGCCTGTCGGGCGGCCAGCGCCAGCGGCTCGCGCTCGCCCGCGCCGTGGCGGCGAAGCCGGCGGTGCTCGTGCTCGACGACCCGCTGTCGGCGCTCGACGTCGACACCGAGGCGCTCGTCGAGGCGGCTCTGCGTCGCGTGCTCGCCACGACCACCGCGCTCATCGTCGCGCACCGCCCGTCGACCGTGTCGCTCGCCGACCGGGTCGCGGTGCTGGAGGACGGCCGCGTCACCGCGGTCGGGACGCACGCCGAACTGCTGCGCACGAGTGAGCACTACCGCTACGTGATCTCGAGCTTCGAGGCCGACGATCTGCGGCAACGAGAGATGGAGGTGAACCTGTGAGCACCGTCGTCGGAACCCAGGGTGAAGACCGGAACGACTACACGAAGGCCGAGAGCCGGGCCATCCGGCGCCGCTCCGTGAGGCTGCTCGGGTCGCTCGTCAAGCCGATGGTCCCGCTCGCCGTCCTCGGCGCGATCGTGGTCGTCGTCTCGACCGCGCTGCGCGTGATCGGGCCGACCCTCATCGCGTTCGGCATCAACACGGCGCTGCCGCGCGCCATCGAGGCCGCCGACTGGATGCCGGCGTTCATGATCTCGATCGTGTACGTGCTCACCGGCGGGATCGGCGCGCTCCTGATGGGCTGGTTCGTCGTGCTCTCGGCGAAGATCACCCAGGCGATCCTGCTCGATCTGCGCACGCGGATCTTCCGCCACACCCAGCGGCTGAGCCTGGAGTTCCACGAGACGTACACGTCGGGCCGCATCATCTCCCGCCAGACGAGCGACCTCGAGTCGATCCGCGAGCTGCTCGACGGCGGCCTGAACGAGCTGGTGTCGGGCGCCCTGTACGGCGTCTTCACCCTCGTGATGCTGCTCGTGCTCGACTGGCGCAGCGGTCTCGTGCTCATCGCGATGGGCATCCCCCTCGCGTTCTTCATGCGCTGGTTCTACCTGCAGTCGCAGAAGGGCTTCCGCGAGTCGCGGGTCGTGTCGGCCAAGCTCATCGTGCAGTTCGTCGAGACGATGACCGGCGTGCGCGCCGTGAAGGCGTTCCGGAAGGAGAAGCGCAACGACGGCGAGTTCGGCGAGATCGCCTGGAACTACCGCAACGTCAACCTCAAGCTCGTGAAGCTCTACGGCATCTTCGACCCGGGCCTCATTCTGCTCGCGAACGTCACGATGGCGATCGTGCTGCTGTGGGGCGCCTTCCGCGTCGTCGACGGCTCACTGCTGATCGGCTCGCTGCTCGCGGCGGTGCTGTACATCCGTAACTTCTTCAGCCCGCTGGAGGAGGTCGCGATGTTCCTGAACTCGTACCAGTCGGCCACGGCGGCGCTCGAGAAGGTGTCGGGCGTGCTCGAGGAGGAGCCGAGCGTTCCCGACCCCGACAAGCCCGTCGACCTCTGGGAGGCACGCGGCGGCATCCGCTTCGACGACGTGCAGTTCGCCTACGGGTCGGGCAAGACCGTCCTTCCCGACTTCTCGCTCGACATCCCGGCCGGGCAGACGATCGCGCTGGTGGGCACGACCGGCGCCGGCAAGTCGACGCTCGCGAAGCTCGTGTCGCGCTTCTACGACCCGACGCGCGGCGCCGTGCGGCTCGACGGTGTCGACCTGCGCGAGCTGCACCCGAAGGACCTGCGGCGCGCGATCGTCATGGTCACGCAGGAGGCGTACCTGTTCAGCGGGACGGTGGCCGACAACATCGCACTCGGCAAACCCGACGCATCCCTCGACGAGATCCGTGCGGCGGCACGGGCGGTGGGGGCGGATGCGTTCATCGAGCACCTTCCCGACGGGTACAACACCGATGTGAACAAGCGGGGCGGGCGCGTCTCGGCGGGCCAGCGGCAGCTGATCTCGTTCGCGCGCGCGTTCCTCGCGGATCCCGCCGTGCTGATCCTCGACGAGGCGACCGCGTCGCTCGACATCCCGAGCGAGCGCCAGGTGCAGGAGGCGCTGCAGACGCTGCTGGCCGACCGCACGGCGATCATCATCGCGCACCGCCTGTCGACGGTCTCGATCGCCGATCGGGTGCTCGTGATGGAGCACGGCCGGATCATCGAGGACGACGCGCCCGAGGCGCTGATCGGCGGCGACGGCAAGTTCGCCCAGCTCCACGCCGCGTGGCGGGAGTCGCTCGTCTGACCGGCGCGCTGTGCCCCTCACCGCACGCGCGGGAGGGGCACAGGGGCCGGTGCGGGATGGGCGGACGGCGAGCCGGGATGCGTCAGACGGCGATCTCGGCGATGACCTCGCCGTACTCCGTCTCGCCGACGGGGGTGAAGCCCACCCGCTCGAAGAACTTGGCGGGACCGCCGCTGCCGGCCTCGTAGATGACGTTCACGTGGTCCATGCCGCGTGTGCGGGCCTCGTCGAGCAGCCCCGACACGGCGAACCGGCCGACGCCGCGGCCCTGCTCATCGGCGTCCACGTTGATGCGCCAGAGCACCGAGCGGAAGTGCTCCTCGGGGAAGTCCTCGTCGAAGTTCGCGCTGATGAAGCCGACGACCTCCTCGTCATCGACCACGACGCGCTGCCACGATGTCTGCGGGTTCACGACGGTCGCGGCGATGCCGTAGCTGACGGGGGAGAGGAACTCCTCCTGGCCCGGCTTGAGCGAGAAGTTGTTCACCGCCACGATCGTCGACGCCGACAGTTCCACCAGTCGCAGGTCACCCATAACGCCAGAGTAGCCACATTTCCGACGCGAGCACATGCCGACGCATCCCACCATGACGCCCGGCGTCGCACCGCGAACGACCGGAGATATCTCGATATCAAGATATTTTCGGGGTCGCGATAAGCTGGACCGAACCCACTTGGCGACAGAACGAAGAGGCGAGCGGTGACCGACTCCACCATCATCTACACGTACACCGACGAGGCGCCCGCGCTGGCCACGGCATCCTTCCTGCCGATCGTCCAGGCCGTCGCCGGCACCGCCGGTGTGGACGTCACGACGCGCGACATCTCGCTCGCCGGACGCATCCTCGCGGCATTCCCGCAGAACCTCACGCCGGAGCAGCAGGTCGGCGACGCGCTCGCCGAGCTCGGCGGACTCGCGACGCTGCCCGAGGCGAACATCATCAAGCTCCCGAACATCTCGGCGTCGATCCCGCAGCTGAAGGCCGCGATCGCAGAGCTGCAGGACAAGGGCTACGACATCCCCGACTACCCCGACGAGCCGACCACCGTCGAGGAGAAGGACATCCGCGCCCGATACGACCGCATCAAGGGATCGGCCGTGAACCCCGTGCTGCGCCAGGGGAACAGCGACCGTCGTGCGCCGCTGTCGGTGAAGAGCTACGCCCGCAAGCACCCGCACACCAACAAGCCGTTCGCGGCGGGATCGAAGACTCGCGTCGCGACGATGGGCCACGACGACTTCCGCTCCAACGAGAAGTCAGTGGTCATCCCGAACGACGATGTGCTGACGATCCGCCACATCGCTGAGGACGGGACCGAGACCACGTTGAAGGAGGGCATGAAGGTCCTCACCGGCGAGGTCGTCGACGCCACGTTCCTCTCCGCGAAGGCGCTCGACGCGTTCCTCGCTGAGACGCTCGCCGAGGCCGAGGACGAGGGCCTGCTCTACTCGGTGCACCTCAAGGCCACGATGATGAAGGTCAGCGACCCGATCATCTTCGGTCACGTCGTGAAGGCGTACTTCTCCGACGTGTTCGACCGGTACGGCGCCGAGCTCGCGAAGGCCGGCCTCAGCCCCAACAACGGACTCGGGTCGATCCTCGCCGGCCTCGACAAGGTCGACGACGGCGCCGCGATCGCCTCGGCGATCGCGGCCGACCTGGAACGCGGCCCCCGGCTCTCGTACGTGAACAGCGACAAGGGCATCACGAACCTGCACGTGCCGAGCGACGTGATCGTCGACGCCTCGATGCCGGCCCTGATCCGCAACGGCGGAAAGCTGTGGGGCGCCGACGGCGGAGAGGACGACACGCTCGCCGTCATCCCCGACTCGTCCTACGCCGGCGTCTACCAGGCGACGATCGACGACGTGATCGCGAACGGGCCGCTCGACCCCGCCACGATCGGCACCGTGCCGAACGTCGGGCTCATGGCGCAGGCTGCCGAGGAGTACGGCAGCCACGACAAGACGTTCGAGATCGCCGCGGCCGGCCGCGTGCAGGTCGTCGACGGCGAGGGCGAGGTGCTCATGGAGCACACCGTCGAGCCCGGCGACATCTGGCGGGCGACCCAGACGAAGGACATCCCGATCCGCGACTGGGTGAAGCTCGCCGTCACGCGCGCCCGCGCCACCGGCGACCCGGCCGTGTTCTGGCTCGACGCGAACCGGGCGCATGACGCGCAGCTCATCGCGAAGGTCGCGACGTACCTCGGCAAGCTCGACACCGCGGGTGTGACCACGACGATCCTGCCGCCGGCGGAGGCCGCCCGGTACTCGCTGGCCCGCATGCGCCAGGGGCTCGACACGATCTCGGTCACCGGCAACGTGCTGCGCGACTACCTCACCGACCTGTTCCCGATCCTCGAGGTCGGCACGAGCGCCAAGATGCTGTCGATCGTGCCGCTGCTCGCGGGCGGCGGACTGTTCGAGACCGGCGCCGGCGGATCCGCTCCGAAGCACGTGCAGCAGCTGCTGGCGGAGGACTACCTGCGCTGGGACTCGCTCGGCGAGTTCTTCGCGCTCGCGGCGTCGTTCGAGCACTACGCGGACGTCACGGGCAACGCGAAGGCGCAGGTGCTGGCCGACACGCTGGATGCCGCGACCGGCACGTTCCTCGAGAACGACAAGTCGCCGGGGCGCAAGCTCGGCACGATCGACAACCGCGGCAGCCACTTCTACCTCGCGATGTACTGGGCGCAGGAGCTCGCGAAGCAGACGGCCGACCCGGAGCTCGCGGCGGCGTTCGCCCCGGTCGCCGAGGCGCTCACCGCGAACGAGCAGAAGATCGTCGACGAGCTGCTCGCCGTGCAGGGGCAGCCGGTCGAGATCGGCGGCTACTACCGCCCCGACGGGGAGCTCGTGGCGAAGGTCATGCGGCCCTCGGCCACGCTGAACGGGATCATCGACGGCCTCAGCTGATCGACGGCGCGACCATGTGAGAGGGCGGATGCTGCGGCATCCGCCCTCTCACGCTGTGGCGCCGTGGGCCGGTGCGCGCACGAGCTTCGGCGAACGGCGGGGCAGCTCGGCGAACGGCGGGGCAACTCAGCGAACGGCGGGGCAACTCGGCGAACCGAGGGGCAACTCGGCGAACCGGGAGCGGGTCAGCGGCGGACGGTGACTTCCATGCCCTCCGGCGACCAGTTGTACACGGTCCGGGCGATGTCGATCGGCATGTTGACGCATCCGTGGCTCATGACGTGGCCGAAGTTGCTGTGCCAGTAGGTGCCGTGGAACCCGATGTTCGGCGCGAAGTACGTCACCCAGGGGACGTTCTTCGTGCAGTACTCGGCACCGGGATAGCAGCCCATGTCCTGCATGCCGACGTGCGCGAACACGCGGAAGTACCCGGTGGGCGTCGCGTGCTTGGCATCGCCGGTGGAGACCAGGTAGCTGTTCCAGAGCTTGCCGTTCTGATAGAAGTACGCCCGCTGCTCGCTCAGGTCGACCACCGCGCTGCGCGAGACCTTCGTCATCTTCCCGGGGGTGCTGTCGACGGTGAGCTCGTAGACGCCGTCGCCCTTCTCGAGCTGCGCGGCGAACGCCGCAGCGATCCCGGCCGTGTCGCCGAGCGTCCGGCCGTCGAGCGTCTCGGTCTCCACGCGCAGTACCTTGCCCTGCGTGTCGGTGATCGACGTGCCGTTCTGCGGCTTGCGGTCGACCTTCTTCGCCAGCCCGTCGACCGTCTTCTGGATGGCTGCCTGATCGGCGGTGACGGTCAGGCCGTCCTCGCCCGGAGCGACGGTGAGCCAGGACGCGGCGACGCTGCGCGAGACGGGAACCGTCCGCTCGTCGCCGACATAGAAGCCGATCTTCGACAGCATCGCGTTGAGCTTGTCGGCGGTCGCCTTCGCCGCGCTCGTCGGGATCGCCGGCTTCGCCGCGACGGTGGCGTCGGTCGAGACCGTGGCCGACCCCTCCGTGAACGCTGTCTGCAGCGCGTCGGTCACCGTCTTCAGGTCGGCCGTCACGCCGTCGGCGGCTGCGGTCGTGACGTACTTCGCGGATGTCTCGTCGAAGCGCACGGTCGCGTCGGTGGCGTCGGCGAACATGTCGGGGGCGACGTCGCGGAGCGCTTCGGTCGCCTTCGCCGCGTCGAGCTCGACGGGAGCGTGGAGCGCGCCGGAGTTCCACGCGCCGATGTTCCACATCGGGTGTTCGCCGTACGCCGTGTCGGCGAGCGTCTTCGCGTCGACGGTCGCACCCAGCTGCGCGCCGGTGAGGGTCGCGTCGACGCCGTCGCCCGTCAGGGTGATCGTGGTGTTGTCGAGATGCTCCTGGATCGCGGCTGCGGCGGCGCCCGCCGTCATGCCGCCGACCTGCACCCCGGCGACGGCGGTGCCGGGCGCGATCAGGACGAGCGATGCCGCGACGACGCCGACGAGGGCGATGGCCGTGGGCGTGCCGATCCACAGTCCGAGGTGGCGCTTGCGGCGCGGCTCGGCCGTCGGCGCCCATGCGTACGTGACGTCGCCGGACTGCCCTTCTGACTCCCGCGGTTCATCGGCCACGGTCCACCCCCGTTTGTGTTCCCCTAGCGCCTTATGGTAGCCGACCGGGCGAGCCGAGCCGGAAGGGGATCGGGCGGCTCCGAGCAGGCCCCTCGCCGGATCTGGCGGGAATACGCGGAACGCGCTGGATAACGTTTTTGTAAACTCGCTGAGCAAACCAGGCGGCAGGCTTGCGCGGAATCTGTTCGTAAGGTTCACTAACAAATATGTCAGCCCTGGAAGCGCGGCGCGGCCCTTCCTCTCCCGAATCGGCGCCCGCTCACTCGTCACCGTCTGCGCTCGCGACCTCGCGACACCCGCGGCACGGGGCGAAGGTGCTGCCCGAGCACGCCCGCGCGCACAACCGCTCGCTCGTCCTGCAGACGCTTTTCCACCGCGGCGCGATGAGCCGGGCCGACTTGTCGCGTGAGACGGGCCTCACACGCGTCACCATCTCCGACCTCGTCGCGGAGCTCATCGCCGACGGCCTGGTCGCCGAGAAGGGCGTCCGCGAGGTGTCGCGGCCCGGCAAGCCGGCGATGCTCGTCGACCTCGACCACAACGGCCACCGGATCGTGGCGATCGACCTGTCCGGTCCGACGTCGTTCGTCGGCGGCATCCTCACCCTCGACGGCACGATCGTCGTGCGCCGCGAGATCGCGCATCCCGGCGCGACCGGCGACGTCGTCGCGACCATCCTCGCGTTCGCGCGCGAGCTCGTCGCCGACTCGCACGCCCCCGTGCTCGGCGTCGGCGTCGGCTCTCCGGGTGTCGTCGACGACGCGGGCGTCGTGCTCACGGCCCCGAACCTCGGCCTCGCCGGCTTCGATCTCGAGGGCGCGCTGCGCGCCGAGCTCGACCTGCCCGTCGTCGTGGCGAACGACGCGAACGCGGCGGTCCTCGCCGAGTACACGTTCGGCGGCGCCGGCGACGACGTCATGCTCGTCAAGGTGGGCCGCGGTGTCGGCTCCGGCCTGCTCTCCGGCGGCCGGCCCATGGTCGGCAGCCGCTTCGCAGCCGGTGAGATCGGGCACGTCACGGTCGCGACCGACGGCGGACCGCTCTGCTCGTGCGGCAAGGTGGGATGCCTCGAGGCCTGGATCTCGGCGCCCTCCCTCACGGCGCGGCTGGCCGACGCATCCGACGACGCCGCCCGGCAGGGCGTGCTGCGGGATGCGGGAGAGCGCCTCGGCATCGCTCTGGCCCCCGTGGTCGGCGCGCTCGACCTGTCGGAGGTCGTCCTCTCCGGCCCCCCTGAACTCCTCGACGGGCCGCTCTCGGCGGCCACCGCCGAGACGCTGCGAACCCGGACCCTCGCCAAGGTGCACGAAGGCATCCGGGTGCGCATGACCGAGCAGGGCCAGGACATCGTCCTGCGCGGTGCCGCGGTCATGGTCCTGTCAGGACAACTCGGGGTGTCCTAGACCCCCACATTCCCCCCGGATGGGCCGCCCGGCCTTTCCACACCAAGAAGAACCAACAAGGAGAGACACCATGCGCACATCACGCATCGTCGCGATCGGCGCCGCGGGCATCGCAGCCGCGCTCGCCCTCAGCGCGTGCTCGAGCGGCGGTTCCGGCACCGGCGGCAGCGACGGCGGCTCGGACAACGGCAAGATCGGCAAGGTCGACGGATCGGGCCGCACCCTCACGGTCTGGTCGATGACCGGTGACCTGTCGGACGACACGATCGCGGCGATCAACAAGGAGTTCGAGTCGCAGACCGGCGCCAAGGTCAAGGTCGAGACGCAGCAGTGGAAGGACATCGCGACCAAGATCACGACGGCCCTCGCCACCGACACCCCGCCGGACGTCGTCGACATCGGCAACACCCAGGTCTCGACGTTCGCCGCCAGCGGCGGTCTCGCCGACCTCACCGCGTACAAGGACGACCTCGCGCAGGGCCAGACCTGGCTCGGCGGCCTCGCCGACCCGGCGATGGTCGACGGCAAGCTCTACGGGGTGCCGTCGTTCGGCGCCACGCGCACCGTCATCTACAACAAGACGATGTGGAAGGATGCCGGCGTCACCGCCGCTCCGACCACGTACGACGAGCTGAAGTCGGCCCTCGACAAGGTCAAGGCGAAGAACAGCAGCGCCGACTTCTCGGCGTTCTACCTGCCCGGCCAGTACTGGTACGCGGCCATGCAGTGGATCTGGGACGCCGGCGGCGACATCGCCACCCAGAAGGACGGCAAGTGGACGGCGGGCTTCTCGTCGAGCGAGGGCCAGTCGGGCCTGAACGAGTGGAAGACGTTCCAGAACACCTACTCGTCGGTCGCGAGCCGCACGCTGAACACCGACAAGCCCGACCAGGACCAGGTCTTCGCCGACGGCAAGGCCAGCGCGGTCATCGGCAACAACTGGGAGATCGGCGCGATCCAGAAGGCGAACCCGAAGATCACCGACGCCGACCTCGGCACGTTCGCGATGCCGGGCGTCTCCGGCTCGAACCAGCCGGTCATGCTCGCGGGCTCCGACTGGGGCATCGCCGCCAAGAGCAAGAACCAGGACCTGGCGCGCGTCTGGGTGAAGATCGCCGCGAGCCCCGACATCCAGAAGAACAACGTCGTCAAGGACGGCTGGATCCCCGACAGCGTCGAGGGCTCGAAGGCGGCCGTCGACGGCGGCACGCTGACCGAGCTGCAGACGGCGTTCTTCACGGCGGCGCAGAACTCGAAGGCCACCCCGGCCTCGGGCAGCTGGGCGCAGCTGGAGGACCCCGGAATGAAGCAGTTCTTCCAGTCGGTCGCGTCGGGCGCCAAGTCGCCGGCGGATGCGGCCAAGTCGTGGGACGACACGGTCAACTCCGCGCTCAACAACCAGTAACCGACCGCCTCTGACGAAGAGACAGCATGAGTACCTCCACTGCGACGATCGTCGCAGGTGAGGGAGTGGCCGCCGCCCCGGGCAACCGGGATCAGCGGCGGCCACGGCCCCCTCGCCCCTTCAGCAAGCAGTCGCGATTCGCCCCCCTGTGGCTCTTGTCGCCGGCGGGTATCGTGATCGTCGCGCTCATCGTGGCGCCCATCGTCTTCCTCGTCTACACGTCGTTCACCGACTACGACCAGCGCACCCTCTTCACCGGGGAGTACCACGGCGTCGGCTTCGCGCAGTACGCGAAGATCTTCACCGATCCGCAGTTCTGGCGGTCGACCATCCTCACCCTGCTGTTCACCGCCGCCATGGTGCTGGGCAGCCTCATCATCGGCGTCGGCATGGCGCACCTCATGACCAAGCTCGGCACCGCCATGCGGTACGTCGTGACGATCGTGCTCATCTTCGCCTGGGGGATGCCGAACGTGGCGTCCGCGCAGGTGTGGGGCTGGCTGTTCCAGCCCGGCTACGGCGTCGTGAACTGGATGATCACGCAGCTGCAGATCTTCGGCGACCAGACGAACCTCGCCTGGTGGAACAACCAGTGGCTCGCACTGCTGAACATCTGGATGCTCGTGGTCTGGCAGGCGGTGCCGTTCATCGCCCTCACCACGTACGCCGCGCAGACCCAGGTCGACGGCTCGCTCATCGAGGCGGCCCGCATCGACGGCGCCGGCGAATGGCGCATCTACTTCTCCGTCATCCTGAACGCCCTGAAGCCCACGATCCTGCTCATCACGGTGCTGTCGATCATCTGGGACTTCAACGTGTTCAACCAGATCTGGCTGACCACCCAGGGCGGGCCCGACAACGGCACCGCGACCCTCGGCATCTGGGCGTATCTGACGGCATTCAACAGCTTCAAGATCGGCAGTGGCGCGGCGATCGCCGTCGTCACGACGGTCATGCTCATGATCATCAGCGGCTTCTACATCCGGAGCCTGCTTCGCTCGGGAGAAGACCTGTGAGCGCCACCGTCACCGAAACCCAGGTCATGACCACCGCACCGGCAGACCGCGCCGTGCGCCGCCGTCGGTCCCGGAAGAGGAAGGGCGTGGCCGCGACCGTCATCGCGCTCGTCTTCTCCGTGGTGTGGATCTTCCCCGTCTACTGGATGGTGATCACCTCGTTCAAGCCGCGCGCCGACGTGATGACGCCGACGCCGCAGTTCCTCCCGCTGCATCCGACGCTGGAGAACTTCGTCAACGCCGTCACGAAGACGAACTTCCTGCTGAACCTGCGCAACAGCGTCGTGGTCGTGTTCGCGGCGATCATCTTCGCGCTGCTGATCGCGCTGTTCGCCTCCGCGGCCCTGAGCCGGTTCCGCTTCAAGGGACGCCGCACCATCATGGTGCTGATCCTCGCGGTGCAGATGCTGCCGGGCGCGGCCCTGCTCATCCCGCAGTTCCTGATCTTCAACGACCTGGGGCTGCTCAACAAGTACATCGGCCTGATCCTCGCCTACATCGCCGCGGTGCTGCCGTTCTCGATCTGGTCGCTGCGCGGGTTCTTCATCTCGATCCCGGTCGAGGTCGAGGAGGCGGCGATGATGGACGGCGCCGGCACCTGGACGATCCTGTGGCGGGTGCTGTTCCCGCTCGTGATCCCCGGTCTCATCTCGACGAGCATCTTCGGGTTCATCACCGCCTGGAACGAGTACATCCTCGCCTTCACGTTCATGAAGGACACCACGATGTACACGCTCCCGGTGTGGCTCGCCGGCTTCGCCATCCCGAACCAGCCCGTCGACTACGGCGGCCAGATGGCGGCATCCCTGCTGTTCTCCCTGCCGGTCGTCGTGCTGTTCCTCATCATCCAGCGCCACCTCGTCACCGGCATGTCGGCGGGGGCGGTCAAGGGCTGATGCGCAGCGGTGCGCGAGCCGCCTCCCACGGGGAGGGCGGCCGATGAGAGTGGGACTCGACGTCGGCGGAACGAAGACGGATGCCGTCGCCGTCGCCGACACGGGCGGAATCGTCGCACGCGTGCGCCTCGCGACCGGGTGGGGACCCGACGGCGTCGCCGACACGATCGTGCAGGCCGTCACGGCGCTGCAGCGCGAGGGCGTCGGCGACATCGACACGATCGGCGTCGGCATCCCCGGGCAGGTCTCGCCCGGCTCGACCCGCGTGCTGCACGCCGTGAACCTCGGCGTCGCCGACCTCGACATCGCCGCCGCTGTGCAGGGCCGTCTCGCCGCGCCGGTCACGCTCGAGAACGACGTGAAGGCCGCGGCCCTCGGCGCGCACGCGCTGCGTGACGGCATGCGCGGCGAGACCATGGCCTACCTCAACCTCGGCACCGGCATCGCCGCGGGCATCGTGCGGGGCGGCCGGCTCTGGCGCGGCAGCCACGGCACGGCTGGCGAGGTCGGCCACATCTCGGTCGACCCGCACGGGCCGGTGTGCCGCTGCGGGCAGCGCGGATGCGTCGAGGCGCTGTGCGGCGGGGCGTCCATCGCCCGTCGCTGGGGCCGGCCGTCGCCGCTGCCCGTCCGCGACGTGCTCGACGCCGCCGATGCCGGCGATGCGTCCGCGCTGGCGCTGCGCGCCGACCTCATGACGGGCGTCGCCGCCGCCGTGCGGATCCTCGTCCTCACCGCCGATGTCGATGTCGTCGTGCTCGGCGGGGGCCTCACCGCACTCGGCGATAGGCTCATGACGGGGGTCGCCGCCGAACTGCGCGCGAGTGCGGAGGCGTCGGCCTTCCTGCGGTCGCTGCGGCTCGGCGACCGGGTCGAGCTGCTGCCCGCAGGCTCGGCAGCCGCCGCGTTCGGCGCCGCCCTGGTCGGCGCCGGTCAACACCTCGAACACCCCGAAAGCGTGATCCATGGCTGAAGTCGTCATCGTCCCGGATGCCTCCACCGCCGGCGAGCTCGTCGCCGACGAGATCGTGTCGCTCATCGCGGCCGATCCCGAGGTCGTGCTGGGCCTTGCGACCGGCTCGACCCCGCTGCCGGTCTATCAGGCGCTGCGGCCGCGCCTGGAGGGCGTCGACGTGTCGCGCGTGCGCGGCTTCGCCCTCGACGAGTACGTCGGCATCGACCCGAACCACCCGGAGAGCTACCGCAACGTCATCCGCCGCGAGGTCGTCGAGCCGCTCGGGCTCGATCCGGAACGCATCCACGTGCCGAACGGCGCGACCGCGACGATCGAGCACGCGGGGGACGACTACGAGGGGGCCATCGCCGAAGCCGGCGGCGTCGAGCTGCAGATCCTCGGCATCGGCACGGATGGGCACATCGGGTTCAACGAGCCGGGCTCGTCGTTCGCGTCGTCGACGCGGGTGAAGACCCTGACCGAGCAGACCCGTGCCGACAACGCCCGCTTCTTCGACTCGATCGACCAGGTGCCGATGCACTGCATCACGCAGGGACTCGGCACGATCCTGCGCGCCCGTCACCTCGTGCTGCTCGCGTTCGGCGAGAGCAAGGCCGCGGCCGTCGCCGGCGCCGTCGAGGGACCGGTCACCGCGTCGCTGCCCGGCTCGGCTATCCAGCTGCACCCGCGGGTCAGCGTCGTGGTCGACGAGGCCGCGGCATCGCGGCTGCGGTTCGCCGACTACTACCGCCACACCTACGCGAACAAGCCCGCCTGGCAGGGTCTGTAGGCGGGTCCACCGGCGCCATGCTGCAGATTCCCGCTGATGCGCCTGCTTTTTGCTGTCGCATCAGCGGAGACCTGTAGCCCTCGGTGAAACGGTGCCGCATCAGCATGATGCTGTAGCACTCGAAGGAGGGTGCCGGGCGGACCGGGCTCGCCCGGGCGCAACCGGGAGGATGACGCCGGTCAGCGGGCCGGCCGGGCTCACCCCGGGCTCACCTCGGGCGCATTCACCACTGAATGACCGCAGGGGGCCACCCGGATGGCCACGGTTACGGCGCGAATACCTTGCCCGGATTGAGGATGCCGCGCGGGTCGAACAGCGCCTTGATCTGCCGCTGCAGCTCCCACTGATCGGGGCCGAGCTCATCGGCGAGCCACCGCCGCTTGAGCACCCCGATGCCGTGCTCACCCGTGAGGGTTCCGCCCAGGCGCAGCGCCGCGTGGAACAGGTCGTCCGCTGCCGCCCAGATCACGTCGGGCACCTCGATGCCGTCGAAGACGAAGTTCGGGTGCAGGTTGCCGTCGCCGGCGTGCGCGACGGTCGGGATGACGACGCCGTGCTCCCATTCGACCCGCGCGATCTCGTCGAACATCTCGGCGAGCCTGCTGCGCGGCACCGCGACGTCTTCGATCAGGGTCGTGCCGAGCGTCTCCATCGCCGGGTGCATCGAGCGGCGCACCGCGAGCAGCCGCTCACCCTCCACGGGGTCGCCGGTCGTCTCCACAGAGCCGCCCGCGTCTCGGAGCACCTCGGCAATCGCTGCGGCTTCGTCGGCGGACGCGACCCCGTCGGCCTGGATCGTCAGCTGGGCGGCGCCGGCGAGCGGCGCCGGCAGGGCGAGCAGCCGGTGCACGGCGGCCAGGCACGTGGCATCCATCAGCTCCATCACCGACGGCTGGATCCCGGCCGCAGTGACGGCGGCTGATGCGGCGGCCGCCGCCCGTACGGTCGGGAACGTCGCGGTCAGGGTGTGCACCTGGCCGGGCACGAGGCGGCGGAGTTTCAACGTCGCGCCGACCACGACGCCGAGCACTCCCTCGGACCCGATGAACAGGCTCACCAGGTCGAGGCCGGTGACGCCCTTGACACTGCGATGCCCGAGGTGCAGCAGGCGCCCGTCGGCGAGCACGACGTCGAGGCCGAGCACCGCATCCCGCACGACGCCGTACTTCGCACAGAGCAGGCCGCCGGCGCCGGTCGCGATGTTGCCGCCGACGGTCGAGATGGCGCGACTCGCCGGATCGGGCGCCCACCAGACGCCGTGCTCGGCGAGGGCGTCGTTCAGGTCGGCGTTGATGATGCCGGGCTCGACCACGGCGAGAAGGTCGTCGGGGCGCACCTCGAGCAGACGGTCCATCGAGCGCAGGGAGAGGGCGATCTCGCCGCCGCCGGTGTTCGCACCGCCGGCAAGGCCCGTTCCCGCGCCGCGGGGAACGACCGGGGTGCCGGTCTCGTGAGCGATGCGCAGCGTCGCCTGCACGTCTGCGACGGATGCCGCGTGCACGATCGCCAGGGGAGTGCCGGGCGCCGCGTGCCCCGACTTGTCGGCCCGGACGGCGGCGAGCCCGTCGGCGCTCGTGTCGACGCGGGCGCCGAGCGCTGCGCGCAGGAGCGCGACGACGTCGCTGTGCTCCGGACGCGCCGTCATGCGGCCTGTGCCGTCATGCGAAGCGGCGACGCCCGGCGATGACGCCGGCGGTCACGGCGATGACGGCGAAGACGAGGCCGACCCAGGTCTGACCCATGCTCCACCACGCGATCGTGGCGCCCGCGTAGACGAGCAGCTCGATCACCGCGCGCACGAACGGGTGCACGCGGACGACGGCGCGCGGCGAGACGAACAGTGCCCACAGGAGGATCGCGACGACCGGAGTGCCGATCCCCATCACGATGTTCCAGGGGAACGGCCATCCGGCGAAGCCCCAGAACGCGAACGTGAAGAAGGCGAACAGCTCGCACGCGAACGCGAGCAGATCGACCGCCGACAGCGGGGCGCGGGTGCCGGGAGCGGCGTCTCCGGGCAGAGCGGCGTGGTCGGGGGAGGACATGCCTCCAGTCTACGTGGCCGCGTTCACGACCGGTTCTGCGGTGGTGCCGACGCCGACGGTGTCCGGATGCGTCGGCTCGGCGTCGGGCGCGGATTCCGCTGTCGCCGCCTGATCGCATCCGGCGGCCGCGTCAGGCGTCGAGCCGTCGACCGATGGGTGGTCCCGAACCTCGTCCGCGCACGCGGCGGGTGCGTCCGGGGACGTGTCGGGCTGCGGTGTCGGGTCCGGGGCCGGCGTCGGGCCCGTGTCCGGGGCGGGCTCCGGCTCAGGCTGCGGCTGTGGCTGTGGCTGTGGCTGTGGCGCGGGCTGCGGCGCGGGCTCGGGCTGAGGACCCGGCTCCGACCCCGGCTGCGGCGCCGACGCGGGCGGCGCGACCGACTCGTCCGGTTGCGTCGCGGCGGGTCCATCCGCGGCGGGTGCGCTGACGGCCGGCTCTCGGGCGATCGACTCGTCCGTCGCCGGGAGGTCGGCGGGCGGCGCCGGTGCCGCCTCCGGCGACCGCGGCGCGGGCGCCGGAGCGCGGCGAATCGGAGGGCCGAGCGGTGCGTCCGGCGCGACGGGCGGCGGCATGCTGACGATCTCGTCGGCCACGGCATCCGTCTCCGGCTTGACGACGTGTGCGTCGACGACGCCGTCTCCGGCGGCCTCGATCGCCACCCCGTCGGGGGAGTGTGCGGGGATGAGCGAGCCGGGCAGGACGACGGCGGCGACGGCGACGGTTGCCGCGATCAGCACGCCGGCCGCGATCAGGCCGGCCATCGCTCCCACCCCCGGCGTCCCGCCCGTCCTGCGGACCGCCGACGCGGCGTCCGCGGAGCTCCCGGCGGGTTCGGCCGCGGGCGACGCGTCGGCGTGCTCGCCGTCGCGGGGGTGTCTCATCATGTCCTCGGCGCGTGGTCGGATGACGCCCGTTCGGGTCATCGGGCGCCTGACCCATTCTGGTCAATCCCGGGCGGCTCCGCCATCCCACCGACAGGCGATGCCGGCTCCGTGCGGCGAAGCGTCCGCGTGCGACACTGGAGCCCGTGACGGTCATCGGCAATGCGATCTACGCGAACGACGGGCATCGGATCGCGACGCCCGCGAGTCTCGACGCCACCTGGGAGGCGCTCGACGCGCACGGCGGCTTCGCGTGGATCGGCCTGTACCGCCCCGACGAGGCCGAGCTCGATTCGGTCGCGGCCGAGTTCGGGCTGCACGGGCTCGCGGTCGAAGACGCGCTCCGCGGACATCAGCGCGCGAAGCTCGAGCAGTACGGTGACATCAGCTTCGCGGTGCTGCGGCCCGCGCGGTACATCGACGCAGACGAGCGGGTCGAGTTCGGCGAGGTGCATCTGTTCGTGGGCGGCGACTTCGTCGTCGTGATCCGGCACGCCGAGGCGCCCGACCTCGGTCATGTGCGGGAGCGACTCGAACAGGAGCCGGAGCTGCTCGCCCGCGGTCCGCTTGCCGTGATGTACGGCATCGTCGACCGCGTCGTCGACGACTACGCGCCCGTCGTCGCCGGGCTCGAGAACGACATCGACGAGATCGAGGAGCAGCTGTTCACCGGCGATGCCGCGGTCGCGCGGCGCATCTACGACCTGTCGGGCGAGGTGATGGATTTCCAGCGGGCGGTGAAGCCGCTCGCCCAGATGATCGAGAGCGTGCGCGAGCGGCTCCCCGAGGGCGATCCCGGCGCGCTCGAGCTGCGCCGGTCGTTCCGGGATGTCGCGGACCACGTCATCCGCATCACCGAGAAGGCCGACGAGCTGCGGCAGACACTGCAGAACGCGCTGTCCGTCAACGCCACCCTCGTCGCGCAGCGGCAGAACGAGCAGATGCAGCGGCTGAGCGAGACGAGCGTCAAGCAGGCGGAGCAGGCGAAGAAGATCTCGAGCTGGGCGGCGATCCTGTTCGCCCCGTCGCTGATCACCGGCATCTACGGGATGAACTTCCATGCGATGCCGGAGCTGTCCCTGCCGCTGGGGTACCCGCTCGCGATCCTGCTCATGGTCGGCTTGAGCGCCGCGCTCTACGCGGTGTTCAAGGCGCGCAGCTGGCTGTAGCCCGGAAGACGCAGCATCGCGACTGCTCCACTTCGCGCATCCGCTCTGCCGATCGACGGCGCAGACCCCGCGAAAAGGCGCGCACGCGTCACCGCAGCGGGCCGCCGAGGTGAGCCGTCAGACCGGTGCGCCGTCGACCCACACGCGCTGCACGGCGAGGTCGTCGTCGAGCAGCACCGCGTCGGCGGCGTAGCCCGGGAGCAGGGCGCCGAACCGGTCGGCCACCCCGACGGCCGCGGCGGGCGTCGCCGTCGCGGCGGTCACGGCGTCGGGCAGCGGCATCCCGACCCGCTCGACCATGAGCCGCAGCGCGGCATCCTGCGTCAGCGTCGATCCCGCGATCGAGTCGCCCTCGACGAGCCGTGCGACGCCGTCGGCCACCGCGACCGCGAGGCCGCCGAGGTCATACCGGCCGTCGCCGCTCCCGGCGGCGGCCATCGCGTCGGTGATGAGCGCCACACGTCCCGGTGCGCTCTGCGTCAGCACCCGGATGACGTCGGGGTGCACGTGCACGCCGTCGGCGATGACCTCGAGCCGCACGCGCTCGTCGCGCAGTGCCGCCACGATCGGGCCCGGGGCGCGGTGATGGATGCCGTTCATCGCGTTGAACGCGTGGGTGAGCAGCGTCGCCCCCGCGTCGAACGCCGCCGCCGCGGTCGCCTCGTCGGCATCCGTGTGCCCCACCGCGACCGCGACCCCCGACGACGACAGCCGCGCGATCGCGTCCATCGCGCCGTCGAGCTCGGGAGCCATCGTGATCTGCCGGATCGTGCCGGCGCCCGCCGCGAGGAGGCGGTCGACGGATGCGGCATCCGGCGCCCGCAGGAGGCCCGCCGTGTGCGCGCCCTTGTGCGCGACGTCGAGGAACGGCCCCTCGAGGTGCGAGCCGAGGACCGTCGGATCCGCCGCCGTGAGCTCGGCCACCATCGCCGCGCGCAGCGCGAAATCGTCGAGCGACGCCGTCACGAGCGACAGCACCGCACGGGTCGTGCCGTGCGCGCGGTGCACCGCCCGCGCCGTCGCCACCGCTTCGGGACCGTCGTCGTACGCGGCGCCCCCGCCGCCGTGCCCGTGGATGTCGACGAACCCGGGGGTGAGCCACGCCCCGCCCGCGTCGTCCGCATCGCGCGGCGCGAGGTCGCGCCATCCGTCGCCCGTGCCGAGGCCCGCCACCCGGCCGTCGACGAACGCGACCCACGCGTCGTCCGTGATCTGCCCCTCGTCGACGAGACGGGCGGAGTGGACGACGCGGTCGACGCTCACCGCGCGGCCTCTGCCTCGGGTTCTGCCTCGACGTCGCTTGCGGCGTCGGCCCAGTCGATCTCGGGGGAGCGGAAGAAGCCGATGCCCTGCCGCTCCCACAGCGGCGCGAGACCGCCGACCCGGTCGCGGAACGACGCCCACGTGCGCTCCGGCGCCGCCGCGGCCGCCGGCGACCATGCCACCTCGGCGGCCGACGCGATGCGCGGGAACGCCTGCGCCTCGATGTCGGCGGCGGTGCGGATGGTCTCGCTCCACAGCGGCGCCTCGATGCCGAGGATGTCGTCCTCGGCGATGTCGTCGATCACGGCCTCGGGGTGCCAGGCGTACGAGCGCTGCACGCTCGTCGGGCCGTTCGCCCAGATGAGGCCCAGCTCGGCGTCGACGTCGTGCTTCATGTCGAGGTAGATCGCGTCGGCGGGGGAGAGGATGAGGCGGCCGCCGCGTCGCACCAAGGCGCGGGCCTTGTCGTCCATGTCCTCGGTGGGCGTGACGTAGCCCCAGTACTGCCCGATCGTGCCGGGCGCGAGGGCGTCGGCGGAGCCTGCCTCGTGCCACGCGATCGGCGTCTTGCCGAGGTCGGCCACGATCGCCGAGACGCGTGCCATGTAGGCCGCGAAGTCCTCGTGCGGGGTGCCGAGCGCCTCGTCGCCGCCGACGTGGAGGTAGGGGCCTGGGGTCATCTCCGCGAGCTCGCGATACACGTCGGCGAGCAGCGCGTAGGTCGCCTCGTCGCGGGTCTTGAGCGACGAGAAGCCGACGGCGAGACCCCGGTAGGGCTTGCCCGGCTCGGGCAGGCCCCCGCCGTAGATGTCCACGACCTCCTTGACGTGGTCGGTGATGACGAGCGGCTCGGCGAGCTCGGGGTGTGCGATGCCGACGGCGTGGGTGTGGCTCGGCCCGTCGATCTCGGGCACCACGATCATGTGGCGAGCCGCGGCGTACGCGACGATCCTCGCGTAGTCGTCCTGCGTGTAGAAGCCGCCGGCGTCGCCGCCGACCGCGCTGTCCGACGCGAGATCGGTCAGCTCGGGATGCGAGTCGATGCGGATGCGCCAGCCCTGATCGTCGGTGAGGTGCAGGTGCAGCGCGTTGAACTTCAGCGCGACGGCCCGGTCGATGTAGCGCTCGACGACCTCGACGGGGAAGAAGTGGCGCGCGACGTCGAGCATCACGCCGCGGTAGGCGAACCGCGGGGAGTCTTCGATCCGCATCGCCGGGACGGTGGTCGCTGCCCCGAGCAGCTGCACGAGCGTGTGTACCCCGTAGAAGAGGCCGGCCTCGTCGCCGCCGACGATCCCGATCCCGGATGCGTCCACGGTGAGCGTGTACGACTCCGGCGCGCCGTCGGCTTGCAGCTCGAGGATGACGTCGGCCTCGGCGTCCCGACGGTCGTCGGCGATCTCGAGCGTGCGCCCGGCGACCGGGGCGAGCGCCTCGGCGGCGAGCTCGGCGACGGACCGGGTGGCCGGCACCGCGACGAGGCGCGAGGACGCCGTGAGCCGGAACGGCGCGGCGGCGGCATCCGTTCGCACCGACGACGGGATCGGGACAAGTGCGGGCATTGGTGCTCTCCTCAGGGCCGCGGGGTCGTCGGCATCATCGTCGCGCCGAGACTCTGTAAGGAACGCTAACAAACTCCGGATCGTGACGCCACGCACCGGGCCGGGCCGGCGCATCCGCTATGCTCGGGATGTCGCGACTGGCGTTGAGGTGGGACACCACCGGGAAGCGACCGACCGGCATTCGACCGCACGCCTGGGCCGATGTGGAACCCTACTTTCCGTGCGCCGAGTCGAGGAGACCGCCATGACCGATCGCTACTTCAACGCCCCGCTCGCCGAGGTCGACCCCGAGATCGCGCAGGTTCTCGAGCGTGAGCTCGAACGGCAGCGCGGCTACCTCGAGATGATCGCCTCCGAGAACTTCGTGCCCGTCTCGGTGCTGCAGTCGCAGGGCTCGGTGCTCACGAACAAGTACGCCGAGGGCTACCCGGGCCGTCGCTACTACGGCGGCTGCGAAGAGGTCGACGTCGCCGAGGAGCTCGCGATCGAGCGGGCGAAGTCGCTGTTCGGCGCCGCCTACGCCAACGTGCAGCCGCACTCCGGGGCGACGGCGAACGCCGCGGTGCTGCACGCGATCGCCCGCCCCGGCGACACGCTCCTGGGCCTGTCGCTCGACCAGGGCGGTCACCTCACGCACGGCATGAAGATCAACTTCTCGGGCCGCCTGTACGACATCGTCGCGTACGGCGTGAACCCCGAGACATCCGTCGTCGACATGGACGAGGTGCGCCGCCTCGCCCTCGAGCACAAGCCCAAGGTCATCATCGCCGGGTGGTCGGCGTACCCGCGGCAGCTGGACTTCGCTGCGTTCCGTGCGATCGCCGACGAGGTCGGCGCGGTGCTGTGGGTCGACATGGCCCACTTCGCGGGCCTCGTCGCGGCGGGCCTGCACCCGTCGCCCGTGCCGCACGCGCACGTCGTCTCATCGACGGTGCACAAGACGATCGGCGGCCCGCGTTCGGGCTTCATCCTCACGAACGACGCCGACATCGCGAAGAAGATCAACTCGGCGGTGTTCCCCGGCCAGCAGGGCGGCCCGCTCATGCACGTGATCGCGGCGAAGGCGACGGCGTTCAAGCTCGCCGCCACGCCGGAGTTCGCTGAGCGTCAGCGGCGGGTGCTGTCGGGGGCGAAGATCATCGCCGACCGGCTGTCGCAGCAGGACGTAAAGGATGCCGGCATTGCGGTGCGCTCGGGCGGCACCGACGTGCACCTCGTCCTCGTCGACCTGCGCGATGCCGAGATCGACGGCAAGAAGGCCGAGGATCTGCTGCACGACATCCACATCACGGTGAACCGCAACGCGGTGCCGAACGACCCGCGTCCGCCGATGATCACGTCGGGTCTGCGCATCGGCACCCCGGCCCTCGCGACGCGGGGCTTCAGCGACGCGGAGTTCACCGAGGTCGCCGATGTCATCGCGCACGCGCTGCTGCCGGCCCCCGACGTCGAGGCGCTGCGCGCGCGGGTCGCGGCGCTCACTGCGGCGTTCCCGCTCTACCCCGACCTGCAGCAGTAGTCCGGGCCGCACCGGGGCGCGGGCACGACACGAGGAGACGACGGATGACGGCAGCACGACTCGACGGCAAGGCCGCGTCGGCGGCGATCAAGGCGGAGCTCGCCGAGCGCGTGACCGCGCTCAAGGAGCAGGGCATCACACCGGGCATCGCGACGGTGCTCGTCGGTGCGGACCCGGCGTCGCAGCTGTACGTCGGCATGAAGCACACGCAGTCCGAGACGATCGGGATGAACTCGATCCAGGTCGAGCTGCCCGCCGACGCGACGCAGGCCGATGTCGAGGCCGAGATCGACCGGCTCAACGCCGACCCCGCGTGCCACGGCTACATCGTGCAGCTGCCGCTGCCGAAGCACCTCGACACCGACGCGATCCTCGAGCGGATCGACCCCGCGAAGGACGCCGACGGCCTGCATCCGACGAACCTCGGTCGGCTCGTGCTGAACGTCAACGGCCGCATCGACACGCCGCTCCCGTGCACGCCGCGCGGCGTGATCGAGCTGCTGCGGCGGAACGACTACGACCTCAAGGGAAAGCACGTCGTCGTGATCGGCCGAGGGGTGACGATCGGCCGCTCGATCGGGCTGCTGCTCACGCGCCGCGAGCTGAACGCGACGGTGACGCTCACGCACACCGGCACCGTCGACCTGCCCTCGTACCTGCGCCAGGCCGACGTCATCGTCGCGGCGGCGGGCGTCAAGCACATCGTGCGGCCGGAGGACGTCAAGCCGGGCGCCGCCGTGCTCGACGTCGGCGTGACCCGGGAGGACGACCCGGCGACCGGCAAGTCGCGCGTGTTCGGCGACGTCGACCCCGCCGTGGCGGAGGTCGCCGGCTACCTGTCGCCGAACCCGGGCGGCGTGGGCCCGATGACGGTCGCGCTCCTCATGACGAACGTCGTCGAGGCGGCCGAACGCGTCGCCGATCGCGCGTGACCGGCGTGCGCTGAGGACGCCTGCGGCGCTCGGCGATCACGTCGCCGACCAGGCATGGGTGATCGTGTCGAGCACCGTCGCGTAGGCGGCATCCCAGTCGAGCCCTGCCGGGCCGAGGCCGGCAAGCTCCAAGCTCACGACGCCGTGCACCTGACCCCAGATGGCGGTGGTCGCCACGGGAAGCGGCACCTCGCTGAGGGTTCCCTCATGCTGCGCGGCCGAGATGGCCTCCTGCAGCGGGTGCATGGCACGCGCACTCGAATCCGGTTCATCGCCACCAGGATCGGGCGGGCAGTCGATCGAGAACATCATCCGGTACAGCTGCGGATGCGACAGTGCCCAGTCGCGGTACGCGACGCCCAGGGCGCGCAGCCCGTCGGGGGCTGCGGCGCGCTGGGAACGCCCGAACGAGGCGAAGGCGGCGTCGAGCACTGCCGCCATGAGCTGCTGCTTGCCGCCGAAGAGGGCGTACACGGCGGAGGTGGAGGTCTCGGCCGCCCCCGCCACATCGCGCAGCGCCAGGGCGTCTTGGCCGCGTTCTTCGATCACCGAGGTCGCGGCCTCGAGAAGGCGCTCACGCAGTGCCACGTCGTACAGCGGAGGTCTTGCCATGAGGACCAGGATATCGTAACGTCGTTTTCTAACACGGTTACATAACGACGTTTCAGGAGGAACGATGACGAGGACGGTCTTTCCGGGCCGCTACACGGCGCGGCCCGGGGGCGACGACGTGACGGTGTTCCTCATCGGAATGCGGGCGAACAGGTGGTGGCACACGGCGAGGGTCGCCCGGGTGGCCGGAGCGATGCCGCGCATGCTGCGGCATCTCGCCGCGCATCCCGAGGCGGGGATGCTGGGATTCGAGTCATGGGTCGGGCGCACGACGATCCTGCTCTCGTACTGGGAGAGCCCGGAGCACCTGCAGCGGTTCGCCGCCGATCCCGACGCTCCGCACCTGGCGGCATGGCGCGACTACGCGCGTCGTGCCGGCACGGGAGCGATCGGTGTGTGGCACGAGACGTACCAGGTGCCGGCGCGCGACATGGAGGCCGTCTATGTCGACATGCCGGCCTTCGGACTTGCCGCCGCGACGGGGCATGGGCCGGTCGGACCGGGGGAGCGCACGGCCCGCCAGCGGCTGGGGCGCGACGCGCCGAACGCCACAGGTGCCGCATTCCGCCCGTGAGCCGTACCGCCTACGGCGCGGGGGCCGCGAGGACGGCGTCGAGTGCTGCCCGCGCCCCCGTCGTCGGCGCGATCGCCACCAGGCCGCGGTACAGCGTGACCAGCGTGTCGCGATCGAAGACGCCGGTTCTCGCGCGGTCGCAGTGCGCCGACTGGATGGCCGCCTCGAGCTGGAAGCGGCCGAGCGGCTCGCCGAGCCGAGCGGCCCGGTGCAGCAGAGCCTCGCCCTCGGCGATGAGCGTCCGGTCCCACAGGGCAGTGTCCTGCCCGTCGAGCGGGGGCCAGGGATCGCCCGTGCGCGCGGGCGCCCGTGACTGGGCGAGGGTGAGCAGCGCCGCGAGGCCCCAGGCCTCGGCATCCGTCTCGAGGAGTGTCGCCGTCAGCACCGCCAGCCAGCGGGCCTCATCGGCGATCGAGGTGCGGATGCCGTCGCCCTGGTCGAGCCAGTCGATCGCATACGCGCCATAGATCGCCTCGAGCACGGCGGTGGTCCGGCCCGGCATGTCGCCCCGCGAGGGAACCGCGAACGGGACGCCGGCAGCGCGGATCTTGCGCTTGCCGCGCACGAGCCGCTGCGCCATCGCCGCGGCGGGGACGCCGAAGGAGGCGGCGATCTGCGCCGCGTCGAACCCGAGCACGAGCTGGAGCATGAGGGGAGTGCGGATCGCCGGGTCGATCGCGGGATGCGCACACGCGTACAGCAGCTCGAGCCGGCGGTCGGGGATCGCCTCGCCGCGCTCGAGCAGGGCTGCGACATCCGGTCCTCGCACGTCCTCGTCGAGGGGCACGGAGGTGCGGTGGGCGGCCGAGCCGAGCACGTCACGAAGCCGATTGCGCGCCGCGGTGAGAAGCCATCCTTCCGGATTGTCGGGCACCCCGGCGTCGGGCCACGTCCGCAGCGCGCGTTCGAGGGCGTCGGCGAGGCAGTCCTCCGCGAGGGCGGGGTCGCCGGTGCCGGCCGCGAGCAGCGCCACGAGTCGGCCGTACGAGGCGCGGACCGCGCGCTCGGCGGCTTCCCGCGCCTCGTCGGTCGTCATGGCGCCTACTGGACCGGCGCCGCCCCCTGCCACGCGCCGTCGGCGTAGCGGGTGGCGACGGGCCGGACCTCGACGGCTCCCCACGAGACCGCGGGGGCGCGGCGCGCCCAGTCGAGCGCGGCGTCGAGGTCGCCGACCTCGATCACGAACGTGCCGCCGAGCTGCTCCTTGGTGTCGGCATAGGGACCGTCCTGCACGAGCAGCTCGCCGTCGCGTACGAGCACGGTGGTGCTCACGTTGCTCGGCTGCAGCACCTCGGCGCTGCGCAGCACGCCGGCGGCGTCGAGCGCCGCGGCGTACTGATCGAACGCCCGCATGCCCTCGGCGAGGGCGTCGGGGCCCAGGCCGTCGGCCGACATCTCGGGGTAGTGGAGGAGAAGGGTGTACCGCATGATCGATCCTTTCGAGCGGGGATGCTGACACGAGGATGACGATCGGACCGCGCGCGGATCGACATCCGGCTCATCCCAATTCGTCGAGCATCCTGCGCTGCTCGTCGGTGAGCCCGTCGCGGAGCTCACGGCGTCCGGACTGCTCGGCATCCGTCGGCCGTCGTCCTCCGGCGGTCGACCTGCCGGAGATGCCCTCGGCGGCCCTGTCGTACAGCGAGGACGCGTGGGCCTCGACCCTGTCGTCGATCGCGTCGTACACCGCCCAGCCGACGAGAAGGATGAGCGGCGGCAGGACGTAGCCCCAGAACCAGCCGCTCACGTGCACGCCGGACAGCAGCACCGTGATGATCCAGACGACGAACGCGACGGCGACGGCGAGGAGCGCCTGCACGACCTTCTCGCCGAGCTTCGTGCGCCGGCTCGCGGAGCGCGCCGCCATCGACCGGAACCACCGCGAGACGAGCGGCTTCACCCAGATCACGAGCGCCGTCATGATGATGCCGGCCCACAGCGCCGTCCAGCCGACGCGGGCGGGAGTGAGCCATCCGATGACCAGCAGCACGACGATGTTGAACGCGAGGAGCGCGGCGAACCGCACGATCCACTTCTTCATGCGCCCAGGATCCCACGCCGCGCCCTGCCACGCGACGCTCCCGCCCGCAGCCTGATGTGCAACGCGCGATTTCATGTGAGACCGCGGAGGGGGAGGGTCAGTAGGAGGCGCGCTCGGCGCGGTCGGCGGCGGGGATGAAGCGCGCCGCGAGCGCCTCGGACGCGCGGGCGAGCATCGCCACGTCGGCGCCCACCGCGACGAAGTCGGCGCCCTGCGCGACGTACGCGTCGGCGGCGGCCGGGTCGAACGCGTTCACCCCGACCTTCTTGCCCGCGGCCTTCACGGCGGCGAACGTGCGGTGCACGGCGTCGAGGACCTCGGGATGCGTCTGCTGTCCGAGATGGCCGAGCGAGGCCGCGAGATCCGACGGCCCGACGAAGACCTGGTCGACGCCCTCGACCGCGGCGATCTCCGCTGCCGCCTCGACGCCCGCGCCGTTCTCGATCTGCACGGTGAGCGACACGTGTGCCGCACCGTCGGCGAGATACCCGTCGACCCGGTTCCAGCGCGCGCTGCGGGCGAGCGCGCTGCCGACCCCGCGCACGCCCTGCGGCGGGTAGCGCGTCGCGGCGACGGCCGCGCGCGCCTCGTCGGCCGACGACACCATCGGCACGATGATGTTCTGCGCCCCGACGTCGAGCACCTGCTTGATCGCGACCTGGTCGTTCCACGGCACCCGCACCACGGGGCAGATGGGGTATCCGGCCACGACCTGCAGCTGCACGAGCACGGCCTCGAGCGAGTTCGCCGCGTGCTCCATGTCGATCAGCAGCCAGTCCAGGCCCGAGCCGGCGTCGACCTCCGCCATCACGGAACTGCCCGAACACGCCCACATGCCGATCAGCGGGCGGGATGCGTCGGCCAGCCGTTCGCGGAAGGTCGGGGTCAGACGAAGCGACATGTGATTGTTCCCATCGGTCCGTAGTCGCACAGCACGCTGTCGCCGGCCGAGACCCACATCGGGCGGGTGAACGAGCCGGCCAGGATGATCTCGCCCGCCTCCAGGCGCGCGCCGTGCTGGTGGAACTTGTTCGCGAGCCACGCGACGCCGGTCGCCGGATGGTTCAGGACGCCCGCCGCGACGCCGGTCTCCTCGATCGTCTCGTTGCGGTACAGCAGCGCCGAGACCCACCGCAGGTCGATCTGGTCGGGCCGCATCGGCGTGCCGCCGAGCACCATCCCGCCGTACGCCGCGTTGTCGCTGATCGTGTCGACGATCGTGCGGCCCTCCAGCTCGATGTGCGAATTCAGCACCTCGAGCGCCGGGGTGACGTACTCGGTGGCCCGCAGCACATCGAACAGCGAGCAGTGCGGACCCTCCAGCGGCGCGTTCAGGACGAACGCCAGCTCCACCTCGATGCGCACGTTCGAGAAGTTCGCGGTCGAAATCGTCGAGCCGTTCTCGTACACGGTGTCGTCGAACATCACGCCGTAGTCGGGCTCGGTGATCCCCGTCGCCTGCTGCATCGCCTTCGACGTGAGGCCGATCTTGCGGCCGATCAGGCGCCGGCCGGCGGCGAGGTTCTTGTCGCGCCACACACCCTGGATCGCGTACGAGTCCTCCACCGTGGCGTCCGGATACCGCGCGGTGATGCGCGGGATCACGGTGTGCGCGCGGTCGGCGTCGGCCAGCTCATCGGCGATCTGCGCGATCGTGTCGGCGTCCAGCATCCGGTTTCTCCTTGTTGGTAATGGTGGGTGGGCCGGCCCTTCGACTCGGGCCTGCGGCCCTCGCTCAGGGAAGAGCGAGGCCCTTCGACTCGGGCTGACGGGGCTGAAGGAGCCGGACCCTTCGACTCGGGCCTGCGGCCCTCGCTCAGGGACCTCGCGGGGCGGGAAGTGCCAGGTCCCTGAGCGAGCGGAGCGAGTCGAAGGGCCGGGCCGCCCTACAGCTGGTGGCCGAGCTTGTACTCGCCCTGCTTCCACTCCGGCATCGACTGATCACCCTCGTCGGAACGCGTGTACGAGAAGCCGTCGGCGCCGATCGTGACGGCCATCTCCGACGAGTCGGTGCGAGCGACGACCGGCTGCGGGTTGCCGTCGAGGTCGAGCACGAGCGACGCATCCGTGTACCAGGACGGCACGACCGGGTTGCCCCAGAAGTCGCGACGCTGGTTGTCGTGCACGTCCCACGTGACGACCGGGTTGTCGGGGTCGCCGGTGTAGTAGTCCTGCGTGTAGATCTCGACGCGGTGGCCGTCGGGGTCGCGCAGGTAGAGGTAGAACGCGTTCGAGACGCCGTGACGACCCGGGCCGCGCTCGATCATGTCGGAGCGGCGCAGCGCCCCGAGCTTGTCGCAGATCGCGAGGATGTTGTGCTTCTCGTGCGTGGAGAACGCCACGTGGTGCATCCGCGGGCCGTCGCCGCCGGTCATCGCCGTGTCGTGGACCGTGGGCTTGCGACGCATCCATGCGGCGTACACGGTGCCCTCCTCGTCCTGGATGTCCTCCGTGACGCGGAAGCCGAGGTCCTGCATGTACTTCGTCGCGCGCGGCACATCGGGCGTGACCTGGTTGAAGTGGTCGAGACGCACCAACGCGCCCGGGGTGTACAGGTCGTAGCGCCACGCGAGACGCTCGACGTGCTCCACCTCGTGGAAGAACTCGTACGGGAAGCCGAGCGGGTCGGTCACCCGCACCGAGTCGCCGATGCCCTTCGTGAAGCCCTCCGGATTGCGGCGCACGTCGCAGCCGAGCTCCTCGTAGAACGCGACGGCCCGGTCGAGGTCCTCCGGCGTGCGCACCCGGTAGCTGAACGCGGCGACGGCGGCCACCGGCCCCTGACGCAGCACGAGGTTGTGGTGGATGAACTCCTCGAGCGAGCGGAGGTAGACGGCGTCCTCGTCCTCCTCGGTCACCGTGAGGCCCAGCACGTCGACGTAGAAGTCGCGCGAGCGCTGCAGGTCGGTCACCTGCAGCTCCATGTAGGCGCAGCGCAGGATGTCGGGCGCCGGAGCGGACGGCGTGGGGACGGGGTTCTCGCAGCTGATCGGCGCCTCCTGGGATACGAAGAAGCCCGAGGAGGTGAGCGTCATGTCTTTGCGGTCGGTCATGTCAGTGGTCCTTGTGTGTGAGGGGGGCGCCGCGCGTCGCTCGCGCGACCACCGAATGTCGGGGTCAGCGGGGTTCCGGGTCGTCCAGCTCGACCTCGGTGATGTGGTCCTGGGTGCCGAACGTCGGGTTGTGCACCTTGCCGAGCGTGATGTGCACGGCCTGCTGGTCGGTGTAGAAGTCGATCGAGCGGTAGCCGCCTTCGTGACCGAGGCCGGAGGCCTTCACGCCGCCGAACGGCGTGCGCAGGTCGCGCACGTTGTTCGAGTTCAGCCACACCATGCCCGCCTCGATGTCCTGGGCGAAGTTGTGCGCACGCTTCAGGTCGTTGGTCCACACATAGGCGGCGAGGCCGTACTTCACGCCGTTCGCGAGCTTCAGCGCCTCCTCGTCGGTGTCGAACGGGGTGATCGCCACGACGGGGCCGAAGATCTCCTCCTGGAAGATCCGGGCGTCGGGCTTGACGTCGGCGAACACCGTCGGGGCGACGAAGTTGCCCTCGGGGAAGCCCTTCGGGCGGCCGCCGCCGGCGACGAGGCGCGCCTCGGTCTTGCCGATCTCGATGTAGCTCATGACCTTGTCGTAGTGCTCGGGGTGCACGAGGGCGCCGACCTCGGTGGAGGCCTCGTGCGGGTAGCCGACCTTCACGCGCTTGGCCTGCGCGGCGTAGCGCTCCACGAACTCGTCGTACACGTCACGCTGCACGAGGATGCGGCTGCCTGCGGTGCAGCGCTCGCCGTTCAGCGAGAACACGCCGAAGATGCACGCGTCGATCGCCGCGTCGAGGTCGGCGTCGGCGAACACCACGGCAGGCGACTTGCCGCCGAGCTCCATCGAGAGCCCCTTGAGGTAGGGCGCCGCGTTCCCGAAGATGATCTGCCCGGTGCGGCTCTCGCCCGTGAACGAGATGAGCGGCACGTCGGGGTGCTTCACGAGCGAGTCGCCGGCGTAGCCCTCTTCGCCGAAGCCGTTGACGAGGTTGAACACGCCCGTCGGCAGGCCCGCCTCTTCGAAGATGCCGGGCCACAGCGACGCCGACAGCGGCGTGAACTCGGCGGGCTTGAGGACGACGGTGTTGCCCGTGGCCAGCGCCGGTCCGAGCTTCCACGACTCGAGCATGAACGGCGTGTTCCACGGCGTGATGAGTCCCGCGACCCCGATCGGCTTGCGGTTCACGTAGTTGATCTGCCGGCCGGGCACCTTGAACGTGTCGTCGGCCTGGGCGACGATCAGGTCGGCGAAGAAGCGGAAGTTCTCGGCGGCGCGGCGCGCCTGTCCGAGCGCCTGGGTGATCGGCAGGCCGGAGTCGAACGACTCGAGCTCGGCGAGGCGGGCGTCGCGCGACTCGACGATGTCGGCGATCTTGTGCAGGACGCGAGAGCGCTCGCGGGGGAGCATACGGGGCCACGGACCCTCGTCGAACGCCTTCTTGGCAGCGGCGACGGCCCGGTCGATGTCGGCCTTCTTGCCCGACGCGGCCTGCAGATAGACCTCGTTGGTCACGGGCTCGATCACGTCGAACGTGTCGCCGTCGAGGGAATCGACGAACTCGCCGCCGATGTAGTGCTGGATGCGGGTGGGCAGATCCTCGGGCGTGTGCCGGGTCTGCAGAGCGGTGTCGGTCATTGGATCCTCCGTCAGTGGTGGGAGTCGGGGTGCCGGGCGGCGAGGAACTGGTCGAGCGTGCGCAGCCGGTGGTTGCGGGCGGCCAGCTCGATCTGGAGCGCGTCGCTGCCGGCCTCGATGAGACCCAGCAGCGCGTCGTGCTCGTCGACCGAGTGGCCGGCGCGCTCGGGGATGAACGTGAACGTCGAGTCGCGCACGCCGGGCAGGCGTCGCCAGCCGCGCTCGACGAGGTCGAGGATGTGCGGGTTCGGGCAGCGCTCGAACAGGATCGTGTGGAACTGCTGATTCAGCCGGGTGAACTCGTGCGGATCGAAGTGCTCCAGCAGCTGACGCATCCGCTCGTTCACGGAGCGCGCGCGTGCCAGGTCGTCGGGCGCGAGCAGGGGGGCCGCCATCGAGATCGCGGAGCCCTCGACGAGGCCGAGCGTCTGCATCGTGAAGACGTACTCGCTCTCGTCGGCGACGGCGACCCGGGCGCCGACGTTGCGCTCGAACGTGACGTAGCCCTCGGCCTCGAGCCGGCGGATCGCCTCGCGCACGGGCACGACGCTCATGTCGAGCTCCTCGGCGATCGTGCCGAGCACGAGGCGGTAGCCGGGCGTGTACTCGTGGTGGAGGATGCGGTCGTGGATGTGCGCGTACGCGCGCTCGGATTTGCTGACGGATGCGGCGATCGTCATCGCCCCGCCTCGCTCTCGTACCGCTCGCGCCACTGCGCGTTCATCGGGAAGAGCCCCTCGATGCGATGGCCCTCGGCGACGCGGGCGGCGATCCAGCCGTCCTGCTCCTCCTGGGCGAGGGCCGCGTCGACGACCTCCTCGACCAGCGCGGGAGGGATCACGACGATGCCGTCGCTGTCGCCGACGATGACGTCTCCCGGCTGCACCGTCACCCCGCCGCAGGCGATCGTGAGGTCGTAGTCCCAGGCCACGTGCCGGCGGCCGAGCACCGCGGGGTGTGCGCCCTGCGAGTGGACGGGGATGCCGACCGCGGCGACCGCGTCGTAGTCGCGGACGGCGCCGTCGGTGACGATGCCGGCGGCCCCGGCGGCGTGCGCGCGGATCGCGAGGATGTCGCCGAGGGTGCCGGCGGATGCGTCGCCGCGCGCCTCGATCACGATGACCTCGCCGTCGCCGACCGCGTCGAACGTGCGCTTCTGCGGGTTGTAGCCGCCGCCGTGGGCCGAGAAGAGGTCTTCGCGGTTGGGCACGAAGCGCAGCGTCTTGGCGGTGCCGATGAGCTTCGCCCCGGGATGCATCGGCGTCAGGCCGTCGATCGAGACGTTGTTGAGCCCGCGCTTGCGCAGCTGGGCCGACAGTCCGGCCGTCGGAGCCTTCTCGAGCTTCGCCCGCAGCTCCGGGGTGAGGGTCGGCTCGGGCTCGGTTGCCGTCAGGCCGGCGGCCTCGGCGGAGCCCCATGCGTCGGCGCGCTGCGCGTCGTCGACGGCGGGGAGCGAGCCGAGGTCGGCGTCGAAGCCGTGGGAGCCCTGCACGACGACGGTCCGGAGCCGGCCGGAGGTGGGGGAGCCGGCCGCGGTCGGGGCGTCCACCTCGACCTCGACGACGTCGCCGGGGACGACGACCGACGAGCCGGCGGGCGTGCCGGTGAGGATGACGTCGCCGGGCTCGAGCGTGAAGTGCTGCGACAGGTCGGCGACGAACTGCGCGAGCGGGAAGATGAGCCCCGCGGTCGTGTCGTCCTGCACGACCGCGCCGTTCACCCACGTGCGCAGGCGCAGCGCGGCGGGGTCGACGGTGCGCGCGTCGATGAGGTCGACGCCGATCGGGGTGTAGCCGTCGCCGCCCTTCGATCGGACGTTCGAGCCCTTGTCGGCCGCGCGCAGGTCGTACAGTCCGAAGTCGTTCGCCGCGGTGACGTACGCGACGTGATCCCAGGCGTCGGCGAGCGAGACCCGACGCGCAGGCGTGCCGATCACGAGGGCGATCTCGCCTTCGAACGCGAGCAGCTCGGTGCCGGCGGGACGCTCGATCTCGCTGCCGGTGGCGGCGACCGAGCTCGACGGCTTGAAGAAGTACGAGGGGGCGGCGGGCCGGCGTCCACGCTGATCGGCACGGGATGCGTAGCTGAGGTGGATCGCGACGATCTTGCCGGGTCGGGCCGGCAGGCCCGCGAAACGGGGGTCCGCGGCGGCCGCCGCATCCGTCATCGAAGTGCTGTCAGTGCTCATGAGCTCCCTCGCCCTGGTGGATATCTGAAATCGTATATGATCCCTCGACTCCTGGCAAGACACCCGCGCTCCTCCTGCGGCGAGATCGTACGATTTCGCCGAACGCACATCAATCTGCCGTCGGTTTGATGTTCACTCGGCGGGATCGTACGACTTCGCCGGAGGAGCCGGGGCGTGAGGCGCCGGGCGTGAGGCGCAGGTTGGGCGAGGCCGCGGTCGGTCAGTCGGGCGGGGCGACGGCGGCGACCTCGGCTGCGGTCAGGGGACGCGCGCGGTGGCCGTGCAGCAGGAAGTGCAGGCGCGCGGTCTCCTCGATCTCCTCGGCCGCGTCCATCGCCGCCGCGACGCTCGCGCCGGCCACGATCGGCCCGTGATGCGCGAGGAGCAGCGCGCGGTGCCTCGACGCCAGCCGCTCGGCCGCGGCGGCGAGCCGCCGATCGCCGGGCGGGAAGTACGGGAGGAGCGGCATCCGGCCCACCCGCATCGCGTAGTACGCGGTGTACGGCGGAAGGCAGTCGTCGGGATCGAGGTCGGTCAGGCACGACGCCGCTGCGGCGTGCGTGGAATGCGTGTGCACGACCGCGCCGGCGTCGGGACGCGAGCGGAGGAACGCGAGGTGGAGGAATGCCTCCTTCGTCGGCGCGGGGCCGTCGAGGTGCCGTCCCTCGAGGTCGACGACCGACAGCTCGCCGGCCGCGATGGTGCCGAGGCTGCGGCCGGTCGGCGTCATCAGCACCCGGTCGCCGATGCGCGCGCTGACGTTTCCAGTCGATCCGTGGGTTAGTCCCCGCGCGAAGGCGGAGTGCGCGGCCGCGACGATGGCGTCGCGCAGCTCCGGCTCCTGCGGCGACTCAGCCATCGATCACTCCCGCCGCACGCACGAGCAGGTCGGCGTCGCCGTAATTGCCCGACTTCAGCAGCAGCGCCATGGCAGGGGAGTCGTCGCCGTCGGTGAAGATCCACGGCACCCCGGGGGCCGCCTCGGCGCCCACACGGCCGTGCGTGACGCCGAGCGCGCGGATGACCGCGCCGGAGGTCTCGCCACCGGCGACGATCAGCCGGTCGACGCCGCGCTGTCTGAGGCCGGCGGCGATGAGCCCCAGGGCGTGCTCGACGATGTCGGCGGCCCGGTCGGCGCCGAGAGCGTCCTGCGATCGGCGGAGCTCGTCGGGGTCGGCGCTCGCGCGGATCAACGGCGCCCCCTCGCGGCGGTGCTCGTCGTACCAGGCGAGCGCGGCCGCGGCCAGCGCCGCCCCGTCGGGGGTGGCGACGGGGTCGAGGCGAAAGCTGGGCCCGCGCCACCGGCCGATCTGCTCCCGCGTGCGCGCCGAGCAGCTTCCGGCCAGTGCCGCGGCCGTGCCGGCCCGGGCAAGACGCGCGGCGGTGTCATCGGGCGCGGCCCCGTCGGGAGAGGGGTCCGACACGGATGCGTCGGCAGCGGATGCGTCGCCCTGCGCCCGCGCGAGCGCCGCTGCGAGGCCCGCTGCGCCCGTGACGAGGACGCTCTCGCGCACGGCCCCCGCCAGGGCATCGAGGTCGTCGTCGTCGACGGCGTCGACGACGACGAAGTCCGTCCCCCGTTCCCGGAGCCGCGCGAGGCGTGCAACGACCGCATCCGCGCCGCCCCGCACGGCCGCATGGTCGACGAGTCCCACGTCATGCACGGTCTGGGCGCCGAGCACCCGCACGAGGTCCGCATCCCGCATCGGAGTGAGGGGGTGGTCGCGCATCGACGACTCCGAGAGCAGCGTGTCTCCGACGAAGAGGTGGCCCTGGTAGACGGTTCGGCCCTGCGCCGGCGTCGTCGGCGCGAACACGACGGTGTCGGCGTCGAGCTCGACCGCGAGCGCGTCGGCCACGGGTCCGATGTTGCCGGCAGGCGAGGAGTCGAACGTCGAGCAGTACTTCAGGTAGATCTGCCCGCATCCGCGCCTGTTGAGCGCGCGGGCGGCCGTGAGCGACTGCGCGACGGCATCGGCCGCGGGGATCGTGCGCGTCTTCAGCCCGACCACGATGACGTCGAGGTCGTCTGTCGACGCGGTGTCGGCGACGGCGCCGAAGAAGAGGCCCACACGCAGCCCCGCGGAGCGGAAGGCGGCGGCGACGTCCGTCGCACCCGTGAGGTCGTCGGCGATCGCCCCGATCATCCCTCGGCCTCCTCGTGCGCATCCCCCCGGCCGAGGAGCACGGCGCGCATCCGGGCCGCCGCGCGCGGAGGACCGGCGAGCACAGGGATGCCCAGCCGGGCCGAGAGCTCGGCGGCCGCCGGGGAGATGGAGTACTGCGCGAGCAGCACGGCGTCGAGGTCCGCGATACCGCGCACCGCCCGCTCAAGCGCGTCGACGAGAGCCGCCTCGTCGTCGACGCCCGCCGCGCCGTCGGCAAGCACTTCGACGACCTCCGGGCCATCGCTGCGGTCGCCGAGGAACGCGGCGAACCGTATGCCGGCATCGGCGAGGGGGAGGGGAAGGGATGCGACGAGCGCGATGCGACGGTACCCGCTGGACGACGCATCCTGGAATGCCGCGTCGTCGGAGGCCAGCACCGGGACCGCGGCGCGCCGGGCGACCGCGTGCGCCACGGGTCCGTACATCGAGCACGTGAGCAGCACGCCGTCGGCGCCGCCGGCGATCGCGTAGTCGATGAGCGCCGTCATCCGCTGGGCGAGCGGCGGGGTGACGCCGCCGGCGGCGAGGGCGTCGGCGATGAGGCGATCGTCGAGCACGTTCCAGGTCTGAGCTTCGCCGAACGCCTCGGCGAACGCGCGCACGGCGGGCGGCGCCGCGGCGGCCACGGCGCCCACGAGCGCGATCCTCGGCGTCGACCCGGTCATGTCAGTGGTCGACGACGACGCCGTCTTCGTCGGCGTGCACCATGGCGCCCGGACGGATGACGGCGCCGCCGATCTCGACCTCCACGTCGACCTCGCCGGCACCGCCCTTGCCGCTCTTGCGCGGATTCGTGCCGAGCGCCTTGATGCCGAGGGGAAGGGCGGCGAGCGCCGCGCTGTCGCGGACGGCGCCGTTGATGATGACGCCGCCCCATCCGTTCGCCACCGCGAGCCCTGCGATGCGGTCGCCCATCAGCGCGCAGGCGAGCGAGCCGCCGCCGTCCACGACGAGCACCGCGCCGTCGCCCGGGGTCTCGAGGAGCGTCGCCAGCACGACGTTGTCCTCGAGGCAGCGCACCGTTCGCGCGGGGCCCGAGAACGCGATCTCGCCGCCGAAATCGCGGAACTGGGTGGTGAGGGAGCTGAGCCGGTCGCCGTGGTCGTCCCACAGGTCGGCGGTGGAGGTCGTCGTCATCGTGTGTCCTGTCCTGGTCGTCATCGTCCTGATCGTCATCGGTCGTTCTCGGCGGTCCCGTCCTCGGCCGGGTCGTCGTCGGCGCCGAGGAGCCGCGTCGCGGTCGCCCCGAGGCTCGACTGGATGTGCCGGCGCATGATCTCGCTCGCTCCGTCGGAGTCGCCGGCGATCACGCACATCATGAGCTCGTGGTGCTCGGTGTCCTTCTGATGCAGTTCGTCGTCGCCGCGGTTGCGACGCAGCCCGGCGAGGCGGTAGCGGTCGGACTTGTCCCACAGGGCGTCCAGTGTGGTGATGAGCACGTCGTTGTGCGACGAGCGATAGATCGCCTGGTGGAACCGGCGGTGCCGCACGAGCTGCTCGACGCTGGGGTGGCCCGGGAGAGCCCGGATATCGGATGCTGCGCGGATCTGCGCGATGTCGTCGCGCGTGCGCCGCTGCGCGGCGAGGCCCGCCGCCAGCGGGTCGAGAGCGAGTCGCATCTCGAGGAGGTCGCGCGCCTCTTCGACGCTGAGCTGGGTGACGAGCGCGTCGCGATGCGCCCCGAGGTCGACGAGGCCTTCGGACTGGAGTTTGCGCAGCGCCTCGCGCAGCGGCGTCGTGCTGATGCCGAGCTCGGCGGCGAGGTTCGCCTGGTTGAACGAGGAGCCCGGCGGATAGTCGTTCGACAGGATGCGGCGCCGCACGACGTCGTAGGCGAAGTCGCTCTTGACCACGTAATCGGTGCGGTCGGAGGTGAGAGTCACCCTTCCGTTATAACATAGCAATCGCTTCGTTATAACGACGGGACACCGGGGAATCCCCATATTCCGCGGGCCGTGAGCAATATGCACAAAACGTCGAGAAAGATCGAGAAACCGGTGACCCCGTTGACGGCCCTTCGTTATAACCATATGCTGACTTCCCATCCGGGGTGGATCCGATGCCCCGGCATGCATCACGAGGGAGTGAAAGTATGAATCGTTCGACGCGTTCATCACAGCCGATCTCGGCGCGCCGACGCTGGTCGACCATTGCGATCGCCTCGGTCGCCGTGGCGGGCATGGCGGTCTCGCTGAGCGCCTGTGCCGGCGACAGTGCGCCCAAGGCGCCGGAGAACAAGATCTCGCAGGGGGTGTGGCCCAGCTACTACCCGTCCGACTACGGCACCATCGTCGACGCCGCCAAGAAGGAGGGCGGCGAGCTGACGATCTACTCGAACACCGACCAGGAGAACTGGGCGCCGATCTTCCGCGACTTCCAGAAGAAGTACCCGTTCGTCACGAAGATCTCCGCGAACAACCTCGATTCCGACGAGGTCTTCCAGAAGCAGCTGAGTGAGACCGCGACCGGCAACGCTCCCGCCGATATCCTCGCCACCAACGCCGTGCAGGCGTGGGCCAAGTACATGGACGAGCCGGGCCGCGTACTGGACTACAAGTCGCCCGAGCTCGACAAGCTGCCCGACTTCGCACAGGTGATGCCGAGCGTCTACGCCCTCTCGATGGACCCGGTGGGCCTCGCGTACAACGAGCAGCTCCTGGGCAGCAACCCGACGAGCATCGCCGACCTCGCCAAGACGGTGTCGGCCGACCCCGCGAAGTTCAAGAACAAGATCACGACGCGCGACGTCAGCGGCTCGTTCGGCTTCACGGTCTCGAAGGGCTTCGTGGACGGCGACCCGGATGCGTGGACCTCCCTGGAGAAGATCCTGCCGTCGGCACGCCCCGAGACCTCGTCGGGCACCCAGATCGACAAGATCACCTCGGGCGAGTACCTGGCCGGGTTCTTCATCTCGAGCGCCGTCGCGTTCCCGCAGGAGACGAAGGCGCAGGGCATCTTCAAGTTCGTCTTCCCGAAGGACGGCACCGTCGTGCTCGGCCGCGGCATCGGCATCACGCCGAAGGGCCCGCACCCGGCCACCGCGAAGCTGTTCCTCGACTTCGTGCTGTCCGAAGAAGGGCAGAACGCGGTCGCAGAGGGCGGCCTGACCGCCTACCGCGACAGCGTGAAGCAGGTCGAGGGGCGCCACACCTACCAGGAGATCGTCGACAAGGCCGGCGAGGACGCCATCATCCGCGTGCCCTACAAGATCACGTCCGACGCCGACGTGAAGGCCTTCACCGACAAGTGGAACGGCCTGCTCGGCAAGTGAGCCCGCTCACCTGCGACATCCGAAAGCGGAAATGATCTCATGACAACTCTGACCAGCGCCCCCGAAAAGGCCGCGTCAGGTCGGTCGCAGACCCTCCCGGCGCCGAAGTACCTGCGGGTCTTCGGCGTCGGGCGGGACCGCGTCGTGCAGTGGGCGGTGCTCATCGTCGTCGCGCTGTTCGTCATCGCGCCGATCGTCCCCATCCTGTACCAGTCGATCCGCAGCAAACCGCTGTACGACTCCACGGGCGCATTCACCGTCGACTCCTACGTCAAGCTGTTCACCGAGGCCGGCTTCGGCCAGGTGATCCTCAACACGGCGATCTTCGCCGTCCTCACCACGTTCCTCACGCTGCTGTTCGCCATCCCGATGGCGGTGCTCGTCGTCCGCACGAAGCTGCCCTTCGGGCGCCTCCTGGCCGGGTCGATGCAGTGGCCGTTCTTCATCTCGTCGCTGCTGCTCGGCTTCGGCTGGATCACGCTCTACGGCCCGGCGGGCTTCATCAGCGTGGAGGTCCAGCGCCTCATCGGCGTCGTGCCGTGGAACCTCTACTCGATCCCCGGCATGGCGCTCACCGAGGCCGTCGGACTCGCGCCGATCGCGTACGTGTTCTGCGCGAACGCGCTGCGCAAGTCCGATGCATCCCTGGAGAGCGCCGCGCAGGTGTGCGGATCGGGCCCGCTGCGCATCCTCTTCCAGGTCGTCGTGCCGCTGCTGCGGCCGCCGATCGTGTACGCGTCGGTGCTGATCTTCAGCATGTCGATCGAGACGCTCAGCGTTCCGCTGCTGTACGGCACACCGGTGCGCATCGAGGTGTTCTCGACGTTCCTGTACACCCACGGCCTGCAGTCGATCCAGCCCGACTACGGCGTGCTCGCCTCGGCGTCGACGATCATCCTCGCCGTGACGATCGCGACCGTGGCACTCCAGGCCAAGGTCCTGAAGAACGCGCAGCGGTTCGTGTCGGTGCGCGGCAAGGCGGTGCGCCCGCGCCGTCTCGACCTCGGGTGGCTGAAGTGGGTCGCCACCGTCCTCATCGTCATCTACGTCGTGTTCGGCGCCGCACTTCCCATCCTCGGGCTCGTGCTGCGCTCGTTCACGCTGATCTTCACGCCGCTGCAGAGCCCGTTGAAGTCGCTGACCCTGCAGAACTACCAGACGGTGTTCACCTACCAGACCTACATCCAGTCGATCACCAACAGCGTCATCATCGCGGTCGTCGGCGCGATCCTCGTCAGCGCGCTGGCGCTGGTCGCGGTCGTGGTGGCCAAACGCTCGACGTTCCGGTTCGCGCGCGCCGTCGAGTACCTCGCGCTCGCACCGCAGGCGATCCCCGGCATCATCGTCGGCATCGGCTTCTTCTGGGCGTTCGCGATCATGCCCGGCGGAAACCTCATCCAGGGGACGCTGGCGGCGGTGATCATCGCCTTCGGCCTGCGCGCTCTTCCCACGGCCTTCGGGTCGATCTCGCCCGCGCTCATGCAGATCGCCACCGAGCTCGACAACGCCGGCCGCGTCGTCGGCGCCGACTGGGTCGGAGTGTTCGTCCGCATCCTGCGCAAGCTCCTGGTGCCGGCGTTCGCGGGCGCGATGCTCCTCGTGTTCGTCACGATGCTCAAGGAGTACTCGGCTGCGCTGTTCCTCTCGTCGGCCAGCACCAACGTGATCGGCACGACGATGCTCGAGCTCTGGGTGCAGGGCAACACCGGCTCGGTCGCGGCCCTCGCGACCATTCAGATCGCCATCACCGCCGTCGTCGTCGGTATTGCGAACCTCCTCATGAAAGAGAAGAAGGATGCCTGAGATCCGCGTCTCCCACATGGCCAAGACGTTCGGCGACGTCAAGGTCCTGAACGACATCGACTTCGAGGTGAGGGACGGCGAGTTCTTCACCCTGCTGGGCCCCAGCGGCTGTGGCAAGTCGACCACGCTGAACTGCATCGCCGGCCTCGAGGACCCGACCGAAGGGTCGATCTCGATCGGCGACCGCACCCTCGTCGACCGCGCCAAGCGCGTCTACGTGCCGACCGAGGAGCGCAACCTCGGCATGGTGTTCCAGTCGTACGCGCTGTGGCCGCACATGACGATCAAGCGGAACCTCGCGTTCCCGCTGAACATCCGCAAGGCGGGTCGCGCCGACAAGGACGAGCGCATCCACGAGGCGCTCGACAAGGTAGGGCTCGCGCACCTCGAAGACCGCTACCCGCACCAGCTGTCGGGCGGTCAGCAGCAGCGCGTCGCGCTCGCGCGCGCACTCGTCTACTCGCCGAGCGTGCTGCTGCTCGACGAGCCGCTGTCGAACCTCGACGCGAAGCTGCGCGAGCAGGCCCGCGCCTGGCTGAAGCGCCTGCAGGCCGACCTCGGCATCACGACCCTGTACGTGACGCACGACCAGGACGAGGCCCTCACCCTCAGCGACCGCATCGCGGTGATGTTCGACGGCGTGATGACGCAGGTCGGCACCCCGCACGAGATCTACGAGCGGCCCGCGACAGCGGCCGTCGCGGCGTTCGTCGGGAGCTGCAACTTCCTGCTCGGCACCGTCGAGCAGATGCGCGCCGACCACGTCGACGTGCGGCTCGCCGCGACCGGCACGACGGTCTCGATCGCGACCGACACCGACTGGCTGCCCGGCGCGCCGGTCACCGTGGCGGTGCGGCCCGAGAAGCTGAAGATCGTGCACGACCAGCCGGGCAGCCGCGACCTGAACGTGCTCGACACCGATGTCGTGACGAAGGCGTACGTGGGCTCGCGCTACGAGTACATGCTGCGCCTGGGCGACGTCGTGGTCCAGGTCGTGTCGCCGGACGGCTCGCTCGACGGCGCGGTGCGCCTCGTCTTCGGCGCGGACGACGCGCATGTCTTCCCGGGCGAATCCGGCCCGGGCACGGAAGCCCTTGATCTGATGAAGGTGGCGGTATGACAACGGATGCGTACAGGATCGGCCTGCTGGCGGGCGACGGCATCGGCCCCGAGATCGTGCCGGCGGCGGTGGCCTGCGTGGATGCGGCGGCCCGCGCCGTCGGCATCGCGCCGATCGACTGGGTCGAGCTGCCGCTCGGCCGCACGGCAATCGACACGCACGGCGCGGCGGTGCCCGACGAGACCCTGGCGGCGCTCGACGGACTGGAGGCGTGGCTGCTCGGTCCGCACGACAGCGTCTCGTACCCCGAGCCGCACAAGTCGCAGCTGAACCCGAGCGGCACGATCCGCAAGCATGCGGGTCTGTTCGCCAACATCCGCCCGGCGAAGTCGTTCGCGGGAAGCCCCGCGCTCGTGCCCGGCACCGACCTCGTGATCGTGCGGGAGAACACCGAGGGGTTCTACGCCGACCGCAACACGTACGCCGGCACCGGCGAGTTCATGCCGACACCCGATGTCGCGATCGCGCACGGCATCATCACGCGGGCCGCGACCGAGAAGATCGCCCGGGCGGCGTTCGAGCTCGCGATGCAGCGCCGCAAGCACGTGACGATCGTGCACAAGGCCAACGTGCTGCAGCTGACGACCGGACTGTTCCGGGATGTCTGCCGCGAGATCGGCGCGGAGTACCCCGAGGTGCACCTTGACGATTTCCACATCGACGCGATGACGGTGCACCTGGTGCGCCGGGCACCCGACTTCGACGTGATCGTCACCGAGAACATGTTCGGCGACATCCTGTCGGACCTGTCCGGAGAGCTGGCCGGCTCGCTCGGGATCGCGCCGTCGGTGAACAGCTCGCTCACGCAGGCGATGGCGCAGGCGTCGCACGGGTCGGCGCCCGACATCGCCGGTCGCGACATCGCCAACCCGATCGCGATGATCCTCTCCGCGGCGATGCTGCTGGAGTGGCTCGGCGCCCGGCACGACGACGAGCGGCTGCTGCGCGCGGCGCAGCTGATCCGCACCGCCGTCGACGACACGGTGGCCGGTGGAACCGCGACCGGCGATCTCGGCGGATCGGCGTCGACGAGCGGATTCGGGGCGGCCCTCGCCGATGCCATCGACGCCAGCTCCGTCACCGCATCCGCCCGCGGGTGAGCGGAGTGTTCGCCGTTCTCGTGACGATCGACGTGCGGGCCGACACGATCGACGCGTTCACGGAGGGCCTGCACGCGAACGCGATCGCGACGCGCGCCGAACCGGGGTGCCTGCGCTTCGACATCCTGCGTGCGCGCGATGAGCCGAACCGGTTCCTCCTGTACGAGCTGTATGTCGACGAGGACGCGTTCTTCGTCGGGCACCGGCAGGCGGCGCACTATCCGGCGTGGGTCGAGCTGTGCGAGCGGTGCGTCGAGCCCGGGGGACGCCGCAACACCTACGGCGTCCCCGTCTTCCCGGAGGAGATGCCGGAGCATGCCTGAGACCGCCACCGATCAGCTCGTCACAGCGTTCGACACGTATCGGATCGCGCCCCTGGACGGCGTGCCCGACCGGCTGCCGTACTCGATCCGCATCCTGCTCGAGAACGTCCTGCGCAATCAGGACGGCCACCGGGTCACCGCGCAGCAGGTCGACGCGCTGCGCGACTGGGGGTCGGCGGCGTCGTTCCGCACGGCGATCGAGCTGACGCCGTCGCGCGCGTTCCTGCACGACACGAACGGCGTCCCGGCGCTCGTCGACCTCGCGACGATGCGCGACGCGATGGCGGCGCTCGGCGGCGATCCGGCGGCGGTGCGTCCCTCCATCCCGGCGGAGCTCGTGGTCGACCACTCCGTGATCGCCGATTTCTTCGGCACGGCCGACGCGCGGGAGCGCAACGTCGAGCGGGAGTACGAGCGCAACGCCGAGCGCTACCGGTTCCTCAAGTGGGGACAGCGCGCGCTCGACGGGTTCGAGGTCGTGCCGCCGGGCGCGGGGATCATGCACCAGGTGAACCTCGAACGGCTCGCCCGGGTGGTGATCGCCGAGGACGGATGGGCGTATCCCGACGTGTGCCTCGGCACCGACTCGCACACCACGATGGTCAACGGCCTGGGCGTGCTCGGCTGGGGGATCGGCGGCATCGACGCGGAGGCGATCATGCTGGGGGAGACGTTCGGGATGCTGATCCCGCGCGTCGTGGGCTTCCGGCTGACGGGAGCGCTGCCGGCGGGGACCACCGCGACCGACCTCGTGCTGACCGTGACGCAGCTGCTGCGGCGGCACGGCGTGGTCGGGTCGTTCGTCGAGTTCTTCGGCGACGGCGTCGCGCGCCTTTCGCTCGCCGACCGGGCGACGATCGCGAACATGAGCCCCGAGTCGGGCGCGACGTGCATCTACTTCGCGATCGACGACGAGACGATCCGGTACCTGCGGTTCACCGGGCGCTCACCCGAGCGGGTGGCGCTCGTCGAGGCGTACGCGAAGAGGCAGGGTCTGTGGCACCGGCCCGAGCACACCGCCGACTACACGGAGATCATCGAGCTCGACCTCGCGACGGTCACGGCGTCGCTCGCCGGTCCGCGGCGGCCGCAGGATCGCGTCGACCTCGCGCACGCGCGAGAGGGCCACCGCGCGACGCTGCCCGACCTGCTGCCGGCGGGCGCCGACCCCGGGCAGCGCTTCACCGTCGACCTCGCCGAACCGGTGCATCCCGCCGACCCCGGGCACGCCGGCGCTGCCCAGATCGGGCACGTTGCCGCCGACCCCGGGCACGCCGGCTCTGCCGAGCTCGGACACGTCGGCTCTGCCGACCTCGGACACGGCGCCGTGGCGATCGCCGCGATCACATCCTGCACGAACACCTCGAATCCGGCCGTGATGCTCGCCGCCGGACTCTTCGCGCGCAACGCCGTCGCAGCGGGCCTGCGCAGCAAGCCCTGGGTGAAGACGACGCTCTCGCCCGGATCGCTCGTGGTCACCGAGTACCTCGAGAAGGCCGGACTGACCGCTCCTCTCGACGCCCTCGGCTTCACCACCGCGGGCTACGGCTGTATGACGTGCATCGGCGCATCCGGCCCGCTCATCCCGGCGGTGCAGGACGCCGTGCGGGAACAGGGGATGGCGGTGGCCGCGGTGCTCAGCGGCAACCGCAACTTCGACGGCCGCATCAATCCCGACGTGCGGATGAACTACCTCGCCTCCCCGCCCCTCGTGATCGCCTACGCGCTCGCCGGGACGATGGACATCGATCTCACGCGCGACCCGCTGGGCTGCGATTCGTCCGGGCGACCGGTCCGGCTGGCGGACCTGTGGCCCGACGAGGACGAGATCGCCGCCCTCATCGAGCAGACCCTGAGCCCCGCGATGTTCGCGGACGCCTACCGTGACGTGTTCGCCGGCGACGACCGGTGGCAGCGGCTGGACGCTCCGGACGCCCCCGTGTTCGCCTGGGACCCGGACAGCACCTACATCCGCCGCCCGCCGTTCTTCGAGGACATGACTCCGACGGCGGAGGAGCCGCGCGACATCACCGGCGCACGCGTGCTCGTGCTCCTCGGCGACTCGATCACGACCGACCACATCTCCCCGGCGGGCGCGATCCCCGCCGCATCCGTCGCCGGCCGCTATCTCACGGCCCTCGGCGTCGCGCCGGCGGCCCTCAACACGTACGCCTCCCGCCGCGGCAACCACGAGGTGATGATGCGCGGCTGCTTCGCGAACGTGCGCCTGCGCAACCTGCTGCTCCGCGACGTCGACGGTGGCGTCGAGGGCGGCTACACGCGCAACTTCCTCGCCGGCGGTGAGCAGGAGACGATCTTCGACGCGGCCCGGGCGTACCGTGCGGCAGACGTGCCGCTCGTCGTCATCGGCGGGAAAGAGTACGGCACCGGGTCGTCGCGCGACTGGGCCGCGAAGGCCCCCGCCCTGCTCGGGGTGCGTGCAGTGCTCGCCGAGTCGTTCGAGCGCATCCACCGGGCGAATCTCGTCGGGATGGGCATCCTGCCGCTCGAGTTCCCGCCCGGGGCCGGTGCCGCCTCGCTGGGGATCACAGGCACGGAGCAGATCGACATCCTGGGCCTGGGTGACCTGGAGAGCGGACGCGTCACGGTGCGCGCCGGGGAGATCGTCTTCGAGGCGACGGTGCGGCTCGACACGCCCCGCGAGCGGGAGCTCTACCGGCACGGCGGCGTGATGAAGTACGTGCTGCGCCACCAGCTGCAGTCGGCGGGCGCCGGCGTCGACAAACGGCTCGTGCGCTGATGGCCGCCGGGCGCCGGGGAATGATCCTGCTGCTCGTGCACGCCGCGCTGATGCAGATCATCATCTTCGGGATGCGCCCGGCGCTCTCGTATGCGGCGCTCGGGGCCGGCAGCTCACCGGCGTCGCTCGGTCTGCTGTCGGCGTTCTATGCGCTGCCCGCGCTGTTCCTCGCGCTTCCCGCCGGTCGCGTCGTCGATCTCATCGGGGAGCGGCGCGGCATGGTGATCGGCGCGGTGACGGTGGCCGCCGCGGCGGGCGTCGCTGTGCTCGCCGGCGACTCGCTGATCGTCCTCATGGCGGCATCCGTACTGCTGGGATGCGGGCAGATGTTCACGGTCCTCGGCGAGCAGTCGTACGTCGGCGCGATCTCGACGGCCGGCCGCTCCGACTCGACGTTCGGCATCTACGGCTTCGCGGTCGCGCTCGGACAGACGATCGGCCCGGCCATGCTGATCCTCCCCGGCGGCACCGTCGACATGCCTCCGGTGGGGCTCATCTTCGCGGTGAGCCTCGGCTGCGCGCTGCTGATGCTCGTGATCTCGCTGCTGATCACGAGTCCGGCGCGCTCGGCGATCGCGGTGCGGCAGGGGATGCTGCGGACCGCCCGGGGAGTGCTGTCGACGCCGGGCCTGCCCGGCGCACTCGTCGCGGGGAGCCTCGTGCTCGCATCCGTCGACATCTTCATCGCGTATGCGCCGCTGATCGGCCATGACCGCGGATTCCCCGCCCTCGTGATCAGTCTCATGCTCGTCGCGCGGTCGGGCTTCTCGATGTTCTCGCGCCTGTTCCTCGGGCTGCTCGCACGCCGATTTGGGCGGCGGCGTCTGCTCGTCGGCAGCATCGTCCTCTCGGCCCTGATGCTCGGGGGATTCGCGTTCGACCTTCCCGCACCGGTGCTCATCGCCCTCGCGTGCGGCTACGGCTTCGCGATCGGCATCTGCCAGCCGATCACGATGTCGTGGATCTCGCTCATCGCCCCGCCCGGCACCCGCGGTCTCGCGATGTCGATGCGCCTCGCGGCGAACCGGCTCGGACAGACGGTGCTGCCGGCGACGCTCGGCCTGCTCGCCGCGGCAGCCGGAGCCGGCGGTGTCCTCGCCGCGAGCAGCGTCATGCTGCTCGTCGCCGCGTGGTCGGGGACCGGCGTCCCATCTGACCCGGCGACCGGCGCCGCCGAGGAGGTGGAGACGTGAGTGTGATCAGCTGTCGTCCGCGCGGTTGCGCAGCCGCGTGAGGATGGACTGCTCGACGTGGAACAGATGATGTGCGCAGGCGGTCGCTGCGCGCGCGGGCGAGCCCTCGAGGATCGCATCGCACATCTCGATGTGCTCTCGTGCCGACTCCCCGAGCCTTCCGCTGTCGGTGTGGGCGAGGCTTCTCAACCGGGCAGCGGGCGAACGCAGCGCCGCGATCTGGCGGGCGAGGAACGCGTTCGGCGTGTGCTCGACCACGAGGTCGTCGAACTGCGCCGCCAGGGCCTGGAAGTGCTCCGTGAAGCCCTCGTCTGCGGCGCTGTCGCGCACGTCGGCGAACCGGGCCTCGAGTCCCGCGAAGACGCCTCCGACGAGCGGGTCGTGCACGGCGCGCGCGGCGATCATCGACAGCGCTGCGGGCTCAAGGATGCGGCGGTCCTCGAACAGCTCGCGCGTCGTCCGGATCGAGATCTCAGCGACCACCGGAGGGCGCCGGGGCGCGATCTCCACGAGGTTGTCGGCCGCGAGGCGCCGAAGTGCTTCCCGGACGGGCGTTCGCGAGAAGCCGGTGTGGTCCGTCAGCATTTCCTCCGACAGTGGCTGCCCGGGCGAAAAGACTCCGTTCTCAATATCCCGCCTCAGTGTCAGGTATACCTGTTCTGTTCTGCTCGTCATATAAGTTCCGCCATTTCGCCTCGGATTGCCATTGTATCACTCACCAGGTATACCTAGTCTCAGGAGAAGCGACAATCGTCGTAGAAGGAGGCGTTGTGTATCGAGCTGTGGATCCCTCCACGGGGGCAGAAGTCGCCCGGTTTCCGTTCGCCTCTTCGACGGACGTGGACGATGCGCTCGAGCGGTCCAGCGGGGCGCACTTGGCGTGGCGCAGATCCGGCCATGCCGAGCGGCGCGAACTCCTCCGCTCGATCGCCCGCGAACTGCACCGACGCACGACGGAATGCGTGCAGCTGATCACCCTGGAGATGGGAAAGCCCACCACGGAGGCGACCGCCGAGGTGTCCAAGTGCATCGCAACGCTGGAGTACTACGCCGAGCACGCCGAGGGGATGCTCGCCGATGAGGTGGTCGCAACGGAGGCAGCGGCGAGCATGGTGGCATTCGAGCCACTCGGTCCTGTGTTGGCGATCATGCCGTGGAACTACCCGTTCTGGCAGTTCTTCCGCTTCCTCGCGCCGGCTCTCGCCGCCGGCAACAGCGCCGTGCTCAAGCATGCGGCGAACGTGCCGCTGTGCACCCGCGCCATCGTCGAGGTGGTCCGGGATGCGGGTGCGCCCGAGGGGCTCGTGGAGGCTCTCTTCATCGACACGGCCGACGTGGCGGACATCATCCGCGACAGCCGGATCTCCGCCGTCACTTTGACGGGGTCGACCCGGGCCGGCGCCGCCGTGGCGGCGACTGCGGGTGCGGCGCTGAAGAAGCAAGTGCTCGAGCTGGGCGGATCGGACCCGTTCATCGTTCTGGCAGATGCGGATGTCTCGGCAGCGGCCGTCGCTGCCGTGCGGGGCCGCTTCACAAACGGCGGTCAGAGCTGCGTCAACGCCAAGCGGTTCATCGTCGTGGAAGCGGTAGCCGAGCGTTTCGTCGATGCGTTCGCGGCAGAACTCGCGACGTGGCCCGTCGGTGATCCCGCGAACGCGAGCACGCGCCTTGGTCCGTTGGCTCGTGCCGACCTGCGAGACGCCATCGATGACCAGGTGCGCCGCACCCTCTCTGCAGGTGCGCGGACGGTGAGCGGCGGGCACGCACTCTCCGGCAGCGGCTGGTACTACGCGCCAACGATCCTCGATCGGGTGCCTGCCCACGCCGCCGCTCTGCGCGAGGAGACCTTCGGCCCTCTCGCAGCGGTGGCGCGGGTCCGTGACGAGGCCGCCGCCATTCGACTCGCCAACGACATCGAATACGGACTCGGCGCGTCGATCTGGACCACTGACCTCGAGCGAGCGCGCGGCCTCGCCGGCCAGATCGAGGCGGGCGCCGTTTTCGTCAACAGCATCGTGGCATCCGACCCGCGGTTGCCCTTCGGCGGCGTCAAGAGATCCGGCTACGGCCGCGAGCTCGGCTCGTTCGGCCTCCGTGAATTCGTCAACGTCAAGACCATCTCGATCGGATGAGCCCCATGACCACGCAGCATCCCTGGCCGCCGCGCATCCTCACGCCGGCCACCATGGCCGCCATCGACCGGGGGAACGGCGCCCGCACGGTCCCGCTCGTCACCCGCGAGGTCGGGGCGACGTCGTTCCTCAACGGGATCACGCGCTTCGCGCCCGGCTCGGCCATCGCCCACCACAGCCACAACTGCGTCGAGAGCGTCATGATCATCGAGGGCACGGCGATCGTCGACATCGACGGCGTCCGCACGATGCTCGGGCGCCACGACACGACGTTCGTCCCCGCCCGCATCCCGCACCACTTCGAGAACGCGTCCGCGACCGAGCCGATGGCGATCTTCTGGACGTACGCGTCCGTCGATGCCACCCGTCGCACCGTGGCGCCCGACGGATCACGCGGGGAGGAGCGCCGCGTCGATCTCGAGGCCGGAGCGGCCGCCGATGCCGACTCCTGCCGGGAGACCGCCCGCATCCGGGTGCGCCCCGGCACCGAGGACGCGTTCGAGGCCGCGTTCGCCGAGGCGGTCCCGCTGTTCCAGCGGGCCGACGGATGCCGCAGCCTCGAGCTGCGACGCGTCGTCGAGGAACCCGGCGTGTACGTGCTGTGCGCCGAATGGGACAGCGTGAGCGCGCACCTCGACGGGTTCCGGCACAGCGCCGACTATGCGCGGTGGAGGGAACTCGTCTCCGACTACTTCGCCGAACCGCCCGCCGTCATGCACGACCGGCCGGTGCTCAAGGGATTCTGAGGGGAAGAGCATGGACACGACGACGATCTCTGCAGACGAGCTGCGGGAGTTCGGCACACGGATCCTGGAGACCCTGCGGGTGCCGCACGACGATGCGGCGCTCGTCGCCGACTCGCTCGTCGTCGCCGAGCAGTGGGGCCATCCGTCGCACGGGATGCTGCGGCTGCCGTGGTATGTCGAGCGGCTGCGGACCGGCCGCATCGAGCCGGTGACGCGGCTGACGGTGCTGAACGACACCGGCGCCCTCGTCAGCGTCGACGGCAACTCCGGCGTCGGCCAGGTCGTGACGGCGCGCGCGATGGACCTCGCCGTCGAGCGCGCGAAGGCGCACGGCATCGGCGCGGTCGGGATCTGCAACTCGAACCACTTCGGCACCGCGGCCTACTTCACCCGCCGCGCCGCGGCCGCCGGCTGTGCGGCGATCCTCACGACGAACGGGTCGCCGGCCATGGCGCCCTGGGGCGGGATAGACAAGGCTGTCGGCGCCAATCCATGGTCGTTCGCCGCGCCCGACGGACGAGGGGATGCGGCGGTGCTCGACATCGCCAACACCGGTGTCGCTCGCGGGAAGATCTATGCCGCGGCCGAGAAGGGCGTGCCGATCCCGGCCGGGTGGGCGCTCGATGCCGACGGTGCGCCCACGACCGACGCGGCGGCCGCGCTCGACGGGGGCGTGGTGCTGCCGATGGCGGGGCACAAGGGCTACGCGATCTCGTTCATGATGGACGTGTTCTCCGGCGTGCTCACCGGTTCGTCGTTCGGCACCGATGTCGGCGGTCCGTGGCAGCCCGACGCGCACAGCGGAGCAGGCCACCTCGCGATCGCGATCGACATCTCGGCGTTCCAGCCGCTCGGGCAGTTCGAGGAGCGGATGCGGCAGCTCGTCGGGGAGGTGAAATCGGTGCGGCGGGCGCCCGGCGTGGATGAGATCCTCTACCCGGGAGAGCTCGAGAACGGCAACGGCGCGGCGGGGCGCGACATCCTCCTTCCCGCCAAGACGCGCGACGACCTCGAGGCGCTCGCGGACGCCTGCGGGGTGGGGCTCCCGGCATAGCCGACACATCGAATTCACCTTTGCGGCGTATTCGAAATCATATATGATCAGTGCGGACCGGCACGGCCGCATCCCCTGGCCATGCCCCCGACATCGCAGTCGCACCGACAGAGGAGTCAACAATGAGCGCACCCGGCGCGGACAACACCGCAGGGTCCGGATTCACCCCCACCGGCACCATCGCCTCGCCCGCAGATCGCAGGCGCGTCGTCGTCGCCACCGTGGTCGGCACCACGGTGGAGTGGTACGACTTCTTCATCTACGCGTTCGCCGCCGGCGTCGTGTTCGCCGAACTCTTCTTCAAGCCCATGGGCGCCGACTTCGCCCAGATCGTGTCGTTCTTCAGCGTCGGCGTGAGCTTCCTGTTCCGCCCGCTCGGCGCGTTCCTGGCCGGCCACTTCGGCGACAAGATCGGCCGCCGGCCGATGCTCGTCATCACGCTGCTGCTCATGGGCGCGGCCACAACCCTCGTCGGCCTGCTGCCGACGCACGCCGTGATCGGCGTGTGGGCGCCCATCCTGCTGATCTTCCTGCGCATCGTGCAGGGCATCTCGGCCGGTGGCGAGTGGGGCGGTGCGGTGCTCATGGCCGTGGAGCATGCTCCGAAGGCCAAGCGCGGACTCTTCGGCGCCTCGCCGCAGATCGGCGTGCCGATCGGACTCCTGCTCGCCTCCATCGTGCTCGCCGTCGTCGAGGGGCTGGCCCCCGGTGACGCGTTCCTGCAGTGGGGCTGGCGCATCCCGTTCCTGCTCTCGGTCGTCCTGATCGCCGTCGGCTACTGGGTGCGCCGACGCGTCGAGGAGAGCCCGGTGTTCACGGAGATCGCGGAGCGCAGGGAGGAGACGCGCATGCCGATCGTGCAGCTGCTGCGCCACCACCTGCTCCTCGTGATCGTCGCCGCTCTCGTGTTCGCCGGCAACAACGCCGTGGGTTACATGACCACCGGTGGCTACGTGCAGCACTACGCCACGGCGGCGAAGGGCCCGATCGGGCTCGACCCGGGTCCCGTGTTCTGGGTGGTCGCGGTCTCCGGCCTGACGTGGCTCGCCGCGACCTGGTTCGCGGGCTGGATCTCCGACAGGCTGGGCCGCCGCAACACCTACATCACCGGCTGGATCCTGCAGCTCGTGGGAGTGTTCCTGCTGTTCCCGCTCACGAACGTCGGCACGATCTGGTCGCTCATGGCGGCGCTCGTGATCCTGACGATCGGCCTCGGCTTCACGTACGGGCCGCAGGCGGCGCTGTACTCCGAGCTGTTCCCCGCGTCCATCCGGTTCTCGGGTGTGTCGATCTCGTACGCGATCGGCGCGATCCTGGGCGGCGCGTTCGCCCCGACGATCGCGCAGGCGATCTTCCAGGCGACCGGCTCGACGATGGGCATCACCTGGTATCTGGCCGGCATGACCGTGATCGGGCTGCTCGCGACGCTGCTGCTGCGTGACCGCTCGGGCATCCCGCTCGGCCCGGAGAACGAGGCCGAGCAGGCGAAGAGCCCGATCTACGGGCTCAGCAAGGCCTGATCCCACCCTTCGGGACCGCTCACCTGTCGCGAATCGACCTTCCCGCTCCGTCGGGAGGTCGATCTGCGACGGGTGAGCGGTCCTGTGCTGTACCGGTGGGCCTTCTCTCGCGCCGCGCGTGGCTCAGTCGCCGAGGGCGGCGCGGATCGCGTCGGCGGCCGAACGCAGCCGGGCGGCGACCTGCTCGGCCGGCCGGTCGTCGGCCAGCGAGACGACGGCGATCGCCGCCGGCGCCCGTCCCCGCAGGGGCAGCGGCACCGCCACGGAGTGCAGGGTCGGGATGACCTCGTCGTGGCTCACGGTGAAGCCGTGCCGCGCGGCGTCGGCCAGCTGGCGCTCGACCGACATCGAGACGTCGCCCGGCCACTGGTCGCGGGGGAGCAGGCTGAGGATCGCCTTTCCCGGGGCGCCCACGCCGATGGGATGTCGCGACCCCGGGCGCTGGGCGACGGATGCGACGGCGTGCCGCGGCTCGACGCTCACGAGTGTCACCGCCTCGTCGCGGTCGAGCACCGCGAGGAAGCACGTCATGCCGAGCTCGTTCGCCACGGCGGTCAGCTCGGGCAGCGCCTCCGACTGCAGGTCGTGCGCGACGCCCGCGGCGAGGGCCGCCAGTCGCGCGCCGAGCTCGACCTTGCCGGCGGCGTCGCGACCCACGAGCCCGTGGTCTTCGAGAGTGCGCACCAGGCGGTACGCGACGGAGCGGTGCACGTCGAGGCGCCGGGCGATCTCATCGATCGCGAGCGACTCGCGGGCGTCGCCGAGGATCTCGAGGATGCGGATGCCGCGGCTGAGCGTCTGCGACGCGGGCGCCGTGCTCGACTGCCGGCTGCGGGCCGCGGACGGGGCCGGGAACGTCGGCGCCGGGGTGTGTTCGGGCATGGTCCTCCGCTCGCCGGCATTGATCGGCATCCGTCTGTCGTATACGATGTGTTCAATAGTAGAGTGTCGCGTTCCATTATGGAATACCGTGCTGGCACCTCGACGTCGAGGAGAATCAATGCAGTTCCACCACCACGGCTACGTGTCGGGCGAGCCCCGCGTCCTTCCCGCGGCGGGCACAGGCATCGACCGCCCCGCCGACCTGCCCGACGAGATGGACGTGCTGATCGTGGGCTCGGGACCCGCCGGCATGCTGCTCGCGGCACAGATGGCGCAGTTCCCCGACGTGACCACGCGCATCATCGAGCGGCGTGACGGCCGCCTCGTGCTCGGCCAGGCCGACGGCATCCAGCCGCGCAGTGTGGAGACGTTCCAGGCGTTCGGCTTCGCCCCCCAGATCGTCGCGGAGGCCTACAACATCGGCTGGATGAACTACTGGACGCCCGATCCCGCCCATCCCGAGAACATCATCCGAACGACCCGTCAGGCCGACTACGCAAAGGACATCGGCGAGTTCCCGCACCTGATCGTCAACCAGGCCCGCGTGCTCGACTACTTCGCCGAGGCCGCCGTGCGCGGGCCGGCGCGCATCGTGCCCGACTACGGCGTCGAATTCGTCGGCCTCACCGTGCACGAGACGGGGGAGTACCCCGTCGAGGTGCAGTTGCGCTACGTTGCCGGCGAGCGCGCGGGCGAGGAGCGCACGGTGCGCGCGAAGTACGTCGCGGGTGGCGACGGCGCGCGCAGCGGCGTGCGCGAGGCGATCGGCCGCAAGCACATCGGAAAGTTCGCCGCTCACGCGTGGGGCGTCATGGACGTGACGGTGAACACCGACTTCCCCGACTGGCGCACCAAGTGCGCGATCAACTCGGAGGCGGGGAACATCCTGCACATCCCGCGCGAGGGCGGCTACCTCAGCCGCGTCTACGTCGACCTCGGCGAGGTGCCGGAGGGCGACAACCATCAGGTGCGGCACACCCCGATCGAGCGAATCGTCGAGAAGGCGAACGAGATCCTCCATCCCTACACGATCGAGGTGAAGCAGGTCGCCTGGTTCAGCGTCTACGAGGTGGGCCACCGCGTGACCGACAAGTTCGACGACGTCGATGTCGACGCCGATCACGCCCCGCACGTGTTCCTCATGGGCGACGCCTGCCACACCCACTCGGCCAAGGCCGGACAGGGGATGAACGTGTCGATGCAGGACGGCTTCAACCTCGGCTGGAAGCTCGGCCTCGTGCTGACCGGCCGCAGCCCCGAGTCGCTGCTGTCCACGTACTCCGCCGAGCGGCAGCCGGTGGCGCAGGAGCTCATCGACTTCGACCGGCAGTGGTCGAGCCTGATGGCGCGCAAGCCCGAGGAGATCGACGACCCGCAGGAGCTGGCGAACTTCTACCTCGGGACGAGCGAGTTCCCGTCGGGCTTCATGACGCAGTACACCCCGTCGATGATCGTGGCGGACGCCTCGCACCAGGAGCTCGCCACGGGCTTCCCGCTCGGCAAGCGGTTCAAGTCGGCCGAGGTGGTGCAGGTGTGCGACGGGAACATCCAGCACCTGGGGCACACCCACACCGCCGACGGCCGGTGGCGGATCTACGCGTTCGCCGACCGTCCGGCGCCGGGGGACGAATCGGCGCTCGCCGATTGGGCGCAGTGGCTGGGGAGCGACCCGGATTCGCCGCTGCTGCGGCACACTCCGGAGGATGCGTATCCCGACGCGGTCTTCGACGTCAAGGCGGTCTACCAGCAGTCGTTCGACGAGTTCGACGTGATGGCGGCGCCCGCCGTGTTCCGCCCGCACTCGGGGCCGTACGACCTGATGAACTGGGAGAACGTCTTCGCGACGGGCTCGGGCACCGACATCTTCGACGAGCGCGGCCTGTCGCGCGACGGCGTCGTCGTGGTGGTGCGCCCCGACCAGTACGTCGCGGCCGTGCTGCCGCTGCAGGCCAGGGACGAGCTCGCGGCCTTCTTCGCGCAGAACCTCCTCCCCGCGCGCTGACCCGCCATCCGGCGCTGAGCGCTGACCCGCCTGCTGTGCGTCGAGATCGTACGATTTCGCCGAGTGAACACGATTCTTCCCGCGGTTTGATGTTCCGTCGGCGAAGTCGTACGACTTCGGCGAAAGGCCGGGGGCTCAGCGCACGGAGCGGTAGCGGTGCTCGGGGCGGCCGGTCGTGCCGTAGCGCAGGCGCAGTTCGACGACGCCCTGCTGCGCGAGCGCGGAGAGGTAGCGCTGGGCGGTGGGGCGGCTGATGCCGAGCTCCTGCGCGACGTCGGAGGCCGAGACATCCGTCGGCGCGTTCCGGACGAAGTCGCGCACGAGACGCAGCGTCTCCGTTGACTGGCCCTTCGGCGGCGCGGCGATCGTGCCGGTGCGCATGAGCTGGAAGAGTCCGTCGACCTCCTGCTGGTCGGCCTCGGCGCTCCGGGAGCCCAGGTCCTCCAGCCGCCGATGCAGGTCGCGGAACGCCCCGAGTCGCTCGGCGAACGCCGCGAAGCGGAACGGCTTCACGAGATAGTGCACGGCCCCCTGCGTGATGGCCGACCGGATGTGCGTGAGGTCGCGCGCGGCCGAGATGACGATGACTCCGGGCGGCGTGGGCTCCTCGCCGAGCCGGTGCATGAACTCGAGCCCCGACCCGTCGGGCAGATACAGGTCGAGCAGGACGAGATCGGGATGCGTCGTGTGCAGCTGATCGAGCGCGTCGGTCGCGGTGTGGGCGATGCCGCAGACGGCGAAGCCGGGCACCTTCGCGACGAACTGGGAGTGGATCGTGGCGACGCGGACGTCGTCGTCGACGATGAGCGTGCGGATGGCCGACGCATCCTCGTTCACGACAGCACCGCCGCACCGCTCACCGGGTGGGCGCCGTGCGAGCCGGCGGAGTGCCGAGGCAGCGTGACGGTGAACACCGCGCCGGGCTCCGAGGTCACCTCGATCTGCCCGCCGTGCTGCACCACCACCCGGTGCACGAGCGCGAGCCCGAGCCCGCGCCGCCGCACCCCGTCGTCGGGCTTCGTCGTGAAGCCGTCCTCGAACACGAGCGCGGCGGTGTCGGCCGGGACGCCCCGGCCGCTGTCCTGCACTCGGACGCGCACGGTGTCGCCGATGCACCGGACGTCGACCTCGACCCGGCGCGGCGCGTCGCCCGACACCGCGGCGTCGATCGCGTTGTCGACGAGGTTGCCGAGAACAGTGAGCAGCGCCCGGGCGTCGGCCTCGTCCTCGCCGAGCTCGGACGCGTCGGTGAGCACCAGGGTCACTCCGCGCTCGGCCGCGACGACCGACTTCGCGACGAGCAGCCCGACGAGCTGCGGGCTCGCGATCTGCCGCTGCAGGCGGGCCGCGAGGTCGGTCGCGGTCGCGGAGAGCTCCGCCACGTACTCGGTCGCCTCGTCGATGCGTCCGAGCTCGAGCATTCCCGACAGGGCATGCACCCGGTTCGCGAACTCGTGCTGCTGCGCTCGCAACGCATCCGTCAATCCGCGCACGCTGTCGAGCTCGCGCAGGAGGCCCTCCTGCTCGGTGCGGTCGGAGATCGTGACGATGTGACCGAGGTCGCGGCCGTGCATGGTCACCGGCATCCGGTTCATCACGAGACAGTGCTCGTCGGTGAGCACGACGAGGTCGGTGCCGGCGATGGCGCCGGTCAGGATGTCGCGGATGCGGCCGGGCGGAACGAGCCCGTCGACCGACTGCCCCATCGCGGCATGGTCGGTGCCGAGGAGCCGTTGCGCCTCGTCGTTGATGAGTGCCACCCGTCCGTCGGACCCGATCCCGACGACGCCCTCGGCGATGCCGTGCAGCATCGCCTCGCGCTCCTGCAGCAGCGACGCGATCTCCCGCAGCTCCAACCCGAACGTCTGTCGCTTGAGTCGCCGGGCGAGGAGGAGGGAGCCGGTGACGCCCACTGCGAGCGCGACGCCCATGTACAGCGCGATCGACGGCAGGCGCTCCCAGAGACCCCAGGCGATCTCCTCGGCATCGGCGCCGACGGAGACCTCGCCGATGATCCGGCCCGATTCGGCGCGCAGCGGCACCTTCGCCCGCGCCGACAGCCCGAGCGTGCCCTCCTCGACGTTGACGACGGTTCTGCCGGAGAGCGGTCCGCTGGGATCGGTCGAGACCTTCTGCCCGATGCGCGAGGGGACCGGATGCGAGAAGCGGATTCCGTGATCGTCGGTGATCACGACGAATGTCGCGCCGGTGGACTTGATGATGGTCTGCGCGCGCTGCTGGAGCACGCCCCCGCGATCGTCGGCCAGCACCGCCTCCGCGATGTCGGGCTCGACGGCGACCGTGTTCGCGATCGCCAGGACCCGCTGCTCGAGCTGATGTACGACGAGGTCGTGCGCCTGCCACAGCGACAGCCCGAACCCGACGAGCAGCGCCCCGAGGAGCACCCCGATCTGGGTGCGCAGAATGCTCGTCGACAAGCGACTGCTGCGTGCCATCGGCTCTCCTGCATCGTTGCGGGCGGGTGAGTGCGGGCGCGCCGCACCGGATCGCCGGCGTGCGGGTGCGCCGTGGCAATTGTGCCACCCCGATCTGCACGCGGCGCCGCTGCGGCCGCGAGCAGAACGCACGAAACCGCGCGGCCTCGGCTCGCCGTCGACGACAGGCCGAGGAGTCAGGAGTTCACACGGATGATCTCGCGCTGGTACGGGGCGATCACGCTCGATGAGATGCGGCAGTCGAGGAGGAGGAACGGCCGCTCGTCGGCCGGGAGCCCGGCCCATTCGGCGAGACGGTCGAGGTCGGCCAGCGTGCGGACGACGACGCCCTCCGCGCCCACGGCGTCGGCGAGCCCTGCGAAGTTCACGTCGGGGATGAGCATCGGCTCGCGCGCGAGCCCCTGCAGACCGTAGAGGTTCACCTCGGCGCCGTACGCGCCGTCGTTCCACACCACGGCAAGGCCGCGACCGCCGGCCACCCGCACCGCCGACTCGAGGTCGGCGACCGCCATGAGGCCGCCGCCGTCACCCGTCGTGAGCACGATCGTCGCCTCCGGCTGCGCGAGCGCGGCGCCCGCAACCGAGGGGAAGCCGAGGCCGATCGACTGGAACGCGGTGCCGACCATCATCATGCGGTCGGGCGACGCGACGGGCCAGTACATGTTCGCCCAGCCGATGAAGTGGCCGCCGTCGGACACCACGACGCGGTCCTCCGGCAGCAGCTCGCCGATGCGGACGGCGACGGCGCGCGGGTCGAGCCGTCCGTCGGCGGCGAACTCGTCGCCGCGCTCCCGTGCGGTGAGCGCGGCGAGGTCGATCGTCTCGCGCCATCCGCTCGGCGTCGCATCCAGCGCGTCGAGCTCGGCGACGAGAGCCGCCGCCACGACCGCAGCGTCGCCGCGGACGAATCCTCCGACGTGCGGATGCGTCGCGGCGGGCGCGACGTCGACCTGGACGACCCGGGTGCCCGGGGCGAACAGCTCCCCGAAGCGCATCGTGAACTGGTTGAGGGATGCGCCGAACACGACGGCGACGTCGGCGGTGCGCACGAGCTCCATGGCGCCGTCGGCGCCGAATCCGCCGGTGACGCCGAGGTCGTACCGGGCGTCGGGGAACACCCCGCGGCCGAGTGCGGTCGACGCCGTGACCGCGCCGGTCCTCTCGGCGAGCGCGCCGAGCACCTCGCCGGCGCCGGAAAGCCACGCTCCGCGGCCGGCGAGGAGGAAGGGCCGCTGCGCCCCGGCGAGCGCCCGCGCGAGGTCGGTGATCGCCGCCGCGGCGAAGGGCCCGGTCGGCGTCAGGGGCGCCGGGAGGTGCGGCTCTGGTGCTTCCGGAACAGGGCCGGCCTCGAGCTTCGCTACGTCGTAGGGGATGGCGAGCACCGTGGGCACCCGATATGCGAGCGCGTGCTCGATCGCGATCACGGTGGTTGCAGCCGCATCCGCTCGTCCCACCGTGTAGGTGCGTGCGCCGACCGCCGAGGCCATCGCGATCTGGTCGACGTCCCAGGGGCGCGGCCCGCTGGTGGGCTCGTCGCCGACGACGAGGATGAGCGGGACGTGCGCCTGCACCGACTCCGCGAGGGCGGTCAGCGTATTGGTGAATCCGGCGCCGTAGGTCGCGGTGGCGGCGGCGATGCGGCCCGACGCGCGGAAGTGGGCGTCGGCGGCCACCACTCCGCCCGCTTCGTGGCGCACGGCCGTGTAGGACGCGTCGGTGCCCCGCACGAGAGCGTCGAGGAAGTAGGCGTTCCCGTTGCCCATCACGCCGAAGACGTGGTCGATGTGGGCAGCGAGGGTCGCGGCGACGTGCGCGGAGACGGTGGGCATGGCGGTGCCTTTCGAGACGATGACGGATGGTCGTGCTGATCCGTATGTGTCTCGCGGCGTCGCGGCTTCGCGACGGCTTCGTGCCCCTTTTTCGAGCACCGGCGGGCGCTCCCGCCGGACATGCACGAGTATAGGCGCGCCCACGCGGTGCGACGGAGCGCGCTCGGCCCACGACTCTGCGCTCTCGCGCAACCGACCGGGCCCGTGCGCGACGGAGAATGGACCCACGTGCGCGGCCGTGGGCCGCGCGGGAAAGACCTCTGAAGGAGACACCGATGTCCGATTCCCCGCTCACCGCTGAGGAGACCGCGCTCCTGGACCGTGTTCAGGCTCCCGTCGGCTCCGGTCGCGAGATCCTCGACGCCGCCACCCGCGAGGTGATCGGCCGCGCACCCGAGCAGACCGTCGCCGACCTCGACGACGCGATCGCCCGGGCGAAGGCTGCGCAGCCGGCGTGGGAGGCGCTCGGACACGAGAAGCGCTCCGCGCTGATGATGCAGGCCGCCGACGCGATCGACGCGAACGCCGAGCCCCTCGCGCGCATCCTCTCCCGCGAACAGGGCAAGCCGCTGAACGGGCCGAACGCCCGCTTCGAGGTCGGGGCCTGCTCCGCATGGCTGCGCACCGCCGCCTCCACCGTCCTCGAGCCGGAGGTCGTCGTGGACGACGGCGAGACGCATGCCGAACTGCACTACCGCGCCGTCGGCGTCGTGGGCGCCATCGGGCCGTGGAACTGGCCCATGATGATCGCGATCTGGCAGATCGCCCCGTCGCTGCGGATGGGCAACACCGTCGTCGTCAAGCCGAGCGAGTACACCCCGCTCAGCGTGCTGGCGCTGCTCGCCGTGATGAACGACGTGCTCCCCGCCGACGTGCTCATCGGCATCTCCGGCGACCGCGAGGTCGGTGCGCGGCTGGCATCCCACCCCGACATCGACAAGGTCATGTTCACGGGGTCCACCGCCACGGGCCGCAAGATCATCGAGAGTTCGGCCGGAAACCTCGCCCGGCTCACCCTCGAGCTCGGCGGGAACGACGCCGGCATCATCCTCCCCGGCACCGATCCGAAGGCCATCGCGCAGGACCTGTTCTGGGGCGCGTTCATCAACACCGGACAGACGTGCGCGGCGCTCAAGCGCCTCTATGTGCACGACTCGATCTACGACGACGTCGTCGAGGCGCTCAAGGAGATCGCCGAGAGCACCCCGATGGGCCGCGGTCTCGAGGAGGACAACGTCCTCGGCCCGCTGCAGAACAAGCAGCAGTTCGACATCGTGAACCGTCTCGTCGACGACGCGAAGGCGAACGGCGGGCGGATCGTCACCGGCGGCGCCCCCGCGCCCGAGCTGGGCGAGCTGTTCTACCCGATCACCCTCGTCGCGGATGTCGCCGACGGCACGGCGATCGTCGACGAGGAGCAGTTCGGCCCCGTCCTGCCCATCGTGAAGTACTCCGATGTGGAGGATGCCGTCGCCAGCGCGAACCGGCTCGAGGTCGGACTCGGTGGTTCCGTCTGGGGCGACCGTGACGAGGCCCGCCGGATCGCGGGGCGCATCCAGTCGGGCACCGTGTGGATCAACTCGCACGGCGGCGTGCACCCGATGATCCCGTTCGGCGGCGTCAAGGGCTCGGGCTACGGCCTGGAGTTCGGCGTCGAGGGGCTCAAGGCCGTCGCCGTCCCGCAGATCATCAACGGCTGACGGCACCGCGATGACGACTTCCGTGATCGTCGTCGGCGGCGGCTCGGCGGGCTGCGTGGTCGCCCGCCGGCTCGCCGACGCCGGCCTCGGCGTGACGCTGCTGGAAGCCGGGGGAGAGGACACGAACCCCGCGATCGACGACCCGAGCCGCGCCGGCGAACTGTGGCACGGACCCGAGGACTGGGACTACCGCACGGTGCCGCAGCCGCACGCCGCCGGACGGCGTCTGCACCTGCCCCGCGGCAAGGTGCTCGGCGGCTCGCACGCGCTGAACGCCATGATCTGGGTGCGCGGCGCCCGCAGCGACTACGACCACTGGGCGTCGGTCGCCGGTGATCAGTGGTCGTGGGATGCCGTGCTCCCGGTGTTCAAGGACATCGAGTCGTTCTCGGGCGGGGCATCCGACCTCCACGGCGGCGACGGCATCCTGCCCGTGACCGATGACTACCCGTTGCTGCCGATCCAGCAGTCGATCCTCGACGCGGCGGTGCAGGAGGGCCTCGAGCACAACCGCGACTACAACGGGGAACGGCAGGACGGGGTGTCGCAGGAGCACGTGACGCTCGTCGACGGGCATCGCGTGAACACCTGGACCGCGTACCTCAAGCCCGTGCGCGACAGGGTCGAGCTGCAGACCGGATGCCACGTCCACTCCGTGATCGTCGAGAACGGCCGCGCGGTGGGCGTGCGCTACCGGCAGGATGGAGTCGACCGCGAGGTGCGCGCCGACGAGGTCGTGCTGTGCGCCGGCGCCCTCGACTCGCCGGCCATCCTGCTGCGCTCCGGCGTCGGGCCCGCCGCCGACCTCACCGCCCTCGGGATCGACGTCGTCCGCGACGCGCCGGCGGTCGGCGAGAACCTGCACGACCATCTGCTGTCGCCCGTGGTGTTCCGCACCGACGCGAAGACGATCGGCGCGCCAACGACGGGGGTGTCGGTCACGCAGACGCACCTGTTCTGGCGGTCCCGTCCCGACCTCGACGAGCCCGACACGCAGCCGATCCACTTCTCCGTGCCGATGTACGGCGAAGACCTCGAGCCGCTCGGCGACGACGGCTTCTCGCTCATGGCGGGGATCGTCCGCCCGCGCAGCCGCGGCCGGCTCGCGCTCACCGGGCCGGGCCTCGACGACCCGGTGCAGATCGATCTGCAGGCGCTCGCCGACCCGGAGGACGTCGCATCCCTCGTCGCCAGCGTGCGACAGTGCCGCCGCATCGGCGCGCGGCCTGCGCTCGCCGAGGAGTGGGGAGCGGTCGAGGTGTATCCCGGTCCCGAGGTGTCCGATGACGACGTCGAGGAGTACGTGCGTCGCACCGCGATCACGTATCACCACCAGGTCGGCACATGCCGGATGGGCGAGGACGACGACGCGGTCGTCGATCCGCGGCTCCGGGTCCGCGGCATCCCCGGACTGCGGGTGGTGGATGCGTCGATCATGCCGCGGATCACGACGGGCAACACCAACGCGCCGTCGGTGCTGATCGGCGAGCAGGGCGCCCGCTTCCTCCTCGAGGACCTCGCCGCCCGCTGACGGCGGCGTTCACCTGGCCCGGTTGCACGTTTCCTGCTGCTTTTCCGTGCAATCGGGCCAGCTGAATGCTGTTTCGGGGCGGGTCAGTGCACCCGCCGGCCGGCGAACCAGGTCTCGAGCACCGTCGTGTCGATGATCTCGTCGGCGGGGCCGGTGACGAAGTCGCGATCGAGCACGACGAAATCGGCTGACTTGCCGACCTCGAGCGAACCCGTCACGTCGTCCAGCCCCATCGCCCGGGCGGCGTTGATCGTGAACACCTCCAGCGCCTCGACCGGCGTGATCGCCTGCTCGGGCCAGAGCGCCCCGGGCGCCCGGCCGAGCGGATCGGCGCGCGTCACCAGGCCCTGGATGCCCTCCAGCGGGTTCGGCGACTCCGACACCGGCCAGTCCGAACCGCCCGCCACGAGCGCGCCCGCGTCGATGAGCGAGCGGTTCGGCTGCAGGTGCTCCGCGCGCTCCTCGCCGAGCACCTCCGCCAGAGCCTGGGGGATCACGCCGGGGAACCAGATGAACGGCGAGATGTCGGCGGAGACGCCGAGCCGCACCATCCGTGGAATGTCCTCCTCGGCGAGGAACTGGCCGTGCGCGATCTGCACCGGGGTGTCGAGCCCCTCGCCGCGCAGCCGCTCGACCACGTCGAGGAGCAGGTGGGCGGAGCCGTCGCCGGTGCAGTGCACCTTCGCGCCGAGGCCGCGCTCGGCGACCCGGCGCAGCCACCCGTAGAGCTCGTCGGCGCTCATCGTCGTCGTGCCGTGGAAGTGCGCGCCGTGCGATCCGTCGGGAAGATACGGCTCGAGGAACGACGCCGTGCGGGCCGGCGGCACCCCGTCGAGGAAGATCTTCACGAAGTCGGGGCGGTGGTGCGTCGAGCGGTACTTCTCGCCCATCGCCACCAGCGGCTCCCCGACCACGTCGTAGCCGAAGATCTCGTCGTTGACGGTGAGGCTCGACACGACCCACGCGTTCAGCTCGCCGGCCTCGTCGAGCGATTGGAGCGAGGCGAGGATGTCGGCCGAGACGGCGGCATCCTGGAACGCGGTGATGCCGTAGCCGTTCAGCAGCTCCACTCCGCGCTGCGACGAGCGGCGATGCTGCTCGGCCGTGAGCCCGCCGGTGCGCGCGTACGCCTCTTCGACGGGGATTCCGGCGGCTTCGAGCAGGATGCCGGTGGGCTCGCCATCCTCGTCGTCGAGCAGCGTGATGCCCGACGCGGGCACGGCATCCTTCGTGATGCCGGCGAGCTGCAGCGCCCGCGAATTGACCCACCGGTTGTGCCGGCTGTCCTCCACGATGATCACGGGCCGTCCGCCGGCGGCCTCGTCGAGCCGGCGACGCACGGCGGAGCTGTTCAGCTCGGGCATCATCGTCGACGGATAGGCGCTGCCGATGATCCACTCGTCCTCGCCGAGCCCCGCCGCGTGCGCACGGACCTTGTCGAGGATCTCGTCGAGCGACAGCGACGGGCCGATTCCCAGCTCGTACAGGTCGGCGCGACCCGCCTGCGTGTGATGGTTGTGCACGTCGACGAAGCCCGGGTACACGGCACGGCCGGTGAGGTCGCGCACCTCGGTGTCGGGACCGCGGTGGGCGAGCACGTCGTCGGCCGAACCGACCGCGACGATGCGGCCGTCGGCGACGGCGAGGGCCTCGGCGACCGTGCCGCCGCCCCGGACGACGGCGCCGGTGAGGATGAGATCGGCCGTCATCATCGAGCCGGGTCGTACTCGGCCGGGTGCACGGTGTTCGACAGCAGCCGCCCGTACGCGCCGAACGTGAAGTGGGTCTGACCGGTGCCCGCCTCGTCGGTGCCGAACAGCACGCCGTGCGAACGCAGCGCGTGCTGGTCGCGGTGGTCGGCGACCGTCACCGAGCCGCAGGGGATGACCTTCTCCCGCCAGGCGAACACGTAGATGCCGGGGCGCAGCCGCCACGTGGTCTGCTCGTCGGTGTCTGCGAGGCCCCGCTCGGGGCCCGCCAGGCACTGCCACGAGTACCAGTGCGGGGAGAGGTAGACGTGCTCGTAGGCGTGCTCGCTGGAGTAGACCCACAGGGCGCGGCGGCCGAGCAGCTCGTTCGTCGGCGTCGGAGCCTCGCCGTTCTGCTCGACGCCCTCGATGCGTCCCGGTGCGAAGATCTGCTGCACGGCGGTGCGGCCGGGCGCGACTTCACCGATGTCGCTGATGACGGCGAGGGAGTGGCCCGAGCGCAGGTCGAGGAACAGCGACACCGCCTCGTGCGGCAGGTACTCGTGGTGGAACTGCACGTAGTACAGCTCGTCGTCCACTTCGAAGACCTCGCACGCATCCGTCTTCGCCGCCGCCTCGGTCGGGTCGTCGGCACCGGGCTCGTACTCCCACGACACGGTTCCGGCGGCGAACGTGTGCGAGATCCGCGTGCCGCGGTCGTCGACGACGGCGATCGTGCGGCCGTTCAGGGCGTTGGAAGTGGGGGCCTTGTTGGCGTCGAAGCCGGGGGCGAGTCCGTCCAGCGGCAGCCAGCCGGTGGTGTCGGAGAGGTTCGTCGGGGTCATTTCGTCTCCTTCAGATGGGGTCGATGTCAGAGGGGGATGGGGCGGGGATCAGGACCGGTCGGGGTCGAGTGCCGCGGAGTCGTCCGCCGGCGCCGCCTGGGCATGCACGTTGAAGCGCTCGAGGTCGGCGGCGAGGCTGTCGTACACCTCGGGCTTGCGGTTCTTGAGGAACTGGCCGTACACGATGCCGCCCACGACGGCCACGAGCAGCAGCAGCGGCAGCATCAGGATGAACACGTTGTCCGATCCGGCGACGATGTTGAAGTTGAACACCGCCAGGGTGACGATCGCGGCAAGGCCCAGGAATCCGATGCCGGGCGCCACGAACGTGCTCCACCAGCGGGGGTCGCGCTGCCGGCGGAACCAGACGACGATCGACAGCGCGGCGAGGGCCTGCAGGATCAGCACCGAGAGGGTGCCGAAGCCGAGCATCGCGGGCACGAGCGTCTCGATCGGGTTGAGGCCCGCGATCGCGAACAGACCTGCGACGATCGCGGCGAACAGGGCCTGGACGAGACCGGCGACGGCGGGAGCGCCGTTGCCGCGCGTGCGCGCGAGCGCGCTCGGCAGCACACGGGCCCGGCCGAGGGCGTAGAGATACCGGGTGGCGGAGTTGTGGAACGCGAGCATCGCCGCGAACAGGCTCACGAGCAGCAGGATCTCCATGACCGTCGTCATGGCGGGGCCGAGGTACGTCGTGGCGATGGAGAAGATGAGGTCGCCGTTCGGCAGGTGCTCGAGCGCTGTGCTCTGCGCCTGATCGACGCCCGTCGCGATCACCACGGCCCACGTGGTGATGCCGAGGATGAGACCGATCGCGATGATCGCCGTGTAGGTGGCGCGGGGGATCGTCTTCAGCGGGTTGCGGGCCTCTTCGCTGAACAGCGCCGTCGCCTCGAATCCGAGGAAGCCGGTGGCCGCCAGCAGCAGGCCGATCGGCAGCGACCCGGAGAAGACGGCGGCCGGGCCGAACGCCGAGAAGTCGAAGCCCCGCTGCACGAAGACCGAGATGTCGAAGACGACGAGCATCAGCACTTCGAGCACCAGGGAGACGCCGAGCACCTTGGAGCTGAAGTCGACACCGGTGCGCGCCATGATGAAGCAGACGGCGATCGACAGCAGACCCCACACGTACCAGTGCAGGTCGAAACCGGTCAGCTGGGCGATGATCGTCTGCATGAAGAAGCCGCTCGTGCCGATCGTGCCGACCACGAAGAAGTTGTAGCCGAGCGTCGCGATGAGACCGGCGATGAGACCGCCGGTGCGCCCGAGTCCCTTCACGACGAAGGCGTAGAACCCGCCGGCGTTGACGAGCTGCTTCGACATCTGGGCATAGCCGACGGCGAACAGCAGCAGGATGACCGCGACGATGAAGAACGACGTCGGGGTGCCGCCGCCGTTGCCGAGCGCGATCGCCAGCGAGGCGACGACCACGATGCCGGTCAGCGGCGCGACGGCGGCCAGGACGAGGAAGACGATGCCGGCAACCCCCAGGGCTCCCTGGCGCAGGTCGGTTCGGATGGTGGACACGTCGGCTCCTTTGCGCGAACAGGACGGAGCGACGGGTGCGCCCCTCCCACCGATTGTGTCGGCGCGGCGGGCCGGCGGCTTGCCGGACAGCGCGCGGTGCTGTTTCGGGCGTGCAGACCGCCGTGCCGCGCCTTCACGCGCTCTGCAGAATGTTCGTGTGCGGCAACGGCCGCGGGGAGGACCGGCATGGATCTCGGATTGCGGGGGCGGCGCGCTCTGGTCACCGGAGCCGCCGGCGGGATCGGACGTGCGACGGCACAGGCGCTCGCCGACGAAGGCGCCCGCCTTGCCTTGACCGATCGTGAGGGTCCTGCGCTGACGGATGCGGCAGCCGCCGTGGGCGCCGCGGGCCTCGCCGCGGACATCACCGACGCGGTCGCCGTCGCCGAGGCCGTGGCGGAGGCAGCGCAACGACTCGGCGGTCTCGATATCCTCGTCTGCTCCGCCGGCGTTTCGGCCCCGGTGGGCACGGCCCTGGCCGACACCGATCCCGCCGACTGGGCCCACGTCTTCGCGGTGAACGTCGGCGGCGCCTTCCACGCGCTGCGTGCGGCGGTGCCGTTCCTGCGGCGCTCCGACGCCGCATCCGTCGTTCTCGTCGCCAGCGATTCCGCGCTCGTCGCGACGCCCGGGATGGTGCCGTACTGCGCGTCGAAGGCGGCGGTGCTGCAGCTCGCACGTGCGGCGGCCACCGAGCTCGCGGCCGACGGCATCCGGGTCACCGCGGTGTGTCCGTCGATCGTCGACACCCCGATGAGCCGCGGCGACCTCGGCCTCTCCGACGGGTTCGCCGGCGTCGACTATCCGGTGCAGACGACGGCGGACGTCGCCGCGCAGATCGCCTGGCTGTGTGCGCCGGTCTCACGGGCCGTGAACGCGACCGGCGTCGTGATGGACTTCGGGTTCAGCGCCCGATCGAACTTCCCCGCCTGAGGGGCTGAGCGCCAAGGAGCGAGCATGGCATACACCGGGTCGAATGTGGCGGGCAAGGTCGTCGTCATCACGGGGGGCGGCACCGGCATCGGCGCCGCCGTGGCGGAGAGGTTCTGCGCCGAGGGCGCGCACGTGGTCATCGTGGGCCGGCGCCGCGAGCCGCTGGAGGCCGTCGCGTCGGCGATCGGAGCGACCGCGGTGACCGCCGATGCGGCGGATGCCGCCGCCGCGCGCGGCGTCGTGGAGAAGGTCCTCGCGAGCTTCGGGCGCCTCGACGTGCTCGTCGCGAACGCGGGCGGACACGGCTTCGCCCCCGTCGCCGAGACCGACGACGAAGCGTGGGAGCGCGCACTGCGGGCGAATCTGACGACGGCGTTCACGATGGCGCGCGAGGCGCTGCCTGCCCTCATCGAGACGAAGGGGCAGATCGTGATCGTCTCGTCGCTCGCGGGCCTGTTCGCCGGCCCGTCGGTCGCGGGGTACACCGTCGGGAAGCACGCCCTGATCGGCCTGACCCGCACTCTCGCCCGGGACTACGGGCGCAGCGGGGTGCGCGTGAACGCCGTGTGCCCGGGATGGGTGCAGACGCCGATGGCCGACGAGGAGATGGACGAGTTCGCCGGGCACGCGGGCCTCACCTCGCGTGAGGAGGCGTATGCCGCGGTGACCGCCGACGTGCCGCTCGGGCGGCCCGCCTATCCCGCCGAGATCGCCTCGATCATCCGGTTCCTGGGATCGGGGGAGTCGTCGTACATGACCGGTGCGGTGCTCGTCGCCGACGGCGGCGCGCATATCGTCGACGTGCCGACCCTCGCGTTCGACCACGCCGGCATGTGAGGCCGCGGCCGCCAGAACTGGTCGAGAGAAGGAGATTCTGCTCAGAGGAGGACGTTCGACCGCCGACCGTTCCTTCCCTCGACGGAATCTCCTTCACTCGATGGATGCAACCGGGATGTTTCGGCCGCTCGGCAAGGCGGCCGGTGGGACCGACACTGCGGATCAGGCGGCGCGACCCAGATACGCCTCGTGCAGGATCTCCGGCTCGTCGCGCAGTCGCGTCGCCGGGCCCTGATACGTCACGCGGCCGCCGGCGACGACGAGCGCGTCGCGGGCGAGGCCGAGCGCCAGGTTCGTGAACTGCTCGACGAGCAGCACGCCGACGCCCGACGCGGCGAGCGTCTGGACCATGGGCAGCAGCCGGGTGAACACGACCGGCGCGAGGCCCAGCGACATCTCGTCGATGAGCAGGAACCGGGGCCGCGCCGCGAACGCGCGGGCGAGCACGACCATCTGCTGCTCGCCGCCGGAGAGGAGCGCCGTCGGAGCGTCCCACCGCTTCTCGAGCTCGGGGAAGTGTTCCAGCGCGGCGCGGGCCTCGGCATCCGTCCGTGCCGTCAGCGAGAGGTTCTCGCGCACGGTGAGCGAGGGGAAGACCGCACGGCCCTGCTCGATGTGCACGATCCCGCGCCGTGCGCGCTGCACCCGCGAGAGCTTGCCGATCGGCTCGTCGCCGATCAGGATGCGGCCGTCGGTGTGGGCGATGACGCCCGAGACCGCCTCGATGAGGCTCGTCTTCCCGGCGCCGTTGGGCCCCACGAGGGCCGTCACCTCGCCCGGGTGCACCTCGAGGCTGACGTGGGAGATCACCGGACCGGCGCCGCGGCTGACGGTCACGTCGTCGAGGATCAGGGGCTCATCCATCACAGCATCTCCGTCTCGCCCATGTAGGCCTTCATCACGGCGGGGTCGTCGAGCACCTCGGCCTGCGGCCCCGAGGCGAGCACCTTGCCGAAGTCGAGCACCGTCAGCCGCGGGCACACCGACCGCACCAGGTCGAGGTCGTGCTCGATGATCACGACCGAGATCCCGAAGCGCTCCGGCAGCTCTCGGATGCGCGTGGCGAGCGCCAGGTGCTCCTCGTGCGAGAGGCCGGCGGCCGGCTCGTCGAGCAGCAGCAGCCGCGGCCGCGCCAGCACGTGCGCGGCGACCTCGACCAGACGCCGGGTGCCGACGTCCACGCTCGTGAGCCTGGTGTGCGGGCTCGGGCAGCCGAAGAACGCGAGAGTGCTCTCCACGTCCTCCCGGTCGAGCCGGCGCCGCGCCACGAAGCGCACGTAGGCGTCGACGGTGAGCAGCGGCGGCACCCGGTCCTGCTGGAAGGTGCGGCGCAGCCCGCGACGCGCCCGGGCGGTCGGGTCGAGTCCGGCGAGGTCCTTGCCGTCGAGCAGCACGCGTCCGGTGTGACCGCGGAGGAATCCGCTGATCGCGTCGACGAATGTCGACTTGCCGGCGCCGTTCGGGCCGATGAGGCCCATGATGGAGCCGGCCGGCACTTCGAGCGAGACGTCGTCGAGCGCCTTGAGGGCGCCGAACGTGACGGTGAGCCCCTCCACGGTGAGCACGGGCGCGCCGGTCGCCTCGGCCGGGTCAAGCGTGGCGACGGTCGTGGTGGTCACCGGGTCTGCGACCGGGATGGTGCCGTCGACGAGCGCGGGACGGGCCGCGCGCCGCTTGTCGGCACGCCGCCACCAGAGGTTGCGCACTCCCTGGCCGAGGTTTGTGCCGCTCGTGAGGGCCTGCACGCCCATTACGCCGAAGATCACGAATCCCCAGTTCTGGTCGATGCCCCAGCGCTTGAGCAGCTCCGGCACGAGCACCCACAGGATGCCGCCGAAGATCGCCATGTCGATCAGGTGGGCGCCGCTCATGATCGCGAGGACGTACAGCGCCAGCGACTGCAGCGGTGTGAAGCTCGCCGCGAACGGCAGGCCGACCTGGCCGGCGAGGAGACCGCCCGAGACGCCGCCGAGGGCGGCCGAGACGGCGAACGCCGTGAGCTTCGCGGTGCGCACGCTCTGACCGGATGCGGCGGTGCCGCGCTCGCTGAACGCCACGGCCTTCCAGCTCGACCCGGTGCGGCCGCGCTGCAGGAAGAACACGATGAGGCCGCACACCACGAGCACGATGATGCTGAGGAAGAAGAACGACCGGTCGGACGAGAAGGCCTCGGGACGCTCGACGCTGGTGCCGTCGGCGGAACCCGGGAACTGGATCTGCACGAGCGTCACATCGGCCGCCGCGGCGAAGCCCAGCGTGACGACGGCGAGGTTCACTCCGCGCAGCCGCAGCGCGGGCAGTCCGACGAGGATGCCGGCGACGCCCGCGGCGGCGGCGCCCAGGACGAGCCAGACGAGGAATCCTCCCGGGGCGCCGATGACGTTCAGCCCGGCGACGACCCAGGCGCCGATCGCCGCGAACGTGAGCTGGCACAGCGCGATCATCCCCGCGGACCCGGTCACGATGCCGAGGCCGAGGATCGCGATCGCGGCGGTGACCGCGCTGACCGCGAGGAACACGAAGTAGCCGCTGAGACCGACGCTGAGCGCGTAGCCGACGGCGATCCCGACGATGCCGACCGCGAACGGCCAGGCCGTGCGGAACCAGGTGCGCTGCGTCAGCGCGGGGGAGTTGTCAGCGTGCGGCATCCCACACCTCCTTGCGCTGCGTCCACAGGAGCAGCACGACGATGAACACGAAGGGCAGGAAGTTGCGGATGGCGGAAACCTGGCCGATCTGGGCCACGAGCCCGCCGAGCATCCCGAGCACGAGGCCGCCGACGACGGCGAGGTCGAGGCGCTTGAACCCGCCGAGCAGGGCGGCGGCCGCGGCCGGAACGATGAGCATCGACAGGCTCGTCGCATCGTTCGACTGCGACGGCGCGACGATGATGATGACGATCGCGCTGATCACGCCGGTGACGAACCACACGGCGATCGACAGGGGGCGGGAGCGGATGCCGAGCAGCTCCGCCGTCGTGGGCCGCTCGCTGAGCGCCCGCAGCTGCGTCCCGACTCTCGTGCGCGCCAGGAGCATGTGCACACCGATCGCGACGACGATCGCCAGCCCGACCGTGGCGGCGGTGACCTGGCTGATCACGACGCCGCCGATGCTGAACGCGGGTCCGGCGATGATGGGCGAGAACGGCTGCGGCTTGTTGCCGAACAGGATGAACGACAGCGAGATCAGCAGCAGGAGCGGCCCGACCGTCATCGCCGAGCGGGTCGTGACATCCGCCTCGCTCAGCCAGGTCGCGGCGACCCATCCGATCACCGCCGACAGCACGCCGCCGATCAGCACGCCGATGACCGAGCCCAGCCAAATCGGCAGCCCGGCGGTGATGACGAGCCACACCGCACAGAACGCGCCGAACATGCCGGTCGCCGCCTGGGCGAAATTCACGACGCGCACGAGCCGCGACATCAGGGTCAGGCACACGCCCAGCACGGCGTACAGGCCGCCGGCGGCGAGGCCGGCGAGAGCCCCTTGGATCATGTCGTTCCTCTCGGGAAGGGGGGTGGTCCGGCGCGCGCCGCCGGACCACCCGGTCTCACTTGCCTGCGGGGATGCGGAACCAGTCGTCCGCGATCTTCTCCCACTTGTGCGTGCCGCTCTTGAGCACGATCGGCCAGCCGGCCGTGTTGTCGACGCCGAACGTGTACGGCGTGCCGATCATCGGGTTCTCGATGGGCTTCATTCCCTTCAGCGCCTTCGTGACCGACTCGCGGGTGATGTCGCCCTTCATCGTCTTCAGCACGGCGAGGAAGTGCTTCGCGGCGAGGAACCCGCCCTGGCTGAACGCGGTCAGCGGGATGTTGTTCTTCGTCATGAGGTCACGCCATTCCTTGTTGATGTCGTTCTCCTCGGTGAACGGGTAGAACTCCGCCGGCACATAGATGCCGTTGCCCGCGTTGTCGATCGCCTTCGCGAAGTTCTCGCTGTAGACGCTCGTCAGATACAGCCACGTCACGTCGTTCCAGCCCTGTGCGTTGGCCGCCTTGACCTGGCCGATCGCGTCGGGCTCGACCGGGTTGATCGCGAGCGCCTTGCAGCCCTTGTCGCGCGCCTTGACGATGTACGGCGTGTAGTCGCTCGCGCCGTACGGCACGGTGTCGTCGACGTACAGCGGCTTCTCGCCGGTGATCTGCGTCCACCGGTCGATCGCCGCCTGATACGTCGGCCGGGTGGAGCCGGCGATCTCGAGCAGGATGCAGATGTCCTTGAGCTTCAGCACCTGCGTGCCGTACAGCAGCGTCAGGGTCATGTCGTTGAACGGTCCGACGTTGGCCGGCGAGATGTTCTCACTGTCGAAGCATCCGGTGTCGACGCCGATGCCGGGGATCGAGAGGATGCCCTCCTGCTTGTAGTACTTGGCGTTGAGCTCGCACTCGATGAGGCTCGCCGAGCCGACCATCGCGACGGCGTTGTCACTGCCGACGAGCTCGCGGGCGTTTGCGGTGGCGGTCGCCGGGTCCCCCTTGTCGTCGAGCGCCTTGTAGTCGATCTTGCGCCCGTCGAGGCCACCGGCCTCGTTGAACGCGTCGAACACCGCCGCCGCGGCCTGCGACGCCTCGGGGAACGTCGCGGGGCCGCTCTTCGTGTTCACCGATCCGACGACGATCGGACCGTCGCCGCCGCCCGAGCCCCCGGCGCAGCCGCCGAGCGTGAGGGCACCCGTGACGACGAGGGCCGCCACGGCGAGGATCTTGCTGTTCTTCATGCGATTCCTGCCTCTCGATCACGCCGCACCGCCGTGGTGCGACGAGGATGCCGGAGCATTCCCGGCGGGTGTGTCAGTCGTGCAGAGCCCGGTTCACGAGCTCGGTGTCGCAGAACTGCTCGAACTCGGTCACCTTGCCGTCGGTCAGCCGCCACACGTGCGCGACGCGGGCCGCGAAGAAGCGGCCGGTGCCGCGATATGTGCCGGAGTAGGTGCCCACGCCGACGACGACCTCGCCCGCGTCGAGCACCTCATCGATCGCGACGGTGTAGTCGTCCCACTCCTCCTGGATGCGGCCGAACACGTTCTCCGCGACGGCCTGCGGACCCACGTAGGTGCCCGCGTAGGGGAAGCCGGCGGCCTCGGTCCAGCGGATGTCGTCGGCGAAGGGCGCGAGCATCCCCTCCAGGTCGCCGCGGTCGCTGGCGGCGTAGTGCTCGCGGATGATGTCGGCGTTCGTCATGGTCTCTCCGGGGTGTCAGACGGGCTGGGCGTCGGGGTAGGCGACGGCGCCGAGCGGGTAGATGTGGCCGCCGGCGCGCGAGTGCTCGCTGCGGCCCTCGCCGGTGAGGCCCAGGAACACGCCGGTGGTCATGAGCTGGTAGCCGAGGTCGTGCAGCCAGACGCTCGCCACGGCGATCCGGAACTCGCGGAAGCAGAACAGGTAGAGGCCGTCGGCGAACTTCCACACCGTGGACAGGTCGGTGTCGCCGTGTCCGCGCTGCACTCCCTGCAGGCACTGCCACGAGTAGCGCTGGCTCGACAGGTACACGTGCTCGTAGAGGTGGTGCGGGCTGTACCGGTAGATGTTCCGCTTGCCGATGAGGTCGCGGCTCGGCCCGGGGACGTCGCCGGTCGGCTCGCCGGCGTCGGTGACGCCGGCGAAGAATCGCTGCGAGACCTGCGGCGTGCCCTCGACGGCCTCCTCGGCGATGTGGGAGACGACGGCGAGGGCGCGGTGGGTCGTCGTCGAGTAGACGATCGTGAGGGCCTCCCGCTCGACGCTCGTGCGCGGGAGGTTGACGAAGATCACGTCGTCGCGCACCGCGACGGCGTCGTACGGGTCGGTGGTGTCGGCGGGGACGTCGATCGCTCCGCTCGCCTGCCAGGTCACGGCATCCTCATCGAAGGAGAGCCGGATGACCGAGTCGTCGTCGAGCGTGATGGTGAGGGCGGTGCCGGACAGCGACGTGTTCGGGAGCCGGTAGGTGTCGATGCCGGCGGCGAAGTCGTCGTACGTGCGCCATTCGTCGAGCGCCGGGTCCTGTGCGATGTCGGTCATCGGGTCTCCTTCGTTGTCGTGCGCGGGTCGAGGACGGCCTTGATCACGCCGTCGGCGCGTGCGCCGATGAGGGCGAACGCGTCGGCGGTCTCGTCGAGGCCGAAGCGGTGGGTGACGAGTCGTTCGAACGGGAACTCGGCACGTGCGAGCTGCGCGATGGCGGGTTCGAATCCGCCCGCCGACAGGAAGCTGGGCAGGATGTCGGGCTCGCGGGTGAGTAGCTCCTCGTCGGCGAGGAACGTCACCGGCACGGCGGCGCCGCACGCGCCTGCGAGCACGACGCGGCCGCCGCGGCGCACGAGCCGCACGGCGTCCTGCTGGGCGGCGGCGACTCCTGCGATCTCGATCACGACGTCGGGGCGTGTGCCGCCGCACGCCGCGACGACCGCCGCGGTCAGGTCGGATGCGGCGCGGCTGTTGACGACGGCGTCCGCGCCGAACGAGCGGGCGAGCTCGAGGCGCTCGTCGCGCGTTCCCACGACGACGACACGCGCCGCGCCCGCGGCCCGCGCGGCGGCGGCGACGAGGATGCCGACCGGACCCGGGCCGATGACCACGACGGTGTCGCCGGATGCTACGCGCCCGCGGGCGATCGCCCGGTGGGCGACGCTGAGCGGCTCGACGAGCACCGCGCGCTCCCACGGCATGTCGGCGGGGAGGCGGTGGATGATCGCCTCGGCGGGCGCGTGCAGGTACTCGGCGTAGCCGCCCCACAGGCCTGGCGCGACCGTGCGCGGGATGTTGACGCCGTACTGGCGTCCGCGCTCGAGGCCGGTCGCCATGTCGTCGTGCTCGCAGAGGTTGTAGCGGCCCTCGCGGCAGCGCGCGCAGGAGCGGCACGGCAGCAGCATCTCGACGGCGACATGGTCGCCGACGGCGAGACCGCGGGAGGCGGCGGCGCGCTCGCCGAGCGCGGCGACCTCGCCGACGAACTCGTGCCCGGGGACGAGGGGGAAGGGGTCGCCGATGTGACCGGCGAGCAGGTGGAGGTCGGTCGCGCAGATGCCGACGAGCGCGATGCGCACGAGAACGTCGTCGGGCCCCGGCTCCGGGACTGGGGCGTCCTCGAGCACGATCCGGTCCCGGGCCGGGAACACGACCTGGCGGGTGGAGGCGGCGACTGCAGTCACGACGGCGAGACTCCTTCGGCGGGGCGCGGCTGCGGTGCAGCGCCCTCGAAGCCCATCGTTCGCCGCGGGTCACCGGCGGCTCAAGACGCGCCGGTCGATCCCGCGCCGAGAGTCATCCTCCGTGCCCTCGAAGGCAAGAATCCCCTCCGCCCCGCGCGGATGCTGCCGCGTTCGCGCGAATGCTGCTGCCTTCGGCCGGCGACGCGGCCGTCGCGCGTGCGACGCGCCCGCCGCTCGAGTAATCCGCCGCTCGTTCGAGTGACGCGCCCGCCGGTCAAGTCCCGTCGCGCGAGTGCTGCAGCATGCTGCTGTTGCGGCAGGTTTCGCCCTGGTGCGCCTCGCTTCTGCTGATGCGGCAGAGAAAGCTGATGCGGCAGAGAAAGACGGCAGCATCAGCGGAATCCTGGCGCCCCAGGCGCCGGGGCCGCGCTCAGCGGCGGCTCGATGAGACGCGCCAGTCGCTCGAGTGACGCGCCCTTCGCGCGAGTGCTACAGCATGCTGCGGTTGCGGCAGGTTTCGCCCTGGTGCGCCTCGTTCCTGCTGATGCGGCAGAGAAAGACGGCAGCATCAGCGGAATCCTGGCGCCCCACGCGCTGCGCGCCCGTGGGGCGCGACGGCTAATGAGAAGCGCGGTAGTCGCTCGGCGAGATGCCGTAGGCGGCCTTGAACGTGCGGCTGAAGTGCGCGGCATCCACGAAGCCCCAGCGGGCGGCGATCGCGGCCACCGGCCGGTCGGCGTAGAGCGGATCGATGAGGTCGCGGCGCGACTGCTCGAGGCGGCGTGTGCGGATCCACGTCGACACCGTCGTGCCCTGCTCCTGGAACAGTCCGTGCAGGTGCCGCGTGGAGATGAAATGCGCCGAGGCGATCGAGGCGGGCGACAGGTCGGTGGAGGCGAGGTTCCGGTCGATGTGCGCACGGATGCGTTGCATGAGCGCGCGGTGCGGATCAGCGCCGACATCGTCGAGGCCCAGCTCGCGGGTGAAGACCGTCGTCACGAGGTCGAGCGCGCTGTGCGCGAGCCGGGCACCCGTCGTGCCGGCGAGCTGATCGAGGTTCGCCGCGAGCTGCGTGAGGTACGGGCTCACGACGGCGCCGATCCCCTCCGAGCCCGAGATGCGCACCGCGGTGAGCTCGCCGACGAGGTCGGCCGGCAGCGTGATCAAGTGCCGCGGGAACATCACGACCATCGTGCGGAAGTCGTCGTCGAAGACGAGCGAATAGGGGCGGCTCGTGTCGTACACGGCCAGGCTGCCCGGCTCGAGCACTGCCTCGCGCCCGTCCTGGATGAGCAGGCCGGTGCCGGCAAGCATCAGGCTCAGCTTGAAGAAGTCGCGGTCGCCCCGGGCGATGAGCTCGGGCGTGCGCTCGACGGCGTGCGGCGTCGCGCGTAGATCGGTGACGTGCACCTCGTCGACGCCGGCGCCGCGGATCATGCCGCGGAACCGGTCGGGATGGTCGCTCGTCACCTGCAGCGGCACGAACGAGTCGCTGACGGCAGCGCGGAACTCGCTGATGTTGCGTGCGACGGTCGTCGCAACGGTTTCGGGTCTGATGGTCGCCGACACGGGCATCGTCACCTCGCACTTTCGGACCTGCAGGCATCATATACGATTTCCCGCAGGGTGGCGAGGGATGCCTGACCCGCCGATGCCGGCGGGCCAGGCGCGGGCTCAGACCGCCGTCGCGGTGAGCACCCGAGGGCTGCCCGGCACGTCGATGTAGCCCGTGAACGCCCATCCCGTGTCGGCGAGCCACTGCTTCACGGTCTCCTCCGGCCACACCACGGTGCCGTCGAAGTTGAAGTACTCGGCGGCGTGCCGAGCGTCCAGGGCGCGCTGGGTCGGCAGCGAGTCGAGGAAGAAGTCGAACAGCGCGAGCGTCGCCCCGGATGCCGCGGCCTGGCGCAGGTGCGTGAGGATCTGCCGGTTCTCCTCGTCGCCGAAGCGGTGGATGACGTGCACGGCGAGCACGAGGTCGTGGGCGCCGCCGGGAGTGGCGGTGAGCGTGTCGCCCGGGTCCACCGTGATCCGGTCGGACAGGCCCGCTTCCGCGATCGCCTCGGTCAGCATCGGCGCGGAATCGGCGGGATACACCATGCGGCTGCGCAGCGCGGGGTTGCGCTGTGCGAGCTCGATCGACCAGCCGGCCGTGAAGCCGCCGAAATCGAGCACGTTGGTGAAGCGCGACGCGTCGAACACCTCGCCGAAGAAGCGCGCGTGCAGGCCGTTGTACTGCATCACGCCGGCCATGAACATCGCCCAGCCGGCCTCGTCGAAGTCGAGCGTGCCGCCCTCGTCGGTGTCGACGGTGCGGCGATAGTGCTCGAACGCGGTGAAGCTGCCGAGTTCGAGGAAGTTGAGGAACGCCCCGAGGTCGCGCTCCCCGCCGGTGAGGTACTCGGCGGCGTCGTCGGTGAGCGTGTAGCCTCCCTCGGCACGCTCGAGGAGCCCCGACGCGGTGACGCCGTCGAGCAGGATGCGCACCTGCCGTTCGGGGTGCGACGTCGCCGCGGCGACCTCGGCGGGGGTGCGGGCGCCGTCGGCGATCGCGCGGAAGACGCCGATGCGCGCGGCGTTGAACAGCTGCTTGGACGCCATGTAGCCGGTGGCCACGTCGAGGATCCGGTCGGGGTGAATCGTCATCGAGTTCTCCTGGGAAGGTCGGTGAGCATTTACTCTACAAGTGTGGAAAATAACTCGTCAACCCGACAGGATGGGGTCATGACCTCTCCGCTGATCACCTCCACCACGTTTCCCGGCGCCGATCCGGTGCTGCTCATCCACGGCTTCGCGTCCGGCGGCCGGGCCGACTGGGTCGAGACCGGCTTCGTCTCCGCGCTCGCCGATGCGGGCCGCGGCGCGATCGTCGTCGACCTCCCCGGCCACGCCGGCGGCGCGGCCCTCGAGCGCGGCGGGGCCGTGACATCCGACCTCGCACGGGCGCTCGCCGACACGGCCGGGCCCGGTCCGTTCGATGTCGTCGGCTATTCGCTCGGCGCCCGCCTCGCCTGGGCCGTGGCGGCCACCGGCCGCGTCCGGCGGCTCGTGCTCGGCGGGCTCAGCCCGATGGACCCGTTCGCCGGCCTCGATGCCGACGCGTTGACGGCCGTCGTCGCGGGGGAGCGGGCTCCCGCCGATCCCCTGCAGGGGATGTTCGCGCAGATGCTCGCTGCGCCGGGACTGCGGGCGCCGAGCGTGATCGCGCTCATGGAGGGACTGGGTGCAGAGCCCTTCGACGCCGCCGTGGATGCGCCCGCCGTGCCGACGCTTCTGCTCGCCGGCGTCGACGACCCGATGTCGCAGGGCGTGGAGCAGCTCGCCGCCGCCGTGCCGGGCGCCCGGCTCCAGCGCGTCCCCGGCGATCACGAGGCCGCTCTCGCTTCGCCGGAGTTCCGCGACGCCGCCATCGGATTCCTCACCGCCGACTGAAGCGGTATTGTCTACGGTCGTATAATAAAAATCCGGGTCATCGCCGACCCGACGCGAGGGGAGTCGAAGATGAGCAACCGCACGGTCCTGATCACCGGGGGAGCCGGCGGCATCGGCCGCTCCCTCGCCGCCGCCTTCCGCGCCGCCGGCGACGGCGTCGTGCTCGCCGACCTGCCCGGCGAGAACCTCGACCGCGCGGGCGCCGAGCTCGACGTCGCGACCGTCGCGATCGACATCACCGATCCCACGGCCGTCGCAGCGGCCGTCGCCGAGGTGGCAGCGGCGCACGGGCCGATCGGCGTGCTCGTGAACAACGCCGGCATCCTGCACCTGCACGGCGACGTGCTCACCCTGCCAGTCGCGGACTACGAGGCCACGATCCGCGTGAACATCCTCGGCACGTTCACGATGACCCAGGCCGTCGCGCGGCACATGACCGAGGTGGGCACGAAGGGAGCGATCGTCAACATCTCCTCGATCGGCGGCCGGCAGCCGACTCCCGGCATGGGCGCCTACGAGAGCAGCAAGGCGGCCGTCGATGCGCAGACGCGCTGGGCGGCGATCGAGCTGGCGGCCCACGGCATCCGGGTCAACGCCGTCGCGCCCGGCCCCGTCGACACCCCGATGATGAAGGCCGGGATGCCGGAAGGCTCGCCCGAGCGCTCCGCGTGGATCTCACGCATCCCCCTGCGCCAGATGGCCGACCCCGACCAGGTCGCGGCGGCCGCGGTGTTCCTCGCATCCGACGGCGCCGTCGACATCACCGGCGTGAGCCTCCCCGTCGACGGCGGCCAGCTGCTGGCCTGAACCATCCCCGAAGAGAAAGGGCTCGCGATGACGCTTCCCACCTCCACCCGCGCCGCCGTGCTCACCGAGCACGGCGCACCCCTCCAGCTGCAGGAGCTGCCGCTGCCCGCCACGCTCGAGCCGGGCGCGGCGCTCGTGCGCCTGGTCTGCTCGACGCTGTGCGGCACGGACATCGAGATCTGGGAGGGCCGGATGACCTTCCCCGGCATGCTCCCGATGGTGCTCGGCCACGAGATGGTCGGCGAGGTCATCGCGACCGGCGAGGGGGCGCACGACGTGCTCGGTCGACCGCTCGAGGTCGGTCAGCGCATCGGCTGGTCGGAGTCGGTGTGCGGCCAGTGCTACGGCTGCACGGTGCTGCGCGAGCCGGTGTTCTGCGAGCGTCGCGGCTACGGGTTCCTGCAGCGCAGCGATGTGCCGCCGTACGCCACCGCCGGCCTCTCCGAGTATGCGTACGTCACGCCGGGTGCGCAGAAGCTCGTCCTACCCGACGAGGTGAAGGACACCTGGGCGGCGATGGCCGGCTGCGCGGCGAAGACCGTGCTGCGCGGTTTCGACCGCGCCGGGGGGATCCGCGTCGGCGACACCGTCGTCATCCAGGGATCCGGTGCTCTCGGCGTCTTCGCCACCGCGGTCGCGAAGATCTCCGGAGCGGCGAAGGTCATTACCGTCGGCGGCCCCGACGCGCGGCTTGAGACGGCGCGGCGGTTCGGCGCCGACGAGACGGTGAGCATCGCGCTCGGCAGCGAGGGCGTCATCGACGCCGTCCGCGACCTCACCGACGGCGTCGGCGCGAACCTCGTCGTCGACCTGGCGGGCGCTCCGAGCGTCGGTCCCGAGGCAGTGCAGATGGCGGCCGCCCGCGGCACGTTCGTGGTGATCGGCTCGACCGGCCCGGTCGGCGAGCCGTTCCCGCTCTCGGCCGTGATGGGCAAGGAGCTCACGATCGTGGGATCGATCAACGGGGATGCGTCGGACTACGCGCACGCCATCGACTTCTTCCGGGCGTTCGCCGACCGGTACGACTGGGACGCCCTCTTCGGCGAGCCGGTGGGACTGGCCGACGCATCCGCCTGCATCGCCCACATGCACGAACAGACCGAGCTCAAGGCCGTCATCGACCCGCGCCTGGGCTGAACCGGAAGGAATCCGCCATGACCACCGTTCCCCGTCGCGCCCTCGGCGACTCCGGCATCGAAGTGCCCGCGCTCGCGCTGGGCTCCTGGCACACCTACGACCGGATGGACTTCGAAGACGCCGTCGAGCTCGTCGGCACCGCGCTCGATCGCGGCGTGAACCTCTTCGACGTCGGCGTCTACGGCGTGCCGGGGATGCGTCCCCCGGCCGTCACCGACGTGCTGTTCTCGGCGATCATCCGCGCCGTCGGCGCACCGCGCGAGTCGTGGCTGCTGAGCGAGAAGGTGTGGACGGATGCGTATGACGACGGCTTCGTCGGGCAGCTGGAGCATGCCCTGTTCCGCGTGGGCGAGGAGCGGGCCGACCTCGTCGTGCTCGGCGACATCCACCGCGACGACATCACGATGCACGACATCGCCACGGCGATGCAGGAGCTCGTCGACCGCGGCCTGACACGGGCGTGGGGCGTGAACAACTGGTCGGCGGGGAACATCGCCGAGCTGCGCCGCATCGCTGCCGACGAGGGTCTCGTGGCGCCGTGCTTCGCACAGCTGAAGTACTCCGTCGCGCGGCGGTCGATCCCGGACGGCGCACCGTTCGCCGCGCTGTTCGCCGACGGGTTCGCGTTCGAGGCGTCCGACTGCCTCGAGGGCGGGTACCTGTCGGGCAACGCGAAACCCGACCGCGAGGTGGGCCGCGACCCCGGCGATGTCCGCAAGAAGATCCTCGCCGCGCTTCCCGAGTACGTGGCGCTCGCCGAGTCGCTCGGCACGACGCCGGCGCAGCTCGCGATCGCGTTCACGCTGACGCATCCGGCGAACGCCACGACGCTGTTCGGTGCGACGAAGCTGAGTCAGCTCGACGACAACATCTCCGCGTTCGACCTGGTCGAGCGCATCGGGGCCGAGGCCCTGCGCGAGGCCGTCACCCCGTTCTGGGTAGACAAGGACGTCGTCGACCCCGAGGGTCCCTGAGCTGCGCCCCTGCGCCGGGCTTGTTCGGGCTCGGCGCAGGGGCGGTGGTTCAGTGCTCGCAGGTGCAGGCGGCGCCGGTGCCGCAGCATCCGTCCGCCTGTGCGTGCGCCTGGCTCGACTCCGGCACGTCCATCGCGGGGTTCACGTCGAGGAACCCGTACGGCTTGAACCAGAATCCGGCGTAGTCCACGGGCATGATCGGCCAGTCCTCGGGGCGCGGGATGTGCGTGAGCCCGAACGTGTGCCACAGGACCAGGTCCTCGCCGTCGATCGACCGGTCGCCCGCCGAGTACGCGGGCAGCCCGGCGCCGCCGGCGTGCCCGTTGGGGTAACGGCCGCCCGGCCAGAGCTGCCCGGGCTCGTACGCCGTCGCCCAGACGTGCTTGGTCGCGAACGCCGCCCGCGCGGCGACCGACGAGGCGGGATCCGCCATCAGCAGCGCGGTCGGCTGCGGCACGAGCTGATACGCCGTGGGCCGCCCGACGTGATTCGTCTTCGACGCCGACTGCACCTCCCAGACCCGGGCGACGGATGCGTCGGCCTCGCGCTGCGCCTCCTTCTCGGTGGCCAGCACGGTCTCGTTCCACGTGAACGCGTTGCCGAACGGGTTCTGATCGCCCATCGGGATCCGCGCGGCGTCGACCTCGACGAGCCGGTTGTCCTCGCCGTCGACGGCGACGTCGAGTCGCGCGCAGAACAGGTGCTGGTGCACCGGGGCGAACACCCCGGGGGCGATCTCGCGTGCGTGCGGGTTCGCCGACCCGGGCTCGCCCGCGCCCACGAACACGATGCCGGTGGCCTTCGCCTCGACCTGGATGGAGCCGTCGAGGTAGAAGTACCAGTAGAAGCCGTAGTCGTAGTTGCCGATCGTGGAGAAGTACGAGACGACGAGCCGCCGGGAGCGGCGCACGTGGGCGCCGACCGGGCCCATCTCGGTGTGCTTCCAGCCGATGCCGTAGTCCTCCTCGTGCATGCACACGACGTTGGGGATCTGCACGGCGTGGCCGTGGTCGTCGGCGACGTAGCCGTCGAAGTAGTGGATGACGCCGAGGCAGTCGCAGCCGAGCTCGAGGTGATTGGCGTTCTTGCCGAGGAGGTACTCGCCGGCGTCGAAGTAGCTGATCCAGAAGCGGGTGGGGGAGGTGTCGCCGTACGGCACGACCATCTCGGGGATGCTCGCGCGGGTCAGCACCGGGCGGTCGTCGAACCGCACGTCGCCCAGCACGAGGCCCTCGCGGGCGTTGAACCCGACGCGCAGCGTCCAGTTCTCCCACGTCACGTGCGACCCGTCGACACGGAAGCTCGGGCCCTCGGGCTGGGTGATCTCGATGGGCTTGAGCGAGGTGCGGGCGGGACCCACGGCGTCGGGCGTGTACTTGCCGCTGCCGGCCGGCACGGGGACGTCGCCCTCGTCCTCGATGCCGATCACCTCGTTCGTCACGAGGTCGATGTGCACGATGAGGCCCTCGACGGGATGCGCCCACGGGATGTCGTCCTCCGTGTCGCGCAGGAACGTGAGGGAGCGGATGACGCGACGCCCGACCTCGTTCTCGCGGCCGACGAAGCCCGGAGCCAGGGGTGAGCAGAACGCGAGCTCCATCCGGTCCTCCAGGCCCCGGCGGCGCATCGCCGCCTGCCACTGCGGCGAGGCCTTGACGATCTGCTCGGCCCGCTCGTACTCCTCGAAGAGGTACTGCGGCTGACCGTACGGATGCTGGGCCGCGGGATGTTCGCGCCGGGAGACGATCTCGCCGCGGGTGATCGAGACCACGACCTCGGTCACGGCGCCGGTCGCCGCATCCAGCAGCGTCACGTCGACCCGGCGGTCGATGTCGTCGCCGGGCGCCCATTCGGCGAGTTCGTCCTTGGTCGGCTCGTCGGGCAGGAGCATCGGCACGCGCACCGTGTCGCCCATCAGGCCGGCGTCGGCGAGGATCTCGCGAGCCCGGTCGATCTCGGTGCCGGTGAGCGGATCGAGCGGATGCCGCGCCGTGGTCTGGTCTGTCTCGAGCGTCGTCGTCGGCTCGGCGTGTTCGTGCGCCATCGCAGTCTCCTCCATGGTTCTCCTCCAGTCTGCGCGCGATGCGGGAGGATCGGCTTGCCCGTGGATGCACGCCTCGTGCGCGGCGCTGAAGGTTCAGTCTACAATTGTAGAAGGAACTGAGGATGCGAATGACCCCACCCGACCTCCGTGGCGCCGAGGGCGCCGAACCGCGCGGCTACGAGGACTTCGGCGGCACGGTGGCGCCCCGCTCGTCGCAGTCGAGCCCGTCGTGGACGCCCCCGCTGCGCGCCCGGGAGGGCGCCCCGAACGTCATCGTCGTCCTCGTCGACGACATGGGGTTCAGCGATGTCTCGCCGTTCGGCGGCGAGATCGACACGCCGGCGGTGGCGGCGCTCGCGGCCGACGGCTACCGGCTCAGCGGATTCCATGCGACGCCGCTGTGCTCGCCCTCGCGGGCCGCACTGCTGACCGGAGCGAATCCGCACCGCGCCGGCTTCGGGCTCGTGGCGCACGTCGACCCCGGATATCCCGGGTTCCGGATGCTGCTGCCCGATGACCTGCCGACGCTCGGTGAGTCGTTCCGGCACAACGGCTATGCCACGTTCATGGTCGGCAAGTGGCATCTGACCCGTGAATCGCTGATGCACGATGGGGCCGACCGTTCCTCCTGGCCGGTGCAGCGGGGATTCGACCGGTACTTCGGCGGGATGGACGGATTCACCACGCTCTATCACCCGCATCGGATCGTGCGCGACAACTCCCCGGTGACGGAGCCGTTCGCCGACGACGAGTACCTCACGGACCGGCTCACCGACGAGGCGCTCGCGATGATCGACGCGCTGCGGGCGAACGACGCGGACAAGCCGTTCTTCCTGTACTTCGCCCATCACGGCGTGCACGGTCCCGTGCAGGCGAAGCCCGCCGACATCGAGAAGTACCGGGGCCGCTACGACGCCGGCTGGGACCGGGTGCGCGCCGCGCGTTTCGCGCGGCAGCAGGCGGATGGCCTCTTCCGTGAGGGCGCCGCACTGTCGGCATCCGGCCCGGAGCACACGCTGGGGGTGCCGGCCTGGGACGAGCTGGGCGACGAGCAGAAGGAGCGCTTCGCGCGGCATATGGAGGTGTATGCCGCTGCCGTCGACGGCGTCGACCAGTCGCTGCGGCGGATCGTCGCGCGTCTCAAGGAGCTCGGAGAGTACGAGAACACGATCATCGTCTTCACGAGCGACAACGGCGGCACCGGTGAGGGCGGGATCGAGGGCACGCGCAGCTACTTCAGCAGGTTCGTGCAGATGGCCGGGCTGCCCGACGACTGGGTCGCCGACGTGCCGCGGCCGCTGGACGAGCTCGGCGGTCCGCGGGTGCACGGGCACTATCCGACCGGGTGGGCGCATGCGTCGAACACGCCGTTCCGGTACTACAAGGGGTCGGTGCACGAGGGCGGCGTGCATACGCCGCTGATCGTGTCGTGGCCGGCCGGGCTTCCGCGTGCGGCGGGCGACGACGGCGTGCGCCGGCAGTTCGGCTACATCACCGACATCGCTCCGACGCTGCTCGAGCTGGCGGGGGCGCACCGGCCCGAGACGCTGCGGGGAGCGGCGGTGGCACCCGCCGACGGGACGAGCCTGGTGCCGGTGCTCCGGGGCGGCGCCGGGGCGCCGCATCCCGAGCAGTACCTCGCGAACGTGGCGCAGCGCGCGTACTACGCCGGGCGGTTCAAAGCGGTGGCGCCCGTGCTGCATGAGGATGACGCGACGGGGTGGGAGCTGTACGACATCGAGGCGGACCCGGCGGAGACCCACGACCTCGCGGCGGAGCATCCGGAGCTGGTGGCCGATCTCGCCGAGCGCTGGCGGCAGGCGGCGTGGCACAACACGGTCTTCCCGCTCGCCGACGACGCCTCGATCTTCGCACAGCGGCCGTCGACCGACCTCGAGTATTCGCAGCCGGTGACGATCCGGCCGGGAACGCCGACGCTCGAACGGTGGCGGTCGTCGCGGCTGGTCGGGCTGCGGTCGTTCGTCGTCGAGGTCGAGCTCGACGGGAGCATCGGGGAGGGCGTGCTGTTCTCGCACGGCGACCAGGGCGGGGGATACCTGCTGTACGCAGACGGCGGCGTCTTGACGCTGAGCTACAACGCGTACGGCGTGATGCACCGGGTGAGCACAGAACTGGCCGCTGCGCGGCGCATCGTCGCGCGGTTCGACGCGCTGCTGGATGTCGCATGGAGAGTCGCTGTGGAGGTCGACGGGATGCCGCTGCTCGCACTCGATCGGGTCCCGATGCTCGTCGGGATGGCGCCGTTCACGGGGATCAGCGTGGGCTTCGACGGGGGTGGGCCGGTGGACTGGGAGCTTCACGCCCGTCGCGGCCGATTCCCGCACTCGGGGTCGCTGCGGCAGGTGCGGTACGTCCCGGGACCTGTCGCGGAGTACAACCGCGAGGTGATCGTGGCGATCGACGACGTGAGTGCGCGCCTTCTGGATTGACGCTTCCGAGCAGTCCTCGGGTGGGCGTCACTCTCGCGCCCAGCGGGCGAGGGCGGCGATCGGCTCCCGGAGGGCGAGTCCGCGGTCGGTCAGCGCGTAGGCCCGGGTGTTGTGCCGGAGGGGCAGTCGGGAAAGGATGCCGGCCGCTTCGAGTTCGCGCAGGCGCGTCGCGAGGATGTTCGTCGGCGCTCCGAGTTCGCGCTGCAGATCCCCGTAGCGCTGGGGGCCGTCGAGCAGCCGCTCCACGATGAGGAGCGCCCATCGTGCACCGACGGCGTCGAGCGCCGCGGCAAGGTCGCTCACGCCGATGTGGCGGTGTCGGGCTTCATCCAGAACGGCGAGTAGTGGTAGCCGTCGGGGTCGTCGAACTGGCGCTGGTACATGAACGGGTAGTCGTCGGTGTCGCCGATCCGCCCGCCGGCAGCGGCGGCGCGCTCGACGAGTTCGTCGACCGCCTCGCGGCTGCCGAGGTCGAAAGAGACGGTGACCTTGGATGGGGTGTCGGGCCGGCCGACCACCGCCTCGACGCCGCCGACGCTCGCGTACATCTCATAGCTGCCGAGCATGACGTACTGCTCGGGTGCGATCGCGAAGCAGGACACGTTGTGGTCCGACATCTCGGCGTTGAGGGTCCAGCCGAGGGCCGTGTAGAAGGCGGTCGCGCGCTCGACGCTCTCGACCGGGCAGGTGATGAAGAGGCTCATGGGCTAACACTTGCAAAATGCAAGTGCACTGTCAAGGCCTCATTGCGAGGAAGGTCTTGCTGCCGGCTGCCGGCTGCCGGCTGCCGAATGCGGATGCCGCTCACCCTGCACGACCGTGCCTGGCGGCTCACGCCTGGGGAGAGGTCCGCGGTCTCACGTCGCGGAGGCGAGCCGTGCGGACGATGCCCGCCGCGCCATGGGGCAGAAACTTGCCCATGATCCCCGCTGTGTCGGAGGTCAGAAGGGTGCGGGGTCGCGTTCGAGTGCCTCACGCATCGCGTGTCCGTGTTTCGGGTCCGGGTCGAGCAGCGCGGCCATCTGGAATCTCACGGTGCCCGGTGGTCTCGTGAGGTGGGTGCGGCGGGTGGGCGCGGTCCACCGCAGGATGCCGCCGCCGAGCTGCTCCACCGACCAGTCCGTCTCGTGCTTGACGGTGTGATGGCGTTTGCACAGGTGCTCGAGATTGCACAGGCAGGTGGGCCCATTCTCCGTATATGCGATGGTGTGGTCGATGTCGCATTTCTGGGCGGGACGGCGGCATCCGGGGAATCGGCATTGCCGGTCCCGCACCTGCAGGAACAGTTGCTGCCGCTTCTTCGGCCGGTACCGGTCGACGCTGATCGGCACCCCGGTGGACGGGTCGGTGAACACCCGCACCCAGCCCGGCGCCGCCCCGGCGAGCTGCTTGGCGGTGTCGTCGTCGATGGCCCCGAACCCGGCGACCGCGGCCCCACCGATTGTCGTGCCCGCGAGGGTGGTCGCCGGGACTGTCACTTGCACGGTCGGGGCGATCGCACCGAGCGCGTCTCGGGCTTCGTCGGTGGCGCCATGCGCGTCGGGGACGCTGGTCAGCAGCAGGTCGCAGAACACGTCCGCCATGATCTGCGCCTGCGTCCGCTCATCGAACACGCGCGCCTCGGCCGCAGCATCGGTGGTGTCCGCGTGGCCGACTGCATGGCTGCCATCCGCGCCGCTTGCCACACGGGCGGCATCCGCGTCGCCGTCCGCAGCCGTGTCACCTGCGGCGGTCGCAGCGTCACCGGCCTCCGTCGTGGCGCCGCGGGCGTCGGCCATCGCCCTCGCATCTGCTTCCGCTTCCGCCTTCGCAATGGCGGCTGCTTCCGCTTCGGCCTTCTCTGCCTCGTTCTGTGCGCACAACTCGGCGGCCATGTCCCGCAAACGGTTGAACAGCCCCACCCCTTGCGCGGTCGGGACGTCGGCGGTGATCCGGGACAGGCCCGGCTCCAACTCGCGTACGGTCACCTTGCGGCGTTTCACCGCTTCCCGCACCCGCTGCTCGGTGCCTTCCGGATCCAGCCGCTGCACCAGCCCGTCCAGCACGGGCCGCAACTGCCCGGGCGTCATCTCGGCGGCCATGTCCAACGCGACAGCCTCGTATTCGCGGCGGACCGTGTCATCCTCGATCACCGCACCGGTATCGGCGATCACGGTCGCGTGCTCCGGGGAGATCCGCCCACAGGAGGCGTCACACAGGGTCTCGTCGAACTGGTGCGTCAGCGTCCACGCGAGCGACACCTTCCGCGCCACCTGCCACTCACTCAACCGCAACTCGGCGGCGACCTCGGCGAACACTTCCCGCATGCCCAACTGAGACGCCTTCGTGATCGACCCATTCCGGGCGCCCCGCTCCCGGTCCCGACGCTCCACCACCCCGGCGACACGTTCGAAGAAGAACATCTCCGCCGCGAACGCCGACGCCGCCCGCTCCCGACAGTGCGAGAGGTGATCGACGATCTCATCCAACTCGGAGATCACCGGAGACAGACCCGCGCTCGGTGTCGACATCGGTGCCACCTCCTCGTCGGATAATTTCTTTCGATACTGCCATGGTATCGAATATGCATACGGATTTCAAGGGCAAGCGTGCCTTCGGCGACCGGTCTCTCTGATTTGACAGACCGCCACTCCACGCCCGCTCAGGCAGGCGTGGCATCGCTTCCATTTCGCATGAATCCGCCTGATTCACACGATCCCTGCGCGCTAGATTCACGTCCATCCGGCGAGTTCATGTGAAATCGGCGAACTCAGGTGCCTCGTACGTATGGACGATTGCGGCACAGCGGCGCGGCGTGCCAATTCATCCTCAGGTGGGCGCCACCCGCATGTCAGAGCCACCCTCCCACGCATCCGCCTCGGCTCGCCGCGACGTCGCAGCACAAGAGCCCTGCCGCTCAGACCGCCGAAGCCTCCTCTAGCGCGCGCGACGCGGGGCGCACGGCGAACCACGCGATCGCCGCCGCCACGACCGTCGCAGACGTCATCACCACCGCCATAACGAGCGCCGTGCTGCCGTGCAACGCGGCGAGCGGCGCGACCAACGGACCGGCGGTGAAGGTCCCCACGCCCAGCAGCGCGGCCGCCGTGCCCGCCCGGGCGCCGTGGCCGGCGAGCGCGAGGGTCGAGCTGTTCGGGCCGCCGAGGCCGACGGCGAAGAGGTAGATCGCGAGTGCGATGAGAACGCCGACGAGTCCCGCCCCGCTCAGGGCGAGCACGAGGAACACGACGGCGCCGCTCATCGTCGTCAGCATCCCGGCGAAGTACATCCGCCGCGGACCGACGCGGCGCACGAGCACCCGGCTGAGCTGACCGCCGCCGATGTTCGCCAGCGCGTTCGCGGCGAACACCAGGCTGAACAGCTGCGGCGTGAGGCCGTATTCGCCTTCCAGCACGAAGCTCGACATCGACAGATAGGTGAAGAACGCGATGCCGGCGATCGTGCTGGCCGCCAGCACTGCGACGAACAGCCGGTCGGCCAGCACGGTGCGAAGCTGCCGCGCCGTCTCGGCTGCACCGCCGCCGTGCCGGGCATCAGCCGGCAGTGTCTCGGGAAGGAGGAACACCGCCACGCACAGCAGCGCCACGCCGAGTCCGGCGAGCACGCCGAACACCCCGCGCCAGTCCATGAACGTCGCCAGCTGTCCGCCCACGAGCGGCGCGACGATCGGCGCGGCGCCCGAGACGACCATCAGCAGCGACAGCATGCGGCTCAGCTCGGCGCCGCTGAACATGTCCCTCGCCACCGCGAGCGCGATGACGAGTCCCGCCGAGCCGGCGAGGCCCTGCAGGAAGCGCGCGGCGAGCAGCACCTCGATCCCCGGCGCGAGGGCGCACACCACCGAGAGAACCGCGAACGCGGCGACCCCGACGATGAGTGGACGCCGACGACCGAACCTGTCGCTGAGCGGACCGGCCACAAGCTGCCCCAGTCCGAGGCCGATCATGCACGCCGACATCGTCGCCTGCGCGAGCGCGTCGGAGGTGCCGAGGCTCGCCGCCAGATGCGGGAGCTGCGGCATGTAGACGTCCATCGACAGCGGACCGAACGCCTCGAGCACCCCCAGGACGAGCATTGCCCGGACGACGCCCATCCGCGCCGGTGCCCGGCCGGCGCGCATCCGCGCCGACGGCCGGCGCCTCATCCCGCCACGCTCATCCGTCGAGTCATCCCGCCACGCTCATCCGCCGACGTCTCACCCGATGACGCGGCGCAGCCAGCTGTCGCGGGCGGCGTTCGCCGCTCGAGACACCTCGGCGTCGGGCGCGAAGCCGCTGAACCCGTGGAACCCACCGGCCCACGCGTGCAGCTCCGCCTGGCCGCCGGTCGCCCAGATGCGCGTGGCGTAGTCCACCGCCTCGTCGCGGAACGTCTCGGCCACGCCGACCTCGATGTACGCGGGCGGCAGCTGCGACAGGTCCGCGGCCCGGGCGGGCGCGGTGTACGGCGAGACGCGATCGGTGAAGCGGTCGTCGCCGCAGATCGCATCCCATGCGGTGTCGTTGTTGTTGCGGTCCCAGGCGCCGATGCCGTCGTACTGCCGCGCGGAGACCGTCTCGTTGCGGTCGTCGAGCATCGGGCAGTTCAGCAGCTGGCCGGCGAGCGCCGGTCCGCGCCGGTCGCGGGCCATGAGGGCGACGGCGGCCGACAGCCCACCGCCGGCGCTGGCCCCCGACACGATGATGCGGGCCGGATCGATGCCCAGTTCGTCGGCGTGCTCGGCCATCCACACGAGAGCCGCGTAGCAGTCCTCCGCCTGCGCCGGTCCCGGGTGCTCCGGAGCCAGTCGGTACTCGACCGCGACGCCGACGGCGCCGTAGCGCTCGGCGAGATCGATGATCTCCGGCGTGCCGAAGAAGCGCGTGCCGAGCACCATGCCGCCGCCGTGGATCGAGAGCACCCCGGGCGCCCGGGTGCCGGATGCGGCGGCCGGCCGCACGATCGTGACCTCGACGTCGGGCGCCCCGGCCGGCCCCGGGATGACGCGGTCCTCCCACTCCACGGCACGACCTGCCGCCTGCGCGGCCATCGGCGGGATGATCGTGGCGAAGTGCTCCCGGTTGACCTGGATCGTGTCGGCGCGCAGCGGGATCCGCTCGACGAGATCGAGGAATGCGGCGAGCCCCGGCTCGAGCGCGGGGTCGTACGGGACGGGGACGGCGGTGCCGGTCATGCGTCCAGCTCCAGGATGCGTCGCAGCCAGCTCGAGCGGGCCGCCAGCGCCGCGCGGGTGAGCTCGGTGTCGGGCATGTACATGTCGAATCCGTGGCATCCGCCGCCCCAGACATGCAGCTCGGCCTGACCCCCGGTCGCCCAGATGCGGCTGGCGTACTCCACGTCCTCGTCGCGGAACATCTCCGCGGCGCCGACCTCGATGAACGCGGGCGGCAGCCCCGACAGGTCCGCCGCCCGCGTGGGCGCGGCATAGGCCGGCGCATCCGTCGAGAACGCCAGGTCGTCGCCGAGCACGCACGACCACGCGAGCAGGTTCGTCTCGCGCTGCCACGTGCCGATGCCGTCGTACTGCCGGCTGGCGACGGTCGTGTTGGTGTTGTCGAGCATCGGGCACAGCAGCAGCTGCCCGGCCATCGTCGGGCCCTGGCGGTCGCGCGCCATGAGCGCGACGGCGGCCGAGAACCCGCCGCCCGCCGATCCGCCCATCACGACGATGCGGTCGGGGTCGATGCCGAGCTCGGCGGCGTTCTGCGCAAGCCAGACGTAGCCGGCGTAGCAGTCCTCGGCGCCGGCGGGGTAGGGGTGCTCGGGAGCCAGGCGGTACTCGACGGTCGCGCCGACGACGCCGAGCTCGTCGACGAGATCGACGACACGGCCGCTCTCCCAGGTGCGATGGCCGACGATCATTCCGCCGCCGTGGATGTTGTACAGCGCGGGCAGCGGGCGATCCGCACCGCGCGGCCGGAACACCGTGATCTCGATCGCGCCGTTCGGGCCGTCGACGACGTGCTCCTCCCAGTCGATCTCACGGGCGCCGACGACCTCGTCGTTGGAGGGGAACATCGTGTCCATGCCCTCGCGGGGGAGCGTGTCGCGGGTGAGCGGCGGCTGCGGGGGCAGCGCGTCGAGCACCGCGGCGATCTCAGGATCGAAGGGCACCGGCGCGGGAGCCGTGCGGGTGGGGGAATCTGTCATCGTCGACCTTCTCTCTTCGGCGTCAGTTATATTATACGAGCGTAGAAAAACGCAATCCCCTGCGATCGGAGGCGACGATGCCCACGACATCCTTCCCACACCGCCCACTCGGCCCCGAGGGTCCACTCGTGCCGCCGCTCGGCCTCGGCTCCTGGAACACCTGGGACCGGATGAGCCCCGACGACGCCTCCGCGGTAATCGTGCAGGCTGTCGAGGCCGACGCGGGATTCTTCGACGTGGCGTACTACAACATGGGTCCGCATGCCGAGAACTCGAAGACCGACATCCTCTTCGGTCAGGCACTGCAGCGCAGCGGCGTCGCCCGCGACGAGGTCTTCCTCTGCGGCAAGCTGTGGCTGTGGGATTGGCCGGCGCAGGGGTTCCGCGGCCAGCTCGAGGAGAGCCTGCACCGAGCCGGCCTCGACCGGTTCGACACCGTGGTGGTCGGCGACTACCTGAGCGCGCCCGACATGCCGCGGCTCATCGACGACGTGCAGGAGCTCATCGACGCCGGTCTCATCGGCGGCTGGGGCATCAACAACTGGGTCATCGACGACACCCTCGACGCCCTGCGGATCGCCCGCGAGCGCGGGCTCACTCCGCCGACCTTCGCGCAGCTGAAGTACGGGATCGCGCGCCGGGCGATGGCGGAGGGCGAGCACTACGGTGCGCTCTTCGCGGACGGCACTCTCGGGCTGCAGGCGTCGGATGTGTTCGAGGGGGGAGTGCTGCTCGGGCGGGTGCCGGAGCGCAAGATCGGCGCGGACGTCGGGAGCATCCGCGGGCGGATCGCGGCACTCGCCCCCGACCTCGCCCGGATCGCCGCCGGCTTCGGCGCGACGCCGGCGCAGCTGGCGATCGCGTTCTGTCTCGCCAACCCCGCGACCGCCAACGTGCTGTTCGGCGCGTCGCGGCCCGAGCAGCTCGAAGCCAACCTGGGCGCGGTGCCGCTGGCCGCCGAGTACGGTGACGAGATCCGCGCCGCCGTCGCGGCGCTGCAGGTCGATGCGACGGTCTCCGCCGACGGCCGGTGGGCGCCCGCGGCCGCGACCGGCGATGCTTGACGGCGGCGAATGTCTACGGATGTCGGAAAAAGATCGCCGCAGGGCTTGCACTCTTTTTCCACGTATGTAGACTAACCAGCACGGCACACCGGAGTGGCGTCGCCCGGCTCTCTGCGGACGGTCACACTCCGACCCTTTTCCCTCAACCCGCACCGAGAGAAGGAATCATGACGAAGAAGACAGTGATCGCCGCGCTCGCGGCCGTCACCGCCGTGGGGCTGGCGCTGACCGGCTGCACGGGCGGCGGCGGCGGCGGCAAGGCGACCGGCGGCGACACCGGGGGCTCGGGCCCCGACGACCTGAAGATCGGCAACTTCCTCGACGTGACGTCGTGGGACCCCTCCAAGGCCGACATCGGTTTCGACGGACCGTACCTGTCGGCGGTGTACGACGCTCTCATCGCGCTCGACAAGGACGGCAACCCCGTTCCGTCGCTCGCGACGAAGTGGACCGTGGCACCCGACGACCTCAGCATCAGCCTCGACATCCAGAAGGGCGTGACGTTCAGCGACGGCGAGAAGCTCGACGCGGCCGCCGTCGTGAAGAGCCTCGAGTACCTGAAGGCCGGCCCCACCTCGGGCGAGGCCTACCTCAACGTCAAGGACTTCACGGCGGTCGACGAGGACACCGTTCGCATCGACCTCACGCACCGCGACGACACGATCCTCTACTTCATGGGTCTCGGTCGCAGCTACATCGCCGCGCCGAAGGCGATCGACGCCGGAACCCTGGCGAAGACGCCGGTCGGCTCGGGCCCGTACACGCTGGACAACAGCTCGGTCGCCGGCTCCGAGTACCACTTCACCAAGGTCAAGGACTACTGGGATGCCAAGACCTACCCGTTCTCGACGCTGTCGATCTCGCCGATCCTCGACGCCACGGCCCGCAACAACGCGATGCTGTCGGGTCAGATCAACGTCAACTACGGCGACATCACGAACCTCGACCAGGCCAAGCAGCAGAACTGGAACATCGCCGAGCGCGTCTCGGGATGGGTCGGCCTGCAGTTCACCGACCACACCGGCACGAAGAACCCCGCTCTCGGCAAGACCGAGGTGCGTCAGGCGCTGAACTACGCGTTCGATGCCGCCGGCATCCTCAAGGCCGTCGGAAACGGCGCGGGCAAGGTGACGAACCAGCTGTTCCCGGTCGGCGGTCAGGTGAACGACCCGGCTCTCGACGACCTCTACACCTACAACGTGGACAAGGCGAAGCAGCTGCTGGCCCAGGCCGGCTACCCCGACGGCTTCTCGATCACGATGCCGATGTCGCCCATCTTCCAGATGTGGCAGCCGGCCGCCGAGCAGGCGTTCAAGGCCATCGGCGTGAAGGTCAAGTGGGACAACATGCAGCAGCCGGACTACCAGCTGAGCGCCCCGAACTACCCGATGTTCATCGCGTTCCTCGCGATGGACGGCAATCCGGTCGCGACCGTGGCCCGTCAGCTCACGAGCAAGCAGTGGTACAACCCGGCCCCCGACTACGCCAAGTTCCCCGAGGTGAAGACCCTGGTCGACAAGGTGAACACGCTCAAGGGCGATGAGCAGGTCGCTGCCATCAAGGACCTGAACGCGACCCTCACCAAGATGGCGTGGTGGTCGGTCTGGTACCAGGCCGACAACGTCTACTACAGCGCACAGGGCATCAAGGTGCAGCCGATCATCGGCATGATGTTCCCGACGCTGCGCTACATCACGAAGGGCTGACCCCCACCGGGTGGGCGGCGCGCCGCCCACCCGGTCCACACCCGATTGGAGTCCCATGCTGCTGTTCACGGCGAAACGCCTGGCAAGCGGGATCGTGCTGCTGGTGGTCGTCTCGGTCGCCACGTTCTTCCTGGCGCACCTGGCGATCAAGGATCCGACCGCTGCCCTGCTGGGCACGACCGCGACGCCTGAGCAGCAGGCGGCCCTCGCCGAGCAGATCGGCATCAACCGTCCGCTCCTCGTGCAATTCTGGGACTGGTTCTCGCACCTCGTCACGGGTGATTTCGGCACCTCCTGGCGCAACTTCCAGCCCGTCGGCGAGCAGCTCGCCACCAAGGTCCCGGTGACGCTCTCGGTCGTGACGTTCGCGACCCTGCTCACCGCCGTGATCGGCACCGCGTTCGGCCTGATCGCCGGGCTCAACCCGGGCAGCTGGTTCGACCGCGCCACGAAGGCGGCGTCGGTCATCCTGTTCGCCCTGCCCGGCTTCTGGGTGAGCCTCGTGCTCGTGATCTGGTTCGCCATCGACCTCAAGTGGTTCCCGGCGGTCGGCTACGTGCAGCCGTCGCAGTCGTTCACCGGATGGCTGTCGTCGATCACCCTCCCCGCCGTCTCGCTCGCGCTCGGCGGCATCGTCATGGTGGCCGAACAACTGCGCAACGCGGTGCTGGCGACCCGTCGGCAGGACTTCGTGCGCACGCTGCGCAGCCGCGGACTGTCGTCCGGCCGGGTGATGACCCACATCCTGCGCAACGCGTCGCCGGCCGCGGTGACGGTGCTCGCGCTCATGTTCGTCGGTCTGCTGTCGGGCGCCATCGTGGTGGAGGCGATCTTCAGCCTCCCGGGCATCGGCCAGCAGATCAACACGTCTTCGCAGAACGGCGACATCCCGATGCTGCTCGGGATCACGGTGATCTCGATCGTGTTCGTCGTCATCATCAACCTCCTGCTCGATCTCGTGCTCGGGTGGATCAATCCCAAGGTGCGTGTGTCATGACCGCGACCGACCTCACCGGCAAGCTCGACGCCCGCGAGGCGCACCGCAGCGGTCTGCTGCGCCGCTTCCTGCGGCGCCCGCTCGGACTCATCCCCCTGATCGTCTTCCTCATCGTGCTGCTGGTGGCGCTCTTCGCACCGCTGCTGGCGCCGCAGGACCCGAACTTCGTCGAGCTGGCGATCACGAAGGCGCCACCGTCGGCCGAGCACTGGCTCGGCGGCGACTCGGCGGGCCGCGACATCCTCAGCCGTCTCATCTTCGGGGCCCGCACGACGCTCTGGGGGGCGCTCGTCTCGATCGTCACCGCGGTCGTGCTCGGCGTTCCCACCGGCATGGCCGCCGGCTACTTCGGCGGCACGTTCGACAAGATCGCCACCTGGATCAGCGACGCGCTGCAGTCGATCCCGGGCATGGTCATCCTGCTCGTGGTCGCCGCCGGCACAGGATCGAACTTCGAGCTGCTGATGATGACCGTCGGCGTGTTCATGGTGCCCGGATACTTCCGCATCGCCCGCTCCACGACGCTCGATGTGCGCGGCGAGACGTACATCGACGCCGCGCGGGTGTCGGGCCTCAGCGACGCGCGCATCATCCGCACCCACGTGCTGAAGTCGGTGTGGGCGCCGGTGATCATCCAGACCGCGCTCACCGCGGGCCTCGCGATGGGCATCCAGGCGGGGCTGCAGTTCCTCGGCATCGGCAACGCCAACGTGCCGAACTGGGGCGCGATGATGAACGAGGGCTTCCACCTGATGCTCTCGAACCCGCTCATCCTGCTGTGGCCGTCGGCCGCGCTCGGCATCACGATCGCCGCGCTCGCCCTCATGGGCTCGACGCTCGCCGAGCTCGTGCGCGTGCGCACCCCCGAGGCGCGCAAGACCCGCACGCTCGCACGGCGCGCGGCGAAGGGCGAGGCCAAGGTCGTCACCGCCGACGAGGTGCGGCCCGAGCCGGTGCAGCTGTCGACCGGCACGCTGCGGCACATGGCCGAGAACTCAGCGGTCCGCGTGGAGAACCTGCGCGTCACGTACGAGACGCCGGCGGGCCTGGTCGAGGTCGTCCACGGGATCTCCCTGGACGTCGCCCCCGGCGAGGTGCTCGGCATCGTGGGGGAGTCGGGGTCGGGCAAGTCGCAGACGGTGTTCTCGATCCTCGACCTGCTGCCCGAGGGCGGCACCGCCCACTTCGACGGCATGTGGCTCGGCGGAACCGACGTCGGCGGACTCGACCGCAAGGCGCGCCACGCGCTCCTCGGCCGCTCCATCGGCTACATCCCGCAGGAGCCGATGAGCAACCTCGACCCCTGCTACACGATCGGCCACCAGCTCGTCGAGCCGCTGCGCGCGGTGCACGGGCTGCGCCGCGCCGAGGCCCGGCGGGTCGCACGCGACATGCTCGTGCGCGTCGGCATCGTCGACCCGGACCGCGTGCTGCGCAGCTACCCGCACGAGATCTCCGGCGGCATGGCGCAGCGCGTGCTCATCGCCGGGGCGATCTCGGGCAAGCCGTCGGTGCTCGTCGCCGATGAGCCGACGACGGCGCTGGATGTCACGGTCCAGGCCGAGGTGCTCGAACTGCTGCGCGAGCTTCAGGAGGAGTACGGCATGGCCCTCGTCATCGTCACGCACAACTTCGGCGTCGTCGCCGACATCTGCGACCAGGTCGTCGTGATGCGCGACGGGGCGATCCTCGAGACCGGTGACGTGGAGGACATCTTCGAGTACCCGGAAGAGGACTACACCCGCGAGCTCATCGCAGCGTCGCTCGACGCAGCCGACGGCCGTGCCGAGCTCGACGCCCGCTGGCAGGACGGACCCGAGGAGGTCCCGGTCGTGCCCGTCACGGCACCCGACACGGAGGTGAAGGCATGACTGCGCCGCTGCTGCGCATCGACGACCTCGTGGTCGACTACGGGCGGGGCCGGCGCGCGTTCCGCGCGCTGAACGGCGTCTCCCTCGACATCGGCCCGGGCGAGTGCGTCGGGCTCGTGGGGGAGTCCGGATCGGGCAAGTCGACGCTCGGCAAGGCTGTGCTCGGCCTCGCGCCGGTCGCGGAGGGCACGATCGTGTTCGACGGCGACGACATCACACGGGCGTCGCGGGCGAAGCGCCGAGCGCTCGCCGCCGACATCCAGGTCGTCTTCCAGGATCCGTACGGATCGCTCGACCCGGCGATGACGATCGGCGAGACCCTCGCCGAGCCGCTCACGACGACCGGCACGAGCGCCGCAGACGCGCGGGCGCGGGTCGCCGAGATGCTCGACAAGGTCCGCCTCCCCGCACAGGCCGCCGAGCGCTTCCCGAGCGAGTTCTCCGGCGGCCAGCGGCAGCGCGTCGCGATCGCCCGCGCCCTCATGCGCCGGCCGCGGCTCGTCGTCTGCGACGAACCCGTGAGCGCGCTCGACCTGACGACGCAGGCGACGATCATCGAACTGCTCATCGACCTGCAGCGCGACACCGGTGTGTCGTACCTCTTCGTCTCCCACGACCTCGGCGTCGTGCGGCGGCTGTGCCACCGGGTCGCCGTGATGCACCGCGGAGAGCTCGTCGAGGTCGGCGACGGCGAGCAGGTGACGCGGCATCCCGTCCACCCCTACTCCGAGCGCCTGCGGCTCGCCGCGCCGGTCGCCGACCCGGCCGAGCAGCGCCGGCGGCGGGAGGCCTGGCTCGCCGTGCGCGAGGTCGACGCGGCCCCGGTGGCGTAGCACCGGTACCGTAGCTCGGAGGGGAATCCCGGGTCCTGGCGGCCCGGACGGAAGGCGGTTTTCTGAATGCCGAAGATCATCGACCACGACCAGCGGCGTCGCGAGATCATCGAGGTGGCCACGCAGATCATCCTCAAGGGTGGCTTCGAGGCGGCCACGATGCGGTCGATCGCGGCCGAGGCGGGCTTCGCCAACGGCGCGCTCAAGCACTACTTCCCGGGCAAGGACAGCATCGTCGCCGCGACGTTCGAGAGCATTCTCGGCGAGCTCGACTCGGCGATCAACGACATCGGGCTCACCGACGAGGCCGAGCGCCTCACGGCCTTCCTCCGCGCTCCGATCCCGCAGAACATCGAGCAGATCACCGCGGGCCGCGTGCTGTTGGCGCTGTGGGAGAACGCGATGTCGAACGAGGACCTGGCCGAGCTGTACCGTCGTCACCTGCAGAGCTGGCACGCGGGCATCGTGGAGCGGCTCACCCAGGCGCACGAGGCGGGCGTGATCACCGCGGAGCCGCCGTACAAGGCGTGGGCCGACGAGTACATCTCCGTCGTGATCGGCGGCATGGTGGTGAACCTCATGTACCCCGAGGGCGACCGCATCCCCGACTTCACGGGCTACGTCGACGGGTTCATCGCCCGGCTCGGCATGGCACCGCGCGGCTGACGCCGCTCAGGCCCGGCTGCGGTCGGGGATGACCTCCGACGCCGCGTCCCGGTCGAAGACCACACGCCCGTCGACGATCGTGCCCGCCACCGGAATGTCGGCGACATCCCGGCCGGTCTCCAGCGGGTCCTCGTCGAGGATGCAGACGTCGGCGGCCATCCCTGGCGCGAGGATCCCCTTGAACGAGGATGCGCCGTCCTGCCGCGCGGCATCGACGGTGAGGGTGCGCAGCAGCCGCTCGCGCACCGCCGGTCCGTCCGCGCGCCCCTGGGCGGCCAGGAGACGGCGGCCGGCGTCGAAGCTGCGCCGCCAGTCGGGCGTCGCGATCGGCGCGTCGCTGGTCACCGTCGTGAGTACATCCGCGTCGAGCATCGCGGCGAGCGGCCAGGCGTGCGCGGCCCGGTCGGCTCCGAGCTGCGCGGCCGACCAGCCGCCGGAGAGCTCGGCGATGAGCGGCTGCATCGCGATCCCCACGCCGATGCGGTGCATGCGCTCGAGGAGATCGGGAGCGACGAGGTCGGCGTGCACGACGTAGTGCCCCGGCGCGGCGGCGGGGCGCGCGTCGAGCTCCTCGAGCACCGACACGAACTCGGCGATCGAGCGGTCGCCGGTGGCGTGCACGGCGATCTGCAGTCCGCGTCCGTGGGCGAGCGTCACCATGCGGCGGAACGCGTCGAGCGGCGACCGCCCGCCGCGGGTGAGGAGCGATCCGGTCGAGCCGTCGAGGTACGGCTCGCGCACCCAGGCCGTGCGCATGGGTGGGATGCCGTCGGCGAAGATCTTCACGCCCGTGATGGCGAGCCAGCGAGGGTCGGTCCGCGGCACGGGGGAAGCGATGCCGCGCTCGAGGTCGCCGAGATCCGTCTCCCCGTCGAGCACGCCGAACAGCCGCAGCATCGTGACGCGCGCCGTCTGGCGCCCGGCGCGGTGCAGCGCGAGGTACGTCTGGAACATCGCCGAGCCGAAGCATCCCGTCTCGCCGTCGTCCTCGCCGGGGCCGATCCCCGGTTCCGTGTAGCTCGTGATCCCGAGGCCGGCGAGCAGCTCCCACGTGACGAGGAGCGCGCGGCGCCGCTCGTCCTCGTCGTGGACGAGCCGTCCCTCCGGCTCATCGTGCGTGTGCTCGCCGAAGAAGAGGCGGGGCCAGCGCGCGCCGAGCCACGCGCCGTGCAGGTGGGCGTCGTTGATTCCGGGGACGGCGGTGCGGCCGTCGAGCTCGACGACGCGCGTGCCGGGGCCGATCAGCTCGCCGGCGCCGGCGCCGAACGCGACGACGGATCCGCCGCGGACGGCGAGGGCGTCGACCACGGGCCGCTCGTCGTCGAGCGTGCGGATGCGGCCGCCGCGCACGACGAGATCGGCCGGTAGCGGTGTGCGGTCAGTGCTCACGCGGTCCCCTCAGAGGTATTTCCACCAGTGTAGACGAAAGAAGGGGCGAAGAGGTGCGGGACGCCGGATGTCGCACCCTCGAGCCAGGATGGACGGATGGACGCCGACGCCCTCATCGCCGAACGGCTGCGCTCTCACCGGCTCACTGCGCCCGCGCCGACCCTCGCCGACGCGGCCCGGCACATGCTCGCCGTGCAGGCGCAGGAGTTCTGGGGCGGCCGCTGGGCGCTCGCCGCGCGCACCCCCGGCGAGCCCACGATCGGCGACGTCGACGCCCTGTTCGACGACGGCACCCTCGTGCGGACCACGACGATGCGCGGCACGCTGCACATCGTGCCGGCCGACGACGTCGCCGCGATCCTCGCCGTGACCGGGGAGCGGCAGAGCCGGCAGGCAGCGTCGCGGCAGCGGCAGCTCGGCCTCGACGCGCCGGCGCTCGCCCGCGCCGAAGGAGCCGTGACGAAGGCGCTGCGCGGCGGCGGACAGCTGACACGGGCGGAGATCTTCGCCGTGCTCGGCCGGATCGGCGTCGACCCGGCGGGGCAGCGCGGAGCGCACGTGCTCTACGACCTCGCCGCACGGCGGGTGCTCGTGCAGGGGCCGGTCGTGCATCGCGACGGCGCCGTCGCACGGGAGCAGTACTTCGTCCTCGCCGACGAATGGCTGCCCTCTCCCCGCGTCCCCGACGACCCCGTCGCTGCGCTGTTCGTCCGCTACATCGCCGGGCACGGCCCTGCGAGCGCCGCTGATTTCGCGTGGTGGTCGGGGCTTCCCGCCACCGTGGCGCGGGGCGCGGCCGACGCATCCGCCGCACAGCTCACCGAGGTCGCCGAGGGGGTCTACGTCTCCTCGCCGCGCCCGCGGCGTCGTACACCGGAGCCGCGCGTGCTCGCGCTGCCGTCGTTCGAGGAGTACTACATCTCCTACGTCGACCGGTCGGTGGTCGCGGACGCCGCGATGCGGGATGCGGCCGGGCCGGGACGCAACGGCATGGTGCGGCCGATCATCGTCGCCGACGGGCGCCTCGTCGGCACCTGGGCGCAGTCCACGGCCGTCGGCCGGCACGCCGAAGATCCCGTCCCGGCGCTCGTCGACGAGGGTGCGGCCACCGACGCGGAGGTCGTCGCCGCCCTCGCCCGCTACGCGGGATTCGTCACCGGCTGAGACCTGCTCGGGCTCGCTACTCGCGGGCGTGCTTGTCGAGGAACGCGTAGACCTCGCTGTCGTCGACGCCCGGGAACGCGCCGCGGGGGAGCGGGCTGAACATCTGCATGTGGACGCGGGCGCTCGGCCACGCCTTGCCGTCCCACCGCGCGGCGAGCTCGGCCGCGGGTCGATGACAGCACGACTCGTCGGGGCAGGTCGACACCGCGCGCTTGGCGGTCTCTCGGCCGCGGAACCACTTCGCGTCGTCGAACGGCACCCCGACGCTGATGGAGAACTCGCCGTCCGCGCTCGTGCCCGTCTGCGTCGCGCACCAGAACGTCCCGGCCGGTGTGTCGGTGTACTGGTAGTGCTCCACCGTGCGGTTCTGCTCGGCGAACGCCGACCGCGCCGAGAACTTGCGGCAGACAGCCTGACCCTCGACCGCGCCGGTGACGTCCATGGGCAGCGGCAGATCGTCGTTCTCGTACACCCGCGAGATCGCACCCGAGCCGTCGACGCGCAGGAAGTGGAGCGAGATGCCGAGGTGCTCCGTCAGCAGGTTCGTCATGCGCATGCCGGCCGCCTCGTGGGTGACGCCGAACGCGTCGCGGAAGTCCTCCACCGCGAGGTTCCGGTCCTTCTTCGCCTGCTGCAGGAACGCGACCGACGCCGTCTCTGGCATGAGGCAGCACGCGGCGAAGTAATTGATCTCCAGTCGCTGCCGCAGGAAGTCGGCGTAGTCGGTCGGCGGCTGGTGGCCCAGCAGCCGGTGTGCCATCGCCTGCAGCGCCATCGACCGCAGGCCATGACCGCCGGGGATCGACGCCGGTGGCAGGTAGATGCGCCCGTTCTCGAGATCGGTGACGGACCGGGTCGAGTGCGGCAGGTCGCTGACGTAGATGAGCTCGAAGCCGAGCTGCTCGGCCATCACGCTCACTGTGCGGTGCGTGAGCGCTCCCGAGGAGTGGCCGGCGTTCTTGAGCTGCTTCTCGGCGAGCTTCTCGATCTCGGGGAGGTAGTTGTTCTTCGTGCGCATCGCCAGGCGCAGCTCGGTGTTGGCGCGCCGCGCCTCCTCGGGGGTGGCGATGGCCTCCCGCTCCCGGCGCTGCAGCTCGCGGTGAAGGCCGAGCACCGACTCGAGCAGCTCGTCGTTCGTCCCCTTGGTGACCTTGATGGGCGGGATCCCGAGGCGCCGGAAGGCCGGGCTCGCCTGCGCCCGGTCGAGCTCGATCTCGAGCGCCGCCCGGCGGTTCGGCGGCTCCGACGACAGCAGATCGGTGACATCCGTGCCGGTGGCCTTCGCGATCTCCTGCAGCAGGGAGAGCTTCGGCTCGCGCTTTCCGTTCTCGATGAGGCTCAGGTGGCTGCCGGCGACGCCGACCTGCGCCCCGAGCTCATCGAGCGTCAGCGCGTTCGCGACGCGGTGATGGCGGATGCGGTGACCCAGCGTAGTGAGTTCGACGGAGGAGGGCATTCCTTGAGAATAGCGAAAGATTCGGGATTCTTTGCTTCGAATTCCCGCGAAAGACCTGGATTGGTCTTGCAAGAGTGGGAACCAGCGCCGATCTGACCATCGACGCACCCCACAGCACTCCGCCAATACCGCAGGACGACACCGCAGTGCGACGAACCGCACTCCGAGAAGACTCCGAGAACAGGGAGCAGCAGCCATGGCCCTCGCCGAATCGTTCACCCGTACCGCGCCGACCGACATCCGACCTCTGCGCGATGTGCGCGACTTCGGCCGCCAGCCCGACATCACCGGCCCCGGCATGGCAGCGCTCGTCCAGTGGGTCGACGAGATCGCCGCGCTCACGCAGCCGGATCGCATCCACTGGGTCGACGGCTCGCGGGCCGAGAACGACGCGCTGATGCGTCGCATGGTCGAGGACGGCACGCTCATCAAGCTCAATCCGGAGTGGCGGCCGGGCTCGTACCTCGCGCGCTCCGACCCGAAGGACGTCGCTCGCACCGAGGCGCGCACGTTCATCTGCTCCGCCAAGGAGGAGGACGCGGGCCCGACGAACAACTGGGCCGACCCCGACGAGATGCGAGCCACGCTGAAGGGCGTGTTCGAGGGCTCGATGCGGGGCCGCACGATGTACGTCATCCCCTTCTCGATGGGCGCCGTGGGCGGACCGCTCTCGCACATCGGCGTGCAGGTGACCGACAGCCCCTACGCCGTCGCGTCCATCAGCATCATGACCCGCGTCGGCGAGGCCGTCACGCGGCTCATCGCCGACGGGGCGGACTGGGTGCGCACGGTGCACTCGGTGGGCGCGCCGCTCGAGGAGGGCCAGCCCGACGTACCGTGGCCGTGCAGCGACGAGAAGTACATCGTGCACTTCCCCGACACGCTCGAGGTCTACTCCTACGGGTCGGGCTACGGCGGGAACGCGATCCTCGCGAAGAAGTGCTTCGCGCTGCGCATCGCCTCGGTGATCGGCCGCAACGAGGGCTGGCTCGCCGAGCACATGCTCCTCATCCGCGTGATCGACCCGAACGGCAAGGCGTACCACATCGCGGCGGCGTTCCCGTCGGCGTGCGGGAAGACGAACCTCGCCATGATGCGCCCGACGATCCCCGGGTGGCGGGTCGAGACGCTCGGCGACGACATCGCCTGGCTGCGCCCGGGCGACGACGGACGGCTGTGGGCGATCAACCCCGAGGCCGGCTTCTTCGGCGTGGCGCCGGGCACCGGCCTGTCGACGAACGTCACGGCGGTCGAGACGCTGTGGGGCAACACGATCTTCACGAACGTCGCACTGCGGCCCGACGGCGACGTGTGGTGGGAGGGGCTCACCGACGACATCCCGGAGGGGCTGACCGACTGGCAGGGCAATCCGTGGACGCCGGATGCCGGCACCCCGGCCGCGCACCCGAACTCCCGCTTCACGGTGAGCGCGGCGCAGTGCCCGCAGATCGCGGAGGACTGGGAGGAGGCGGTCCCGCTCGACGCGATCCTGTTCGGCGGCCGCCGCGCCACGAACGTGCCGCTGGTGGTCGAGGCCACCGACTGGACGCACGGCGTGTTCCTCGGCTCGAACATCTCCAGCGAGCGTACCGCCGCCGCGGAGGGGAAGGTCGGCGAGCTGCGTCGCGATCCGTTCGCGATGCTGCCGTTCTGCGGGTACAACATGGCCGATTACTTCGGCCACTGGCTCAAGGTCGGTCAGAAGCTGCGGTTCGACAAGGCGCCGCGCATCTTCCAGGTGAACTGGTTCCGCAAGGGGGCTGACGGCCGGTTCCTGTGGCCCGGGTTCGGCGACAACGCCCGGGTGATCGACTGGATCATCCGTCGCGTGCAGGGCGAGGTCGGCGCCGTCGACAGCCCGATCGGTCGTCTGCCGCGCACCGAGGACCTCAACCTCGAGGGCGTCGAGGTCACGGATGAGGACCTCCGCGAACTGTTCGCGGTCGACCCCGAGACGTGGCAGCAGGAGGCCGACCTCACCGAGGAGTACTACTCCCGCTTCGACGGACGCATCCCGCCGGCTCTGCAGGCCGAGCTCGCCGCCCTCCGCTACCGCCTGAAGCAGGCTGCCGCATCCTGACCCTCCGCTGCGGCGAGGTCGTACGATTCCGCCGAGTGCACACCACCCTGCGCGCAGGATGATGTGCACTCGGCGGTTTCATGTGCAGTCGCGAGGTGAGCGCCGTCCCGCGTGACGTGTCGGCGGCCCCTGACGTCGGGCTGGGCGCGCGTCAGACGAGCAGCTGGTGCTTCGCGAGGTCGCGGTAGAGGGGCGTCGTCTCGACGAGCTCGGAGTGAGTGCCCTGCCCGACCACGCGGCCGTGGTCCATCACCACGATGTGGTCGGAGTCGACGACCGTCGACAGGCGGTGCGCGATCACGATCAGCGTGCGCCCCGTGGCCACCGCGTCGATCGCCTCGCGCATCCGCTGCTCGTTGAGCCCGTCGAGCGACGACGTCGACTCGTCGAGGAGCAGGATGGGCGGCGCCGCCAGCAGCGCCCGCGCGATCGCCAGCCGCTGGCGCTCGCCGCCCGACAGCATCACGCCGGCCTCGCCGACCTGCGCCGAAAGTCCCAGCGGACTGCGCTCGAGCACCTCGGTGAGGTTGACGGCGTGCAGCACCCGTTCGCACTCGGTATCGGATGCGTCGGGCGACGCGAGCCGGAGGTTGTCGCCGATCGTGCCCGCGAGGGTCGGCGCATCCTGCTCGACGTAGCCGAGCTGGGCGCGCAGCGCCGCCCGGTCGAGGGTCCGCACGTCCTGCCCGCCGATGAGGATCGCCCCCGCGGTCGGGTCGTAGAACCGCTCGATGAGGGCGAGGGTCGTCGACTTGCCGGCGCCCGACGGCCCCACGAGTGCGACGCGCGCGCCGCGCGGCACGGCGAACGACACGCCGTGCAGCACCTCGCCGCCGGCGGGCTCGGGCTCGTCGAGGCCCGAGGTGTCGACCCGCGCCGACTCGAGCAGTGCGAGCGCCTCCGTCTCGGTCTTGCGCCGGGCCGCCACGACGGCCGCGGGATACGCGAAGTGCACGTCGCGGAACTCGATCGCCGGCGCGGTGTTGTCTGAGGGACGGAGATCTCGCGAAAGGCGGAGCCTTTCCGGGGATTCGGCCCGCCTTTCGTCCGACCTCCGCCCTTCGTTCGCACCGGCGTCGTCGCCCACGCCCACGTCCGCGCCCACGCCCGCGGCGGCATCCGCCACCCGCGCCGCGATGGCAGCATCCTGCCCCGTCTCCACCGGGAGGTCGAGCACCTCCTGGATGCGCCCCAGCGCGCCGAGCGCCTGGTTCACCGACATGATCGCGCCGAAGAACGTGCCGAGCGGCTGGATGAGCATGAACAGGAACATCACGAACGTCACGAGCGCCGCGATCGTGATGGCACCGGACGCGACGCGGAATCCGCCGACCCCGAGCACGACCAGGAGCGACACCTGCAGGGCGATGCCGGCGATCGGAACGACGAGCGCCGACGCCTTCGCGATGCGCACCCCGACGTCGTAGGTCTCCGACGCGAGCGCCGTGATCGACTCCTGCTCGCGCTCGGAGGCACCCGACGCGCGGATCGTGCGGATCGAACCTACGGCGCGCTCGACCCCCGACGACAGCTCGCCGACCTTCTCCTGCTGGGCGCGCGTCTCGCGCCGGATGCGTCCCGACAGCGCGCCGACCACGGCGACCGACGCCCCGATCACGACGAGGATCAGCACGAGCAGCACCGGGTCGATGATGACCATGCCCACCAGCGCGCCGACGAAGATCAGCGCATTGCCGACGGCATCCGCGAGGCCCTGCGTGAGCACCGCGTAGAGCAGCGTCGTGTCGGTGCCGACGCGGGAGACGAGGTCGCCCGTACGCCGCGCGTCGAACTCGCTGATCGGCAGGTGCAGGATGCGTGCGATGAGGCGCCGCCGGCTCGAATACACGACGGCGGTGCCGGTGCGCTGCAGCAGGTAGTGCTGATACCCCGAGATGAGGGATGCGGCGACCACGAGCACGACGAGGATCCACACGAGCGAGCCGAGGGGGTCGCCCGCCTGCACGCGCGTGACGACCTGGCCGACGACCAGGGGCTGTCCGAGGCTCGCGAGGGCTCCGACGACGCTCAGGACGATCACGACGGTGATCACGCCGCGGTGCTCGAAGATGTACGGCAGCAGCTGGCGCAGGCTCGCGCGCGGTCCCTCCTTGGGGCTGCGGCGGAACGGCGAGCGGCGCACCGGGGCGGGGGACTGGGTCATGCGGGATGCCTCCTCGAGAGGCGGAGACGGATGGGGGCCGTCTTTCATCTTCGTCCGTATTTCTTATGCACCGCCTGACGGGTCACCCCCAGGGCGTCGGCGACCGCGACCCAGGAGTATCCCTGCGCGCGGGCGCGCCGCACCTGCTCGGCCTCGGTGCGGGCGATCTCGGCGCGCGCGTCGCGCAGCAGGCGGAGTGCGGCGAGCGGTTCGGACTCGCCGGCGGCCCCGATCGCGGTGTGCAACTGGTCGCTCATGACGTCAACCGTAGTTGACGACCGTCCGCTGTGTCAACCAGCGTTGACGCCCCCGCCGCCTCTCGCGGATCTGCGAGGGGCCCGGTGCCGATCAGTGCGCCATCGCGGCCAGCGCCTCGGGGTCGATCGTCGCGATGGACCGGGTGTCCTGGAAGTCGCGTACGCCCTCGATGCCCTGCTCGCGGCCGAAGCCCGAGCCCTTCATGCCGCCGAACGGCGCGCGCAGGTCGAGGCGGGTGGCCCCGTGGTCGTTGACCCAGACGTAGCCGCAGACGAGCTGCGAGCCCACCCGCTGCGCCGCCTCGGGGGAGGCCGTCCACACGGAGCCGCACAGTCCGGCCCAGGTGTCGTTCGCGAGGCGGATCGCCTCGTCCTCGTCGTCGAACGGGATGATCGGGATGACGGGTCCGAACTGCTCCTGGGTCACGACGCGCAGCGACAGACCGGGGTCGACCACGAGCGCCGGCCGCACGAAGTTCCCGCCGGCGAGGTCGCCCCCGGGCAGCGTCCCGTACTCGCGCACGTCGGCGCCGGCATCCTTCGCCTCCTGGATGATCTCCTCGACGAACGCCTTCTGCGCGGCCGAGTTCAGAGGCCCCATCGTGGTGCCCTCGTCGAGCCCGTAGCCGATCACGGCCTTCTCGAGGCGTGCGGCGAGGCCCGCGACCACCTCGTCGATCCGCGAACGGTGCACGAACACGCGCTTCGCGTTCATGCAGATCTGTCCGGTCGTGTCGAAGATCGCCGCGTACAGACGGTCGAGGTGCTCGTCGTCGACGATCGCGTCGGCGAGGAAGACCGCAGGGTCGTTGCCGCCGAGCTCGAGCGTCACGCGCGTCAGGGTCGTCGCCGCCATCTGCATCATGCGCTTGCCGCCGTTGACGCTCCCGGTGAACGACACCTTCGCGACATCCTGATTCTGGATGAGCCCCGACATGTTCTCGTCCCTGCCGCTGACGACGTTGAGGACGCCGGCGGGGAGTTTCGCGGCCACCCGCTGCACGACGCGGGTGATCGCGAGCGGCGTGGTCGGCGGTGCCTTCACGATCACGGTGTTGCCGGCGAGCAGGGCGGAGGGGAGGGATGCGCCGAGGATCGCGATCGGCCAGTTGAACGGCACGATGATCGTGACGACGCCGAGCGGCTGGTGCGCGACCTGCGTCGACACCGGAATGGCCCCGGGCACGACCGGCAGGGTCGTGACGGCGTCGACCTGGTCGGCCACCTGCAGCGCGAGGTTCCAGCGCAGCTCGAACACGAGCGCGTCGACCCACGCCTCCAGCCGGATCTTGCCGTTCTCCTGCGAGAGGATCGCGGCGTCCTCGTCGCGCTCGTCGCCGATGCCGGCGATCGCCTCGGCCATCCGCTCGGCGCGGCCGGCGGCACCCAGGGCCGACCAGGCGGGATACGCCGCCTTCGCGGCGGCCACCGCGTCGGCCACGTCCTGCGTCGACGCCGACGCGGCTTCGCCGACGATCGTGCCGGGCTTGGCCGGGTCGGCCACCGCCAGCACCTCTTCGGTGAACCGCTCGGCGCCGCCGATGTACAGACCCGTCCGCACGCCGACAGCGTCGGAGATCTCCGTCGTTCCAGACATGGCTGACACCTCTCTGTGCTCCTGCCGCCCGGCGCGGCTTCGCGTGGGCCGGCCATCGTGCCCTCACGTCCATCGGACGTCGGCTGGCTCCATCGTCCTCCACCGCCGCGGGGTATTCAAGACTCGCGACAAGATCATCGCGAATCTCGTCGACAACTTTCCGTGCGCGATATTCTCGACACGGGCGCGACGATGCCCGACGACGAGGTCAAACACGGGAGGCGGAGTGTCCACGACGACCGAGGCAGAGCCGGTGACCGAGCCGAATCTCACCCAGCGGCTGCGCGACGCGATCCAGAACGCCGAGTTCGCGCCGGATCAGCGGCTCATCGAAGCGGACCTCAGCGAGCGCTACGGCGCGTCCCGCGCCTCGGTGCGCACGGCGCTGCTGAACCTCACGAACGAGGGCCTCGTGGAACGGCTGCCGAACCGCGGCGCCCGCGTGCGCGCGATCACCGTCGACGAGGCGGTCGAGATCGTCGAGGTGCGCATGGGCCTCGAATCGCTGGTCGCCCGGAAGGCGGCGGAGAACCTGACGGCGGCGGATGCGGCGGCTCTGCGCGATCTGCGGATCCGGATCGAAGCTGCCTCCGACGCGGGGAACCTCGTCGAGTACTCCCGGGTCAACCAGGAGCTCGACCAGCGGATCCGTGAGATCGGCGGGCACGCGACCGCGACGCAGTTGCTGGAGCGGCTGCGTGCGCAGTCGGCCCGGCATCAGTTCCGGCTGGCGTTCGTGCCGGGCCGGGCCGCGACATCCGCACCGGAGCACGTCGCGATCATCGACGCGATCCTCGCCCGCGACGCGGATGCCGCCGAGCACGCCACCCGGCGGCACCTGGCCGGGATCATCGACGTGCTCCGCGGCATGGACTGACGCAGCCGCCGACGCCACACCGCGACATCCCACCGCGACTGAACACCAAACCGGCGGGTGAACACGATCCCGCGCGCAGTCTGATGTGCATTCGGCGGAATCGTACGATTTCGCCGTGCCCCGTCCGCCCGCACGGCCGGACAGGGCGAGGGCCCGGCCGGTCGGAACCGGGCCGGGCCCTCGCGCTGTGGCGGAAGGTCTACTGGAACGACGTCACCGTGTCGTAGCCCTTGCCGTTGTACTTCTGGACGACCACGGTCGACACGGCCGGCTGGCCGTCCTCGGTGGTGTTCACGGCGGTGCCCTCGAGCATGAGCGGTGCCTTGAAGTCGGAGATCGACCGCAGCGCCTTCATGAAGTTGTCGCGGGTCGGCTCCGTCGTCTTCGCGAAGGCCTGCTCCAGCGTCGCGCCGCTGATGTAGCTCCACACGCAGTGCGGGAACGCCGGCGTGTCCTTGTAGTTCGCGTACTCCTTGAGGTCCGACAGGAACTGCTTCATGTCGGCGTCGCCCGCGGTCGCCGGGCTCGACGCCGACTTCGAGAACGCCACGGAGTACACGCCGGGGAACGCGCTCGCCTTGCCCGGCTCGAGGATCGCGCCGGGGCTCGACGTGTTCGACGGCAGGAACCAGCTGGGCTTCCAGTTCAGCTGCTGCGCCTTCTGCAGCGACGTGATCATCAGCGGCGTGATCGACATCGCGTTGAAGAAGACATCGGCCTTCGTCGACGCCAGCTCGGTCAGCTGCGCGTCGACCGAGGTGTCGGTCGCCTCGTACGTGAGCTCCTTCGCGATCGTGATGTTCGACGCGCCCTCGATGCCCTTCTTGAAGCCCTCGACGTAGCCCTCGCCGTAGTCGTCGTTCTGCGACAGGATGGCGACCTTGTGCTGCCCGCTGGAGGATGCCAGGAGCTTTCCGAAGGCTTCGCCCTCGTTGATGTACGTCGGCACGAACCCGAGCTGCCAGGGACTCTCCTCCTTGTTGGAGAAGATCGGGTCGCCGGTCTCGACGAGCACCTGCGGCACCTTGTCGGCGATGGCGGCCTCACGCCACGCCCGGTTGGTCGGCGTGCCGAGGCCGATGCCCATCGCGAAGACCTTATCCTTCAGCTGGTCGTAGTTCGCCTTCGCCTTCTGCGGGTCGTAGCCGTCGTCGAGCGCCTCGATGTTGACCTTGCGCGTCTTGCCGTCGCCGAACTTGACGCCGCCGTCCTTCGCGTTCTTGGCGCCGAAGTACGCGGTGACGCCGGCGACGGTGCAGGTGCCGGGTCCCGCGGTGGCGCCGCTGAGCGGGGTGGTGATGCCGATCGTGACGCTCGTGTCGGTGATGCCGGGGCTCGCCGCCGCCGTGCCGCCGTCTCCGCCGTCACCGCCTCCGCCGCCGCGGGAGCAGCCCGCGAGGGCGAGCGCGACGACGGAGGCCATGGCGACGATGCCGACGGCGTTCCGAGCTGTTCTGCGCATGTTCATGCGTGACCTTGCCTCTCTGTTGGGATTCCCTCCGGTGCGGCGGCCGGGTCCGGCTCCGCGATCGGAGTGGTCTGATGGCGCCCTGGGTCGCCGGATCGTCCCCGGCGTGCGAGTCGCCGGATGACGCGGGGCAGCGACACGAGTCCGCCGGGCAGGACGAACAGGACGACGAGGAGGATCGCGCCCTGCAGCAGCGCCGTCGCGTTCGGGTCGACGATGTTCGTCAGCTGCGGCACGAGCACGTAGTACGCGCCGCCGATGAGCGAGCCGATGATGCTGGCTGCCCCGCCGATCACCATGGATGCCAGCAGGGTGATGGAGTGGCCGAAGCTCATCGTCTCGGGGGAGGTGTACTGCACGACCGCCATGTACAGGAAGCCGGCGACGCCGCCGATGAGCGACGCGACGGTGAAGGCCGTCACCTTGTACCAGTACGGCGAGATCCCCATCGACGACGCTACCGCCTCATTGCCCTTGACGATGGCGAATGCCCGTCCGTAGCGGCCGCGCACGAGGTTGCGGGTGAGCAGGAACACGATCGCCGTGATGAGGATGACGATGTACAGCTGCCACTGGTCGTCGTACAGCGGCGCCCAGTCGGGGGCGTCCGTGAAGCGTGCCGACATGCCCTGCGACCCGCCGGTGAGGTCGCCGAGCCGCTTCGCGAGCGGCACCCCGACGATCGGGAGGGCGATCGTCACCATCGCGATCGCCAGCCCGCCCAGGCGCGCGGCGGCCAGGGCGATGAGCAGGCCGACCACGGCGGGGCCGATGCACGCCAGGAGGAACACCAGGACGATGTTCCAGTCGTGCGTCACGCCGTAGGCGGTGATGTACGCGCCGAGGCCGACGAAGAAGATCTGGCCGAGCGACACCTGGCCCGTGTAGCCCATCACGACGTTCAGACCGAGCACCGCGACGGCGAACACGCCGATCCGGGCGATCGTCTGGTTCGCGAACTCGGGAAGCATGAGCGGGCCCGCGACGAGCAGCGCGACCACTACGACGATGAGCGCCCAGCGCACCCACGTGCGCTGGAGCAGCGGCGCGGCGGGGAGGGAGGAGAAGTTCGACATCAGACGCGCACCACGGCTTTCCGGCCGAACAGCCCTTGGGGTCGCACGACGAGCACGACGAAGATGAGGATGAACGGCACCGCGACCTTCAGGTCGTATCCGATGAACGGGATGTAGACCGCCGCGATGTTCTCGAGCACCCCGATGAGCCAGGCTGCGACGACGACCCCGACGGGGCTCGACAGGCCGCCGAGGATCACCGCGGCGAGGGCGTAGACGAGGGCGTTGTCCATCATTCCGGGGGTGAGCGTCAGCTGCGGGGCGACCAAGGCCCCGGCGACCGCCCCGAGCACCGCGGCGAGTCCCCAGCCGACCATGAGCAGCCGCCCGACGGGGAGCCCCGAGAACGAGGCCGACTGCGGGTTGACGGCCACGGCGCGCAGCGCCAGACCGAGCTTCGTGCCGAGGAACAGCGCCTGCAGGAGCACCATGATCGCCACGATCGCCAGGGTCGTGCCGATCGAGCGGATGCTGATCGACGCGCCGAGGAACTGGATGGTGTCGAGTGAGAACAGCGAGGGGAACTGCTGGTTGTTGTAGGTCCACAGCCAGCCGCACAGTCCGGTGATGAGGGTCAGCAGGCCGATCGTGACGACGACCGCCGTGTCGGGGTCGCCGCGCTCGAAGCGCCGCATCAGGTAGCGCTCGATGACGGCGCCCATCACGAACGAGACCACGATGGCGAGCAGGATCGCGAGGATGAGCGGCACACCCATCCCGGTGAACCACCACGCGATGTAGGCCGACAGCACCGCCATGCCGCCCTGTGCGAAGTTGATGAGGCCCGTCGCCTGGTTGACGAGGACGATCGCGAGGGCGAGCGCGGCGTAGATCGAACCGGTCGACAGGCCGTCGATGACGAGTTGGATGAACGTCCCCACCGGTCAGCCTCCCAGGTACGCGCGTCGGATCTCGTCCATGCCCTTGAGCTCGGCGGTCGTGCCGGTCAGGGCGTTGTGCCCGGTCTCCAGCACCGTCGCCGAGTCCACGAGCGTGAAGGCGAGGTTGGCGTTCTGCTCCACGACGACCATGGCGATCCCCGACTCGCGTCGCAGCCGCCCGATCGCCTCGTACACCGTCTTGGCGGTGCTGGGCGCGAGCCCGAGGGATGCCTCGTCCAGGAGCAGGAGCCGCGGCTTCGCCATGATCGCCCGCCCCACCGCGAGCATCTGCTGCTCGCCGCCCGACAGCGCCGAGGCATTGGAGCGGATGCGGTTCTGCAGCTGCGGGAACAGGTCGAGGCAGTAGTCGACGTCGTGAGCGACGGCCTTGCGGTCCCGGCGCAGGTAGGCGCCCACGCGGAGGTTCTCGCGCACGGTGAGATCGCCGAGCGTGCCGCGCCCCTCGGGAACGTGGGCGATCCCCAGCCCCGCCACCTTGTCCGGCCGCAGGCCACGGATGCTCCTGCCGTCGAACGTGATGCTCCCGCCGGCCCGCACCGTCCCGCTGATCGCACGCAGCGTGGTGGTCTTCCCCGCGCCGTTGGCGCCCAGGATGCCGACGGCACCGCCCTCCGGGACGGACAGCGACACGCCCTCGAGAACCTGGACCGGGCCGTAGAACGCGGTCACGTCCCTCAGCTCAAGCAGCGGCATCCGCAGCGTCCTTCCCGATGTAGGCCTCGATCACCCGCGGGTCCGACTGCGCCTCGGCGGCGGTGCCCGTCATGAGGGTGCGCCCGTGGTCGAGCACCATGACCCGATCGGTGAGGGCCGCGATGAGGCCCATGTGGTGCTCGACGATGACGACGGTGATGTCGTCGTCGTCGCGGATGCGCCGCACCGTCGCGATGAGCTGCTCGACCTCGGAGTGCGGCAGGCCCGCGGCAGGCTCGTCGAGCAGCAGCAGCCGCGGCTTCATCAGGAGAGCGCGGCACAGCTCGATGCCCTTGTGCAGGCCGTGGGAGAGTTCGTCGGCGCGGACGTCGGCCGCCCAGCCCAATCCGTTGCGCTCGAGCAGCGCCCGCGCCTCGTCGCGCAGGCGCCGCTCGGCGCGGGCGGTGTGCGGCAGGTGCAGCGCCCATTCCAACGGCCCGCCGGGCAGGCGGGTGTGCCCGCCCAGCAGCACGTTCTCCAGCACGGTCTGGTTCAGCTGGAGCGCGGGATGCTGGAACGTGCGCGCGAGGCCGTGCCGTGCGAGGGTCGCCGGGCGCGCGCCGCGCACCTCGTCGTCGTCGATCCGGATGGAGCCGCTGCTCGGCCGGTAATGACCGCTGATGCAGTTGAACAGCGACGTCTTGCCGGCCCCGTTGGGGCCCACGAGGCCGAAGATCTGGCCGGGCTCCACGTCGAGCCCGACGTCTTCGAGCACGCGGACGCCGCCGAAGTGCAGGCTCACGTCCTGCAACGTCAATCGAGCAGCCATCCGCGCCTCCTGTAGTCGTGCCGGCCGTGTCCGTGAGGCGAGCCGGCCGCGGGGCGGTGCCGACGGGTTCGCGTCCTCGCGAGCGAGGACCGACACTGTCCCTGGCATGGGACGGTACGGATCGTGGCGGGGATTGTCAACGATATTGGTGCGAGGATGGGCAGGTCTTTACCCAACCGTTGTCGACATCGGCGCGGGATTCGCAGGCCGGCACCAGGATCGCGGACGCCGACGGCGATCTCCGGGCCGCTTCCGTTGAACGGAATTCGCGGCATCCGTCCTCCCGCAGGGTGCATAACCTGCCTGGCGAACCGATACAGGAGGTCGACGATGACAACCGAATCCCTCGCCGAGGCCATCACCCGCGCCGGCGGCCCCGTCGCGCTGCTGCGCGACCAGGACTGGCCGGCATTCACGTTCCCCGTGGCCCCGGAGTTCACGAACTGGCGCGACGAACAGCGCGCGTGGAACACGACGGTCGCCCTCATGGACCAGTCGCATCACATGACGCAGCTGTTCCTCCACGGCGACGACCTCATCCCGATGCTCTCGGGGATCTCGCCGAACACCTTCGGCACGTTCCGCCCGGGCGTGGCGAAGCAGCTCATCGCGGTGAACAAGGACGGCTACCTCATCGGCGACGGCATCCTGTTCTACAACCACAGCGGTCCCGAGGGCCTCGTGCTCATCGGCCACCATCTGCTGATCGACTGGGTGCGGTACAACGCCGAGAAGGCCGAGGCGGCGGGCAAGGACGTGCACCACCGCCTGGAGGCGAATTCGCACATGCGGCAGGGGCCGCCCACGTTCTACCGCTACGAGCTGCAGGGCCCGAAGGCCGACGTGGTGATGGAGAAGGTGTTCGGGGGACCGGCGCCCGAGATCAAGTTCTTCCACATCGGCGACGTCACGATCGCGGGCCGGCCCGTCAAGGCGCTGCGTCACGGGATGGCCGGACAGCCCGGGTTCGAGTTCTACGGCCCCTGGGAGGACAACGAGATCGTGCTGAACGCCCTGCTCGAGGCCGGTGCAGAGCACGACATCCGCCGCGTCGGAGCCAAGGCGTACTCGGCATCGCCGCTGGAGTCGGGATGGGTGCCCACGCCCTTCCCGGCCATCTTCGACGACGACTTCGCAGAGTACCGCGAGTGGCTGCCGGCCGCCCGCGCCGGCTCGATCGGCGGATCGCTGTACTCAGAGGACGTGCACGACTACTACCTGACCCCGTACGACATCGGCCTCGGCAGGTCCGTGCGCTTCGACCACGACTTCCACGGGCGTGAGGCCCTCGAGAAGCATGCGGAGAACCAGCGGCGACGCAAGGTCACACTGCTGTGGAACGCCGAGGACGTCGCCGACGTCGTGCGCTCGCAGCTCGAGCCCGGGACGCCCGCGAAGTTCCTGGAGTTCCCGAAGGCGCGCTACGGGCTCTACCAGATGGACGAAGTCGTGAAGGATGGCTCGCGCGTGGGCATCTCCACCGACGCCGGCTACGTCGCGTACGACCAGCTGTACATGTCGCTCGCGACGCTCGACGCCGACATCCCCGACGGCGCTGAGGTCGAGGTGGTGTGGGGCGAGGATCCGATCTCCCACAAGCCGCAGGTGGACCAGGAGCACCGCCAGGTGCGCATCCGCGCCACCGTCGCACCCGCGCCGTACCACGAGTACGCCCGGACGGTGTATCGCGCGGACTCCTGACCCGTCGGTCGTCGCATGAGCGCCGTCGCGCGAGGCGCGCCGGACGGCGGCGCCGGCCGGTACCCTGGCGTCGAGGAGGACCGATGGCCCGGGGATCGGACGGCGAATCCGCGCTGCGCAAGCACCTGCGCGTGCTCGACGCGTTCGACGCGCTGCGCCCGTTCCTCACCCTCACTGAGATCGCGCAGGCGGCGGGGCTCGCGCCGTCGACCGCGCACCGCCTCGTGACGCAGCTGGAGGAGGAGGGGCTGCTCGAGCGGCTGCCCGATCGCACGTACCGGCTCGGCGTGCGGCTGTGGGAGTTCGCGTCGCGCACGCCCGGGGCGCTCGGCCTGCGTGAGCTCGCGCGCCCGTGGATGGGCGGCGTGCACGCCCGCGTGCGGCAGCACACGCAGCTCGGCGTCCGCAGCGGACGGGACGTGCTGTTCATCGAGCGGATGTCGACACGGGATGCCGTGATCAACGCCACGCTCATCGGCGGCCGGACGCCGCTGCCCGTCAGCTCGAGCGGACTCGTGCTGCTCGCGCACGCCGACCCGCGGCTGGTGGACGAGGTCATCGCCGCCGGCTGGCCGCGGTACACGGCGCACACGATCGACGACGGCGCGTCGCTGCGTGCGCGGCTGCGACGGGTGCGCAGCGATGGGTTCGCCGATCTCGCCGGCCACATCCACGATCAGTCGCGGGGGATCGCCGTGCCGGTGATGGGCCCTCACGGCGTCGTCTACGCGGCGCTCGGCGTCGTCGTGCCGAACGACGGGCGTGCCGCCCAGGGCATCGTCGAGCTGCTCACCGTCGCCGCCGCGGGCGTCACCCGCGCGCTCGAGGAGGCGTATCTCCCCGACGGCGCGCCGGCGCACGCGCGCGTGCATCCGCTCGTGAGCAGCTCCCTCGCGTCGCTGGACTACTTCGCGGGCCTCGGCGACGACAAGCCCGCCGTGACCCCCGCCCGGTAGCGGCGCCGCGGAGGAACCGCTCGCCTGTCGCACATCGACCTCCGCCGGCGGAAACACGGTCGATATGCGACAGGTGAGCGGTCCGGGCGCCCGGGCTCGACCGCTCGGGGGCCTACCGGGTGCCGGTCGTGCGCCAGCCGCCGTGGTACTCCTGGCGGGCGGTCTCGGCGTAGGGCACCGGGCTCACCACGGCACGCACCGCGATCTGCTCGTGCGGCTCGACGGTCGTCTTGCGCGATCCGCCGTCCGGCTCGCCCCACACCACTCGCACCTCGGCGCCGATCGGCACGTCGCGGTCGACGGTCGCGAGAGACAGGCCGCGCCGCTCGTTCGCCGTGACGCCGGTGAACAGCGACAGCCCGACGGTGTTGCCATCGGCGTCGATCACGGCGTCGTAGTTGCTCGATCCGTAGTTCGCGTTCGGCAGATCGAAGAACTGGTAGCCCGGGCCGCCGCGGTCGAGCACCGAGGCGAGGATCTTCGCGAGGTCCTCGTCGTTCCAGGCGAGCGTGACCTTCGTGCGCTGCTGCTCCGGGTCGAGCTTCTCGAGCGCGTCGCGGCCGATGAAGTCATGGTCGAACTTCACGAACGATCCGTAGCCGAGCTCCCACGGGTTGAGGTAGTAGTCCTCGATGTCGTCCGAGACGAACGATCCGGCCAGCGCGTTGATCGCCTCGTAGCTGTTCGCGGGCAGCCACTCGCGGAAGCGCCGCTCGATCTCGCCGCCCGTGTAGATCGCGGGAAGCGGCGAGGGGATCCACCCCGACTCGAGCGTGTTCGAGGAGTACGCGCGCGACCCGCACGGCTCGATCCCGAACTCCCGGCCGGCTTCGAGGATCGCGTCGCGGATCTTGCCGTGCTCCGCGTAGGGCCCCCACAGCTCGAGGCCGGGCGCGCCCGCCATGCCGTGGCGCAGCGTGCGCACCTGGGAGCCGGCGATCGTCATGTGGCCCATGTGGAAGAACCTGACCTTGTCGACGGTGCCGCCGGCGAGCTTCTCGATGATCTGCCACGCGTTCGGACCCTGGATCTGGAAGCGGTAGTAGTCGCGGTGCACCGCCTCTCCGTACGGGCGGGAGGGGGAGCGGTCGTCGTAGCGGAACTCGACGTCGTATCCGCCGGTCTCGGCGTGGAACTGCAGCCAGTTCGCGCCCGGCGCGCGGCCGACGTAGACGTACTCGTCGGGCGCCTCGTGGAAGAGGATGCCGTCGCCGATCACGCCGCCGTTCGACGCCGTCGGCACGAACTGCTTCGCGGTGTCGACGGGGAAATTGGCGAAGGAGTTGACGCCGGTGTCGCTCAGCAGCTTCAGCGCGTCGGGTCCGGACAGGAAGAAGTTCACCATGTGGTGGGTCTGGTCGTACAGCACGGCCGTCTCGCGCCACGCCTTCTGCTCGCGACGCCAGTTCGTGAACTCGGCGGGGACCACCGGGTAGATGTAGGTGCCCAATTGCGAGTCGCGGAGCATCTGCACGATGTTCCCCTTCTCGTCCAGCAGCTGCTGCAGGTTCTCGGCCATGGAATCTCCCTCGATGTCTGGCGGGTGCCGACGCGCAGTGCGCGCCGAAGCGTCGATGGCCCTCATGTTAGGCCGCTTGAGACCCTATGTCGATAGGTATTTGAGATAGTGATCCGAGGGAGCCAAGATTGTTGACAATATCTTGACCAATGTGCCGCGGTGTGTTTGTCTGGTGCCGGAACGGCCCTTCCGGGCGCGGTCACGTCGATGAGGAGTCACATGGCAGAGCGCACCCCCTCCCTCCTGGTCGTGAGCGCCCACGCGGGCGACTTCGTCTGGCGCGCCGGGGGAGCGATCGCCGCCGCGACGATGCGCGGCGAGCGCGCCGTCGTGGCGTGCCTGTCCTACGGCGAGCGCGGTGAGTCGGCCAGTCAGTGGCTCGCCGGCAAGGGTCTCGACGAGATCAAGGCCCTGCGGCGGGACGAAGCGTCGGCCGCGGCCTCCGCCCTCGGAGCCGAGATCGAGTTCCTCGACTTCGGCGACTATCCGCTCCGCGAGAGCGACGAGGCCGTCGCGGCCCTTGTCGACGTGTACCGCCGCACGCAGCCGACCGTCGTGCTGACGCATCCGCTCGTCGACCCCTACAACGGCGACCACCCGGCCGCCGCCCGCATGGCTCTGCAGGCGCGGGTTCTGGCGCAGGCGATCGGCGTGGCGAACTCCGATGGCTCGTACCCCTCGAAGGACGACATCATCGGCGCCCCGCCGGTCTTCTTCTTCGAGCCCCACCAGAGCGAGCAGTGCGACTTCAAGCCGAACGTCCTGCTCGACATCACCGATGCCTTCCCGCGCAAGCGCGCGGCGATGGAGTGCCTCCCCGCGCAGAAGCACATGTGGTCGTACTACACCGACCTCGCGGTGCGCCGCGGTGTGCAGGTCAAGCGCAACGCGGGGCCCAACCTCGGGCTGCCGCACGAGACGATGGGCGAGGCGTACATGCGGTACTACCCGGAAGTGACCGGAGTCCTCCGATGAGCGGCGTCGTCGTCACCGACATCGCGCGGACGGATGCCGCGATCGTCGACGCGCTCGCCGTGCACGGCGTCGCGACGGTCCACGAGGCGATGGACCGCACCGGCCTGGTCGGCGCGACGCTGCGCCCGATCCAGGACGGGGCGCGCGTGGCAGGCACCGCCGTGACGGTGCTGAGCTGGCCGGCCGACAACCTCATGATCCACGCCGCGGTGGAGCAGTGCCGCGCCGGCGACGTCCTCGTCGTCACGACGGTCTCGCCGTCGGTCGACGGCGCGTTCGGCGAGCTGTTCGGCACCGCACTGCACGCGCGCGGCGTGCGCGGGCTCGTCACGACGACAGGGGTGCGGGATGTCGCGGAGCTGCGCGAACTCGGATTCCCGGTGTGGTCGGCGACCGTCAACGCGCAGGGGACCGTGAAGTCGACCGGCGGTTCGGTCAACGTGCCCGTGGTGCTCGGCGGTACCATCGTGCGCCCCGGTGACGTCATCGTCGCCGACGACGACGGCGTGCTCTGTGTGCCGCGGCAGGATGCCGCATCCGTCCTCGCCGCCGCCGACGCCCGCGTGCAGAAGGAGGCCGACGACCGCGCGGCGTACCGGAATGGCGACCTGAGCCTCGACCGCAAGGGACTCCGGCAGAGCCTCACCGACCTCGGCGTCACGTATATGACGCAGCAGGAATACGATGCCCGCTGACCTCCCCCACGCCGACGCCGTCCGGGACGGCATCCGCTGCATGCTCCTGCGGGGCGGCACGTCGAAGGGCGCGTACTTCCTCGCCGAGGACGTGCCGGCCGAGGCCGCCGTGCGCGACGACCTGCTCCTGCGGATCATGGGCAGTCCCGACCCGACGCAGATCGACGGGATCGGCGGCGCGCATCCGCTGACGAGCAAGGTCGCGATCGTGTCGGCCTCGACCGACCCCGACATCGACGTCGACTACCTCTTCCTGCAGGTCGCGGTCGACGAGCCGGCCGTGAGCGACAAGCAGACCTGCGGCAACCTGCTCGCCGGCGTCGGCCCGTTCGCGCTCGAGCGCGGGCTCATCGCCGCCGCAGCGCCTGCGGCGACGGTGCGGATCCGCCTCGTCAACACCGGCGACGTGGCCACCGCAACCTTCGCCGTGCGTGACGGGCGTCCCGACTACGACGGGGCGCAGTCGATCGACGGCGTGCCCGGCACCGCCTGCCCGATCGACCTGGAGATCGCGCCGTCGCGCCCGCTGCTGCCCACGGGAAACGCCGTCGACGAGGTGGCGGGCCACCGGGTGACGCTGGTGGACGACGGGATGCCGGTGGTGCTGATGGATGCCGCGGAGTTCGGCGTCGACGGCACCGAGGCACCGGCAGAGCTCGAGGCGCGCACCGACCTGCGCGCGGAGGTCGAACACGTGCGCCGGGAGGCCGGGGAGCTGTTCGGGCTCGGCGACGTGGCCGAGCAGAGCGTGCCCAAGATGTTCCTGCTGTCGCCGCCGCGCTCGGGCGGCGCGATCGGCACCCGCGCCTTCATCCCCGCGCGCGTGCACACGTCGATCGGCGTGCTGATGGCGGCATCCGTGGCCGCCGGACTCCGGATCCCGGGGACCGTCGGCTCTGCCCTCGCCCGCGTCGACGACGCCGACGAGACGCCGATCGAGCACCCGAGCGGGGTGTTCACGGCCCGCGTCGGCGTCGAGCAGGGCGCCGACGGAGTGTGGCGGGCGACCTCGACGTCGGTGCGCACCGCACGCAAGCTCTTCGACGGGCGGGTCTTCCCCCGCCCGCGCATCTGATCCGTCCCAGCCGTCAAGGAGGAACCGTGGCACATCAGGAGAACTTCGACCTCGCGCACCTCGGCGCGATCGAGCTGTTCACGCCGAAGTTCGAGGAGAGTCTGCACTTCTTCCGCGACATCTGCGCGATGCGCGAGGTCGCCCGGATCGGCGACTCCGCCTACCTGCGCACGTGGGACGAATACCAGCTCTACTCGCTCAAGCTCACGGCGTCCGACACGAACGGCGTCGGGCGCACCCTGTTCCGCGCGACGAGCCCGGCGGCGCTGGACCGCCGGGTCGCCGCCATCGAGAACGCGGGCCTCGGGCACGGATGGCGCGACCCCGAGGTGGGAGTGGGCCGGTCGTTCGAGTTCGAGGACCCGGACGGCCACGTGATGGCGATCTACTACGACACCGAGCACTACGTGCCGGATGACGAGGACCGCCCGGCATTGAAGAACCAGGCTTCCGCGTATCCCGGCCGCGGCATCAACGCGCGCCGCCTCGACCACATCAACTACCTCGCCGCCGACGTCGATGCCGCCGGCGAGTTCTGGCGCGACGTGATGTTCGCCCGGGAATCGGAGCGGGTGCGGATGGACGACGGGCATATGGCCGCCTGGTGGTTCCGCTTCCACCAGAAGTCGTACGACGTCGTGTATTCGGAGGACTGGACGCGTGAGCGGGGGCGGTTCCACCACTTCGCGTTCGCGCCCGACTCCCGGGAGGACATCCTCAAGGCCGCCGACATCTGCCTGGAGAACGGCATCTACATCGAGTACGGCCCGTACAAGCACGCGATCAACCAGACGTTCTTCCTGTACGTGTGGGAGCCGGGCGGCAACCGCATCGAGTTCGCGAACGCGCAGGCGCGCCTGCTGCTCGACCCCGACTGGCCGGTCGTCGAGTGGAGCCAGGCCGAGCGCGCGAAGGGCCAGGCGTGGGGCATGAAGACCGTCGCCACGTTCCACACGCACGGGACGCCCTACGTCGAGAACCAGGAGGAGATCGACCGTCAGGCGCTCGCCGGCCACTGACCGCCGCGCCTACGGCGCGACGACCGGGAACCGGTGCGGCTACGGTGCGACGAAGAGACCGGCCTCGGCGTCGGCGGGAGCCTGCTCCTTCAGCTTGAAGTGCTGCTTCTTGCCGGTCGCCGTGTAGGGCAGCTCGTCGACGAACGCGTATCTCCGGGGCCGCTTGTAGTCGGCGAGCGACGCGCTGGCGCGCAGATGCTCATCGAGAGCGGATGCGGCGGCCACCGCATCCGTCACCGCACCGTCCCGTGGCAGCACGTAGGCCACGACGAGCTCACCCCACTGCGGATCGGGCAGACCCACCACGATCGAGTCGGCGACCGCCGCGTGCGTCGAGAGCACCTCCTCGACCTGCACGGGATGCACGTTCTCGCCGCCCGAGATGATCATGTCGTCCTTGCGGCCGACGATCGTCACGATCTCATTCTCGTCCCACGTCGCGAGGTCTCCCGGGTAGACCCAGCCGTCGCGGAACTTCTCGGCCTGCTCCTCGGGGTTGCCGAGATACGCGTACCCCGACTTCACCGACCTCATGATGACCTCGCCGATCTCCTGGCCATCCTTGCGGGCGTGCTCGTCGGGTGCGGAGATCCGGTCCTGCTGCACGCGCACGACGGCGACGTCGTCGTCGAGGCAGGCGCGTCCGGCGGCGCCCGCCGCCGCGGGCAGGTCATCGGGACGCAGATACGTGTTCCAGAACGCCTCGGTCGTGCCGTAGCCGTTCGCGATGCGGGGCGTGAGCACGCGCTGGTAGCGCAGTGCGGCATCGTGCCCGAGCGGCGCTCCCATCGTCACGACGCCGTGCAGGCTCGACAGGTCGCGGGGGTGCGCCTCCTGCTCGTCCGCAAGCAGCTGCAGGTTCGTGGGCGCGCCGATCACGTACGTCAGCCGGTACTGCTCGATGCCGTCGAGCACGGTGGCGGGCGTGAACTGCGGCAGCGTCACGACCTCCGCACCGACGAAGAACGCCGTGTTCGGCCCGGCGCAGTAATTGCCGCCGCGATGGAACCACGGCGACATGTTCATCGTCTTGTCGTTCGGGCCGAGCGGGAAGTGCATCACGACGTCGTGCGCGGTGAGCACCTCGTTCAGGCTCGTCAGCGGCACGGCCTTCGGCATGCCGGTCGTGCCGCTCGTGTATAGGCGCGACGTCTCATCCCACGTGCTCGCGTCGTCGGGAGCGCGGAACGAGGGAGCGTCCGCCGCCAGGAGCTCCTCGAACGGGATGGCGCCGTCGAGCAGCTCACCGCCGACGGCTGCGAGGATGCGGGGAGCGTGATCGGCGATCTGCAGAGCGGCGGCGACATTCGCCGCATCCGTCCCGTCGTAGACGAACACCGCCGGCTTCGCCTGGTCGAGGATGTGCGCAGTCTCGGCGGGCGCGAGCCGGAAGTTCATCGGCGAGCTCACGGCGCGCAGCCCCTGCGCGGCGATGTAGAGGAACGCGAACTCCGGCGAGTTCTTCAGCTGATAGCAGACGCGCTCGCCCGTGCCCACCCCGCGCGAGCGGAGTCCCTCGACGAGGCGCCCCGTCGTGTCGCCGAGCTCGGCGTACGTCCACGATCGCCCCGACGGCGGATCGGTCAGGGCCGGGCGGCTCGCGTATCGGTGGGTGTTCCGCTCGAACGCCGCGGCCCACGTGAAGTGGTGCTCGAAAACCCGCTTCAGCTCGCTCGGATCGTAATCGGTGTTGCCGACCATGCTTCCTCCTCCTCGAGGCTGTCGTCAGCATAGCGGCCGCGGTCCGGCCGACGATCGTCGGCGATGGCTCCGTCGCGCTGGTGCTGCACCTTCCCGCTCATGCGCCTGAGTTTTCCTGGCGCATGAGCGGGAAACTGCCGCCCCTGGTCGAACGAGGGCGCATCCGCAGGATGCTGCAGCATTCGCGGCGCCGCGGTTCGGCGTGTACCTGCCCCTGCCCGCTCCGAGGACTCAGCGCCAGACGTCGGCGGCGATGTCGACGACCGAGCGGATCTTCGCCCACTGCTCGTCCTCGGTGAGCGTGTTGCCCTCCTCGGTCGAGGCGAAGCCGCATTGCGGGCTCAGGGCGAGCTGCTCGAGCGGCACGTACGCCGTGGCCTCATCGATGCGGCGCTTGATCTCGTCGGGGTCCTCGAGCTCGCCGGTCTTGGTCGTGACGAGACCGAGCACGACGGTCTTGTCGCCCTTCGGCAGGAACCGCAGCGGCTCGAAGCCGCCGGCGCGGTCGCTGTCGTACTCGAGGAAGTACCCGTCGTACTGCACGACGTCGAGCAGCTGCTCGGCGACGGGCTCGTACCCGCCCGACGAGATCCAGGTGGAGCGGAAATTGCCGCGGCACACGTGCGTCGTGACGACGAGGTCGTCGGGCTTGCCGTCCAGCACGCGGTTCAGGATGTCGGCGTACCGCTCGGCGATGCCGTCGGTGGAGATGCCCCGATCGCGCGCCTTCGCGAGCTCGGCATCGCTGCACAGGTACGCCCACGCGGTGTCGTCGAGCTGCAGGTAGCGCGCGCCGGCGTCGTAGAACGCCGCGAAGGCGTCGCGGTACGCCTGTACGAGGTCGTCGACGATCGCGTCGCGACCGTCGTAGGCCGAGCCGACGATGTGCCCGGGCTCGAGGCGGAAGTCGAGAACGGTGGGCGACGGGATGCTGAACTTCGGCGTCGCACCGGTGGTGCGCGCCAGGAGGTCCTTCAGCGACGTGAAGTGCTCCAGGAACGGATGCTGCGGGTCGAACCGGATCGGACCGGAGATCTCCACGCCCCGCGGCTTGGTCTGCACGCCCTGGAACTGGATGCCGTGGTCGAGTTCGACGATCTCGACGCCGTCCAGGAATCCGAAGAAGTCGAAGTGCCACCACGAGCGGCGGAACTCGCCGTCGGTCGCGAGGCGCAGGCCGGCATCGGCCTCCTTCTGCACGAGATCGGCGATGGCGGCGTCTTCGGCGGCGCGCAGGCCCGCGTCGTCGAGCGCGCCGTCGGCGTGGCGACGCCGCGCGTCCTTGAGAGAGGCGGGACGCAGGAAGCTTCCGACGATGTCGGCACGATACGGAGGAGTGGTCACCGTGCGATGGTAATCCGGCGCCCGCGGGTCGACGCATCCGGGTGTCATCCGGCGTCATGCGGCACGCCTACGCGCCCGGCTCGCACAGCGCAACCCCCGCGACGGACCGCGCCATGCCGCCGTACCGTGGCGGACAGGCACACGGAGCGACGTTCATCGGAGTTCCACGGCGCACAGGGAGCGATGTCCGTCGTCGCCCAGGAGAGGAAGGGGTCCGGTATGACCACGGTGAGCGATTTCGTCATCCAGCGGGTGCGGGAGTGGGGAGTGAGCCGGGTCTTCGGCTTCCCCGGCGACGGCATCGGTGAGTTCGACGGCGCTCTCGAGAAGGCGCAGCGCGAGGAGAACGGACTGGACTACGTGCGGCCGACGCACGAGGAGATCTGCGCCCTCATGGCCACGGCCCACGCCAAGTTCACCGGCGAGGTGGGAGTGTGCATCGCGACATCGAGCCCGGGTGCGTTCCACATGGTCAACGGCCTCTACGACGCGAAGATGGACAATCAGCCCGTCGTCGCGATCGTCGGGCAGCAGGGGCTGAACGCCTTCGGCACCTCGAATCAGCAGGCCAGCCACCTCGAGCGCACGATGGCCGATGTCGCCGTCTACGTGCAGACGGTCGTCTCGCCGGCGCAGGCGCAGGCCGTGGTCGACACCGCGTTCCGCACCGCGCGCACCCGGCTCGGGCCGGCGGTCATCATCCTCCCGCACGACATCCAGGGCATGGAGTTCACGACGCCGACGCCGGAGAACTGGGTGTCTCGCTCGAGCGCCGTCGCCCCGTCGACGCGGATCCGGCCGCCGGAGGACGACATCACCCGTGCCGCCGCGATCATCAACGCCGGCAAGAAGGTCACGTTCTTCGTCGGGCACGGCGCCAATGGCGCGACCGACGAGGTGCTGGAGGCCGCGCGCCGGGCGGGTGCCGGCATCATCACGGCGCTGCGCGGCAAGCAGGTCGTCCCCGCCGACGTGCCGTTCCACTCGCAGCAGCTGGGCCTGCTCGGTTCGCTGCCGAGCTACCACCAGATCAAGGACTGCGACACCCTCGTCTTCCTCGGCACGAACTACCCGTACGGCCAGTTCCTGCCGCCCACCGGCCAGGCCCGCGCCATCCAGATCGACCTGAAGCCCGAGCAGATGGGGCTGCGCTATCCGACCGAGCTCAACCTGTGGGGCGACGTGAAGACCACGCTGGAGGCGCTCATCCCGCACCTCGACGTCAAGACCGACCTCGGCTGGCAGGAGAAGATCGCCGCCGAGATGGTCGACTGGGAGAAGGAGATGGAGGCGCAGGCGAAGCTCACGTACGACGACGGCGTGAACCCCCGCCGCGTCTACTTCGAGCTGAACCGGCGGCTGCCCGCGACGGCGATCGTGACGGCGGATGCGGGCACCACGGCCGACTGGTACGGCCACCACATCCGGCTGCAGCGCGGGATGATGGGCGACCTGTCGGGACGGCTGGCGTCGATGCTCGCCGCGATGCCCTACGCCGAGGCGGCGAAGTTCGCCTACTCCGAGCGCCCGGTGATCTGCACGATCGGCGACGGGGCGTTCCAGATGCTCGGGATGAACGAGCTCATCACGATCAAGAAGTACATGAAGCAGTGGTCCAACCCGCAGCTGATCATCCTGGTGCTCCACAATGACGACCTCGCCCAGGTCTCCTGGGAGATGCGCACGGAGGATGCGAACCCGGTCTGGAACGACTCGCAGGTCGTCGAGTCCGTCGACTACGCCGGCTGGGCGGAGCTGCTGGGATTCACCGGCATCAGGGTGCACAGCGACGACGAGGTGGAAGCGGCCTGGGATCGTGCGTTCGCGACGCAGGGCGTCACGCTCATCGACGCGTACACCAGCCCGAACATCCCGCCGCTGCCGCCGCACATCACATTCGAGTTCGCGAAGAACACGGGTGAGGCGCTCCTGAAGAACGACCCGCGCGCCGGCGCGGTCATCCGCGACACGGCGAAGGCGGTGCTCACCGAGGGAGTGGAGCGCGTGAAGAACACGCTGCACATCGGCGGCGACGACGACGAGAATGCCGGTCGTTGAGCGCCCTTCGACTCGGGACTTCGTTCCTCGCTCAGGAACCGGGCAGCGAGTCGAAACGATCCCGCGCTACGACACCCGGTACGCCTCGGCATCCCGCTCTCGCAGGGTCAGACCGTTCCCGGGCACGTCCGGTGAGAGGCGGATGCGCCCGCCGCTCGGGTCGGCCGTGCCGTCGAAGAACATCGCCTCGATGCGCACGTGGTCGTGGAACCACTCCGCGTGCCGGGTGTTCGGCACCGCCGCCGCGACGTGCGCGTGCGCGTTGGGGGCGCAGTGCGCCGAGACATCCAGATTCAGGGATGCCGCGACCGCGGCTCCTCGCATCCACTCGGTGATCCCGCCCACGCGGGTGACGTCCAGCTGCATGCAGTCCACCGCGCCCGCTGCGCACATCCGCTGCACGTACGGCACGTCGAACGCGTACTCGCCGGCTGCGACATCCGCCGTCACCGCATCGCGGACCTCGCGCAGGCCGGGGAGATCGTCGGAGGAGACGGGCTCCTCGAACCACCGCACATCCTGATCGGCGCAGGCGTCGAATACCCGGATCGCCTGTTTGCGCCCGTATCCGCCGTTCGCGTCGACGAACAGCTCGGCGTCGGATCCGATCACCTCGCGCGCCTGCCGGATGCGGGCGAGATCGCGCGGCACATCGTGCCCCCACGACTGCCCGATCTTGATCTTGACCCGCGGGATGCCCTGCTCGTGCACCCAGTGCCCGAGCTGCGACGCCAGCTGCTCGTGGGAGTATGTCGTGAAGCCGCCGCTGCCGTACACCGGAACCTCGTCACGGGTGCCGCCGAGCAGGCGGTAGAGCGGAAGGCTCAGCAACCGCGCCTTGAGGTCCCACAGGGCGAGGTCGACGGCCGACAACGCGCAGCCGGCGATCCCCGCGCGGCCGGTGTTCCGGATCGCCGTCACCATGGCGTGGAAGCACGCCGCGGTGTCGAGCGCCGACGCCCCCTCGACGAGCGGACCGAGCGTGTCCGAGATCACGCGTGAGCACGCCGGCGCCCCATACGTCCAGCCGAGACCCGTCACATCTCCCGACCGCGCGTGGACGAGCACCATCGTCGTCTGCGACCAGGCGATCGTCCCGTCGGCCTCGGGCGCATCCGTCGGAATCGTGTACACCCGCACCGCGAGGTCGTCGATGCGGGGATCTTCCGTGTTCACGCGAGCGCCTTCCGGTGATGCGCCGTGGACGTGCGCTGCACGAGGCGATCGGCCGCCCGCGCGGCGAGCGCCATGATCGTCAGTGCGGGGTTCGCGCTGCCCTGGGTGGGGAGCACGCTGCCGTCGGTGATGAGCAGGTTCGGCACGGCGAAGCTCACGCAGTCGGCGTCGACCACGCCCTGCGTCTCGTCGGCGGCCATGCGCGCCCCGCCGACGAGGTGCGCCGACCGGTTGATCGTGATGACGTGCGTGCCTCCCGCGGCGTTGAGGATGTCCTCCATCACGTGGCGCGCGGCATCCAGCAGCATCCTGTCGTTCTCGCAGTGCGAGTAATCGAACCGGGCGACCGGCAGCCCGTAGCGGTCCTTCTCGTCCGCCAGGGTGACCCGGTTGTCGGCCTGCGGCAGGAACTCGCACAGCGCACCGAGGCACGCCCAGTGCACGTAGTCGCTCATGTGGTGCCGCAGCGACGCGCCCCAGTGGCCCTGCGCCATCACGTGCTCGGCCCAGGTGATCGGCAGCGGCGAGACCGTCTGGATCGAGAAGCCGCGTTTGTACGGCTTCGTCGGATCGGTCTCGTAGAACTGCTCGGTGCTCACCTCGGGCGGAGGTCCCTTGAACATCCGCACCTCTTCGTCGAAGCGCCCGGCGGTCTGCGGGGCGCCCTGCACCATGAGGTACCGGCCGACCTGATCGAAGTCGTTGCACAGTCCGTCGGGGAACCGCTCGGTGGCGGAGTTCAGCAGCAGACGCGGCGTCTCGATCGAGTAGCCGGCGATCGCGACCATTCGCGCGCGCTGGAAGCGCTCCTTCCCGCGGTACAGGTAGTGCACGCCGGTCGCGTGCCCGGTGTGCTCGTCGATGCCGACCCGGCTCACCATCGCCTCGGCGCGGATCTCGGCGGCGTGCGCCAGCGCGTCGGGCACGTGGGTGACCAGCGGCGACGCCTTCGCGTTCACCTTGCAGCCCTGCAGGCAGAAGCCGCGGTAGATGCAGTGCGGGCGATGCCCGAACCGGCCGTTCGCGATCGCGACGGGGCCGACCTTCGCGGTGATGCCGAGTGCCAGTGCGCCGCGCTGGAACAGCTCGCCGTTGCCGGACACCGGATGCGGGCGGTGCGGGTAGGAGTGCGGATCGCCCCACGGCCAGTCCTCGCCGGCGACCGGCAGCTCGTTCTCGATCGCCGAGTAGTACGGCTGCAGGTCGTCGTACGCGAGGGGCCAGTCGGCCCCCACCCCGTCGGCGGTCAGGGTGTGGAAGTCGCTGGGGTGGAAGCGCGGGGTGTACCCGGCGTAGTGCACCATCGATCCGCCCACGCCCCGGCCGGAGTTGTTCGAGCCGAGCGGCACGGGATCGGTGCCGCCGATCACCCGGTTCTCACCCCAGTAGAGGTGGTGGGATCCGGCCTCGTCGCTGACCCAGTCGTGCTCCGGCTGCCAGAACGGGCCGGCGTCCATCGCGACGACGCTCCATCCCGCGCGCGCCAGGCGCTGCATGAGGGTCGATCCGCCCGCCCCGCAGCCGACGATGACGATGTCGACCTCGTCGTCGTCGTCGAACGTGCGCATCTGCTCGCGCAGCCGCGGCTCCTCCCGCGAGCCGTCGGGCGTCAGCAGCCATGCCGATTCATTGCGCTCGCGCACCGTGCTCATCGGGCGTCACCGCCGTCCGTCGGCGAGTCCGGCCCGAGGTCGGGGCGCCGGTCGTGGACCTCGAATCCCTCGAGCCGGTCGACGCCGAGGTTCTTGTACCCGCGGGGGTAGGCGGGCCCGTCGAAGCCGATCTCATCCCACGCCCAGGGGTGCGAGTAGAACGCCGTGCAGGCGTACCGGGTCCACAGCGACCAGACGCGCGACGCCGGGTAGCCGTGCCACGGGCGCTCCTCGAGGGCATGGATGTCGTTCAGGATCGCCGACTGGTCGTCCCATTCGCAGTCGGCGAAGCGCCGGTCGCACCGCGCCCGGGCGTCGTCGTCGAGATGTCGCAGGGTGGTGCGCCACGCCTCGTCGTCGGGGGGAAGCTCGGCGTAGTGCCACCCGTCGGTCTGCTCCTCGGCGAGCCGGGTGTCGACGAGCTGGAAGACCGGCACGCGGGGGTCCTCGCGCTGGTCGAGGAGCTGGTCGAAGAGGGCCCGGGCAGTGGCCTCCTCGTCGGGAGTGAAGAACCGTGGATCGGGGAGGCGCCCGATGCGCGCGGCGACGACGGCCTGCGTGGCCTGGTCCCAGTGCGCCGCGTGGGCGAGCACGTCGAAACCCGGGAACCGCCCACCGCCGGCGGAGGGGTCGAGCGGCAGCGTCGTCATTCTTCACGCCTCAGGATCGCGGCGAGCACGCCCATGCCCCCGACGAGCGTGACCAGCAGCGGCGCGAACAGCGGCGGCCCCATCTCGAGGTTGTACCGGAGGTTGCGCCATCCGCCCGGCTTCTGGTGCACGCCGCGTCCGTGCAGCCACACGCCCTGCAGTCCGTTCGCCACGATCGTGGCCGAGGCGAGGGGGAGCGCGGTCTTCGCGAGGCGCTTGCTGAACACGCCGGCGACCCCCGCGACGGCGCCCACCGGACCGAGCACGACGGGGACCCACATCCATTTGTTCCCGAAGCTGGCCTTGTCGTGCTCGAAGAAGATCTCGGCCGCCGTGGCGACGGCGCCGGCCGCGGTGAGAGCCGAGAGACTTCGCTCGAAGCGTCCGGTCTCGATGTTGTGCACGAGATGATCGATTCCGTGCAGCGTGGTCGTCGTCGGCCGTCGTCGTGACATGGGGCCTCCTCGCTCCGGGTGGGTATGGCTCCAGCATCCGCCCGCTACCGGGGGAGAGGGAAGGGGTTGCGAACTCGGGGCGACGGTGGCACCCTGCCGGCGTCCCAGGTGCGCATTAGAGTGGTCCGGTGCCCGCTCCGGTGATCAGTGCTGCGAACCTCGTCAAGGCGTACAAGGTGAAGGGTAAGCCCGACTTCCTCGCCGTCGACGGCCTCGACTTCGAGGTCGCCCCGGGCGAGTCGTTCGGCCTGCTCGGGCCGAACGGTGCGGGCAAGTCGACGACCATGAAAATGGTCGGCGCGGTGTCGACGCGCACGTCGGGGACGCTCGAGATCCTCGGGCTCGACCCCGACCGCTACGGCCCCGAGATCCGCTCGCGCCTGGGTGTTGTGCCGCAGGACGACAACCTCGACGGGGAGCTCAACGCCCGCGAGAACCTCTACGTCTACGGCCGCTACTTCGGGCTGCCCGGAAAGGTGTGCGCGCAGAAGGCCGACGAACTGCTCGCCTTCGCACAGCTCGGCGACAAGGCGAAGAGCAAGGTCGATCAGCTCTCCGGCGGCATGAAGCGGCGCCTCACGATCGCCCGCGGGCTCATCAACGATCCGCGGATTCTGCTGCTCGACGAGCCGACGACGGGACTCGACCCGCAGGCGCGTCACATCCTGTGGGACCGGCTGTTCCGGCTGAAGGAGCGCGGCACGACGCTCGTGCTCACGACCCACTACATGGACGAGGCGGAGCAGCTCTGCGACCGGCTCATCGTCGTGGACAAGGGACGCATCATGGCGCAGGGCACGCCCGCGTCGCTCATCCGCGAGCACTCGAGCCGCGAGGTGCTGGAGCTGCGGTTCGGCTCGAGCAGGAACGAAGAGGTGGCCGGGCAGCTGGCCGGAATCGGCGACCGCCTCGAGGTGCTGCCTGACCGCATTCTGATCTATGCGCACGACGGCGAGGCGGCGCTCGACCGCGTGACGACGACCGGGCTGCAGCCGCTGACGAGCCTCGTGCGCCGCGCGAGCCTGGAGGACGTCTTCCTGCGCCTGACCGGAAGGTCGCTGATCGAATGACCCTGCCACCGGCTCAAGGCGGACGGGATGTCTCGACACCGACGCATCCGTCGCTCGATGAGCTGCGCGCCGAAGCGCTCGCGGCGGGCCGCAAGCCCCGCCGACGCGGCACGCTGTACGCGACCGAGCACATGCTGCGCGCGATGCGCGCGTACGGCTGGACGATCGTCGTGGGCGCGCTCGGGCAGCCCCTGGTGTACCTGTTCGGCCTGGCGATCGGTCTGGCGGCCCTCATCCGGCAGGACATCCCGACCGCGAGCGGCGGCAGCGTGTCGTACCTCGTCTTCGTGGCTCCGGCGCTCCTCATGACGGCGACGATCGCCGTCGCATCCGAGGAGTTCACCTACCCGGTGATGGCGGGATTCAAGTGGCGACGCTACTTCTACGGCTTCAACGCCTCGGCGCTGTCGTCGCCGCAGATCGCGAACGGGGTCGCGCTCGCCGCCTCCGCTCGCATGCTGTTCGCCGGCGGCGCCTACTACCTGTTCATCTGGGCCTTCGGGGCGGTCTTCCCGCTCGTCACGGTGCCGGCGCCGCCGACCGGGTGGCTCTCCATCCCGGTGGGCCTGCTCGCGGGTCTCGCGTTCGGGATGCCGCTGATGGCGTACTCCGCGTCGCTCGAGGAGGACAAGGGACAGTTCGCCCTCGTGCAGCGGTTCCTCTTCATGCCGATGTTCCTGTTCTCCGGCACGTTCTTCCCGCTGACGTCGCTGCCGATCTGGCTGCAGTGGATCGGCTGGATCTCGCCGCTGTGGCACGCGACCGAGCTCGGGCGCATGGCGAGCTTCGGTGAGCCGGTCGATGTCGCGATGCTGATCGTGCACCTGGCGTACCTGCTCGTCCTCGCCGGCGGCGGCTATCTGTTCGCCCGCCGCATCTTCACGCGGAGGCTCGCGAAATGACCGTGGTCACCGAGGACCTCCAGCGACCGGATGCGTCGACCCGCCGCGGCGGCGTGCGCGCGCTGTGGGCAGGAAACCCCTGGGCGGTGGTGCAGCGCGGTCTCATCGCCGCGCGGTCGTCGAGCTGGGTCGTCATCCTGTCGGGCTTCTTCGAGCCGGTGTTCTACCTTCTGGCGATGGGTCTGGGCCTGGGAGCGCTCGTGGGTGATGTGCAGCTGTCGGGCGGCGCGTCAGTGCCCTACGCGGCCTACATCGCTCCGGCGCTGCTGGCGGTCTCGGCGATGAACGGCGCGATCTACGACTCCACCTGGAACGTGTTCTTCAAGCTCAACTACGGCAAGCTCTACGAAGGCATGCTGGCGACCTCGCTCGGCCCGCTCGACGTGGCGTTCGGCGAGATCCTCTACGCGCTGCTGCGGGGGCTGCTGTACGCGTGCGGGTTCATGGTGATCATGCAGGTCGCGGGGCTGAACCTGTCGCCGACGGCGATCCTCGCGCTCCCGGCGGTGCTGCTGATCGCGTTCGGCTTCGCGAGTCTCGGAATGGCCGTCACGAGCTACATGAAGACGTTCCAGCACATGGACTGGATCAACATCATCCTGCTGCCGATGTTCCTGTTCTCGGCGACGCTCTACCCGATCTCGATCTACCCGGGGTGGATCCAGGGTGTGATCATGGCGTTCCCGCTGTGGCACGGCGTCGAGCTGATCCGCGCCCTGACGACGGGAGTGTTCACCGGCGCGATGGTGTGGCACATCCTCTACTACCTCGTGATGATCGCGTTCGGCCTGGTCTTCACGACCAAGCGCCTCCGCGCCCTCTTCCTCGACTGACCTCCCCCTCCCTCCCGCTGCGTGAGGTGACAGAAGTGGCCGGTATGAGGGGCTTCTTTCCAGCCACTTCTGCCACCTCACGCGCTCGAGGGTCGCTCAGGCGGAGCGGCGGGTGATCGCGGTGCGCAGGTCCATGAGGAAATCGGCGGGAGCGTCGAGGTCGGTCTGGGTCGCCGGCAGGTAGATCCACCCGAGTGCCTCGAGGCGGCGCCGTCGCCGGAGGTCCTTGCGCCACTGCGCCTTGTCCGACCGGTGCTGGTGGCCCTCGTACTCGATGGCGATCTTCAGCTCGGGGTAGGCGAGGTCCACCCGCGCGACGAACGCGTCGCCGTCGAAGACGGCGTGGTTCGCACGCGGTGCAGGGAATCCGGCCTCGATCATCAAGACGCGCAGCTCGGACTCCTTGGGCGACTCCGCCCTGCCGTTCAACAGTTCCAGGGCGCGACAGAGCTTTCGTCGCTGCCGCCGAGCCGGATGAGCGGCGACCGCGGCCTCGAGGTTTGCACGGGCCGCCCGCCCTCCCCGGCGCACGATGGCGTCGCCGACAGCGACGAGCTGGCCGAGCGTCAGCATTGTCGCGAGGTCGCAGAATGTGCGCTCGGGCGTGGTGGCTCGCACCCGCGTGCGCCGATCGATTTCTGCGTCTCTGAGGCGCGAGTGGTGGCCGCGCACCCGCTTGATCCGTGGCGCCCGGCACTCCTGAGGAACGATGACATCGAAGACATCCTCGTTCTCGAGCGAGAGCGGCAAGGGGAGTCGGTGCAGCCGGGCGGCGGTCGCGTGGCTGAACGCCGCCCACGGGGGCAGTCGGGTCTGCAGCGCTCCGCACTCGTCGTCGAAGGCGAGGTCAATGCCGGCGGGAGAGCGCACTCCCCGGTGCGGCCGGGTGAGGTCGCTCGCCCGCGTGCGGCCGCGTGAGATTCCGTAGGCCTGTGCCGTCGCCACCGAGAAGGGCCGACCGGGGAACGGGGCGGGGAGCGGCGCCGGGCTGCGTGTCACCCACTCAGCATGTCCCTCCCCGACGCATCGTCGCCGAAGTTATCCACAGCCCGTGCCACCGACGCATCCGTCCCACCCCCTCGTCCCACCGAGCCGCCCCACCCCTCGTCCCACACAGCCGCGGTGAGGTGACAGAAATGGTCGCTATCGGGTCCCTCATAGCAGCCACTTCTGCCACCTCACGAAGGGCGCGGGGTCGACGAAGCGAGGGATGGGCGGGCGCCGCGCGGGGCGCGGCACCCGTCCGGTCAGAGCGAGGCGGTCTCGCCCATGCCGATGTTGGTGTCGTAGTCGACGTCCTTGGTCTCCTTCGAGAGCAGGAGCGCGATGAGCGTCAGCACGCCGGCGCCGCTCAGGTAGATTCCCACGAGCCACGGCGAGCCGCCCGCGGCAGCCCACAGCGCCACGGCGACGATGGGCGCGAGCGCGGCACCGAGGATCGACGAGACGTTGTACGCGACGGCCGACCCGGTGTAGCGGACGTTCGTCGGGAACAGCTCAGGCAGGATCGCGCCCATGGGTCCGAACGTTGCCCCCATCAGCGCGAAGCCGAAGATCAGGAACGCCTGCACGAGCGCGCCGGTGAACTTCGGGTCGAGCTGCGGCAGCAGGAAGACGTTGAAGACCAGACCGAACACGACGATGCCCGCCGTCACCCAGATCAGCAGCGTGCGCCGGCCGACCGCATCCGCCACCGGACCGGCGAGCAGCGTGAAGACGCCGAAGAACACGACGCCGATGATCTGCATGAGCACGAAGTCGGTGTAGCCGAAGCCGAGCCCCGGCACATACGTCGACGGGTCGAACGGCGTCCCCGCCGCGTCGGCCGCCGCCTGCGCGGTCTCGAGCGTCGCCTTCGTGCCGTACGACAGCGTGAAGTTCGTCATGAGATAGAACAGCACGTAGGTGGCCAGCATGATGAACGTGCCGAGGATGAGCGGCCACCAGTGCCGGCGGAGCGTCTCACCGAGCGGGAACTTCCGGATGGCTCCGGTGTTCGCGGCCTTCGTGAAGGACTCCGACTCGACGAGCTTGAGGCGCACCCAGAGGCCGATGATCACCATGACGGCCGAGAACCAGAACGGCACTCGCCAGCCCCAGGCGAGGAACGCGTCCGAGCGCTGCACGGCGCCGTCGGGGTGGGGCAGGGCCAAGTTGATCAGCAGGAAGATCGTGTTGGCGATGATGAAGCCGAGCGGCGCGCCCATCTGCGGGAACGTCCCGTACCAGGCGCGCTTGCCCTTCGGTGCGTTCTCGGTGGCGACGAGCGCCGCGCCCGACCACTCGCCGCCGAGGGCGAAGCCCTGTGCGAGACGAAGGATGAGCAGCAGCAGCGCCGCCCACCACCCGACGCCCTGGTAGGTCGGGAGGCAGCCGATGAGGAACGTCGCGATCCCCATCGTCAGCAGCGACGCGACGAGCGTGGCCTTGCGGCCGAACCTATCGCCGAAGTGACCGAACACGATCGCGCCGATCGGTCGGGCGACCATCGCGGCGCCGAAGACGCCGAACGAGGCGAGCAGCGCCGTCGTGTCGTCGCCGGTCGGGAAGAACAGGATGGGGAAGACGAGGACGGCCGCGGTCGCGTACGCGTAGAAGTCGTAGAACTCGATCGTGGTGCCCACCAGGCTCGCGAGGATGACACGCGAGCGGGGGTTCGCCGGAGCCGTGGAGACGGCAGTGGAAGACATGCGAAAAGGACCTTGCAATTCTGGGGGAGAGGTCCTTGTGGGACGAGCCGGTGGGCGACGCCCGGCGCAGGGGTGGTGCGTCGGGCGAGCCGACGCTGGACCACCGGAACGTCGGCGGGATGGCCGGCGCGGAAGGTTCCATTCTAGAGGATGGAGTTTCGGCTCCCGGGTCGGTGCCCGCGGCCGCGCCGCACCCGGCTCGGACCTTCAGTATGACGGAACCTTCAGTATGACGTAAGCTCAAGCCATGGGCACTGTCATGATCATCCTGCACGTCGTCACCGCCGTCTTCATCGTCGGACCGATGGCGATCATCCCGATGACCGGGCTGCGCGCACTGCGCTCCGGCAACGCCGCTCAGGTGGCGACCCTGGCGAAGTCGACCGCGATGTTCTCGTGGCTGTCGCTGATCACGTTCATCCTCGGCTTCGGAGTCGCCGGCATCTGGGGCATCAGCATGATGACTCCGTGGGTGCTGTGGTCGATCATCGCCTACGTGATCGCCTTCGTGCTGAACGTGTTCGTCGTCGTGCCGCAGATGAACAAGGCCGCCGAGGCGGCCGAGGGGGCGACGGATGCCGGAAAGCCGGCCGGCTACGGCATGATCGTCGGAACCAACGGCATCGCGACCCTGCTGCTCATCGTCGTCGTCCTGCTGATGGTGTGGCACCCGGGCTCCTGAGCTTCGACTCACGAAGGGCCGGTCTCGACATCGTGTCGGACCGGCCCTTCGGCACAGTGGGCAGGTCCTGAGCAAGGAGCGCAGCGGCGAGTCGACGGGCGCCCAGCGACCGGCCTCGGAGCGGCAACGGGTTCCGCGATCCGTCGGCGGGGGCGGCAGGGTGCGGCCGATGGCCCGCCCGACGGTCTCAGCCGCGCAGCCGGCGGGTGATGGCGACCATGCGCAGTGCCGCGTCGGCTGCCTCCGCCCCCTTGTCCTCCTGCGAGTCGGGAAGACCCGCCCGGTCGAGGCCCTGCTGCTCGTCGTCGAGGGTGAGCACCCCGAAGCCGACCGGCTTGCCGGCGTCGAGCGCCACCCGGTTCAGCCCGTCGGTGGTCGCCGCCGACACGTACTCGAAGTGCGGAGTGCCGCCGCGGATGATGACCCCCAGCGCGACGACGGCGTCGGCGCCGCCGGCGAACGCCGCCTGCGCGGCGAGGGCGAGCTCGAACGACCCAGGCACGCGCACCAGCGTGTGCCCGGCGCCCGCCGCCTCCAGCGTGCGCTGCGCCCCGGCGATCAGCCCCTCGGTGATGGTCTCGTGCCAGGTGCCGGCGACGATCGTGACGCTGACGCCGTGACCCGACGCATCCTGCGCCCGGGGCGCACCCTTACCGCTCACGCCTGGGCTCCCTCGTGCTCGGCTGCCTGTGCTGCCGGAGCCGCCTCGTGCGCGTCGTTCTCGTGCGTCTGCATCTCGTGCAGCGCCTCCTCCAGCTCGTCGGCGTCGATGAGATGCCCCATCCGGTCGCGCTTGGTCTGCAGATACTGGTGGTTGTTCGGGCCGACGCCGACCAGCAGCGGCACCTGCTCGACGATGTCGAGCCCGAGTTCGCGCAGCTGCGCGACCTTGTCGGTGTTGTTCGTGAGCAGGCGCACCCGCTCGATCCCGAGGTCGGCGAGGATGCCCGCGGCGGCCGCGTAGTCGCGGGCATCGGCGGGGAGACCGAGCGCCAGGTTCGCGTCGACGGTGTCCATCCCGCGCTCCTGCAGGCTGTAGGCGCGCAGCTTGTTGATGAGGCCGATGCCACGGCCCTCGTGCCCGCGCATGTAGATCACGACGCCGCCCTGCTCGTCGATCGCGTCGAGGGCCGCCTGCAGCTGCGGACCGCATTCGCACTTCAGCGAGCCGAACGCCTCGCCGGTCAGGCACTCGGAGTGCACGCGGACGAGCGGCGCATCGGCGCCCAGGTCGCCTGACACGATCGCGAGGTGGTCGGTGCCGGTCGTCCGGTCCTTGTAGGCGAGGAAGCGGAAGCTGCCGTGCGACGTGGGCACGTTCGCCTCGGCGCGCAGGCTCACGCGCCGCCGATGCACGACCGGCTCGGTGCGTGGGTCGTGCTCGTCGAGGTAGGCGATGAGCTGCTCGATCGTGATGACCGGGATGCCTTCGCGCTCGCCCATCTCGATGAGGCCGGGCAGGCGCATCATGCTGCCGTCCTCGGCGACGACCTCGCCGATCGCGCCGACGGGGGAGAGGCCGGCGAGCTTCATGAGCTCGACCGCCGCCTCGGTGTGGCCGCTGCGCTCGCGCACGCCGCCGTCGACGGCGCGCAGGGGGAGCACGTGGCCGGGACGGATGACCGAGCTCGGCTTCGAGTCGGGATCGCCGAGCACGTTGAGCGTGTGCGCGCGGTCGGCGGCGCTGATCCCGGTGGAGATGCGGTCGGCGGCGTCGACGCTCACGGTGTACGCGGTGCCGCGGGAGTCCTCGTTGTGGGCGACCATGGGGGGCAGGTCGAGCCGGTCGGCCCACTCCGCGGGCATCGGTGCACAGAGGTACCCGCTCGAGTACCGGATGGTCCAGGCGAGCCACTCCGGAGTGGCGAGCTGCGCCGACAGGATGATGTCGCCCTCGTTCTCGCGGTTCTCGTCGTCTGCGACGAGCACGGGGCGCCCGGCGCGGAGGCTGTCGAGCGCCTCGGGGATGGTGGACAGGCTCATCGGGAGCCTCCTTCGATCGATGCGGGATCGGCGGAGCTGCGTGCGGGGAAGGCGAGCAGACGCCGGACATGACGGGCGAGGATGTCGGTCTCCAGGTTCACGCGCTCGCCGGGCGCGCGCTCGCCGAGCGTGGTGGCCTCGAGGGTCTCGGGGATGAGGGAGACCTCGAACCACGCCTGCTCCTCGCCGGGAGCACTGACAGCGCTGACCGTGAGCGAGACGCCGTCGACGGCGATCGAGCCCTTGTCGACGACGAGGTCGGCGAGCGCGGCCGGCAGGCCGATGCGCAGCACGCGCCACTGGTCGCCGGGACGCACCTCGAGCACCTGCCCGGCGCCGTCGATGTGTCCCTGCACGATGTGGCCGCCGAGCCGGGCGCCCGCGGCGAGCGCGCGCTCGACGTTCACGCGGCGACCCGCGGCGACGTCATCGAGCGTCGACATGTCGAGGGTCTGCTTCATGACGTCGGCGATGAACCAGTCGGGCCCCTGCTCGACGACGGTGAGGCAGACTCCCGACACGGCGATCGAGTCGCCGTGCGCGGCATCCGTCACCGCCTGCGGGGCGCGCACCGTGAGGCGGGACCCGTCGCCGGAGGGCGTCACAGCGGTGACCTCGCCGATCTCCTCGATGATGCCGGTGAACATGTCAGCTGATCCTTTCAGCGGGGGCCGGGCGGGGATGCGCGACGATCAGCAGATCGTCGCCGAGCTTCTCGATCGAGGCCACCCGCAGGCGACGCGCGGCGCCGATCGTGTCGACTCCGATGTCGGTGAGGGCGAGGCGGTCGCCGCCGAGCAGCACGGGGGCGGTGTAGGCGAGGATCTCGTCGTACAGCCCGGCTCGCAGGAACGCGCTCGCGACGGTGGGGCCGCCCTCGACGAACAGCCGGTGGATGCCGCGCTCGTGCAGGTCGGCGATCGCGATGTGCAGGTCGTCGTAGAACAGGGGCGGATGCGGATGCCGCCGCACGGCGGCGTCGGCGGGCGTCTTGCGGGTGCCGAGGACGACGGGCACGGGCTGCTGGGCATACAGCGCCCCGTCGGGGCGGCGGGCGGTGAGGGCCGGGTCGTCGGCGAGGACCGTGCCGGTGCCGGCCAGGATCGCGTCGGAGGCCCCGCGCCGCTCGTGCACATCGGCGCGGGCGGCGGATCCGGTGATCCAGCGGCTGGTGCCGTCGGATGCTGCGGCCCGGCCGTCGAGGCTCTGCGCCCACTTCACCGTGATGAAGGGCCGGCCCAGCCGTGTCGCGACGAGCCAGTCGTCGATCAAGGCGACGCCCTCGTCGACGAGCACGCCGCCGGCGACGTCGACTCCGGCGGCGCGCAGCCGGTCGGCGCCGCCGCCGGAGCGCACACCCGGGTCCTCGGCGCTGTACACGACGCGCGCCACCCCGGCTTCGATGAGCGCGAGCGCGCAGGGGCCGGTGCGTCCGGTGTGGTTGCACGGCTCGAGGGTCACGACGGCGGTCGCGCCGCGGGCCTGCTCTGGAGTGAGCTTGCTGAGGGCGTCGACCTCGGCGTGGGCGGTGCCGGCGCCGCGGTGCCAGCCTTCGGCGATGATCGTGCCGTCGGGGGAGAGGATCACGGCTCCCACCTGGGGGTTGACTCCCCGGGGGCCGCGCGGGGCGAGCGCGAGCGCGCGACGCATCGCGTCAAGCTCGATCGGGCTCACCGCCATCCGCTCTCCTCACTCGCCTGAGGCTCCGGGAGAGGCGGCGGCGCACGAAAGGACGCCATGCGTGCTGCCTCCCATCCGGACTAGCGATGGCGGACCATCGCATCACCGTCGGTCCCGGAGTTCCACCGGGTCGACCGTCGGCATCCTGTCGGAGGCCGCGGCTCGCGGACTGTCACCGCCGGTTCGGATTCTCACCGACCCCGGAGCACGTTGATGCTCACGAGTCTACCCAACGCATCCGGCCCCGGTTCATTCCCGGGCACCGCGGACCGCGGCGAACCGGGCGGGGCGAGGCCGGTCCGGCGGCTGGCTCGCCTACGCTGGAAGGAGGGGAAGGGAAGCGCGATGCATGCGATCGACAGCCACGGGTTCGCGCGGCTGAAGGCTCGACCGTACGCCGACGTCCTCGTGATCGGCGGCGGAATCAACGGGCTCGCGGCGTTCCGCGACCTCGCGATGCAGGGCGTCGACGTCGCGCTCGTGGAACGCGGCGACTTCGCCTCGGGGGCGTCGGCGGCGTCGAGTCACATGATCCACGGTGGCATCCGGTACCTCGAGAACGGCGAGTTCCGGCTCGTGCACGAGGCCGTCACAGAGCGCAACATGCTCCTGCGCACGGCCGCGCACTACGTGCGGCCGCTGCAGACCACGATCCCCATCTTCTCGACGTTCTCGGGGGTGCTGTCGGCGCCGCTGCGGTTCCTGCGCCACGGCGCCGGCGCCCGCCGCGAGCGGGGGGCGGCGCTCATCAAGATCGGTCTGGTGATCTACGACTCGTTCTCGCGCGGCGGCGGGAGGGTGCCACGGCACACGTTCCACGGCCGGCGCGCGTCGCTCGAGCGGCTGCCGCACCTGAACCCCGAGGTGAAGTACACCGCGACGTACTGGGATGCGTCGCTGCGCGATCCCGAGCGTCTCGCGCTCGACGTGCTCCGCGACGGGCTCGCCGCGTCGGTGCCCGCGGGAGGAGCGGCGTCGGCCGCGGTCGACGGCGACGGGCCCGACGGTCGGGCGTCGGCCCGGGCCGCGAACTACACCGCCGCCGTGGGCGTCGACGACGGCCGCGTGGTGCTGCGCGACGTCGACTCCGGCGAGGAAGTGCCGTTCACCGCATCCGTCGTCGTGAACGCCACCGGCCCGTGGACCGACCTCACCAACGCGGCGCTGCGCGAGCAGACGCGCTATATGGGCGGCACGAAGGGCTCGCACATCGTCCTCGATCACCCCGAGCTGCTCGCCGCCACCGGAGGTCGGGAGCTGTTCTTCGAGCACAGCGACGGGCGCATCGTGCTGATCTATCCGCTGAAGGGGCGGGTTCTCGTGGGGACGACCGACCTCGAGCACGACATGGCGGAGCCCATCGTGTGCACCGAGGAGGAGGTCGACTACTTCCTCGGCCTGATCGCGCACGTGCTGCCGGACATCCCGGTGTCGCGGGAGCAGATCGTGTACCGGTACGCCGGGGTGCGCCCGCTGCCGGGGCACGGCGACCTCGCCCCCGGCTTCGTGTCGCGGGATTACCGCATCGAGAAGGCGCCGCTGCCCGGGCGGGCGGATGCGTCGATCCTGAGTCTGGTCGGCGGCAAGTGGACGACGTTCCGGGCGTCGGCCGAGCACCTGGCCGATCGCGCCCTCGAGCTGTTGGCGCGCCCGCGTCGGCGGTCGACGAAGGGCGTCCCGATCGGCGGTGGGCGCGGGTTCCCGACGACCGAGCGGGCACGGCAGCAGTGGCTCGCCGACCACGGCACCGTCGTCGGCATCGTGCGGGCGGGCGCGCTGCTGGAGCGCTACGGCACCGTCGCGGCCGACGTGATCGCCGCGATCGAGGCGGACGCCGACGACGCACCGCTCGTCACGCTGCAGCACTACTCGACCGGAGAGCTGCGGCACCTGGCGCGCACGGAGGCGGTGCGGCATCTCGAGGACGTGCTGATGCGCCGCACCTCGATCGGGTTCACAGGCGGCGTGAGCGTCGCGTCGGCGCACGAGGTGGCCGATGCGATCGGCGGAGCGCTCTCATGGGACGCGGCGACCCGCGAGGCCGAAGTCGCCCGCGCGCTGGCCGCGGCATCCGCCGCCGTGCCCGCGTCGTCGGCCGCCGCATCCTGACCCGCCCAACTTGGTCGCCGCGCGGACCGCTCATCCCGACCGGCCGACCGTCAGGGACCCTTCACCTGTCGCAAATCGACCTTTATCGGGCCGTCGAAGATCGATTTGCGACAGGCGAGCGGTTCTTGTCGCGACGATGGCACGGCGTATCGGCCGGACGGTGGTGCGCCGGTAGCCTGACGGGACAGAGAACGGAGGCAGCGTGGCGGGACATGTGCTGGCGATCGACCAGGGGACGACCTCGACCCGGGCGATCGTGTTCGACGCGGCCGGGCAGATGGTCGTGACCGCGCAGCGAGAGCACGAGCAGATCTTCCCGCGGGCAGGATGGGTCGAGCACGATCCGGTCGAGATCTGGACGAACACGGAATGGGTCGTCTCGCACGCGCTGTCGCGAGCGCGCCTCGCGGCGCGGGACGTGGCCGGCATCGGCATCACGAATCAGCGCGAGACCGCGATCGTATGGGATCGCCGCACCGGCCGCCCGGTGTACAACGCGATCGTCTGGCAGGACACCCGCACCCAGGAGCGCATCGACGCCCTCGCCGCGGCCGGCGAGGCCGGCACGCAGCGCTTCGTCGGCGTGACCGGCCTGCCGCTCGCGACGTACTTCTCGGCGTCGAAGCTCGCGTGGATCCTCGACCGGGTTCCCGGCGCACGGGAGGCCGCCGAAGCGGGAGATCTCCTGTTCGGCACCCCCGACACCTGGGTGATCTGGAACCTCACGGGCGGCACGAACGGCGGGGTGCACGTGACCGATGTCACGAACGCCTCCCGCACGCTGCTGTTCGACCTCGCGACGCTCGACTGGTCGGACGAGATGCTCGCGGTCTGGAACGTGCCGCGGGCGATGCTCCCCGAGGTCCGCTCGTCGTCGGAGGTCGTCGGCGAGGTGCGTGTGCCGTCGGTGGCCCGCGGCATCCCGGTCGCCGGGATCCTCGGCGACCAGCAGGCCGCGACGTTCGGCCAGGTCGCGTTCGGTGCCGGCGAGTCCAAGAACACCTACGGCACCGGCAACTTCCTCATCGTCGGCACGGGGGAGGAGATCGTCCGCAGCGACCACGGGCTCATCACGACCGTCGCGTACCGCTGCGGCGACGAACCGGCCCGGTACGCGGTGGAGGGATCGATCGCCGTCACCGGTTCGCTCGTGCAGTGGCTGCGCGACAACCTCGGCATCATCGCCCGGTCAGAAGAGGTCGAGACCCTCGCCGCGACCGTCGACGACAACGGCGGCGCGTACTTCGTCCCGGCGTTCTCGGGGCTGTTCGCCCCCTATTGGCGGCCGGATGCGCGCGGGGCGCTGGTCGGTCTCACCCGCTACGTCAACAAGGCGCACATCGCCCGCGCGGCGCTGGAGTCGACGGCGTTCCAGACCCGCGACGTCATCGAAGCGGTCGTCGGCGACACCGATCGCAGGCTTGAGGAGATCCGGGTGGACGGAGGGATGACGCGCAACGACGCCCTGATGCAGTTCCAGGCCGACATCCTCGGCATCCCGGTGGTGCGGCCGAAGATCGTCGAGACGACGGCCCTCGGCGCGGCGTATGCGGCCGGGCTCGCCACGGGGGTGTGGAGCGGCTTCGACGAGCTCCGCGCGCTGTGGCAGGAGGATCGGCGGTTCGAGCCGGCGATGGATGCCGCCGAGCGGGAACGCCGGTACCGGATGTGGCAGAAGGCGGTGTCGAAGTCCCTCGACTGGGTCGACGACGACGCGCGCACCCTCATGGGGACGCATGACGCCTGACGCGCACGCCGTCGACGCGGGCACATGCGGCCGGCGCTGGCCGGCGCACGCCGCCCGAGGAACGGCCTACTTCAGCAGGCGCGACAGCCGACGGTCGGCGAGGATCTTCCCGCCGGTCTGACACGTCGGACAGTACTCCAGGCTGTTGTCGGCGAAGAAGACGCTGCGCACCGTGTCGCCGCAGACGGGGCAGGTCTCACCGCGGCGGCCGTGCACCTGCATTCCGCGCCGCTTCGCGTCTTTGAGGTCGGCAGGAGGCTTCCCGGATGCGGTGGCCACCGCATCCGTCACCGTCGCGGTCATCGCCTCGTACAGGCCGGTGATCTCGTCGTCGGTGAGGTTCGCGGCGAGGGCGTAGGGCGACGTGCGCGCGGCGTGCAGGATCTCGTCGGAGTAGGCGTTGCCGATCCCGGCGATGATCGACTGATCGCGCAGCACGCCCTTGATCTGCGTGCGGCGTCCGGCGAGCAGCGCGGCGAAGGCATCGCGGGTGAACGCCGGATCCAGGGGGTCGGGGCCCAGGCGTGCGATGCCCGCCACCTCGAAGGGTTCCCGCACGACATACACGGCGAGCGACTTCTTCGTGCCGGCCTCGGTGAGGTCGAATCCGGAGCCGTCGGAGAGCGCGACCCGCAGGGCGATCGGCGTGCGGCCGGGCTTGATCACGGTGGACGGGAGCGTCTCGTACCACCGCAGCCATCCGGCCTTCGCGAGGTGGAAGACGAGATGCGCGGCATCGGTGCGGATGTCGACGAACTTGCCGTGGCGCTCGACGCCCGCGATCGATGCGCCGCGGAGCGCGTCGATCGGCGGGTCGTACGTCTTCAGCGCGGCGATGTTGGCGACCGTCGCGCGGACGATGTCGAGTCCGGTCACGCGGTCGCGCAGGAACGCGACGAGCCCCTGTACCTCCGGCATCTCCGGCATGCGCCCATCCTGCCACGGGTGCGCCGCGGCCCGCTCGCCCGGATCCGGCACCGCGGCGGCGACCCGAACGTCACCGGGATCATCGCCGGACGAACGGCCGCGCCTCGGGAGCACCGCGCAGCACCTGCGGCGGCGCCGGGCGCACCAGAATCGACTCCTCCGGGTGGTCGCGGAGTTCCTCGCCGCGCAGGCGCGCAGCGAGGACCTCGGCGAGGTGCACTCCCTGCCTGCCCACCCCCGACTGCTCGATCTGGGTGCGGCAGCTGAAGCCGTCGGCCACGATGAGAGTGCCGGCGTCCGCCGCCCGTACCGCCGGCAGCAGCTCCGTCTCGGCGCAGGCCAGCGACACCTCCAGGTGCCCCGCCTCGAATCCGAAGTTGCCGGCGAGGCCGCAGCATCCGCCGACGGCTTCGGGAACGATGCCCGCCCTTCGCATCACCTCCAGGTCGGCGTCGACGCTCAGGACGGCGTGCTGGTGGCAGTGCGGCTGCACCACGGCCGAGCGGTCGACCGCCGGCGGCGTCCAATCGGTGTAATTGAGCAGTTCGGCGAAGGTGACAGTGCGCTCGGCGAGGAGCGCGACATCGGCGTCGTGGGAGAGGAGTTCGGGCCCGTCGGATCGGAAGACCGCCGTGCAGCTGGGCTCCAGTCCCACCAGGCGGGTTCCGCCGGCCAGGGCAGGGGCGAGCGAGCGAGCCGTGCGCGTGAGCACCTTCTTCGCGCGGTCCAGCTGGCCGGTGGAGATCCAGGTGAGGCCGCAGCACAGCTCGTCCTCGGGGATCGTGACGCGGTATCCGGCATCCTCGAGCACCTCCACGGCCGAGAAGGCGACCGCCGGCTGGAGGTTGTTGGTGAACGTGTCGGGCCAGAGCATGACCTCGCCACGGCTGCCGTCGCCGTGCGGGCCGCGCCGCCGGTACCAGTCGGTGAACCGCTCCGTGGCGAAGGAGGGGATGGGCCGGCGCGGCTCGAGCCCGCCCGCGCGAGCGACGAGCCAGGCGAGCGGCCGCACATGCGTCAGAAGATTGACCAGGCGTGGTGCCACGTGCGCCACGCGGGCCCAGTACGGCAGCCAGCCCATCGAATAGTGCGCGGCGGGGCGGATCCGGCCGGCGTAGTGGTGCGAGAGGAACTCCGCCTTGTACGTCGCCATGTCGACCCCGGTCGGGCAGTCGGATCTGCAGCCCTTGCACGACAGGCAGAGATCGAGAGCGTCACGCACGGCGGTCGAGCGCCAGCCGTCCTGGATGCTGCCGCCGGTGCGCTGTCCGTCGAGCATCTCGAACAGCAGCCGGGCGCGCCCCCGCGTCGAGTGCTCCTCCTCACCGGTGGCCCGGTACGACGGGCACATCACGCCGCCGGAATGGTTGCGGCACGAGCCGACGCCGATGCAGCGCAGCGCCGCATTGCCGAACGCGCCACCGTCATCCGGGAAGTCGAACTGCTGGTGACGGACCGCGCGCGGACGGAAGCCCGCCACCCGCAGGTCGTCCGCGACGCCGTAGGGCCGCACGATCTTTCCCGGATTCAGCCGGTCGGTCGGATCGAACAGCGCCTTCGTGCGGCGGAACGCCTCCATGACCCGGTCGCCGAACATGAGCGGGAGCAGCTCGCCGCGGGACTGCCCGTCGCCATGCTCACCGGACAGCGACCCGCCGAAGCGCACGACGAGCTCGGCGGCGCGGGTGACGAAATGGTGGAAGCGCCCGATGCCGGCCAGGGTCTCGAAATCGAACGGGATGCGGCAGTGCACGCATCCCTGCCCGAAATGACCGTAGATCGTGGTGGCGTCGCGGTAGCCGAACTCGCCCAGCAGTGCGTCGAAGTCGCGGAGGTAGTCGCCCAGTCGCGCGGGCGGAACCGCCGCATCCTCCCAGCCCGACCAGCTCGATTGATCGGCCGGGGAGCCGGCCGCGGCGCCCAGGCCGTCTTCGCGCAGCCTGACGACGGCCTCACGGCTCTCGTCGTCGGCCGCGATGGCGACCGCGGGCCGTCGGCCCGTGCGGCCCAGCGCGTCGATGAGCGTCCGCACGCGCGCGTCCGCCTCGTCACGGTCGTCGCCGCCGAACTCGACCATCAGCCACGCCTGGCCGTCGGGCAGCGCCGCGATGCCGGCGGCGTTCCTTCCCCGCGCGCGTTCCCGGTCGACGAGTCGTGCGTCGAATCCCTCCAACTGCAACGGCTGGTGGGGCACGATCTGCGGCACGGCGTCCGCCGCCCGGTCCAGCGACGAGTACCCCAGCACCACCATCGACGTGACGGGCACCGCCGGCACCAGAGCGATCTCGGCGCGCAGAACCGTGACCAGGGTCGATTCCGAACCGCACAGCATCTTCGCGAGGTCGACGTCGCGCTCGGGCAGGAGGTCTTCGAGGTTGTAGCCGGACACGCGCCGGGGGATGTCGGGGAACTGCTGCCGGATGTCGTCGCCGAATTCGTCGACGATCATCCGCAGTTCCCGGTGGATCTCGCCCACGCGGCCGTCGCCGTCTCCGGTCAGCTGCTTCTCGCCGCCGGCCCAGAACCGGGTGCCGTCGGCGCAGAGCACCTCAAGTCGGAGCACGTTGTCGGAGGTCTTCCCGTACGCCTGGGCGGTGGCGCCGCACGAGTTGTTGCCGATCATCCCGCCGAGCGTGCAGTGCGCGTGCGTGGCAGGCTTCGGTCCGTACATCAGCCCGTGCTCGCCGGCGCTGCGATTGAGCTGGTCCAGGACGACACCGGGTTGCACGATCGCCGTGCGCGCCGCCGGATCGATCGACTCGATCTCGTTGCAGTACTTCGACCAGTCGATCACGACCGCCGTGTTGCACCCCTGCCCGGCCAGGCTGGTGCCGCCGCCGCGCGAGAGAACAGGCGCCTCGAACTCGGCGCACACGGCGACCGCGTCCGCACCGGCCTCGACCGTGCGAGGCACGACCACCGCGAGCGGCACCTGACGGTAGTTCGACGCATCCGTGGAATAGGCGGCGAGCGATCCCGGATCGACGCGCACTTCGCCGTCCACCCGGGCGCGCATCTCGCGTGCCAGCGCGGCGATGTCGACCGTCCGCTCGCCGGACACGAGGTCAGGCAACTGAATTGCGGCCATATCCCATCGTGCATCGGCGAACACGTGGGGGCAACGCCCCTCGGCGTCTGCGGCGTCGCGGCTACTGTGCCGTCACAGCGGGAGAGATCGGAGGCAGGAGATGCGCTACGCGGTGATCGAGGAAGATCCGAAGACCTTCGTCGTGGTCTTCGAGGCGGGCGACGACTTGGTCGCCGGGTTGGAGCGGTTCGCCGTCGAACAGGAGGTGTCAGGGGCCGGTTTCACCGCCATCGGTGCGCTCTCCTCGGTGACGCTGGCGTGGTTCGACTGGGAGACGAAGCAGTACCGGGTGTCCGTCGATCTGAGCGAGCAGGTCGAGTTGCTCTCGCTGGCCGGCGACATCGCCCTGAAGGACGACGAGCCCGTCGTGCACGCGCACGTCGTCGTGGGCCGGCGCGACGGCACCGCGCACGGTGGGCACCTGCAGGCGGCGACGGTGAGGCCGACGTGCGAGCTCATCCTGACCGAGACGCCGGTCCACTTGAGGAAGCACATCGATCCGGAGTCGGGCCTCGCGCTCATCCGGGTGTGATCCGGCCGCCTGGCCGACGCATCCGGTCAGAGGACCGGCCAGCTGACCCGGGCGCCGGGGCCGACGCGTCCCGTCAGAGGACGGGCCAGCTGATCGGGCCGCCGGGGTCGACGCGTCCGGTCGGGGGACCGGCCGGCTGACCCGGGCGCCGGGGCCGACGCGTCCGGTCGGGGGACCGGCCGGCTGACCCGGGCGCCGGGGCCGACGCATCCGGTCAGAGGACCGGCCAGTCGACGGGCGTGCGGTCGTCGTCGCGGAGGAGGCCGGCCACCCATCCGTCGTGCCGGCCGCGCGGGTCGAGGAGGCCTTGCCGAAGCGTGCCCTCGTAGCGGAAACCGAGGGCGCGGGCGGTGCGCGCCGACGGGATGTTCCCGACGACAGCGTGCCATTCGATGCGGTCGAGGTCGAGACCGTCGGGGCGGAATGCATGGTCGATCACGGCGCGGGCCGCCTCGGTGAGGTAGCCCTTGCCTCGTGCGTCGGCAGCCATCCAGTACCCGATCTCGCCGAATCCCGGGCGGTCGAGGTGCGCGAGCCCGATCAACCCGACCCACCGGCCGTCGTGCCTGATCGCCCAGTTGAGCTGGCTTCCCTCGGCCGTCCACTTCTCGCAGCTGCGGATGAAGTCCTCGGCGTGGTGCAGCTCGTACGGCGACGGGAGCGTGGTCCAGCGCGGCACCTCGGGATCCTGCGCGGCGGCCGTGATGGCCTCCGCCTCATCGAGCGAGGGGAGGCCGAGTTCGAGGCGCGCGGTGCGCAGGGGCGTGAACAGCATCAGGCCAGGTTACCGGGGACGATCGCGCTGCTTCATGGCGGGCTCTGCGGGCCGCTGCCACCGTTCACCTGTCGCACATCGACCTTCCCGGGCTCTCCGAAGGTCGATTTGCGACAGGCGAGCGGTCCCGACGGCGCAGCCGTCCGGATACCAGATCTACAGGGCGACGCGGCGGAGCAGCCCGACCTTCTCGTACACGTCGGCGAGCGTGCGCTCGGCGACCTCGGAGGCCTTCGCCGCGTTCGCCGCGAGCACCCGGTCCAGCTCGGCCGGATCGTCGAGCAGGGCGAGCGCGCGCTCCCGCACCGGGCCGAACTCCTCCACGACGACCTCGGCGAGGCCCTTCTTGAAGTCCCCGTATCCGCGGCCGGCGTACTCGTCCTCGATCGACGGGATCTGCCGACCGGTGAGAGCCGCGTAGATCACGAGGAGGTTCGACACGCCGGGCTTGTTCTCCCGGTCGTACCGCACCGACCCGTCCGAGTCGGTGACCGCACGCATGATCTTCTTGGCCGAGACCGACGGCTCGTCGAGCAGCCACAGCACTCCGGCATCCGACTCCGCGGACTTCGACATCTTCGCCGTCGGATTCTGCAGGTCGTAGATGCGCGCGGTGTCCCGCTGGATCACCGGCTTCGGCACGGCGAACGCCGCTCCGTATCGCGAGTTGAACCGCTCCGCGAGGTCGCGCGTCAGCTCGACGTGCTGCTTCTGGTCCTCACCCACCGGCACGATGTCGGTCTGGTACAGCAGGATGTCGGCCGCCATCAGCACCGGGTAGGTGAAGAGCCCCACGGTCGTGGAGTCGGCGCCGTAGCGCTGCGACTTGTCCTTGAACTGCGTCATCCGGCCGGCCTCGCCGAACCCTGTGATCGTGGAGAGGATCCACGCCAGCTCGGCGTGCGCGGGCACGTGCGACTGCACGTACAGCGTCGACCGCGACGGCTCGATGCCGGCCGCGATGTACTGCGCCGCCGTGCGACGGGTCTTCGCCCGCAGCTCGGCCGGGTCGTTCGGCTGCGTCAGCGCGTGAAGGTCGACGACCGAGAAGAACGCGTCGTACGACTCCTGCAGGGCCCGCCACTGCAGAAGAGCCCCGATGTAGTTTCCGGCCTGGAGAGAGTCGGCCGAGGGCTGCATTCCTGAGTAGAGGCGGGGTCTGTTCACCCGTCAATCCTACGGGGACGGATGCCGCGGCCCGCCGCCCCCTCATTCGTCCTCCCCTCTTCCCCGCCTCGCTCTGGCGCCGTAGAATCTGACCACCGGTCAGACCACTGGTCTGAACGGTTGGACCTCCGGCCTGAGGAGGATCGACATGAAGGTCCTGATCGTGGGAGCGGGTATCGCCGGCCCCACTCTCGCCTACTGGCTGCGTCGCACGGGCCACGAGCCGACCATCGTGGAGCACGCGCCGCAGCTGCGGGAGGGCGGCTACCTCGTCGACTTCTGGGGCGCCGGCTTCGAGGTCGCCGAGCGGATGGGGATCGTCCCGCGTCTTCTCGACGAGGGGTATCGCGTCCGGGAGGTGCGCGAAGTGTCGCGCCAGGGGCGGACGATCGCGCGCCTCGACGCGCTCCGGCTGCTCGACGGCACCGGCAACCGCTACGTCAGCATCGCCCGCTCCGATCTCGCCCGGGCGATCTACGACGCCTCGGCCGGCGAGGTGGAGACGATCTTCGACGACACCGTGCGGGCGATCCACGACGACGGCGAGCGTGTGATCGTGGCCTTCGAGCAGGGGGCCCCGCGCGAATTCGACCTCGTCGTCGGCGCCGACGGACTCCACTCCCGGGTGCGGGACCTGGTGTTCGGGCCGGAGGAGCAGTACGCGCGCGATCTCGGCATCGCGGTCGCCGTGTTCGACGTGCCGGGGTACCGCCCGCGTGACGAGCTCGTCGCGGTGACCCACACCGAGGTCGGGGCCCAGGCGCTCCGCCTCGCGCTGCGGGACGGCGCGACGATGTTTTGCTTCACGTTCCGCTACGACGGCGCGCTGCCGCTCGACGACGTGCCCGCTCAGCAGCAGCTGCTGCGCACGCGGCTACGGGGTCTCGGCTGGGAGGTTCCCGACATCCTCGACCAGATGGGTCAGGCGCGCACGTTCTACCTCGACTGGGCCAGCCAGATGCGCATGACAGCGTGGTCGCACGGACGCGTGGCGCTGGTGGGGGATGCGGCGGCGGCTCCCTCGCTCCTCGCCGGCCAGGGCTCCGCTCTCGCCATGATCGAGGCGTACGTGCTGGCCGTCGCGCTGCACGATGCCGGAGGCGACCACGCCGCCGCCTTCGCCGCGTACGAGCGGCAGCTCGCCGGCCTCGTCCGCGCGAAGCAGGACGCCGCGATCGGACTCGGCACCGCCTTCGCCCCGCGCGGCCGTGCGCAGCTCCTGCTGCGCAACGCGGTGGTCGGGCTCATGGGCATCCCGTTCGTCGCAACCCTCGCGATGGGCCGCAGCCTCCGCGATCCGATCACCCTCCCGCCGACTCCGGGGCCGGGTGACTAAGACGCATGGCACGCCCGCGATTCCAGCGCCTGTCCGGCGCCCAGCAGGACGAGATCCTGGATGCCGCGCTGCGCGAGTTCGCGGCGCACGGCTTCGGCGGTGCGTCGCTGAACCGGATCATCGGCGCCGCGCGCCTGTCGAAGGGCGCCATGTACTACTACTTCGACGGCAAGCAGGATCTGTACGCCGAGGTCCTTCGCCGGCAGCTGGAGCGACTGCTGCAGCACGGCGAGCCGCTCGTGGTCCCCGATGGCACCGACGCGGACGGATTCTGGGATGCCGTCGAGGAGTACTACCGGCGCCTGGTCCGGTCGATGGCGCACGAACCCGAGACGGGGGCGCTCCTGCGCGACTGGCTGACCGGGGCCGCCTCACCCGCGCTGCGGGCCGCGCAGCACGACGCGGAGCAGTCGATGATGCCGTGGCTGATGCGCCTGCTCGCCGCCGGGCAGCGCATCGGCGCCGTGCGCAGCGACCTGCCGCCCGAGCTCATCGTGGCCGCGGCGCTGGGCCTCGGGCAGGCGATGGACACCTGGCTGATCTCGCGGGAGCCGGCGCCGATGGGCGGGGCCGACGAGGTGCACGTGCTCATCGACATGATGCGCCGCGCGCTCCAGCCGTAGCGTCGGCCGCCCGACACGGTCGGCCGCGACGGCCCGGGCGTCGCGGGTCGGTCAGACCGCGTAGTCGACCACGACCGGAGCGTGGTCGCTCCAGCGGGTGTCCCACGAGGGAGCGCGACCGATCCAGTACCCGCGCACCCGGTCGGCGAGGGCCGGCGTCGCCAGGTGGTAGTCGATGCGCCATCCGGTGTCGTTGTCGAACGCCTTGCCGCGGCTCGACCACCACGTGTACGGCCCGTCGATCTCGCCGTGGAACCGGCGCCCGACGTCGACCCAGCCGAGACCGGTACCGCTCGTGCCGTCGACGCACGACACCGTGGCACCCGCCTCGCCGAGGAACCTGTCGAAGTACGCGCGCTCCCGGGGCAGGAACCCGGCGTTCTTCACGTTGCCGCGCCAGTTGCGGATGTCGAGTTCGCGGTGGCCGACGTTGAGGTCGCCCATGATGACGGCGAGGGATGCGTCGGAGGCCAGCTGCGGCATCCGCTTCTCCATCGCGTCGAGGAACGCCCACTTCGCGTCCTGCTTCGGCGTGCCGACGGCACCCGAGTGGACGTACGCGCTCACGACGGTGACCGGTTCGCCGCCGAACTCGAAGTCGGTCTCGAGCCAGCGGCCCGCCGAATCGAGGCCCTCCTCGCCGAGCACGGTCCGGGTCGCGACCGGAGCGGTCCGCGACACGACCGCGACGCCCGCGCGTCCCTTCGCGAGCGCCTCGTCGTTGACGATCTCCCAGCCCGGCAGCGCCTCGTGCAGCTGGTCGGCGGTGGCGCGCACCTCCTGCAGCGCCATGATGTCGACGTCGGCCTCATCGAGCCACGCGAGCATGCCGTTGCGCACGGCGGCGCGGACGCCGTTCACGTTGATCGAGGCGATGCGGACGGTGTCGGGAATGCGTTCGGGGGATGGCACGCGTTCCACCCTAACGGCGCCCGCCGACACGGGTCAGCGCTGGCCGTCAGTGGCCGGGGGAGCGGATGCCTCGACCTCCGCGAGCTCGTCCTCGGCGGCGCGCACCTGCTTGTCGGCGCGCCGGCGCCGGAACCAGGATGCCTCGGCCCGCGCCGTGCGCGCATCCCGCAGCTTCACATGCGCCGCCAACAGCAGCGCCTCATGCTCGGCCAGGGCCCGCTCCGCCTCGCTGGGCTCCGCGACCGGGATCGCGCGATCGGTCGCCGAGACCGCGATCCAGGACGCCCCGACGAGGATCACGATCCCGACGAGCCGGAACCACAGCAGGAAGCCGATCAGCACCGAGAACGTGGCCAGCAGCGGATTCGACGGCGTGTACGCGAACAGGAAGCTCAACGCGACCTGCAGCACGGCGACCGCTGCACCGGCGAGGATCGACCCCGGCCAGATCCGGCCCCAGGGCAGTGACGTGCCGGCGAGGAACCGGAACAGACCGGCCAGGGCGGCGGCGTTGACCACGAAGGCCACGACGGGGGAGAGGATCTTCACCACGACCTGCGACCAGAACGAATGCCCCTGCAGTCCGAGGGCATCGAGGACGGCGTCGAGCGTTCCGCTCGCGACACCCGCAATGGCGGCACCGCCGATCAGTCCGATCCCGAAGAGCGCCGCCGCGAAGAGGTCGCGCGCCTTGAGGAGGAAGTAGTTGCGGCTGTCGAACGGCAGACCGAAGATGTCGCGTACTGCGCGCCTGGTGAACGTCACGAACCCGATCGCCGTCCAGATCGCGACGCCCACCGCGATGGCGCCGGTGATCCACAGGACGCTGCTCGCGGACTGCGCGACCTGATTCACCGCCGCCGGCAAGATCAGCCCGCCCTCCGAGGGATCGCTGATGAGGTTCGGGATGTACTTGTTGATGAGATCGATCATCCGGTCGACGGCGCGCTCGCTGCCCCCGACCCAGATGCCGATCGCGGCGAACGACACGTACACGACGGCGAAGATCGCGAACAGCGACTGGTAGCTGATGCTCGCCGCGAGCAGGAACCCGTTGCTGCGCAGGAAGTGCCGCCACACCCGGACCGGGAACCACCCCATGGTGCGCCGGGTGAGCTCCGACGCGCGATTGATCGGTTCGTCGAAACGCTGCCGCAGCGCGGTGGCCGCCGCATCCCACCGCTCGCGCAGCGAGTCCTCCTCGCGGGGCGAGGTGTCGGGCTTCTGCTTCGCGCGCCGGCGCGCCTCGATCGCCGTCGCCTGGGCGCGCGTCTGCTTCACGATCACAGACTAGCGAGCGCCCAGCGGGCCGGCCGCAGGGCGCTCGCGAGAAGGAGAGGGATCAGCGGCCGCCGCGCAGGACCGCCTGCTTGACCTCGGCGATCGCCTGGGTGACCTGGATGCCGCGGGGGCACGCCTCGGTGCAGTTGAAGGTCGTACGGCAGCGCCACACGCCCTCCTTGTCGTTGAGGATGTCCAGACGCGTGTCGGCGTTGTCGTCGCGCGAGTCGAAGATGAAGCGGTGCGCGTTCACGATCGCGGCGGGGCCGAAGTACTGGCCGTCGGTCCAGAACACCGGGCACGACGAGGTGCACGCGGCGCAGAGGATGCACTTGGTGGTGTCGTCGAAGCGCGCGCGGTCCTCGGGGGATTGCAGGCGCTCCTTGCCCGGCGTGGGGGCGGACTTCGCCACGAGGAAGGGCTGCACTGCCTTGTATGCGTCGAGGAACGGGTCCATGTCGACGACGAGGTCCTTCTCCAGCGGCAGGCCCTTGATCGCCTCGACGTAGATCGGCTTCGAGATGTCGAGGTCCTTGATCAGCGTCTTGCAGGCGAGGCGGTTGCGGCCGTTGATGCGCATCGCGTCGGAGCCGCAGATGCCGTGCGCGCACGAGCGGCGGAACGTGAGCGACCCGTCCTGCTCCCACTTGATCTTGTGCAGCGCGTCGAGCACACGCTCCGTGGGGTACATCTCCACGTCGTAGTCGACCCAGCGGGGCTCAGCGTCGACCTCGGGGTCGTAGCGGCGGATGTTGAACGTGACCAGGAACGACTGGATCGGCGCCTCTCCGGACGGCTCCGGAGCCCCGGCCGGCTGCTCCGACTCGACGACAGCGGTCGACATCAGTACTTCCTCTCCATGGGCTGGTAGCGGGTGATCACCACGGGCTTCCAATCCAGCTTGATGTGGTCATCGGCATCCGACGAGTGCGGGTCGCCCGTCAGGTATGCCATCGTGTGCTTCATGTAGTTCTCGTCGTCGCGCTTCGGGTAGTCGTCGCGCATGTGGCCGCCGCGGCTCTCCTTGCGGTTCCGGGCGGCGTAGACCACGACCTCGGCGATGTCGAGCAGGAACCCGAGCTCGACGGCCTCGAGCAGGTCGGTGTTGAACCGGCGGCCCTTGTCGTCGACGTGGATGTTCTTGTACCGGGCCCGCAGGTCCTCGATCACCTCGAGCACGCCGCCGAGCGACTCCTCGGTGCGGAACACCTGCGCGTTGCGGTCCATCTCGTCCTGCAGCGTCTTGCGCAGGGTCGCGACGCGCTCGGTGCCCGGGTTGTCGCGCAGGCTCTCGATGAGCTCGCGGACGTCCTTGGCGGGGTCGTCGGGCAGGTCGATGAACTCCGCGGTCTTGACGTACTCGACCGCGTTGCGCCCGGCGCGCTTGCCGAACACGTTGATGTCGAGCAGCGAGTTCGTGCCGAGGCGGTTCGAGCCGTGCACCGAGACGCACGCGCACTCGCCGGCCGCGTACAGGCCGGGCACGACGTCGGTGTTGCTCTGCAGCACCTCGGCGTCGTTGTTGGTCGGGATGCCGCCCATGGCGTAGTGCGCGGTCGGCATCACCGGCACCGGGTCGGTGACCGGGTCGACGCCGAGGTACGTGCGGGCGAACTCGGTGATGTCGGGGAGCTTCGTCTCGAGCACCTCCGCACCCAGGTGGGTGCAGTCGAGGTAGACGTAGTCCTTGTGAGGGCCGGCGCCGCGCCCCTCGGCCACCTCCTGCACCATGCTGCGCGCGACGATGTCGCGGGGGGCGAGGTCCTTGATCGTGGGAGCGTAGCGCTCCATGAACCGCTCACCCGACGCGTTGCGGAGGATCGCCCCCTCGCCGCGGGCGCCTTCGGTGAGCAGGATGCCGAGGCCGTAGAGGCCGGTCGGGTGGAACTGGAAGAACTCGAGGTCCTCGAGCGGCAGGCCCTTGCGCCAGATGATGCCGACGCCGTCTCCGGTGAGGGTGTGCGCGTTCGAGGTGGTCTTGAAGATCTTGCCGAACCCGCCGGTGGCGAAGATGACGGCCTTGGCCTGGAAAACGTGCAGCTCGCCGGTGGCGAGCTCGTACGCCACGACGCCGGAGATCCGCGTCCCGCCGTTCTCGTCCTTCACGGTGAGCAGGTCGAGGGCGTAGAACTCGTTGAAGAAGTTGATGCCGAGCTTGACGCAGTTCTGGTACAGCGTCTGCAGGATCATGTGACCCGTGCGGTCGGCGGCGTAGCAGGCGCGGCGCACAGCGGCCTTGCCGTGGTCGCGGGTGTGCCCGCCGAACCGGCGCTGGTCGATCTTCCCCTCGGGTGTGCGGTTGAACGGCAGGCCCATGTTCTCGAGGTCGATGACCGCGTCGATGGCCTCCTTCGCGAGGATCTCGGCGGCATCCTGGTCGACGAGGTAGTCACCGCCCTTGACGGTGTCGTACGTGTGCCACTCCCAGTTGTCCTCTTCGACGTTCGAGAGGGCCGCGGCCATCCCGCCCTGCGCTGCGCCGGTGTGCGAGCGGGTCGGGTACAGCTTCGAGATGACGGCCGTCTTCGCGTTCGGGCCCGCCTCGATCGCCGCGCGCATCCCGGCGCCGCCGGCGCCCACGATGACGATGTCGAACTGGTGGTAGTGCACGCCGTCCTTGACGACGTCGCCGGATGTCTGGGTGCTCACGTGTCGGATGCCTCCGTGGTCAGGGGTGCTCGTTCGGACGGATCAGGCGGCGCAGACGCCGGCCAGTGCGTCGGGAACGGGCGGGATGCAGGGGTCGAAGGTGAAGACCACGAGGGTTCCGAGCAGGATGAGGAACGCCGCGACCAGCCACAGCGCCCAGACCAGCACGCGCCGCGTGCCGTTGTGGGTGACGTAGTCGTTCACGATGGTGCGCATGCCGTTCGCCCCGTGGATGAGGCCGAGCCAGAGCATCGCGACATCCCACCACTGCCAGAACGGGGTGGCGTACTTGCCCGCGACGAACGCGAAGTCGATGCCGCGCACGCCCTCGCCGGCGACGAGGTTGACGAACAGGTGCCCGAAGATGAGGACGATCAGCAGCACGCCGGAGGCGCGCATGTAGACCCAGCCCCACTTCTCGAGGTTGACGCCGCGGCGGCGGGGGGCGGGGGTGCGCGGAGCGACGATGGTGTCGGCGGCCATGGTCAGTGTCCTCCGGTGATCTCGGCCACGATGACCATAAGCTGGCGCGGCACGAAGCCGAGCATGACGATGAGCCACAGGCCCCACACGCCCCACCACATCTGGCGCTCGTACTTCGCGGCGGGCCGCCAGAAGTCGACCAGGATGATGCGCAGGCCGTTGAACGCGTGGTACACGATCGCGGCGACGAGCACGATCTCGCCGACCCCCATGACGGGGTTCTTATACGTGCCGATCACGGCGTCGTACGCGTCGGGGGCGACGCGGATGAGCGCGGTGTCGAGCACGTGCACCAGGAGGAAGAAGAAGATCGCGATGCCGGTGATCCGATGCAGCACCCACGACCACATCCCCTCATGCCCGCGGTACAGCGTTCCGCGGGGTGTACGGGATGTCGTCTCGGCTACCGTCGGTGTGACGCGTGCTGGTGCAGACACGTCCGTCCTCCCTGGTCGAACTCGAGTGGGGCGGTTCCAGGCCCCTCAAGGCCGATCGGCCTCGGCGTCGCTCGGGCGCCCGTCCATCCTATTCCCCTCGCGTCGACGGCAGCGGTTAGGCGGACCTAAGTATCTCGACGTCGAGATATCTCGCCACAGCGGGCGGGGCGGCTAGCCTGAGACCATGCCAGAGCCCGTCTCCGACTTCTACGCGATCATCCCCGCCGGCGGCATCGGCAGCCGGCTGTGGCCGCTGTCGCGCGCCGACGCCCCGAAGTTCCTGCACGACCTCACCGGCTCGGGCCACACGCTGCTGCGCGATACATGGGATCGCCTCGAGCCGCTCACCGGCCCCGACCGCATCGCGGTGGTGACCGGGCGCGCGCACCGCGCGGCGGTGGAGAAGGAGCTTCCCGGCATCCCCGACCGCAACGTGTTCCTGGAGTCGGAGCCGCGCGACTCGACGGCGGCGATCGGTCTCGCCGCGGCCGTGCTGTCGCGCCGCGAGCCCGACGTCGTGATCGGCTCGTTCGCCGCCGACCACGTCATCGCCGTGCCGCACCTGTTCGATTGGGCGGTGCGGCAGGCGATCGCCGTCGCCCGTGAGGGATACATCTGCACCATCGGCATCCCCCCGACCGAGCCGTCGATCGGCTTCGGCTACATCAGGAAGGCGGGCGAGCTGATCGTCGACGGCGCCCCGGAGGCGGCGCTCGTCGAGCGGTTCGTGGAGAAGCCCGACCTCGACACCGCACGGGAGTACTTCGCCGACCGCTCCTACCTCTGGAACGCGGGCATGTTCATCGCGCGCGCCGACGTCATCCTCGGCGAGATCGCCGAGAACCGTCCCGACCTGTACGCGGGGCTCATGGACCTCGCCGAGGCATGGGACGACCGCGACGCCCGGGGACCCGTCGTCGACCGGGTGTGGCCGAAGCTCGAGAAGATCGCGATCGACTACACCGTGGCCGAGCCCGCCGCAGCACGCGGACGCCTCGCCGTCATCCCGGGCCACTTCGACTGGGACGACGTGGGGGACTTCGCGAGCCTCGCCAAGCTCAACTCGCACGGCCGTAAGAACGACCTCGCGATCCTCGGCGAGAACGCGCGGGTGCTCTCCGACGCCGCGAGCGGCATCGTCGTGAGCCAGACGAAGCGGGTGATCTCGCTGATCGGCGTCAAGGACATCGTCGTGGTCGACACCCCCGACGCGCTGCTCGTGACCACGAGCGAGAACGCCCAGCGGGTGAAGGGCGTGGTCGACGCGCTCAAGCTCACCGGGCGCGGTGACGTGCTGTAGCAGGCCGTTCGTTGCGGGTTGGTAACCATTCGGGCGCAACCGGGTGCGAAATGCGCAAGTCGGATGACACACTGGGTAACTTCTAAGCAATGCCGCGAACGGCGCGGCTCATCATCGTGGAGGTCGAGTTGACCATCTCTTCTGCGCGCAAGCTCGTCGGCGTGACCGCCGCGGCTGGCCTGATCTTCGCCCTCGCGGGGTGCGGTGCCGCACCCGAGGCGAACACCCCGACGCAGGGCGGCAAGACCGCCGTCGCAGGCTTCAAGCCCTGCATCGTGTCGGACGACGGCGGATGGAACGACAAGTCGTTCAACGAGTCTGCCAAGAACGGCATCGACAAGGCCGCCAAGGACCTCAGCGTCAAGGCCGTCGAGGTCGAGTCGAATGCCGAGAGCGACTACGGCCCGAACATCGACAACCTGATCGGGCAGAACTGCACGCTCATCATCTCCGTCGGCTTCAAGCTCTCCGCCGATACGATCAAGGCGGCGAAGGCGAACCCCGACATCAACTTCGCGATCATCGACGACGGCGCCGACGCGAACGGCGACGGCAAGCCGGACGCCGACAACATCAAGCCCATCCTGTTCAACACGGTCGAGGCTGCGTACCTCGGCGGGTACGCCGCCGCCGCGTGGTCGCACAAGGACGGCGTCGACAAGGTCGGCACGTTCGGCGGCCTGCAGATCCCCTCGGTCGCCATCTTCATGGACGGCTTCGTCGAGGGCGTGCAGGGCTTCAACAAGGACAACAGCGCCGACGTGAAGACGCTCGGCTGGGACGTCGCGAGCCAGAAGGGCTCGTTCACCGGTGGCTTCACCGCGAACGACACCGCGAAGCAGACCGCCAAGGGCATCCTCGACCAGGGCGTCGACGTGATCCTCCCGGTGGGCGGCCCGATCTACAAGAGCGCCGCGGCCGCCATCAAGGACAGCGGCAAGGACACCGTGATGCTCGGCGTCGACTCCGACCTCGCCGAGGCCGACCCGTCGGTCGCCGACGTGACGCTCGTCTCGATCATGAAGCGCATCGACTCCGCCGTCTACGACACGGTCATGTCGGCCGCGTCGGGCGACTTCGACGTGGCGCCCTACATCGGCACGCTCAAGAACGACGGCGTCGGCCTGTCGAGCTTCCACGACTTCGAGAGCAAGCTGCCCGACGGCCTCACGAAGAAGCTGGACGACCTCAAGCAGCAGATCATCGACGGTTCGCTGACGGTCAAGTCGACCAACTCGCCGAAGTAAGACAACCATTCCGGTCGTTGAGCGAGGGTGCCGTGCGCCCTCGCTCAACGACTGTTCGCTGGATAGGGTGCACGTATGAAGCTCGAGCTGCGGGGCGTGACGAAGCGCTTCGGGAGCCTGGTGGCAAACGATCACATCGACCTCGAGCTGCGCAGTGGTGAGATCCACGCGCTGCTGGGGGAGAACGGCGCCGGCAAGTCGACGCTGATGAACGTGCTCTACGGCCTGTACCAGGCCGATGAGGGCGAGATCCTGATCGACGGGGTCGAGCAGCACTTCCGGGGGCCCGGCGACGCGATCGCCGCCGGCATCGGCATGGTGCACCAGCATTTCATGCTCATCCCGGTCTTCACCGTCGCCGAGAACCTCATGCTCGGCAACGAGGACACGAAGGCCCTCGGCATCCTCGACCTCGCGAGCGCCCGGCGGCGCGTGCGCGAGGTCGCCGACCGGTTCGGCTTCCAGATCGACCCGGACGCCCGGGTGGGCGATCTGCCCGTGGGCGTGCAGCAGCGCGTCGAGATCATCAAGGCCCTCGCGCACAACGCGAAGATCCTCATCTTCGACGAGCCGACCGCGGTGCTCACCCCGCAGGAGACCGACGAGTTCATGGCGATCATGCGCCAGCTGCGCGACGAGGGCACGGCGATCGTGTTCATCACGCACAAGCTGCGCGAGGTGCGAGAGGTCGCCGACCGCATCACCGTCGTGCGCCTCGGCAAGGTGATCGGCGAGGCGAGCCCCTCCGCCACCAACGCCGAGCTCGCCTCGATGATGGTGGGTCGTGCCGTCGAGCTCACCGTCCAGAAGGATGCGCCGCACATGGGCACCGGCGGCCTCGAGGTGCGCGACCTGCGGGTGCTCAGCGCCGATGGCGCGGTGGTCGTCGACGGCGTCGACTTCGACGTGCGACCGGGCGAGGTGCTCGCGATCGCCGGCGTGCAGGGCAACGGGCAGACCGAGCTCAGCGAGGCGCTCGTCGGCCTGCAGGAGAAGGTCACCGGCTCGATCACGCTCGACGGCGTGGAGCTCACCGGCAAGACCGTGCGCGCCATCCTCGACGCCGGCGTCGGGTTCGTGCCCGAAGACCGTCAGGAGGACGGACTCGTCGGCTCGTTCTCGGTCGCCGAGAACCTCATCCTCGACCGCAGCGAAGACCGCGGCTTCCAGAACGCCGGCACGATCCGCAGAGGGGTGCTGGATGCGTTCGCCCGCGAGAAGATCGCCGAGTTCGACATCCGCACCCAGGGGCCGTCGAGTCCCGCGGGCTCGCTGTCGGGCGGGAACCAGCAGAAGGTCGTGATCGCGCGCGAGCTGAGCCGCGACCTCAAGCTCCTGCTCGCCTCGCAGCCGACCCGCGGCGTCGACGTCGGATCGATCGAGTTCATCCACAAGCGCATCATCTCCACGCGTGACGCCGGCGTGCCCGTCGTCGTCGTCTCGACCGAGCTCGACGAGGTCGTCGCGCTCGCCGACCGCATCGCGGTGATGTACCGCGGCGGCATCGTCGGGATCGTCCCGGCCGACACGCCCCGCGATGTCCTCGGCCTCATGATGGCCGGAGAGAACCCGACGGAGGACGCCGCATGAGCGACCGTGTTCCCGGCGCGGGCCCCGAACCCACGGGTCTGCCGCCAGAGCAGCTGCCCACCGTGTCCGGTCCGCTGACCGGCCACCCCGCCGAGCCGCCGGTGGCACCGCGGTCGAACCAGCTGATCCGCGAGATGCTGCGCGGATCCGTCGTCACCACGATCCTCGCGTTCGTGCTGGCGGTCATCGTCGGCGGCATCCTGATGGCCGTCACCGACGAGAACGTCCAGAAGACCGCGGGCTACTTCTTCGCCCGCCCGCAGGACATGCTCGTCGCTGTCTGGCAGTCCGTCTCCGGCGGCTACTACGCCCTGTTCCAGGGTTCGATCGTGAACCCCGAGGCGAACTCGTTCACGAAGTTCATCCGGCCACTCACCAACACGCTCGGGTTCGCCGCGCCGCTGATCGCCGCCGGCCTCGGCGTCGCGCTGGCGTTCCGGGCGGGGCTGTTCAACATCGGTGCCCGCGGTCAGATGCTCGTCGCGTGCGCGGCCGCCGCGCTCGTGACGTTCAACCTCGACCTGCCGTTGTGGATCCACCTGCCGCTCACGCTCATCGCCGGCATCGCCGGCGGCGCGATCTGGGGCGGAATCGCCGGCATGCTGAAGGCGCGCACCGGCGCGCACGAGGTGATCCTCACGATCATGCTCAACTTCGTGGCGCTGTACCTCGTGCGCTGGATGATCCGCACGCCCGATCTGCTCCAGAAGCCGGGCACGAACCAGCCGATCTCCGCGCCGACGCCGGAGACGGCGCAGTTCCCGTCGCTGTTCGGCCCGCAGTTCCCGCTGCTGAACTGGGGCTTCCCGGTGGTCATCCTCGCCACCCTCATCGTCTGGTGGCTGATCGAGCACTCGAGCCTCGGCTTCCGGCTGCGCGCCGTGGGCGAGAATCCGCACGCCGCTCGCGCCGCGGGCATCAGCGTGCAGCGGATGTACGTCTACGCGATGCTGTTCGCCGGAGGCCTCGCCGGTCTCGCCGGGATGAATCAGATCCTCGGCTCGGTCACCTCGGGCTTCGGCGACGGCATCGACGCCGGAATCGGCTTCGACGCGATCACCGTCGCGCTGCTCGGCCGCAGCCGCGCGTGGGGCACGTTCTGGGCCGGGCTGCTGTTCGGCGCGCTCAAGGCCGGGTCGTTCACGATGCAGGCGGCGCAGGGCATCCCGGTCGACATCGTGCTCGTGGTCGAGTCGCTCATCGTGCTGTTCATCGCCGCGCCGCCGCTGGTGCGCGCGATCTTCTTCCTACCCAAGGACGACGCCGACCGGTCGGCGAAGGGACGGGCGAAGGCCGCGCGCAAGCGCGCCGCCGCCGACGACAGCAAGGCGGTGGCCTCATGACGACGATCACAGCCGACCAGGCAGCCTTTGCGCCGACGATCGTGCGCACCCGGCACCTGAAGCTGCCCATCACGCTGTCCCTGGTGACCGTGCTGCTCGGCATCCTGTTCCTCGCGTCGCCCGTGACCGGCGACAGCATCTTCCGCCTCGGCGACCGCTCGGCCGTCGCGATCAGCGACATCCAGCTGCCCTCGGCCTCGACGATGTGGGTCACGTGGGCGATCCTCGTGGTGCTCACGGCCTGGACCTGGTGGGATGCGGTCGGCTACCGCCGCACCCGGCTGTGGCTGCCGATCGTGTACGCGGTGCTCGCGATGTTCGCGTTCCTCACCTGGGCGGCGCAGGACGGCGGCGTCGTGCCCGTGGCAGGCACCCTCGCCGGGGCGCTGTCGCTGTCGGTGCCGCTCGTCTACGGTGCGCTCGCCGGCGTGATCGGCGAGCGCGGCGGCGTGGTCAACATCGCGATCGAGGGACAGCTGCTGCTCGGCGCGTTCACCGCCGTCATCCTGTCGAGCCTCACGCACAGTCCGTTCGTCGGCCTCATCGGGGCGGCGATCGGCGGGGTGCTCGTGGCGTTCGTGCTCGCGGCGTTCGCCATCCGCTACCTCGTCGACCAGATCATCGTCGGCGTCGTGCTCAACGTGCTCGTGTCGGGCCTCACCGGCTTCCTGTACGGGGCGCTGCTGTCGCCGAACGAGGCGCTGCTGAACACGGCGTCGTCGTTCCCGCGCTGGCCCGTGCCGCTGCTGGCCGACATCCCGGTGATCGGTCCGGTGTTCTTCAACCAGACCTTCATCGTCTACCTCATGTACGTCGTGGTGGCGGTCGTGGCGTGGGGGCTGTACCGCACCCGCTGGGGGCTGCGCCTGCGCGCCGTGGGCGAGCACCCGAAGGCCGCCGACACGGTGGGCATCAAGGTCAACCCCACCCGGTTCTGGAACGTGCTGCTGGCCGGTGCGATCGCCGGCATCGGCGGCGCGTACTTCACGCTCGTGTCCGTGCCGCAGTTCACGAAGGACATGACCGCCGGGCTCGGCTTCATCGCCCTCGCCGCCGTGATCTTCGGCGGCTGGGACCCCATCAAGGCGACGCTCGCGGCCCTGCTGTTCGGCTTCGCCACGAACCTGCAGAACCTGCTCACCGTGCTGAAGACGCCGATCCCGAGCGAGTTCATGCTCATGCTGCCGTACGTCGTGACGATCCTCGCCGTGGCGGGCTTCGCGGGCAAGATCACCGCGCCGGCCGCAGACGGCAAACCGTACATCAAGGGCTAGTCGCCGCATCCAGGAGGAAGAAGGACCGTGACTGACATCGACTGGGATGCGCTGCACGCCGAGGCGCGTCTGGCGTCCGAGCGCGCGTACGTGCCGTACTCGCGCTACCGCGTCGGGGCGGCGGCGCTCGCGACCGACGGGCGCATCGTGTCGGGCTGCAACGTCGAGAACGCGTCGTACGGGCTCACCCTGTGCGCCGAGTGCGGGCTCGTCTCCGAGCTGCACCGCTCGGGCGGCGGCCAGCTCGTCGCCTTCGTGTGCGTGGACGGCGACGGCGCGACGATCATGCCGTGCGGCCGCTGCCGTCAGCTGCTGTTCGAGCACGCGGTGCCGGGCATGCTGCTCGACACCGTCTCCGGCATCCGCTCCATCGACGAGGTGCTGCCGGATGCGTGGGGCCCACGCGATCTGGAGACCGTGCGGTGACTGAGCCTTTTGACGCGGTCGATGTCATCCGCGCGCAGCGCGACAAGACCGGCCTGAGCGAGGATGCGCTGCGCTGGATGGTCGACGCGTACACCCGCGAGTACGTCACCGACGCGCAGATGGCGGCGTTCGCGATGGCGGTGCTGCTGAACGGCATGGAGCGCGACGAGATCCGGGTGCTCACCGACGCGATGATCGCGTCGGGGGAGCGGATGAGCTTCGCGGGTCTCGGCAAGCGCACGGTCGACAAGCACTCCACGGGAGGGGTCGGCGACAAGATCACGCTGCCGCTCGCGCCGCTCGTGGCGACGTTCGGCGTGGCGGTTCCGCAACTGTCGGGTCGCGGGCTCGGACACACCGGCGGCACGCTCGACAAGCTCGAGTCGATCCCCGGCTGGCGTGCGGCGCTGTCGAACGACGAGATGCTCGCCCAGCTACGCGACCTGGGCGCCGTGATCTGCGCGGCAGGATCGGGCCTCGCGCCCGCCGACAAGCGGCTGTACGCGCTGCGCGATGTGACCGCCACGGTGGAGGCGGTGCCGCTCATCGCCTCGAGCATCATGTCGAAGAAGATCGCGGAGGGGACCGAGGCGCTCGTGCTCGACGTCAAGGTCGGCACCGGCGCGTTCATGCGCGACATCGACAAGGCGCGCGAGCTGGCCCGCACGATGGTGCAGCTCGGCACCGACTCCGGCGTCGCCACCACGGCGCTCATCACCGACATGGACACTCCGCTCGGGTCCGCGATCGGCAACGCGAACGAGGTGCGCGAGTCGGTCGAGGTGCTCGCCGGCGGCGGCCCTTCCGACGTCGTCGAGCTGACGGCGACGCTTGCCCGGGAGATGCTGGCCCTTGCCGGCAAGACCGACGTCGACGTCGAGGCCGCCCTCGCCGACGGCCGCGCGATGGACGTGTGGCGCCGCATGATCGCCGCGCAGGACGGCGACCCCGACGGCGCCCTGCCGACCCCGCGCGAGACGCACACCGTGACCGCCGACGCCGACGGCGTCGTGCAGCGGATGGATGCGTGGGACTTCGGCATCGCCGCCTGGCGGCTCGGCGCCGGCCGGGCCCGGCCGCAGGACCCGGTGGTGCACGCCGCAGGCATCGACCTGCACGTGAAGCCGGGTGATACCGTTGCCAGCGGCCAGCCGCTGTTCACCCTGTCGGCCGACGACGAGACCCGCTTCCCCCGTGCGCTGCAGGCGCTCGAGGGCGCGTGGCGCATCGGGGCGGAAGCCCCGGCCGCCGTGCCGATCGTGCGTGAGCGCATCACCGGCTGAGCCATCCGTTTCCGCACACCTCGTAGGGAGCCCCACATGCCCATCGACCAGAACGGCGACGCGCGCGTCGACGGCGTCTCGCTGCGGAGCCTGCCGAAGGTGTCGCTGCACGACCACCTCGACGGTGGGGTGCGGCCCGCCACGATCGTCGAGCTCGCCGACGCCGCCGGCGTCGCCCTTCCAGAGACCGACGCGGCGGCCCTCGGCGACTGGTTCGCCCGGCAGAGCGACTCCGGGTCGCTCGTCGAGTACCTCAAGACGTTCGATCTCACGATCGCGGTGATGCAGACCCGGGAGGGCCTGACGCGCGTGGCCCGCGACTTCGTAGAGGACCTCGTCGCCGACGGCGTCGTGTACGGCGAAGTCCGCTGGGCCCCCGAGCAGCATCTGGCCGGCGGCCTCAGCCTCGACGACACGGTGGCGGCCGTGCAGGAGGGCCTCGAGCAGGGCGAGGATGCGGCGGCCTCCGCCGGGCACGACATCCGCGTCGGTCAGCTCATCACCGCGATGCGGCACACCGACCGGTCGCTCGAGATCGCGAAGCTCGCCGTGTCGTGGCGCGACCGGGGTGCCGTCGGATTCGACATCGCCGGCCCCGAGGACGGGTTCCCGCCGTCGCGGCACCGCGACGCGTTCGACTACCTCGCGTCGCAGTTCTTCCCGGCCACGGTGCACGCGGGGGAGGCAGCAGGGCTCGACTCGATCCGCTCGGCGCTCCTCGACGGGCGCGCGCTGCGGCTCGGCCACGGCGTGCGCATCGCATCCGACCTCGAGTTCGCCGGCCGCGACGGCGACGACGTGCAGGTGCGCTTCGGCGACCTCGCGCGGTGGGTGCGCGACCGGGAGATCCCGCTCGAGCTGTCGCCGTCGTCGAACCTGCAGACCGGTGCGATCGCGGCGTGGGGCACGGAGCTGGCCGACCATCCGTTCGACCTGCTCTACCAGCTGGGATTCGCCGTCACGGTGAACGTCGACAACCGCACGATGAGCCGCACCTCGCTCACTCGCGAGCTCGCGCTCCTGGCCGAGACATTCGACTACGGGCTCGACGACCTCGAGGCGTTCCAGCTCAACGCTGCGGCCGGCGCCTTCCTCCCGGTCGAGGAGCGCGAGGAGCTCATCGAGGTGGTCGCCGCCGGCTTCGGCGGCTGACGGCATCCACACTCTCGCCGCATGACGGCGGCGACGCATCCGCCGCCTTCTTCCGCGCTGTTTGCCCGCTTCCCGTGACACTGGGTTTCGGACGGATGCGGGAATACCGGCAAACGGTGCCACGCTGGTATCTACCGGACGAAAGAGGACACATGAGACGACACGTCACCGCGGCGATCGCCGTGGCAGCCGCAGCGACACTCGCTTTGACCGCCTGCTCGGGCGGCGGCGGAGGAGGCGCAGCCACCACGGGCGAGAAGGGCGGCACGCTGACGATCCTCACCTCGGCGACGCAGATCAACCTCGATCCGGCGAAGAGCCAGAACCTCGCGATCACGACCCTCGGTCTCATCGAGCGGCGCCTCACGACCTGGGACATCAAGGAGGGCCAGCCGGCCAAGGTCGTGCCCGACCTCGCCACCGACACCGGCACGGCGTCCGACGACGGCAAGACGTGGACCTACACGCTCAAGGACGGGCTGAAGTTCGCCGACGGCACCCCCATCACCTCGAAGGACATCAAGTACGGCGTGGAGCGTTCGTTCGCGCCCGAGCTGTCGGGCGGTCTCGGCTACCACAAGTCCCTGCTGGTCGGCGCCGCCGACTACAAGGGCCCCTACTCCGGCGGCGACCTCGCCTCGATCTCCACCCCCGACGACAAGACCATCGTCTTCCACCTGAACTCGTCGTACGGCGACTGGCCGTGGATCGCGTCGATGCCCGCGTTCGCGCCGGTGCCGAAGGCCAAGGACAACCCGCAGACGTACGGCGAGAACCCGATCGCGACGGGGCCCTACAAGGTCTCGTCGAACAAGCAGGGCACCGCGCTCGAGCTCGTGCGCAACACGAACTGGGACAAGAGCACCGACCCCGTGCGCACCGCGGGTCCCGACAAGATCGTGTTCAAGGAGAGCCAGGATGTCTCGACCAGCACGCAGACGCTGGTCAGCGACGCAGGAAGCGCGAAGACGTCGTTCCTCGCGACCTACCTCGGCGCCGCCGAGCTCAACCTCGTGAACAAGAACCCCGACGCCAAGAAGCGTCTCGCCACGAGTGACGCCGGCCCGATCAACTACCTCGCGATGAACACCCAGCGCGGCGCGCTGAAGGACCTCAAGGTGCGTCAGGCGATCGAGTACGCCGTCGACCCGAAGGCGTTCATCATCGCGCAGGGCGGAAGCCAGGCCGCCATCCGCGCGACGACGCTCATCACCCCCGGCATCCCGGGCCGCCAGGAGTACGACCTGTATCCCGCCGGCGATGACGGCGACGTCGCGAAGGCCAAGCAGCTGCTGAGCGAGGCCGGCCACGCATCCGACCTGTCCCTCGTCCTGTGGGCCGCCAACGACAGCTCCAGCCAGGCGCAGGCGCAGGCCCTGCAGCAGGGCATCGAGCGCGCCGGCATCAAGGTCACGATCAAGCCGCTCGACGTCAACACGATGTACACCGACGCGACCGGCGACAACCCCGACTACGACCTGATTCTCGGCGGATGGCAGCCTGACTTCCCGAGCGCGAACGGCAACATCCAGCCGCTGTTCGACTCGAGCCAGATCGGCGGCGGCGGATACAACCTCGCCCGCTACTCGAACCCCGACGTCGACAAGCTGATCGCCCAGGCCACGGCGGAGGTCGACCAGGAGAAGGCGCAGGCCCTGTGGGCACAGGCCGACAAGCGCATCATGCAGGATGCGCCGGTCGTGCCGCTCACCTACTCGAAGCAGTCGTTCCTGCGCGGCAGCGACGTGGAGAACTTCTTCGTCGCCTCGTTCCCCGCCTATCCGAACTACCTCACGGTCACGCTCAAGCAGTGACGGACGAGAACATGCCGGTGCTGTCGGCGGATGCGGTGCACATCGCATTCGCCGACAGCACCGACACCCGTGCGGCCGCCCGCACCGTCGTCGACGGTGTGGGCTTCGACCTGTATCCGGGCCGCGTCCTGGCGCTCGTCGGCGAGTCGGGCTCGGGCAAGTCCGTCACGGCGATGTCGGTGCTGGGACTGCTGCCCTCGACGGCGCGTGTGGGCGGCAGCATCCGCCTGAACGGAGAGGAGCTCGTCGGCGCGTCGGCGGCGACCCTGCGCGCCGTGCGCGGTGGGAGGATCGGCACGATCTTCCAGGAGCCGATGAACGCGTTCGACCCGGTCTACACGATCGAGTGGCAGATCGCCGAGGCGCTCACCGCGCACACCCGGATGCCCCGCGGCCATGTCCAGGAGCGGGTGCGCGAGCTGCTGGCCGCCGTGGGGATCCGCGACGTCGACCGCGTGGCGCGCTCGCATCCGCACGAGCTCAGCGGCGGGCAGCTGCAGCGCGCGATGATCGCGATGGCGATCTCGTGCGACCCGGCCGTGCTGATCGCCGACGAGCCGACCACGGCACTGGACGTGACGGTGCAGGCCGGAATCCTCGACCTCATCCGCCGGCTCTGCGACGAGCGCGGCGTGGCGGTGCTGCTGATCACGCACGACATGGGCGTCGTCGCCGACATCGCCGACGACGTCGTCGTGATGCGCGCCGGCGCCGTGGTGGAGCGGGCCGACGCCGAGACGCTGTTCCGGGCACCGCAGGCCGCCTACACGCGTGAGCTGCTGAGCGCCGTGCCGCGCCTCGACCGGAGCGAGCAGCTGCCGGGGGACGGCGGCGGGGCCGCCGCATCCGTCGTCGCCGTCCGGGACGCCTCGATCGTGTACGGCGCGACCGGCTGGGGCCGCCGCACGGTGCACGCCGTCGAGGACGCGAGCTTCACGATCGACGCGGGCCGCACGTTCGGACTCGTCGGCGAGTCGGGATCGGGCAAGTCGACGCTGGGCCGGGCGCTCGCCGGCCTCGTGCCGGTCGCGTCGGGCTCCGTGGTGGTCGGTGGAGTCGACCTCGCCACGGCATCCCGTCGCACCCTGCGCCGGGTGCGGCGGGGGATCGGGTACGTGTTCCAGGACCCGGCCTCGTCGATCAACCCGCGCTCGACGATCGGCCGCGCCATCGCCGAGCCGTTGCGGCTGCAGGGGGAGCTGTCGCCCGAGCGGCAGCGAGCGCGGGTCGCGGAGCTGCTCGACGCCGTGCGTCTTCCCGCGTCGTTCGCGGAGCGCTACCCGCACGAGCTGTCGGGCGGGCAACGTCAGCGCGTCGCGATCGCGCGCGCCATCGCCCTGCGCCCGGTGCTGCTGATCGCCGACGAGCCCACGAGCGCGCTCGACGTGTCGGTGCAGGCGCAGGTGCTGCAGCTGTTCGTCGAGCTGCAGCACGAGTTCGGCTTCGCCTCGCTGTTCATCAGCCACGACCTCGCCGTCGTGCAGGAGGTGGCGCACGACGTCGCCGTCATGCGGGCCGGCCGCATCGTCGAGGCCGGACCGGCCCGCGAGATCCTCGCGCACCCCGCCGACCCGTACACGCAGCGGCTGCTGGCCGCGGCCCCCGTGGCCGACCCCGTGGTGCAGCGTGAGCGCCGCAGGGCGTTCCGGCTGCTGACGGATGCGGAGGCCGTCGCATGACCACGGCGAACACGATCGAGGGCACGGGCATCCCGTCGCGGCGCACCGGCTTCCGGCACATCGCACGCTCCGTGCTGCGCGACCCGTGGGCGTGCGCGGGGGCGGTCATCATCGTGATCTTCGTGCTGGCAGCGGTGTTCGCCCCGGCGCTCGCCGGCATCACCGGCCAGAACCCGTACACCTACCATCTCGACCGTCTCGACGACTCCGGCGCCCCGATCGGCTGGGGCGGTGGGATCAGCCCCACGCACTGGTTCGGCGTCGAGCCGCTCACCGGACGCGACCTGTTCTCGATCGTCGTGTACGGCGCGCGCATCTCGCTGCTCGTCGGCATCAGCGCGACGGTGCTCTCGGTGCTGATCGGCGTGCTCGTCGGCGTCACGACCGGCTTCTTCGGTGGGTGGTACGACAAGCTCGCGAGCCGCGTCGTCGACGTGATGTTCGGCTTCCCGGTGCTGGTGTTCATGATCGCGTTGACGGCGATCGTGCCGACGGCCTTTCCGCGGCCGCTGTTCATGATCCTCATCATCGGGTTCTTCGGCTGGCCGTCGATCTCCCGTGTCGTGCGCGGCCAGGTGCTGTCGCTGCGCGAGCGCGCGTTCGTCACCGCGTCGACCGCGATGGGCGCCGGTGGGTGGCGGGTGGCGTTCACGCAGGTGCTGCCGAACGTGAGCGCGACCATCATCGTCTACACGACGATCATGGTCCCGTCGATGATCGGATTCGAGGCGGCGCTGTCGTTCCTCGGCGTGGGCGTTCCGCCGCCGACGCCGAGCTGGGGCCGCACGATCGGCGAGGCCGTGGGCTGGGTGCAGATCACGCCCCTGTACCTCGTGTTCCCCGGTGCAGCGCTGTTCCTCATCACGCTGGCGTTCAACGTCCTCGGCGACGGGCTGCGCGACGCGCTCGATCCGAAGGGGGCGACCCGATGACCCGGTTCGTGCTGCAACGCCTGGCGGGCATGATCATCGTGCTGGTCGTGGTCGCGGTGATCTCGTTCGCCGTGTTCTATCTGCTTCCCACCAACCCCGCGCAGCTGAGCTGCGGCAAGCCCTGCACGCCCGAGAACCTCGAGCGTGCGAAGGAGTTCATGGGCACCAACCTGCCGTGGTGGCAGCAGCTCGGCGACTTCCTGTGGGGGATCGTCGCGGGCCGGACCTTCGGGTCGGGGGATGCCGCGGTGGTGTGCGACGCGCCCTGCTTCGGCTACTCGTTCCAGCAGAACGCGTCGGTGACGGAGTTGATCGCGTCGCGCTTCCCGGTGTCGGCGTCGATCGCCGTCGGGGCGGCGGTGCTGTGGCTGCTCATCGGCGTGGCCGGGGGAGTCGTCTCGGGGCTGCGGCGCGGGACGTGGATCGACCGCACGGTCATGACCGGGGCCATCGCCGGCGTGTCGGCGCCGAGCTACCTGGTCGGGCTGCTGGCCATCCTGCTCTTCGGCTTCACGCTGCAGTGGCTGCCCACCGGAGGGTATGTGCCGTTCACCGAGGACCCGGTGCAGTGGTTTCTGCATCTCGTGCTGCCGTGGTGCACTCTGGCGTTCATCAGTGCCGCGATCTACGCCCGGCTGACCCGTGGCGAGATGATCGAGACGATGGGGCAGGACTACATCCGCACGGCACGGGCCAAGGGGCTGCGCGAGAGTCGCGTCGTGATGCGGCACGGTCTGCGCAACGCCATCATCCCGGTCGTGACGATCTTCGGCCTCGACCTCGGCGGGCTTCTCGGCGGCACGGTGATCGCCGAGAAGGTGTTCTCGATGCAGGGCCTCGGGGCGCTGCTCATCGACGGCGTGCACACCGTGGACCTGCAGCTCGTGATCGGGTTCACGCTGTTCTCGGCGTTCCTCATCGTCTTCGCGAACTTCGTCGTCGACCTGCTGTACGGCTTCGTCGACCCTCGGGTCAAGGCCGCCTGACCCGCCCGGCCGACCCGTCGTCGCGCTCGAGCCGCCCGTCTTGACCATCCACTCCGCTCGGTTTGGGGCGCTCCTCTGCGTTCGGGGCGGATCTGTGCGGGGTGTTATGCAGAGATCCGCCCCGAACGTCGACTGGCGGCGCTGATCGGCGCCTCCCCAGGTCGAGAGGATGGCGCCGTAGTGATTGACTTCCCACAGATCAGGTTGACGGTGACCGAGGCAGCTTGGGCGTCTGCAGGCTATGGTGATGGCGAGCTCACGGATCCTCCTCAGCAGCAACATGGGTGTCGTGCGCTCCCATCGGGGCGCGTATCGTGCCGACGGCTCCCCCGACGCACTCGTGCGGTTAAGAGCCGGCGTCTACACGCCAGCGGATGATTGGCGTGCCACAACGCCCGAGGAGCGGGTCGTGGCGAGGGCCCGAGCACTGCAGCTCATCTCGGCGGGCGACGTCGTCTTCTCGCACGAGACAGCGGCGGCGATCCACGGTCTGCCGCTGTATCGGAGCGACCCAGACCGGGTGCACATCATCGTCAGCACGACACGTCCGGGTGCCGCCATGGGCACCGTGCGACACCGTGGAGAACTGTCGCCGGAAGACGTTGTCGTCGTGCAGGGGCTTCACTGCACGACGCTAGCGCGAACGGTGGCTGATATGGCAAGAACGGCGACAGCGGAACAGGCCATCGTGACGGCGGATGCAGCCTTCCGCCGCATGTCGGTTCCCCGTAACGGTGTGTATCTGAGCGACCGCGCTGAGGAATTCCGAAGCGCTGCGCGCGCAATCGCGCACAGGTCTGCGCACGGAGCGCGGCGTGCCGAGCGCGTTCTGGAATTCGCCGATGGCCGCGCACAGCTGCCGGGCGAGAGCATCAGCCGGATTCGGATCGCTGAACTCGGCTTCACGCGGGTGCGATTGCAAGTGGGCGTCCGAGGGCCGCAGGGTCAGTGGTACTGGGTCGACTTCGCTTTCGACGACGTGGAAGCCGAGGGCCTGGGTGAATTCGACGGCACCATCAAGTACATCGACGGGAAGATGCTCGACGGGCGCACGACGGCGCAGGTGTTCGACGCGGAGAAGCAACGTGAGGACTGGATCCGCGGAACGACGCAGCGTCGATTCGCGCGGTGGGGATGGGCCCATCTTCGCACCGCCGAGACGCTGGGACGTCGGCTCGCGGCGTTCGGCATCGTCCCGCCGAGCGTGTCGTGAAATGCGACGCTGTCCCTTCTGCTGGGCGGCCACTCCCCGGTTTGGGGCGGATCCATGCATTCGGGGCGGTTCCCTGCACACGCTGGCACAGAAAGCCGCCCCAATCCGGCCGGCCGGCCGACGCATCCCTCCGGTGAATCGACCGACGCGCGCCAGCCAGCGGACGCACCGCAGACGCGACCAGAGCCTGCCCGGCCTACAGCGCGGCCTGACGGGCCACCACCACCTCGCGCACCCGGGGGTAGAGCGGGTCGGACGGCTCGAGGCCGGTCACCTCGGCAGTGAAGTCGTCGGCGTCCTGCTCGCGCAGCATGCGCTGCAGGTCGACGGCCTGCACGTCCTCGGGATCGGCGAACTCCAGCGCCGCCGCGACCGCCGCCAGCAGCGCGTCGACGGCGAGCCCCTGCTCGGCCGCGGCCGCCGCCGGGCCGATGAACCGCTCGTGCCGCGAGAGCTTGCGCAGCGGCTGGCGTCCCACCCGCCACACCGTGTCAGGCAGCGCCGGGTTGCGGAACCGCTCCAGGATCGTCGCGCGGTACTCCGCCAGCTCGGCCGGGTCGAGCCCGTGCTTCGCGGTGAGGAGCGCCGACGTCTCCTCGAGCGCCGCCGCGACGGCCGCCTCGATCTCCGGAACGGCGAGCGCGTCGGAGATGCGCTCCACCCCGGCCCGCGCGCCGAAGTACGCGGTCGCAGCGTGGCCCGTGTTCACGGTGAACAGCTTCCGCTCGATGTACGGCGCGAGCTCCGGCACGAAGTGCGCGCCGGGGATGTGCGGCGGGTTCTCGCCGAACGGCGGGCGCTCGATCGCCCACTCGTAGAACGGCTCCACGGTGACGTCGACGCCGCCGCCCTCCGGCTGGCCGGGCACGATCCGGTCGACCGCGGTGTTCGCGAACACCGCCCGCCCGGCGAGCGTCGACCAGTCGTCTCCGGCGGCCGCCTCGATCTCGTCGCGCAGCACGTCGGTCGCCCCGATCGCGTTCTCGCACGCCATGACCTGCAGCGGCGGTGCGTCCGGCGAGCGGCGCCGGAGCCCCTCCAGCACGAGCGGTGCGACGAAGCGCAGGATGGTCGGCCCGACCGCGGTCGTCACGACCTCTGCCGTCGCGACCTCGTCGGCCACGGCATCCGGGTTCTCGGCGCTGTTGATCGCGCGGAACCCGGTGACCTCGACATCCCGCCCCTGGGTGCCGACCTCGTGCACGACATAGGAGTCGACGGCGTTGATCGCGTCGACCAGGCCGGCTGCGACATCAGAGAACACGAGCTCGTAACCCCCCTCGTGCAGGAGCAGCCCGACGAATCCGCGCCCGATGTTGCCGGCGCCGAAGTGCACGGCCTTCATGATTCGTTGACGCTCGACAGCAGGGCGAAGAGGTCTTCCGGCGTCGTCGCCGCCTTCAGCCGGGCGACCTCGTCGTCATCGGAGAACAGGATGGCGATCTGCGAGAGGATCTCCAGGTGCTCGTCGCCCTTGCCGGCGATTCCCACGACGAACGTGACGGGTTCCCCGCCCCAGTCGACGCCGCCGTCGTACCGGACGAACGACAGCGCCGAGTCGAGGATGGCATCCTTCGTCTCGTTCGTGCCGTGCGGGATCGCCAGCTCGTTGCCCATGTACGTCGACACGGTCTGCTCGCGCTGCTGCATCGCGTCGAAGTAGGCGCCGGTGACGGCGCCCGCAGCCTCGAGGATGTCGGCGGCCTCTTTCATCGCCTCCTCCTGCGTCGCGCTCGCCGCGTGGATGCGCACCTGCCCGAGGGCGAGGACTTCGCGTGCCATGTCCGTTCTCCTGTCCTGTCGTTGTTGCCGAACCGGATGTCTCGACCCGACGCCCGGATCCAGGGGGTCGGCCCTCGATCGTCTCGAACCCCATGGTCGGAACGGATGCCGCGGCCGAGAGCCGAAGGGCCGCGGGATCGGGGGCATCGCGCCTGCCCGACCCCGCGGCGGTCTCGGTTACTCCTGCGACCGGTGCTGCTCGCGCACCAGGTCGACGACCTCGTCGTACTTCGGCGAGTTCATGAAATTGTCCACCGACACGTGGATCGCGTCCGGCGCCTTCTGCCGTGCGCGGTCCGTGAGCTGGTTCTGCGTGATGATCAGATCGGCCGAGTCGTCGAGGTTCGCGATGGCCTTGTTGACGACCGTCACGCCCTCCACACCCGCCTTCTTCATCTTGTTGCGCAGCACGCTCGCGCCCATCGCCGACGACCCCATTCCGGCGTCGCAGGCGAACACGACGTTGTCGACGCGCTTGCCGGTGAGGACCGCCCCGGCGGCCACACCACCGGCCGTCACCTCGTCGGGCACGGTGGTGCCCGTCGCCGCAGCGGTGCTCGTGGCAGACGCGCGCAGCCCGGCCAGGGCATCGGACGACTTGCCCTTGTTCGCCTCGGTCTGTGCGATGGCGGCCGACAGGTCGCCGGCACCCTCCGTGGCGAGGTCGCGCTTCCGCGTGCGCAGCAGGAACAGCGCCGACACGAGGAACGACACGAGCGCCGCCAGGATCACCGAGAGGACCACCCCGACGTATCCCCATCCGGGCCCGAAGTTGCTGTCGCTCGAGGTCTGGATGAGCACGGCGATGATCGATCCCGGCGCCGCGGGCGCGCGAAGGCCGCTGCCGAAGATCGCGTTGGTGGCGACGCCCGTCATCCCGCCCGCGATGGCCGCGATCACGAGGATCGGCTTCATCAGCACGTACGGGAAGTAGATCTCGTGGATGCCGCCGAGGAACTGGATGATGATCGCACCCGGTGCCGACGCACGCGCGGTCCCGACCCCGAAGAACGTGAAGGCCAGCAGGATGCCGAGACCCGGGCCGGGGTTCGCCTCGACGAGGAACAGGATCGAGCGGCCGAACTCCAGCGCCTGCTGCGTGCCGATCGGCGTGAACACGCCGTGGTTGATCGCGTTGTTCAGAAACAGGATCTTCGCGGGCTCGACGATGATCGACAGCAGCGGCAGCACGCCGTGCGCGACGAGGAAGTCGACGATCGCGCCGAGGCCGTTGCTCAGCCAGGTCATGACCGGTCCGAACACGAAGAACCCGAGTGCGGCGAGGATCATGCCGAGGCCGCCGGCCGAGAAGTTGTTCACCAGCATCTCGAACCCGGGCTTGATCTTGCCGTCCCAGATCCGGTCCATCCACTTGGTCAGCAGGGCCGCGAGCGGTCCCATGACCATCGCGCCGAGGAACATCGGGATGGTCGTGCCGACGATCACACCCACCGTCGCGATCGACGCGACGACGCCGCCGCGCTCGCCGTAGACCATCCGGCCGCCGGTGTTCGCGATCAGCAGCGGGAGCAGGTAGGTGATCATCGGGGAGACCAGGCCGACGTACTGCGGGAACGTCGCCCCGCCCTCTGCGGCCTGGGCCAGTTGGGTCATCGCGTGCTGCCAGCCGACCTCGTTCGCGTTGCCCCAGCCGCCGAGGATCGGCGCGACCGGGCTCCACCATCCGAGCCATCCGGTGGTGATGAAGAACGCGGTGATGAATCCCCAGGCGATGAACGCCGCGATGTTCGGCATGATCATGCCGGACAGGAAGGTGCCGAAACGCTGGATGTGGACTCGTGCCCCACCCCTCTGCGTTGCGGGAACGGACGCCGTTGTCATTGCCGTGTCTCTTTCTCTTGGGTGCGACGGCTCGCGCCGTCGTCGGGGGAGGATGCGGCGGCCCGGGCGGCCGCGCGCGCCGAGGCCGCGTCCTCCGCGGCCAGGGCTGCCTGTGCGACGCGTCGAGCGTCGTCGAGTGTGTGCTGGGCGAGCAGGGCGCGCACGTCAGCGAGCGCCGCGGGCGCCATCGACAGGCTCGTCGCGCCGAGGCCGACGAGCACGAGCGCGAGGAGCGCGTCGGCGGCGGCCTCGCCGCAGATGCCGACGGGCTTGCGCAGCGAGCCGCCGGCCGCGCCCACGTCGTGCACGAGGCGCAGCACCGCGGGATGCCACGGATCCTGGTATCCGGCCACCGATCCCAGCACGCGATCGGCGGCCATCGTGTACTGCGTGAGGTCGTTCGTGCCGATCGAGGCGAAGTCGGCCTCGGCGAGCACCAGGTCGGCGAGCAGGGCCGCCGCGGGGATCTCGATCATGACGCCCGCGGTGGCGATGCCGTGCTCGTGCGCGAGGTCGGTGAAGTAGCGGGTCTCCTCGACGGTGGCGACCATCGGCGCCATGACCCAGAGGTCGGCGCCCTCGCCGCGTTCGCGGGTGGCGGCGTCGGCCTGGGCGAGCGCCGTGAGCTGGTCGCGGAGGATGTTCTCCCGCGCCCGCAGCGCCCGAAGGCCTCGCACGCCGAGGGCGGGATTCTCCTCTTCGGCGTCGTTCAGGAACTTCAGCGGCTTGTCGGCGCCGGCATCCAGCAGCCGCACGACGACCTTCGTTCCGGCGAACCCGGCGAGCAGCTGTTCGTACTCCGCCTGCTGCGCCGCGACGGACGGCGCCTCGTCCGCGCTCAGGAACAGGAACTCGGTGCGGAACAGACCGACGCCCTCGGCGCCGAGCGCGCGTGCCGCCTCGGCGTCGCCCGGCTTGCCGAGATTCGCGAGCAGGGGCACCGCCGTGCCGTCCTTGAGCGCGCCGGGCGCGAGGGGGGCCGCCGCTGCCGCCGCACGCTCCGCGACCCGGCGCTCGGCGTCGGCCAGCTGCTCGGCGCTCGGTTCGGTGATTACAGCGCCGGCCGCGGCATCCACGATCACCGTCTGGCCGTCGGCCAGTTCTGCGGCGTCACGCGCGCCCACGACGGCGACGATCGACTTCTCGCGGGCGAGGATCGCGGTGTGCGAGGTCGGGCCGCCGTCGGTGGTGACGAGGGCGAGAACGCTGTCGAGGTCGAGCAGCGCGGTGTCGGCGGGCGCGAGGTCGCGCGCGACGAGGACGAACGGATGGCCCGGCTCTGGCACGCCCGGCGCGGGCAGGCCGCCGAGCGATGCGCGGACCCGCTGGGCGACGTCGTCGAGATCGGCGGCGCGCTCGCCGAGGTAGCCGCCCATCGCGGTGAGGGTGTCGCGGAACGAGGCGAACGCGTCGTGCACCGCCCACTCCCCGGTCTTGCCCTGGGCGATGCGGGCGTCGATCTCGTCGGCGAGCGACGGATCCTCGGCCATCATCGCCTGCGCCTCGAGAACCTCCTGGGCGAGCCCGCCGGCCTTCTCGCCGCGTTCGGTGAGCTCGCGGGCGACCGCCGCGAGCGCCTCGTGCACGCGTGCGGTCTCCTCGTCGGTGGTGCGCGTGCTCGCTTCGTCGACCGGCGCGGGAAGCGGGTCGGCCATGCGCGCGACCGGGCCCTGGGCGATGCCCATCCCGATTCCCACGCCGCTGATCGTGCCCATGTCGGTCACTGCGCGTCGTGGTCGGTGGTCAGCAGGTCGGCGAGCGTGTCGAGCACGCCCTCGGCGCCGTCGCCGTCGGCGGTGAGCGTGACCTCGTCGCCCTGTTCGACGCCGAGCGAGATCACGCCGAGGATGCTGGCGGCGTTGACCGGCTTGGCGTCGCCCTTCGCGACCGTCACCGGGATGCCGGCCTCCTTCGCCGCCTGTGCGAAGAGCTTGGCGGGGCGGGCGTGCAGCCCGTGCGCCGATCCGATCCGGACCGTCCTCGTCGCCTGTGTCATCTCTCGTTCCTCTCGTCGTGCGTGAGCGGGATGCGTACCGGTTCGATGGGGCCTCCGGCACCGGCGCCGGCGTCGGCCGCGGCCTGCAGCGCCCGGTGGCCGTCGCGATCGCCGAAGATGTCGGCCGGGAGCACCGCCACTGCCACCCCGTGTGCGGCGGCCTCCCGTGTGATGGCCTCGGCCTGGGCGGCAAGATGCGGACCGATGAGGAGGACGTCGGCGTCGTCGAGGCATCCCGGCATGGAGGACAGCGGAACCGCCTGTGCCGTGTCCGCGCGGCCACTCTCGGCGATCGCGCCGCGCAGCCGCTGTGCGACGAAGGTGCTCGACGCGCCCGCCGCGCACATCACGATGATCCTCATCGACCGTCCTCCTGCCGTCATTCTGGCGAGGCGGTTCTGCCGGCGGCAACCAGATCTGTTTCCGCAGGGGCGGAAACCCCGCAGCTCCGCTGCACGAGAGCTCGCGCGGCGCTCCACCGCACCGAAACCCCCGCGGCGCCCCGTCGCACGGAAACGCGAGCGGCGCCCGGCCGTCCGCCGCCGGGGGCATGGTTGACTGGGGCCAGCCACAACAGGGAGGTCGGCGGTGACGAGGGCACGACAGGATCGCCTGATGGCGCTGCTCGTGCGCGACGGCGACTGGGTCACCGCCGCACGCCTCGCCGATGTGCTCGGCGTCACCCCGCGCAGCGTGCGTTCGTACGTCACCGCGCTGAATGCGCGGGTCGGGGCGGGATCGGCCGTCGAGTCGGGGCCCCTGGGCTACCGGGCCGGGACCGACGGCGCGCTCGCGCTGCGGGTGGATCCGGATGCCGGGACCCCGCGCGATCGCCTTCACCGGCTCGTGCGCCGGCTGCTCGACGCCCCCGACGGCATCGATGTGCATGCGACGGCCGACGCGCTGCACGTCTCGGATGCCACGCTCGAAGCCGACCTGGCGCGCGTGCGGGGGCTTCTCGGCGGAACGTCGCTCGTGCTCGAGCGCTCGGCTGCGCGGGCGCAGCTCAGCGGCACCGAAGGCGCGCAGCGCCGGCTGCTGAGCCGCCTCGTGCACGAGGAGACGGAGGCGGGCGGCTTCGATCCGCGGGCGCTGCGGCGTGCCCTCGGCGACGACTCGCCCGGCGCCGACGCGTTCGGGCCCTTCGAGGCGGCGCTGCGCGCCGAGATCGGCCGGCGCGGGTACTTCGTCAACGAGCTCGGCATCGCCGACGTCCTGATGCACATCGCGATCGCCGCCGACCGGGTCGCCCAGGGCAGGCCCCTCGAGGGCGCCCACGCCGACACGGCGCCGGCGGTCGAGGAGATCAGCGCCGTGCTCGGCGACCTCGTCGCGGACTACCTCGGCGTGCGGCTGGGAACCGGCGACCGACAGCACCTGGCGACGCTCGTGCTGACCCGGTTCGTCACTCCCGGACCGGCCGTGCCCGACGCATCCCGTCCACCGCTGGACCCCGAGGTGGAGCAGACGGTGCGGGACCTCGTGACCCAGGCGGCCGAGGAGTTCCTCGTCGACATCGTCCACGACGACTTCATCCGGCGGCTGGCGATGCACGTGCAGAACCTGAGACAGCGGGCCGAGGAGGAGGCGTGGTCGCGCAATCCGCTCACCCGGTCGCTGAAGTCGGCGTATCCGATGATCTTCGACATCGCAGTGTCGATCGCGAGCGGCCTGCGCGATCGGCTCGGGATCACCGTGCCGGACGACGAGATCGCGTACATCGCGATGCACGTGGGCGGGCGGCTCGAGCGGAGCCGCCGGGCCGAGCAGCTGCTCACCGCGACGATCGTGTGCCCCGGCTACTACGAACTGCACGAGCTGCTGCGCTCGAGCGTCGACCGGTCGCTCGGGCAGGCGATCGAGGTCGTCGGACTCGAGTCGCGGATGGACCCGGACTGGGACGCGATCGACACCGATCTCGTGCTCACCACGATCGATGCCCCGCTCGCGGGGGAGCGGGTGGTGCGCATCCAGCCGTTCCTCACCGAGGCCGACGTCGACCGCGTGCAGGCCGCCGCATCCCGCATCCGCCGGTCACGGCGTCTGGCGCGGCTGCGCCGGGAGCTCGAGCGCTACTTCGATGCCGCGGCGTTCGTGCCGCAGCTGCGCGACCAGTCTGCCGAGGACGCGATCCGCACGCTCGGGGTGACGCTCGTCGAGCAGGGCGTGATCGACGACGACTACGTCGAGCGGACCCTCGAGCGGGAGCGGCTGTCGTCGACGGCGTTCACGGATGCGCTGGCCGTTCCGCATGCGATCGGGATGACCGCGACCCGCACCGTGATCGCGGTGGGCATCGCCGATCCGTCGATCGCCTGGGGCGACACGCGGGTGCAGGTCGTGGCGATGGTCGCGTTCTCGGAAGCCGACCGGGAGGCGTTCCAGACGGTGTTCGAGCAGCTGGTCGAGGTGTTCAGCGAGCACGACTCGGTGCAGCGCATCGTTCGGCGCGGCACCGACTTCTCGTCGTTCCTCGACGAGCTCGTCGCCGTGATCGACGGCTGAGCCCCGGTCGAGCGGCTCGTCCGGCCCGTCGGGTCGGCTTTTCTGCGTCCGGGGCGGCTTCCTGCGGCCTCCCGTGCAGCGACGTGCCCCGAACGGGTGGCTCAGCGAGGTCGACGGGTGCCCTGCGTTCGGGGCGGGATTCTGCATCCGGGGCGGCTCCCTGCGGCCTTCCGTGCAGCGATCCGCCCCGAACCGGAAAGGTCAGTGGCGCTCGAGTCGGGCGAGCAGGCCCATCCGTACGGCCGGCCACTCGTGCGGCAGGATCGAGTACATCACGGTGTCGCGCAGCGAGCCGTCGGGCATCATGCGGGCGTTGCGACGCACGCCGTCGAACTTCGCCCCGAGGCGCTCGATCGCCGCCCGCGACTGACGGTTGTGCCAGTGCGTGCAGAACTCGACGGCGATCGCGTCGCACCGCTCGAACGCGTGCGCGAGCAGCAGCAGCTTCGCGGCCGGGTTGACCTCCGTGCCGTGCGAGTCGGGGGAGATCCACGTGTAGCCGATCTCGACGTGGCGGTTCGGCTGGTCGATGTGGCAGAACGTCGTCATGCCGACGACGCGTCCGGTCGAGAGTCGGCGTACGGCGAACGGGTTCATGTGCCCCTCGGCGTGCCACGCGAGCCGCTGCGCGATCTCGTCCGGCACGCCGTCCGGCGTCGGGATGGACGTGTACCAGGCTCCCTCGAGTCCGGCAGCCGCCTGTGGGAGGTCGTCGGTGTGCTCGGCGCTCAGCGGCTCGAGCCGCACGTACGCGTTCTCCAGGGTGATCGGCTCGGCGAAGTCCACGGACCGAGCCTATTCCCCGAGTTGCCCCTCGGTTCGCTGAGTTGTCCCTCGGTTGGCCGAGTTGTCCCTTGGTTCGCCGAGTTGTCCCTTGGTTGGCCGAGTTGTCCCTCGGTTGGCCGAGTTGTCCCTTGGTTGGCCGAGTTGTCCCTTGGTTGGCCGAGTTGTCCCTTGGTTTGCCGAGTTGTCCCTTGGTTGGCCGAGTTGTCCCTTGGTTTGCCGAGTTGTCCCTCGGTCAACCGGTGCAACGCGG